>NZ_JACTVA010000057.1 GCF_014490485.1 Teichococcus aerophilus | reverse complement strand
CCAATGACCGCCCCGCAATTGGCCGCGCCCCAGGCGCCGGCGATGCCCGCGCCGGTGGCTCCCACAACGCCAGCGCCCGTGGCGCCCGCAGTGGCGCCGCCGCAGCGCGTGGCCGCCGGCGGTGCCGTCGTCGTGCAGCTTGGCGCGCTCGATTCGGAAGCCGGCGCCCGCACCGAGTGGGACCGCCTGGCCCGCCGCGCGCCCGAGCTGCTGCATGGCCGCTCGCCGCAGATCATCCGCTTCGAGCGGCAGGACAAGCCGACCATGTGGCGCCTGCGGACCGGCGGCTTCTCGGCCGAGGCGGCACGCGAATTCTGCGACGGCATCCGGGGCAAGGGTGGCGCCTGCGCCGTTATCGGCGGCTGAGGATGAGCCGCGCCCGCGCCGCGATCGTCGGCCTCTCCGGCCCCGTGCTGCTGGCCGAGGAGGCGGCGCTGTTCCGCCGCCAGCGCCCGGCCGGGGCCATCCTGTTCGCCCGCAACGTGCAGAACCCGGCCCAACTGGCCGCGCTGACCGCGGCGATCCGGGAGGAGCTGGGGGAGGCGGCGCCGATCCTGGTGGACCAGGAAGGCGGACGCGTCGCCCGGCTGAAGCCGCCGCACTGGCCGGCCTTCCCACCGGCCGCTGTGTTCGAGCACCGTAACGTCGCCGCCGCCGAGGCCAATGCCACGCTGCTGGCGATGGAATGCGTCGCCGCCGGGCTGGATGTCGTCTGCGCCCCGGTGCTGGACCTGCGCCTGCCCGGCGCGCACGCCGTGGTGGGCGACCGAGGCTTCTCGGCCGAGCCGGCGGAAGTCGCCCGGCTGGCGGAGGGCTGGGTGAGGGGGCTGCAATCCGGCGGCGCCATCCCCGTGCTGAAGCACATGCCCGGCCATGGCCGCGCCATGGTGGACAGCCATTTGGAACTGCCGCGCGTCAGCGCGGACCGGGCCGCCCTGGCCGCTGATTTCGCGCCCTTCGCCGCCCTTTCCCGCTCCGGCGCCTGGGCGATGACGGCGCACCTGCTCTACACCGCGCTGGATGAGGCGCTGCCGGCCACGCTCTCCCCCCGCATCATCGCCGGGATCATCCGCAGCGAGATCGGGTTCGATGGCGTGTTGGTCTCCGACGACCTGGATATGAAGGCGCTCTCCGGCACGCCGGGCGAGCTGGTGGCCGCGGCGCTGGCGGCGGGTTGCGACCTGGCGCTGCAATGCTCCGGCGTGCTGGCCGAGACCGCCTCGGCCCTGGAAGGCGCCACGCCGCTGACGGAGCGGGCCGAGGCGCGCATGCAGGCCGCCCGGGCGGCGCGCGACGGCGCCAGCCGTGGCGTCTCCCCCGACCCGATCGCCCTGGCCGCGCGCCGCGATGACCTGTTGCGGGTCTCCGCGTGATCGAGTGGCTGCCTGAGCTTCTCATCGCCATCGCGGCCACGGTGATCGCCATCACCTTGCACGAGGCCGCGCATGGTTACGCCGCGCTGGCGCTGGGCGACGACACCGCCAAGCAGGCCGGCCGGCTCAGCCTCAACCCGCTACGGCATGTGGACAAGGTTGGCACCATCATCGTGCCCGGCGTGCTGCTGATCACGCAGCTGCTGACCATCGAGCGGGTGGAAGCCATGTTCGGTTGGGCCAAACCGGTGCCGGTGGCCTTCTGGCGGCTGCGCAACCCACGCTTCGGCATGGTGCTGGTGGCTGCCGCCGGGCCGGCGATGAACTTCGTCCTCGCCTGGATTGCCGCCCTGCTGGCGCATCCGGTGCAGGCGATGGCGGGCGAGATCTCGCAGGAGATGCTGGCCTACTTCATCCGCTTCATCGCCCTCTCCATCATGGCCAACCTGCTGTTGGGGCTGTTCAACCTGCTGCCGATTCCGCCGCTGGATGGCGGGCGCATCATGGTTGGCCTGCTGCCGCGCCCGCTGGCGATGCAGCTGGCGAAGGTGGAGCGCTACGGCCTGCTGGTGGTGATGCTGCTGATCCTGATCATCCCGCGCGTGGCACCGGATTACGATGTCATCCGCTGGCTGTCCGGCTTCGTCATGGGGCCGGCCTTCACCTTCGTGCTCTGGCTCGCCGGCCACCCGGTATGAAGGCCCAGACCGTGAACGACACGGCCCTGCATCTGAGCCTGGAAGGCTTCGAGGGGCCGCTGGACCTGCTGCTGGACCTGGCGCGGGCGCAAAAGGTGGATATCGCCAAGATCTCCATCCTGGCCCTGGTGGACCAGTATCTCTCGGTGATCGAGGGCGCGCGGCGTGTGCGGCTGGAGCTGGCGGCGGACTGGCTGGTGATGGCCGCGTGGCTCGCCTGGCTGAAATCCCGCCTCCTGCTGCCGGAAGACCCGCAACAGGAAGAGGACGCCGAGGCTCTGGCCGGCCAGCTGGCCGAGCGGCTGGCGGAACTGGAGCGCATGCGCGCCGCCGTGCAGTGGCTCAGCCGCCAGCCCCAGCTAGGCCATGAGGTGTTCGAGCGCGGCCGGCCCGAAAGCTTCACCGTGACCGACCGCTCCGGCCTCGCGACCGAGTTGCCGCCGCTGCTGCGCGGCTATGTGGATGCCCTGCGCCGCGCCGCCGCCAAGCGGCCTTACCGCCCGAAGCAGCGCAAGCTGTGGACGGTGCAGGACGCGCTGGAACGGCTGGCACGGCTGATCGGCGGGCTACCCGACTGGGGCGATTTGCGGCAATTCATGCCGGAACAGGTATTGGACCCGGTGGAACGCCGCGCCGCCCTGGCCAGCACGCTGGTGGCCGGGCTGGAGATGGCCAAGGGCGGCGGGGTGGAGTTGCGGCAGGAAGCCGCCTTCGGCCCCATCCTGCTCCGCCAGAAGACAGGGAAGGAGAGCCGGCATGCAGCCGCCTGAACCCCAGGATACCCAGGACGACATCCGCGTGGAGACGGCGCCGCGCCCTGGCGAGGCGCCGGTCGAGCACGCCCTGCGGCTGGCCGAGGCGCTGATCTTCGCCGCCGACCGCCCGGTGCCGCTGGAGCGCCTGCAACAATTCCTGCCCGCAGGCCTGCGCGCCGAGGCCGTGTTGACGCTGCTGAAGGCCCGCTATGCCGGGCGAGGGGTGGAACTGGCCGAGGTCGGCGGCGGCTACGCCTTCCGTACCGCACCGGACCTGGCGCCGGTGCTGACCAAGGTGGTCGATGCCCCCCGCCGGCTGCCCCGCGCGGCGATGGAGGCCCTGGCGATCGTCGCCTACCACCAGCCGGTGACGCGGACGGAGATCGAGGAAATTCGTGGCGCCAGCCTCTCGCAGGCCACGCTGGAGGCGTTGCTGGAGCATGGGCTGATCGCGCCACGCGGCCGCAAGGAAGTGCCGGGCCGGCCGGTCCTGTGGGGTACCACGCCGCGCTTCCTGGACCAGTTCGGCCTGCGGGCCTTGACCGACCTGCCCCGGCGGGAGGAATTGCTGGCCGGGGAATCGACGCCGGGCCTGGTTCAGGCCGCGTGAGGCTCCGCCGCGTATCAATCGCCCGGCGTTTCATGGCGAAGCGTTTCATTGCGTCGGCTGGACGGGATTTCACGCCCGGTGCGATGCGGCCGGCGGCCAACGGCCCTAAATAGGGAATGTCCGGGAATCCGAGGCCGGCTGCCCGATTGGCGATGCCTCCGGTTCCTGCTAACGGAAGTGACCCCCGGTTCTGGGGAGTGGGAAGCATATGTTCGATCTTGCCTGGTCCGAGCTCGCCCTGATCGCCGTCGTGGCGGTCGTGGTTATCGGCCCGAAGGACCTTCCGGATGCCATCCGCAAGGTGGCTCAGGGCGTGAAGAAGCTGCGCGGCATGGCCGCGGAGTTCCAGACCCATGCCGATGAGCTGGTACGCGAGGCCAAGCTGGACGATGTCCGGCAGCAGATCCAGGAGATCCGCAGCTTCGACCTGAAGGGGACGATCGAGCGCGCCGTCGACAATGACGGTGAGATTCGCAAGACCTTCAACGACAACCCGTTGCAGGACGCCTGGAAGCCGACGCCGGAAGGCGGCCAGACCATCACCGAGGCGCCGCCCGCCGTGGGCACCGTGGCACCCGCCGTGACCGAGACGGCCGCCGCCGCCGACGCACCCGCCTTCATCCCGCCGACGGTGGCCGCCTTCGCCTCCGACGCCGCGCGGCATGACCCCATCACCGTCACCCAGCCCGTGGAGCCAGAGCGGCCCGCGATGATTCCGCCGCAGGCCGACAGCGCTCCGGCGCCGGAGAAGCCTGTGACCCCGCCCGCAACTCCGAGCGTCTGAGTATCAATCCGTGGCCCGCGAAGAAGTAGAAGATCAGATCGACGACAAGCCGATGCCGCTGATCGAGCATCTGCTCGAACTGCGCACCCGCCTGTTGTGGTCGCTTGGCGCCTTCATCATCGCCTTTGCGGTCTGCTATTATTTCTCCACCCAGATCTACGGCTTCCTCGCCCGGCCGTTGGCGGACATTCTGCAGCACCAAGCGGGCGGCGAGCGGCGGATGATCTTCACCGCGCTGTACGAAGCCTTCTTCACCTACCTGAAGGTGGCGTTCTTCGGCGCGGTCTTCGTCAGCTTCCCGGTCTGGGCGACGCAGCTGTGGCTGTTCATCGCGCCGGGCCTGTATCGCAGCGAGAAGAAGGCCATCTGGCCCTTCCTCGTCGCGTCCCCGGTGCTGTTCATCCTGGGCGCGGCGCTGGCCTACTACTTCATCTTCCCACTCGCCTGGAAGTTCTTCATCTCGTTCGAGACGCCGCCGGGCACCGGTGCGCTGCCGGTGCAGTTGGAAGCCAAGGTCAGCGAGTATCTCAGCCTGGTCATGCACATGATCCTGGCCTTTGGTGCCGCCTTCCAGCTGCCTGTGGCGTTGACGCTGATGGCCAAGGTCGGCATCGTCTCGGCCGCCGGGCTGAAGAAGGGGCGGCGCTATGCCATCGTCGGCATGTTCGTCGTCGCCGCCGTCATCACGCCGCCGGACATCATCAGCCAGGTCGGCCTCGCCGTGCCGCTGATCCTTCTCTACGAAATCTCGATCCTGGCCGCTGGCTGGGTGTCGCCGAAGCGCGACGACGAAGACGACAAGAATTGAGCCTGAGCCATGCATGATATCCGCATCGTCCGCGCCGATCCCGCGGCGTTCGACGCCGCCATGGCCCGCCGTGCCCTGCCGCCCTCCGCCGAGACCATCCTGGCGCAGGACGCAACGCGGCGGACGGCGCAGACCGCGTTGCAGGAGCTGCAATCCCGCCGCAACCAGGTCTCCAAGGAGATCGGCATGGCCAAGCGCCAGGGCGGCGATACCGCTGCCCTGGAAGCCGAGGGCACCGCGCTGCGCGAGCGGATGGAGGCCCTGGAGGCCGAGGCCAAGGCCGCCGACGCCGCCCAGACCGCGTTGCTGGAAACCCTGCCGAACCTGCTGGACGACGACGTGCCGGACGGCCGCGACGAGTCCGACAACGTGGTGGTCCACCAGCATGGCAACCCGCCAAACCTACCCTTCACACCGAAGCAGCATTTCGAGATCGGCGAGGCCCTCGGCCAGATGGATTTCGCCGGCGCCGCCAAGCTCTCTGGCGCCCGGTTCACGGTGCTGAAAGGTCAACTGGCGCGGCTGGAGCGGGCGCTGGGCCAGTACATGCTGTCCCTGCATGTGGATGAGCACGGCTTCACCGAGACCTCCGTCCCGCTGCTGGTCAACGATGCCACCATGTATGGCACCGGCCAGCTGCCGAAGTTCAAGGAAGACCTGTTCCACACCGATGACGGCCGCTGGCTGATCCCGACCGCCGAGGTGCCGCTGACCAACCTCGCGGCCGGCGAGATCCTGGCCGAGGACGCGCTGCCGCTGCGTTATTCGGCGTTGTCCTACTGCTTCCGTTCGGAAGCCGGCAGCGCCGGGCGGGATACGCGCGGCATGCTGCGCCAGCACCAGTTCGCCAAGGTGGAGATGGTCGCTATCACCGTGCCCGAGGCATCGAGCGCCGAGCACGAGCGCATGACGCAGTGCGCCGAGCGGGTGCTGACGGAGCTTGGCCTCGTCTGGCGCCGCGTGTTGCTGTGCGCGGGCGATACCGGTTTTTCCTCCACCAAGACCTATGACCTCGAGGTCTGGCTACCGGGGCAGGCGGCGTGGCGGGAGATCTCCTCCTGCTCCAACTGCCGGGACTTCCAGGCGCGCCGCATGTCCGCCCGCTATCGGCCGAAGGAGGCCAAGGGCACTGCCTTCCTGCACACGCTCAACGGCTCCGGCGTCGCTGTCGGCCGCGCGTTGATCGCGGTGCTGGAGACGCACCAGCAGGAGGACGGCCGCGTGGCCATTCCCGAGGTGCTGAAGCCGTGGATGGGCGGTCTCAGCCATATCGGCTGAGGCACGCTGACGATGCAGACAGGGCGTTGCTTTGCGGAGCGATCGCCCATAGTTTGCACCGCAGTCGGGGCGTGGCGCAGCCTGGTAGCGCATTTGGTTTGGGACCAAAGGGCCGGAGGTTCGAATCCTCTCGCCCCGACCACCGCAACGATCAGGACTGTCCTTCATGAGCCGCGACGTCGCCATCGCCCGTATCCACTGCCCGCCGCGTTCGGCCATGCAGTCCGGCAAGGCCAAGACGCAGAGCTGGACCCTGGAATTCGCCCCCTCCGAGGCCCGCAGGCTGGACCCGCTGACCGGCTGGTACGGCTCGGGCGACACACGCGCCCAGCTGCGCATCAGCTTCTCGACGCGCGAGGCCGCCGAGGCCTATGCCCGCGCCAACGGCCTGGAGTTTGAGGTGGAGGAGCCGCCCAAGGCTATGGACATCAAGCCCAAGGTCTACGCCGAGAATTTCCGCTACGGCCGCTCGGAAAACTGGACGCACTGAGAGGCGCCCAACGCCGAGCCTTCCGCGTCCTTAGCTCAACTGGATAGAGCAACCGGCTTCTACCCGGTTGGTTGGGGGTTCAAGTCCCTCAGGGCGCGCCAGCTTCCACGATGCCGGTCGGAACCAGCTCCTCGGTCCTGGCATCCGGCTCCCCGACGTCTGTCCTCATCTCCGGCATATGCAGTTCCGCCACCACCGGCAGGTGGTCGGAAGCGCCCCTGCCGTCAGGGTCGCGCCAGCTATCGCCCAGCAGGCGGGCAGGGCGGCAGTAGATGCGGTCCAGCTTCAACACGGGGAAGCGGGCAGGGAAGGTGCGCTGTTGCGTCCCGGCCCAATCCTGCCCCGCCAGCACGCGGCGCACGGGGCCACGCCAAATCCACTCGTTGAAATCGCCCAGAACCACCAACGGCCCTTCCAGCCGGCGGATCAGCGCGGCCAGCCGTAGCGCCTGTTGCTGCCGCTCCCGCGTCCGCAGCCCCAGATGCGTGGAGACGACATGCAGCGCGCCCGAAGGCGTGGCGATGGTGGCCTCGATCGCCACGCGAGGCTCCCGCCCGGGGTGGGAGAGGTCGTGCAACGCGCTGTGCTGGATCGGCCAGCGGCTGAGCAGCATGTGGCCATAGGCGCCGTCATCGGCCTTGATGGTACGGGCGGGGGTGGAATGGTCCGACAGCGCGCCGAGCAGGGAGAAGCCGCAATGCTCCGTCCCGCGCCCGCGGCTTTCCACTTCCTGCACCGCCAGGATGTCCGGGGCCTGGCGGCGGATCAGCGCGGTGACCCGCCGCATGTCGCACACCCCGTCCGTCCCGATGCCGCCATGAATGTTCCAGGTCATGGCCCGCAGGATCATGCAGACGCTTCCTGCTTGCGCGCCATGCGGCGGCGGAACCACTTGATCAACGTCTGCAGGCCGAAGGACAGCCCGCCCCAGGCGATCAGCACGACGACGAAGCCGATGACGTCGTTCAGTGACGGGTCGGTCAAGATGCGCAGCAGCCGGTCCCCCAGCGCCGTCATCAGCACCAGGCCGGGCGCCAGGCCCAGCGCGGTGCCCACCATGTAGTCCAGCAGCGGGATGCGGATGGCGCCCGCCACCAGGTTCACCAGCGTGAACGGCGCCACCGGCATCAGCCGCACCAGCGTGACCGCCATGATGCCGTTGCGGGCGATGCCGCGGCTGACCTTGTTGATGCGTGGACCAATGATCTTGCGCAGCACCCCCGGCCCCATGCGGCGGCCGACGAGGTAGGTGACGAAGGCACTGACCATGGCGCCGACGCCCGCATACATCAGCCCCGGCCACAAGCCGAACGCCGCCGCCGTGGCGACGATCAGCACGTTCACTGGGAAGGCGATCAGCCCCAGCGTCATGAACAGCCCCAGCGCCAGCAGCGGCCCCCAGGCACCGCCGGCCTGCATGGAGTCGCTGAAGGCCTGCGGGTTCATCAGCTCGGAGAGCGGCGTGTAGCGCCAGGCCACGCCCAGGATGGCGATGGGCGCCGCCACCAGCGCGATGCGCAGCCACAGGGCCATGCCGCCGCTGGTGCCTTCCTCCTCGCCGAAATCGGCCAGCATGGTGCTGGGGCCGATCGGCCGGCGGGGGTCCGCCACGGCTTCCACCTGCGGCATGCCCTCGCCCTCGGCCAGTTCGCCGTCGGCGATCGGCAGCAGCCGGCGGCCGCGCGCGCGCAGCGTATCCAGCGCGGTGAAGATGGAGCCCTTGGCGATGGCGGCCGTCACCTGCGCCGGCGGCACGCCCAGATGCTCGGCCAGCATACGGTCCCGCACCTGGCGGATGGCGGCGCGGGTGGTCTCGTCCACCCCTTCCACCACCAGGTCGCATTCGGTGTCGGTGCCCATGGAGCGATTGCAGAGATTGGCGCTGCCGATGCGCAGCATCCGGTCATCGACGATCATGACCTTGGCGTGGACCATGACGTCGGCCTTCTGCTGGCCGCGCGCGTCGCCCACCTGCGGGAACATCAGCCTTACCCGGTCCGCCACGCTCTGCTGCCGCAGCAGCATCATGAAGCGGATGCGCCCGGCCAGCATGGTCCGGTGCTCCAGCCATGTGTGATGGGTGCGGGGGCCGAGCAGAACCACCTGCAGCTCTGGCTTCTCCCGCATCCTCGCCGCCAGCAGGCTCGCGAGGTGCAGGTTGGTGTAGAATTGGTTCTCGGCATAGATCACGCGCTCGGCGCTGCTGATCATATCCTCGAACAGGTGCTCGACCTCGCGCACCTCCGGCACGCCTTCCAGCGGCGGCTGGGTGCGGGCGACGCCGATCTTCACGTCGCGGAAATCGGGCGTCACGCTGGCCGGCCACAGGTCCGGCGCGCCGTCCGGCACCGGCTCGCGCGGCGGAATGTCCTCGCAGGCGGAGCGGGACCAGCGGATGCGGAACAAATCGGCCACGGCGCCGGCGGCTTCCCCGTCCACCACCATCTGTACGTCGTGGAAGGGCGGGTAAGGCTCCTCCTTCGGGTCCAGCCGGTGCGGGTCGTGCAGGCGGTGGGCCGGCGTGTCCCAACGGCGGATCGTCAGGTCCAGCCCGCCACTGAAGGCCAGCCGGTCGTCGATGATGACGATCTTCTGGTGGTGGGAGGCACCGAGCGGCACCTCGTCATCCAGGCACAGTTCGACGCGGGCGGGGGTGTTCCAGTGCAGGCTGAGCGCCGGCAGCAACTCCCGCTCCAGCGCGTAGAGCACCGAGTAGTCCCACAGCAGCAGCTTGATGCGCAGGTCCGGCCGGCGTTCCGCCAGGGCGCCAAGGAAGGGGCCGAGCAGGGCGGGAAGGCCGTCCTTCGCCTCGCCGGAGGGGCCAACCAGCGGTGCGCGGCTGTCGATATCCCAGCCGGCGATCAGGATGCTGGTCTCCGCCTTCAGCATGCTCTCCCGCAAGGCGCCGAAATACGGCGCGGCGTCGGCGAGCACCGCGGCCCTGGCAGCGGGTTCGACCCGCCAGACGTTGTGGCCGGGGCGCAGCACGGTGCCGCCGGCGCCGCCAGAGGCAGCGGCGGCGCGGTCTTCCGGCAGGCGGGACGTCGGGGGGAGGACGGATTGCATGGTCATGGTGCAACGCGGTCCCCTTGGAAAAGTCACGCACCGCGCCGGGAAAAATGCTCCGGTTCCGGCTCCGCCGCTTGACGAGCGCCGCCCGGGTGCGGGATCACCCCCGGTCTTGGCGCGAAAGGTGATGGCAATGCAGCGCGTTTTCTCCGGGATCCAGCCTTCCGGCATCCCGACCCTGGGCAATTATCTGGGCGCCATCCGCAACTGGGTGCCGATGATGGCGGACCACGATTGCATCTATTGCGTCGTCGACCTGCACGCCATCACCCAGCCCTTCGACCCCAAGACGCTCGCGACCCAGACGCGGGAGATGGCGGCGGCGCTGATCGCCTGCGGGGTGGACCCTGACCGCTGCACCCTGTTCGTGCAGAGCCACGTGCATGCCCATACGCGCCTGGCCTGGATCTTCAACTGCGTCGCCCGCATCGGCTGGCTGAACCGCATGACCCAGTTCAAGGACAAGGCGGGCAAGGACCGGGAGAATGCCGGGGCCGGGCTGTACGTCTACCCGAACCTGATGGCCGCCGACATCCACGCCTACCACGCCACCCGCGTGCCGGTGGGCGAGGACCAGAAGCAGCACCTGGAACTGGCGAACGACATTGGCGAGAAGTTCAACCACGACTACGGCGTGGATTTCTTCCCGCATATCGAGCCGATGATCCAGGGCGTGGCCGCGCGGGTGATGTCCCTGCGCGACGGCACTAAGAAGATGTCGAAATCCGACCCGTCGGACCAGTCGCGCATCAACCTGACCGATGATTCGGACACCGTCGCGCTGAAGATCCGCCGCGCGAAGACGGATGCGGAGCCGCTGCCGAGCGAGATGGCCGGGCTGGACGCCCGCCCGGAGGCCCGCAACCTGGTGGGCATGCTGGCCGCCATCACCGGCCAGGCGCCGGCCGACGTGCTGCGGGAGCATGCGGGGCAGGGCTTCGGCACCTTCAAGAACACGCTGGCGGATGCGCTGGTGGCGCATCTTTCGCCGATCCAGTCGGAGATGCAGCGCCTGCTGGCCGACCCGGCCGCGGTGGACGCGGCACTGCGCAAGGGTGCCGACCGTGCCGCCGCCATCGCCGAGCCGATCGTGACCAAGGCCGAGGAACTGGTGGGCTTCCTGCCCCGCCGCTGACACGGCACGCTCCCCTGCCGAGAGCAGGGGAGCACCGCCGGCCTGGTGGCGCAGGCGCTGCCCTGCTGACGGGGTACCTCAGGCTGGCAGCAGCAACGTCGCCGCCGCCTGCGCCGCGATGCCTTCGCCCCGTCCGGTAAAGCCCAGCCGCTCCGTGGTGGTAGCCTTCACCGAGACGCGGGCGACCGGGATGCTCATTAGCTCCGCCAGCCGGGCCCGCATCGCATCCGCATGCGGGCCGATCTTCGGCCGCTCGCAGATCAGCGTGACGTCGGCATGGGTGATGATGCCGCCGCGCGCCGCCACACGGCCGGCGGCGTGGCGCAGGAAGCGGGCACTGTCCGCGTCCTTCCATTCGGCCTCGCTGGGCGGAAAGTGGCGGCCGATATCGCCCTCGGCCAGTGCGCCGTAGATGGCGTCGCACAGAGCGTGCAGCCCGACATCGGCATCCGAGTGGCCGTCCAGCCCCTTGTCGTGCGGGATGGTCAGGCCGCACAGGATCAGCGGGCGGCCTTCCACCAGGCGGTGCACGTCGAAGCCGGTGCCCATGGCGGGCAGAAAGCGCGGCAGCAACGCCGCCTCGGTGCGGGCCAGATCCTCAGGGTAGGTCACTTTCAGGTTGTTCTCCGATCCGGGCAGCAGGGCCACCGTCAGGCCCGCTTCCTCCAGCAGTGAGGCGTCGTCCGTGGCTTCATCCGTCGCGGCGCGGTGGGCATCCAGCAGGGCCGCGAATCGGAAGGCCTGCGGCGTCTGGGCGCGGTACAGGCCGGCGCGCGGCACGGTGCGCAGGATGGTACCATCCTGGCCCGCCTTCAGCGTATCCGTCACCGGCTGGGCGGGAATGGCGCCCGGGTGGGCCTCCAGCGCGGCCAGCAGGGCAGGGATGCAGCCCGGCGGCAGGATGGGGCGGGCGGCATCATGCACCAGCACGGCGTCCGGTGCCTGTTCCGCCAGGGCTTCCAGCCCGGCGCGCACGCTCTCCTGCCTCGATGCGCCGCCTTCGACGGCGGGCAGGCAGGGCAGTCCCTCCAGCATCGCCAGCACGCGCGCGGCCTGGCCGGGCGCCACGACGGGCAGCAGCGCCTCGACGGCGCCATCGGCCAGCAGCGCCTCGGCGGCATGGCGCAGGATAGGGCGCCCCAGCAGGGGCAGGAATTGCTTCGGCTCGGCGGCACCGAAGCGTGAACCGCTTCCGGCCGCCATCAACAGGGCGATGACGCGCATGGTGCGAACCTATCCGTCACCCGCAATGCTGACCAGAGCCGCCCGACTCTTGGGCGGTTGAGCATGGACGCGGGGCGCGGCACGCCTTAGATTGCCCAAATCATGAGCATCGCCACCTCTCACGACACCGCCGCCCTCTCTCCCGCGGCCGAGGCCGTTGCGCCTCCGCGCCTGCGCCCCATCAAGGTGGGGCCGCTGACGATCGACGCGCCGGTGATCCTGGCGCCGATGTCGGGGGTCAGCGACCTGCCATACCGGCGCCTGTGCCGGGAGCTGAACGCGCCGATGGTGGTGAGCGAGATGATCGCCAGTCAGGCGATGGTGCGGGAGAACCGCACGACCCTGAAGATGGCCGAGGTGGATGGCTTCGGCGGCCCCGCCAGCGTGCAGCTGGCCGGATGCGACCCGGCCGTGATGGCCGAGGCGGCGAAGCTGGCGGCCGACCGCGGCGCCGCCATCATCGACATCAATTTCGGCTGCCCGGTAAAGAAGGTGGCCATCGGCCAGCAGGCCGGCAGCGCGCTGATGCGCGACGAGATCGGCGCCGCCCGCATCCTGGAAGCGGTGGTGAAGGCGGTGTCCGTGCCCGTCACGCTGAAGATGCGGATGGGCTGGGACCACAGCAGCCTGAACGCGCCGAAGCTGTCGCAGATCGCCGAGAGCTGCGGCATCCAGATGATCACGGTGCATGGCCGCACCCGGCAGATGCTCTACACCGGCACCGCCGACTGGGCCTTCGTGGCCAAGGTGAAGGCCGCCATCAAGCTGCCCGTCATCGTCAATGGCGACATCCTGGTGCCGGAGCACGCGGCCGAGGCGCTGCGCCAGTCCGGCGCGGATGGCGTCATGATCGGGCGCGGCTGCTATGGCCGCCCCTGGGTGCTGGCCCAGGTGGCCGAGTACCTGACCACCGGCCGGCTGCTGCCGGAACCGGACCTCGCCACCCATTACGACATCCTGCTGCGCCACTACGAGTCGATGCTGGAGCATCACGGGCCGACCACGGGCGTGCGGCTCGCCCGCAAGCATGTCGCCTGGTACTCCAAGGGCCTGCCGGGTTCGGCCGAGTTCCGCGTGCGGGTAAACCACGCGGATACGCGGGAGGCCACGCTGGCGGTCATGAACGAGTTCTACCGCCCGCTGATCGAGCAGGGCGTGACCGTGGTGCGGGATGCCTATTCCGCTGCCGGACGCGAAGAGGATGCGATGGCGGCATGAACATCTTCACCCGTCGCAAGCCGCAGCCGCCGGAATCCGGCCTGCCGGACAGCATCGCGGTCATCTCCGCCCTGCCGGTGCCGGTGGTGGTGCTGGATGCCCAGAACCGCTTCCGCTCCGCCAACCCGGCCGCCGAGCAGTTCTTCCAGCTCTCCTTCGGCTCCCTGGCGCATATCGGGCTGGAGGAGCTGGTACCGCCCGACAGCCGGCTGTTCGCCCTGGTGGACCAGGTGCGCAACCAGGATGCCCCCGTTTCCGACCACGACCTGACGCTGGACAGCCCCCGGCTGCACCGCACCGGCGTCGCCGCCCATGGCGCACCGCTGCCGGAGATGCCGGGCGCGGTGGTGCTGACGCTGCAGGATGGCAGCAAGGCGCAGAAGCTGGACCGGCAGCTGAACTTCCGGGGCGCGGCACGCGGTGCCTCCGCCATGGCGCAGATGCTGGCGCACGAGGTGAAGAACCCGCTCTCCGGCATCCGTGGCGCCGCCCAGTTGCTGGAGCAGAATGCCAGCGAGGATGACCGCGAGCTGTGCGTCCTGATCCAGGACGAGGCCGACCGCATCCGCGACCTCGTCGAACGGATGGAGATGTTCTCCGACCGCCCGATCGAGCAGGGCGTGGTGAACATCCACGAGGTGCTGGACCATGTCCGGCGCATCGCCAGCCGCGGCTTCGCCAGCCACCTGCGGATCATCGAAGATTATGACCCTTCGCTGCCGTCCGTCTGGGGCAACCGGGACTTCCTCATCCAGATCATGCTCAACCTGGTGAAGAACGCCGCTGAGGCGGTGGACCCCCAGGGGGGCGAGATCCAACTCTCCACCGCCTATCACCACGGCGTTCGCATCGCCATTCCGGGCTCCCGGGAACGCGTGCACCTGCCGCTGCAGGTCAGCGTGCGGGATAACGGCCCCGGCATCGACGAGGACGTGCGCGCCACGCTGTGGGAACCCTTCGTCACCACCAAGCGGGGCGGGCAGGGGCTCGGCCTCGCCATGGTCGCCAAGCTGGTGGCGGACCAGGGGGCCCTCATCGAATGCGACAGCCGTTCCGGGCGCACCATCTTCCGCCTGTCCCTTCCCATGCCGCCGGCTGACCTGCCCGCCTCGCCCGAGACCCGCTCCGAATGACCGACAGCAGCCGTACCATCCTCATCGCCGACGACGACCGGGCCATCCGGACCGTGTTGTCCCAGGCCCTGGGGCGCGCGGGCTACACCGTGCGTGCGACCTCCTCGGCCTCCACGCTGTGGCGTTGGGTGGAGGAGGGGATCGGCGACCTCGTCATCACCGACGTCATCATGCCGGACGAGAACGGGCTGGACCTGGTGCCGCGCATCAAGCGCGTGCGGCCGGAGATGCGCGTGGTGGTGATGTCCGCCCAGTCCACCTTCATGACGGCGGTGAAGGCGGCCCAGCGCGGCGCCTTCGAATACCTGCCGAAGCCCTTCGATCTGAAAGAATTGCTGGCCGTCGTCGCCCGCGCGCTGACCGCGCCGGCCGCCCCCCAGCCGGAATCGGACGAAGGCGAGGGCGAGCGCCTGCCGCTGGTCGGCCGCAGTGCCGCGATGCAGGAAATCTACCGCACCGTCGCCCGGCTCACGACCACCGACCTGACGGTGATGATCACCGGCGAGAGCGGCACCGGCAAGGAACTGGTCTCCCGCGCGCTGCACGATTACGGCCGCCGCCGCACCGGTCCCTTCGTCGCCATCAACATGGCCGCCATCCCGCGCGAGTTGATCGAGAGCGAGCTGTTCGGCCATGAGCGCGGCGCCTTCACCGGCGCCCTGGCGCGCGGCGTCGGGCGGTTCGAGCAGGCCGCCGGCGGCACGCTGTTCCTGGACGAGATCGGCGACATGCCGCCGGAAGCGCAGACCCGGCTGCTGCGCGTGCTGCAGGAGGGTGAGTTCACCACCGTCGGTGGCCGCAACCCGATCAAGGCCAATGTCCGCATCGTCGCCGCGACGCACCGCGACCTGCGGCAGGCGATCCGCCAGGGCATGTTCCGCGAGGATCTGTTCTACCGCCTGAACGTGGTGCCCATCCGCCTGCCGCCGCTGCGCGAGCGGTCCGAGGACATTCCGCTGCTGGCGAAGCACTTCCTGGATCGCGCCAAGGCCTCTGGCCTGCCCGGCAAGCAACTGGACCAGGAGGCGGTGGACCGCCTGCGCCAGCACGCCTGGCCCGGCAATGCGCGTGAGCTGGAGAACCTGATGCGTCGCCTGGCCGCCCTGTACCCGCAGGAAGTCATCGGCGCCGATGCCGTCAACAACGAGCTGGCCGAGGCCGCGCCCGTGGCCGACCCGGAGATGCGGACGCCGGAGACGCTGGAGCAGGCGGTGGAGCGCCATCTGACCACCTTCGTCGCCGCCCAGAAGGACGGCCTGCCGGTGCGGGACCTGTATGAGCGCGTGCTGGCCGAGGTGGAGCGGCCGCTGCTGCGCCTGGCCCTGGCCGCGACGCGCGGCAACCAGATCAAGGCGGCCGCCATGCTCGGGCTGAACCGCAACACCCTCCGGAAGAAGATCCGCGAACTGGATCTGCCGGTGGTGCGCGGGCTGTCGTGATCCGCGCATGACACGCCTTCCCGGCGCCCGGCCGCAACGCGTCGGCCGGCGGTTGGCCGACTTCCTGCTGGGCCGCTTCGTCACCCTGGTCCTGGCCGTCGGTGCCCTGCTGATGGGCATCGGCACCTTCACCCTGCTTTCCAACGGCAGCCCGTTCGGGCCGACCAAGCCAGGGCAGGTAGTGGCCATGGTGCTGGTCAACGCCCTGTTCCTGCTGCTGCTGCTCGGCTCCGTCATCGGCCGGCTGGTGCGGGTGTGGGCGGAGCGGCGGCGCGGCTCGGCCGGCTCCCGCCTGCATGTGCGGCTGGTGCTGCTGTTCAGCGTCACCGCCGTGCTGCCGGCGCTGCTGGTGGCCATCTTCGCCGCGGTGTTCTTCAACCTGGGCATCCAGTCCTGGTTCAGCGACCGGGTACGCAGCACGCTGGAGGCCAGCCTCGTCGCCTCCCGCGCCTATCTGGACGAGCATCGGAACAACATCCGCGCGGATGCGCTGGCAATGGCAGCCGATCTGAACCGCAGTTCCACGCTGCTGATCGACAACCAGTATGCCTTCGCACGCATCCTAGCCACGCACACGGCGTTGCGCGGCCTGACGGAATCCATCGTCTTCGACCCCATCTCCAACCAGGTGGTGGCCCATGCCGGCCTGACGACGACGACGGTGCTGGAGCCGCTGCCCGCCTGGGCGATGGAACAGACCCGCCAGGGCGACGTCGCCGTGCTGCCGGGGGAGACGGAGGAAGGCCGCGTGCGGGCGCTGGTCGCGCTGGATATTCAGCCTGGTCTGATGTTGTTGATCGGCCGACCGGTGGATCCCGGCGTTATCGAGCACATGCAGACCACGGAACTCGCCTTCCAGGAATATGACCAGCTCGACCGCAACCGATCCGGCCTGCAGGTCACCTTCGCGCTGATCTTCGCCATCGCGGCGCTGCTGGTCCTGCTGGCAGCGGTCTCCATCGGCCTCGTCATCGCCAACCAGATCGCCCGCCCGCTCTCCCGCCTCATCGTCGCGGCGGACCGGGTGCGGGGCGGCGACCTGACGGTGCGGGTGACGGAAGGGGTGGCGGATGACGAGATCAGCGGCTTATCCCGCGCCTTCAACCGCATGACCAACCAGCTGGCGGCCCAACGCAGTGAGCTGATGGAAGCCTACCGGCAGATCGACGAACGGCGCCGCTTTACCGAGACGGTGCTCTCCGGCGTCTCCGCGGGCGTGATGGGGCTGGACGCGGATGGGCGCATCAACCTGCCCAACCGCAGCGCCAGCGAGTTGCTGGAGCGGGACCTGACCGCCGACCTCGGCACCCGTCTGGCCGACGTGGTGCCGGAATTCGCCCCGCTGCTGGCCCAGGCCATGGCGGCGCCCGAGCGCAGCCGCATCGCCGAGATCCGCATCGGCCCGCCGGATTCCCGCCGCACGCTGCTGGCGCAGATCGGCGCCGAGACGCAGCGCGGCCAGGTGGTCGGCTACGTCCTGACCTTCGACGACATCACCGAGCTGCTCTCCGCCCAGCGGAAGGCGGCGTGGTCGGACGTCGCGCGGCGCATCGCGCACGAGATCAAGAACCCGCTGACGCCGATCCAGCTTTCGGCGGAGCGGCTGAAGCGGCGCTATCTGAAGCAGATCACTAACGACCCCGAGACCTTCGTGGCCTGCACCGACACCATCGTGCGGCAGGTGGAGGATATCGGCCGGATGGTCGACGAGTTCTCCGCCTTCGCCCGCATGCCGCAGCCGGTGATCCGCCCGGAAGATCCCGCCCAGGTGGCGCGGGAGGCACTGATCCTGCACCAGAACGCGCATCACGACATTGTTTTCTCTACCTCCATTCCGGAGGCGTCGCCCCGTATCCGCTGCGACCGGCGGCTGATGGGGCAGGCGTTGACCAACCTGTTGGCCAACGCCGCCGATGCCGTGCATGCGCGCCAGCAGGCCGAACAGGCCGAGACGGGCGTTATGAATCCAGGCCATATCCGCATCCTCGTCGAACCGGGCGAGGAATGGCTGGCCATTGCCGTCGAGGATGACGGCACTGGCCTGCCGCAGGGCGAGGAGCGTGAACGGTTGACCGAGCCCTATGTCACGCACAAGCCGAAGGGAACCGGCCTTGGTCTTGCCATCGTCAAGAAGATCATGGAGGACCACGGCGGCCGGATCGTGTTGACGGACCGGCGCTCGGCGGATGGTGAAACGCCCCAGGGCACGCGCGCGGCCCTGATGTTCCCACTGAAGAGTGCCAGCCCGGACGCCGGTGCCGACACGGCCAATAAGACAACGGAGGTGCAGCAGCATGGCGCATGAGGTCCTGATCGTCGATGACGAGCCGGATATCCGCGCGCTGATCGAAGGCATCCTCTCCGATGAGGGCTACGAGACACGCGGCGCGCAAAATTCCGACACCGCCCTGGCGGCCTTCCGGGCCCGGCGCCCGAGCCTGGTGATCCTGGATATCTGGCTACAGAATTCCCGGCTGGACGGCCTTGGCATCCTGGAAGCGATGCAGCGGGAGGAGCCGCAGGTTCCGGTGGTGATGATCTCCGGCCACGGGACCATCGAGACGGCGGTGCAGGCCATCCAGCACGGCGCCTACGACTTCATCGAGAAGCCCTTCAAGTCCGACCGGCTGATCCTGATCGTCGAGCGGGCGCTGGAAGCGGCGCGGCTGAAGCGTGAGGTCAGCGAATTACGGTTGCGGGCGGGGGCGGAGACCGAGCTGCTCGGCAATTCCCCGCCGATCAGCCAGTTGCGTAACGCCATCGAGCGTGTGGCGCCCACCGGCAGCCGCGTGCTGATCTCCGGCCCCGCCGGCGTCGGCAAGGAAGTGGCAGCGCGGATGATCCACGCCCGCTCTCGCCGCTCCGGCGAGCCCTTCGTCGCGCTGAACTGCGCCACGCTGAACCCGGGCCGGTTCGAGGAAGAGCTGTTCGGCGTGGAGGCCGGGGCGGATGGCGCCGGCGGCGGCCGACGCGCCGGCGTGCTGGAGCGTGCCCATGGCGGCACGCTGCTGCTGGACGAAGTGGCGGACATGCCGCTGGAGACCCAGGGCAAAATTGTCCGCGCCTTGCAGGAGCAGGGGTTCGAGCGTGTCGGCGGTGCCACCCGCGTCAAGGTCGATGTCCGTGTCATCGCCACCACCAACCGGGACCTGACCGCCGAGATCACTGCCGGGCGCTTCCGCGAGGATCTGTTCTATCGCCTGGCCGTGGTGCCGCTGCGCGTGCCCTCCCTGCGGGAGCGGCGGGAGGACGTGCCGGTGCTGGCCCGCCACTTCATGGCCCGCTCCGCCGAGACATCTGGCGTGCCGGCGCGCGAATTGTCGGAAGACGTGCTGGCGGCGATGCAGGCCTATGACTGGCCGGGCAATGTGCGGCAGCTGCGCAACCTGGTGGACTGGCTGCTGATCATGGCGCCGGGTGGCGCGGGCGAGGCCATCCGCCCGGAGATGCTACCGCCCGAGGTGGGCTCCGCCGCCCCCGCCGCGCTGAAGCTGGATCGCTCCAGCGAGATCATGACCTTGCCGCTGCGCGATGCGCGGGAGTTGTTCGAGAAGCAGTACCTGGAAGCCCAGCTGCTGCGCTTCGGCGGCAATATCAGCCGCACCGCCAACTTCGTCGGCATGGAGCGCAGCGCGCTGCACCGGAAGCTGAAATTCCTGGGCGTGCAGGCCGAGGACCGCAGCGCGGCGGTATGAGGCGCGGCACCGGGCCAGCGGGCAGGGCGGCTTCACGCCCCGCCCGTTTCCTGCGCTCGGGTCACGACCGGGCAGCCCATTGCCACCCTCGCATGATGGGGCGAAGGTAACGCCCCCGATCATCAGGATAGAGTCCCGCCTATGTCCCGCATCGCCTATGTGAATGGCCGCTACGTTCCGCAGCGTGAAGCCAGCGTGAACATCGAAGACCGCGGCTACCAGTTTGGCGACGGGATCTACGAGGTCGTCCACCTCTACAATGGCCGCTTCATCGACGAGGACCGGCATCTCGACCGGCTGGAACGCTCGCTGAAGCTGATCAAGCTGCCGATGCCGCTGACGCGCGCCGCCCTCTCTCACGTGCTGAAGGAAGTGGCGCGGAAGAACCGGGTGACGGAGGGCCTGCTGTACATGCAGGTCACGCGCGGCGTGGCGCACCGGGATCATCCGTTCCCCAGCCAGCCTGTCCCGCCCGCCCTGGTAGTGACCGTGAAGCGCATCAAGCCGTATCCGGCCAGCATTACCGGCTGGGGCGGCAACGCCATCACCCTGCCGGACCTGCGCTGGGCGCACCGGGACATCAAGAGCATCAACCTGCTGCCCAACGTCCTGGCCCGCCAGGCGGCGAAGGAGCAGGGCGCGGTCGAGGCCATCCTGTACGAGGAAGCCACCGGCATCGTCACCGAGGGCGCCGCGACCAGCTTCTGGATAGTCGACGAGAACGGCGCCATCCGCACCCGCGCGCTTTCCCACGCCATCCTGCCGGGCTGCACCCGCAGCGCGCTGATGGCCGAGCTGAAGGAAGCCGGCATCGCCTTCGATGAGCGCGCCTTCACGCTGGACGAGATGAAGCGCGCCCGCGAAGCCTTCATCACCTCCGCCACCTCCTTCGTGAAGCCGATCCTCAAGATCGACGGCGCGCCGGTTGGCGACGGTACGCCCGGCCCGGTGACGACCAAGCTGTTCGAGATCTTCGCCCGCCATGTGAAGGGCGGGGCCAAGAACGCCGCATGAGCCTGCCCGCGCCACGCGCCATCCTCTGGGATTGGGACAACACGCTGGTCGATGCCTGGGCCGGGGTGCAGGCGGGCATGAACGCCGCGCTGCGCGCCTTCGGACTACCGGAATGGTCGAAGCAGGAAGTCCAGGCCCGCGCCCGGCTCTCCCTCCGTGAGGCCTTCCCGCCCTTGTTCGGCCCGGAATGGGAGAAGGCGAGGGACCTTTTCTACACCGAGGTCCGCGCCCGGCACCTGGAGCTGATTACGCCCCTGCCGGGGGTGGCCGAGGCCCTGGCGGCCGGTGCCGCCTGGCCGCAGGGCGTCGTGTCCAACAAGCAGGGGCCGATCCTGCGGGCGGAGGCGGCGCATCTGGGCTGGGCGCCGCGCTTCGGCGTGTTGGTCGGCGCTGGCGATGCGACGGCGGACAAACCCGCCGCCGCGCCAGTGCTGATGGCGCTGGAAAAGCTGGGCGTCGCGCCGGGGCCGGAGGTCTGGTTCATCGGCGATACGGGGGTCGATATGCAGGCCGCCCGGGCCGCCGGATGCTCGGCTGTCTTGCTAGGCGATGCGTCCCACGACGGCGGGGTTGAGGCACTGGCCCCGGATGCCCATTTTATCGATGGCCACGCATTGGCCATGCGGCTGGTTGGGCTTGCCAAGACACCCCACTTCGCATGATCTTGCGCGCGAACCGGTGTGCATTCCGTACACCGGGGCGGCGTCGCGCATCCAGTTCATATACCACCGGGGGGCCAACGAGCCTCAAGGAGAACGAAAGCGGCTCGCCAAGAAGAAGAAGAAGGACCGAGCCTTATGGCCGTCGAGAAGTCCCAGAACGTGCAGGACGTGTTCCTGAACCACGTTCGCAAAAGCAAAACTCCTGTGACCATCTTTCTGGTCAATGGCGTCAAGCTCCAGGGTATCATCACCTGGTTCGACAACTTTTCCGTCCTGCTGCGTCGGGACGGGCACACCCAGCTGGTCTACAAGCACGCCATCAGCACCGTCATGCCGGGCGCGCCGATCATGCTGTTCGATGCCGCCGCTGCCGGCGCCGGCGCCCCTGCCCAGACGACCGGTGCAGGCGCGACCGCGACCGTGACGCGTGAGGGCACCATGACACTGCAACGCGAGGTCAACCCTGTCGGCTCCTCCGACTGATAACGCCACGGGCGGCAAGCCGATGCTTGCCGCCGTGCTGCTGCCGCATGAGCGGCCCGCCCGTCTGGCCGGCTCCGAAGCCGGCATTCTTGCCTTTCCTGACCAACGCAGCATCAGCCGCGCCGCGGAAGCGCGCCTGGCTGAAGCTGTGGGCCTTGCCGCGTCCATCGGCCTGACCATCGTGCACAGCGCGGCCTTCCCGCTGCGCACGCGCCGTCCCTCCACCCTGATCGGGGAAGGGCAGGTCGAGGCCGCGAAGCTGGAGATCGAGGAGCATCAGGTCGGCGTCGTCGTCGTCGACGCCGCGCTGACGCCCGTTCAGCAACGCAACCTGGAACGCGCCTGGGGCTGCAAGGTCATCGACCGTACCGGCCTGATCCTGGAGATCTTTGGCGAGCGCGCCCGCACCCGCGAGGGCACCTTGCAGGTCGAGCTGGCGCATCTGGAATACCAGCGCACCCGCCTCGTCCGGTCCTGGACCCACCTGGAGCGGCAGCGGGGTGGCTTCGGCTTCCTCGGCGGCCCGGGTGAATCGCAGATCGAGATCGACCGCCGTCTCATCGGCGACCGGATCGTGAAGCTGAAGAAGGAACTGGAGCAGGTGCGGCGCACCCGCGGCCTGCACCGGTCCGCGCGCACCCGCGTGCCGTTCCCGGTGGTCGCGCTGGTGGGCTACACCAACGCCGGCAAGTCCACGCTGTTCAACGCCCTGACCGGCGCCGAGGTCTATGCGCAGGACCAGCTCTTCGCCACGCTGGACCCGACCATGCGGGCGATCAAGCTGCCCAGCGGCCGCACCGTCATCCTCTCCGACACCGTCGGCTTCATCAGCGACCTGCCGACTCAGCTGATCGAGGCGTTCCGCGCCACGCTGGAGGAAGTCGCCGCCGCCGACATCATCCTGCATGTGCGGGACGTGGCGCACCCGGACAGTGCGTCCCAGCGCAGCGACGTGCTGGAAGTGCTGGACGAGATGGCCACAGGCGAGGACCCGACGCTGGACGAGAACTGGATGGGCCGGACCATCGAGGTGCTAAACAAGGCCGACCTTCTGGGCGGCGTTGCCGGCATCCCCGGTACCGACGCCTCCGCCATCGCCGTATCGGCGCTGACGGGGGAGGGGCTGGACGCGCTGAAGGCAGCGCTGGACGAGCGCCTGGCCGCGGGGATGGAGACGGTGGAGTACGCCGTGCCGCCCGCCGATGGCGCCCGGATCGCCTGGCTGTACCAGCATGGCGAGGTGCTCTCCCGCCAGGATGGCGACGACAGCATCCAGCTGACCGTCCGGCTGGCCCCGGCCGACCGCGCCCGCTTCGAACAGAACTGAGGCGTGCTGCCGCCGGCTGCGCCCAGCCGGCGGCCTCACTGCCCGAGGAAAGGCTCCCATGCGCTTTGACCACCGGATGGCGACGGATGTCGCGATGCTGCTGCGCGATGCCTCCCGCACCGAGATCCTGCCACGCTTCCGCCGGCTGACCGCCGGGGCCATCCGCACCAAGTCCAGCCCGATGGACCTGGTGACCGATGCCGACGAGGCAGCGGAACGGCAGATCACGCGCGAGTTGCTGGCACGCTTCCCCAATGCCGTCGTGGTGGGCGAGGAAGCCTGCGCGGCCGACAAGGGCCTGCTGGGCAAGCTGGCGGGGGCCGACTTGGCCTTCGTGGTGGACCCGGTGGACGGCACCGCCAACTTCGCCGCTGGTGTGCCGCTGTTCGGCTGCATGGCCGCCGCCATCGTGAAGGGCGAGGTCGTCGCGAGTTGGATTCACGACCCGCTGGGCGACGATACCGCCATCGCGCTGCGGGGCGAGGGGGCTTGGATCGAGCAGGGGGACCACCGCGCGGATCTGCGCGTCGCGGCCCCTGTGCCGGTCGAGCAGATGATCGGCGCCGTGTCCTGGACGTGGCTGCAGGAACCGCTGCGCAGCCAGATCACCTCGCGGCTGTCCCGCCTGGCCTCCGGCGTGCAGTTCCGCTGCGCGGCGCATGAGTACCGGCTGGTTGCATCCGGCGGCGCGCACCTGACGGTGTATAACCGGCTGATGCCATGGGACCACTTGCCGGGCTGGCTGCTGCACCGGGAAGCCGGCGGCTACAGCGCCCGCTTCGATGGCAGCGAATACCTGCCGACGCATACCGGCGGCGGGCTGATCGCCGCGCCGGACAAGGCCAGCTGGCAGGCCATCAAGGCCGCGCTGCTGGACTGAGCCGCGCCTGAAAGGGAAGGGGCGCTTAGCTTTCGCGCCTCTTCACATCCTGCCATGCGGCTTCCATGCCCGGCAGCCCGGCATCGGCCGGGGTCTGGCCTTGCTCGGCCAGCAATTCTTCCACCGCGTTGAAGCGGCGCTCGAACTTGGCGTTGGCGGCATGCAGGCAGGTCTCGGGGTCCAGGTCCAGCTTGCGGGCTAGGTTGACCATGACGAACAGCATGTCGCCCAGTTCGTCCTGCATGCGGGCCTTGGACGCCGCGGGGAGTTCGGCACGCAGCTCGGCCGTTTCTTCCGCCAGCTTCTCCAGCACCTCCTCGGGCCCGGTCCAGTCGAAACCGACACGGGCGACGCGGCGGGAAATCTTGAGGGCACGGGTCAGGGCGGGCAGGGCGGTCGGGATGCCGGCCAGGGTGCCGGTCTCGCGCCGGGCGTTGCGCTCGGCCTGCTTCTGCACCTCCCAGGCGGCAACCTGCGCCTCGGCATCGCGTGCGGCGTCCTCGCCAAACACATGCGGATGGCGGCGGACAATCTTGTCGGAGATCGTCTCGGCGACCGCGGCGAAGTCGAAGGCACCGGCTTCCTGCGCCATCTGGGCGTGATAGACGACCTGGAACAGCAGGTCGCCCAACTCATCCTGCAAGGCCGGAACGTCGCCACGGCTGATGGCGTCCGCGACCTCGTAGCCTTCCTCGATGGTGAAGGGTGCGATCGACGCGAAGTCCTGCACCTGATCCCATGGGCAGCCATCCGGCGCCCGCAGCCGGGCCATGATGCCGAGAAGCCGTTGCAGGGCCTCGGAGGGGGTCGCGGTCATGAGCAGCCGTTATCCGTATAATATATGTTATGTAAAATCAGGATGAGATGTCGAGGAGCATGCCGTCATACGCGGCCTCGATTCCTGGCGGCAGATGCGCCTGCATCCAGGCCCAGTCCATGTCCGTGCCCATATGCGTCAGCACCGTGCGGCGCGGCTTCAGCCGCGCTACCCATTCCATCACCATGTCCAGATGCGCGTGGACGGAATGCGGATGGCGTTGGAAGCAGTCGACCATCCAGGTATCGACGCCTTCCAGCGCCGCGAAGCTCTCCTCCGGCATCCCCACCACGTCGGTGGAATAGCCGAAGCCGCCGACCCGCAGCCCCAGCGTGTCCAGCACCTTGTGGTCCTGCCGGAACAGCCGCACCGCCATGCCGGCGATCTCCACCACCTGCCCTGGTGCCACGATCCGCGGCTCCAGTGCCGGCCGGTAGAACACCGGCGCGGTCGAGGGCCGGAAGATGTACTCAAAGCGCGTCTTCAACTCGCCCAGGGTCCGCTCATCGGTGAAGACCGGAATGACGTCGCCCAGGCTGCGGTTCAGCGGCCGGATCTCGTCCATGCCCATGATGTGGTCGGCATGGCCATGCGTGACCAGCAGCGCCTCCACCCGGCCGATGCCGTTGGCCAGCAACTGGCCCCGCAGGTCCGGCCCGGCATCCACCAGCAGGCGCCGCCCATCGGTCGCTTCCAGCACGATCGAAGCACGGGTGCGGACGTTGCGGGGCTCCCTGGGATCGCATTGCCCCCAGTCGCCCAGCCCATCCGCGCCGCCGACCATGGGCACGCCGGCCGAACCGCCGCACCCCAGGATTTTAACCTTCAAGAACAACGGCCTCGGAAGCTTTCCTGAACAGAGAATAGAAGTTTTTGGTGGTCAGTTCGGCCAGCTCATCCGCCGTCATGCCATGCACCTCGCCCAGCACGCGGGCGGTGTGGGCGACGTAGGACGGCTCGTTTCGCTTGCCGCGGAACGGCACCGGTGCCAGGTACGGCGCGTCGGTCTCCACCAGCAGCCGGTCCTTCGGCACATCCCGGGCGATGTCGCGGATCTCGCCCGATTTCGGGAAGGTCAGGATACCGGAGAAGGAGACATAGCCACCCATCTCCAGCGCCTTTTCAGCTAGTCCGCGCCCGGAGCTGAAGCAGTGCAGCAGGAAGGGGAAGTCTCCCCCCTCCTCCCGTTCTTCCCGCAAAATCGTTGCGATATCGTCATCGGCGCTGCGGGCGTGGATCACCAGCGGCAGCTGGGTTTGCTGCGCGGCGCGGATATGCCGGCGGAAGCCATCCTGCTGCAGCTCGCGCGGGTCCTTGTCGTAGAAATAGTCCAACCCGCTTTCACCGATGCCGATGATGCGCGGGTGGTCGGCGGCGGCGACGATCTCCGCCACCTCCGGCAACGGCGCCTCGCCGACATTCTGCGGATGCACGCCGACGGTGCCCCAAACCTGCTTGTACCGCTCGGCCAGTTCCTTGACCTTGGCGGCCTGGGACATCCGCACGCCGATGGTCACCATCCGCCCCACGCCGGCTTCCCGGGCGCGGGCGAGGATCTCCTCGATATCGGCTTCGAAGTAGTCGAGGTGGCAGTGGCTATCGACCAGCATCAGACGGCGTCATCCAGGATCTTCTGGAACAGCGGGCTGGGCGGCGGCAACGGCGTGCCATCCGGCAGCGGCACCGCCAGCGCGTCCAGCGTGCGGGCATCGGCCGGTACCGCCAGCTGGTCCAGCATCCGCTCCATCGTATCCGGCATGAAGGGCTGCAACACCGTCGCCAGCGCTCGCAGCGCCGTATGCAGGTGACGCAGCACGGAGGCCATGCGCACCAGGTCGGTCTTCTTCAGCGACCACGGCTTCTGCGCGTCGATCCAGGCATTGCCGAGGCGGGAGACCGCCTGGATGCGCTCCAGCGCCTCATGGAAGGCCTGGCGGTTCAGCGCTTCGTCCACCCGCCCGGGCAGCGCCGCGGCGGCGTCCAGCAACTCGGCATCCGCTGGGTCCGGCTCACCGGTGGTGGGCAGCAGGCCTTCGCAGTTCTTCTGGATCAGCGAGAGCGTCCGCTGCGCCAGATTGCCAAGATCGTTCGCCAATTCACTGTTCAGGCGCTGAACCAGCGACTTGCGGCTGAAGTCGCCGTCATTGCCGAAGGGCACTTCCCGCAGCAGGAAGAAGCGCACCGGGTCCAGCCCGTACTGCTCCACCAGCGCGACCGGGTCGATCACGTTGCCCAGCGACTTGGAGATCTTCTGGCCTTCATTGGTCCACCAGCCATGCGCGAATACGCGCTTGGGCGTCGGCAGCCCGGCGGCCATTAGCAGTGCTGGCCAGTAGATGGTGTGGAAGCGCAGGATGTCCTTGCCCACGAAGTGGACATCGGCCGGCCAGAACTTCCAAAGAGCTGCATTTTCATCGGGGTAGCCGAGGGCAGTGATGTAGTTTGTCAGGGCATCGACCCACACATACATCACATGCGCTTCGTCCCCCGGCACCTTCACACCCCACTTGAAGGAGGTGCGGGAGATGGAAAGGTCGGACAAGCCGCTCTTCACGAAGCTCACCACCTCGTTCCGCCGCGTCTGCGGCGCGATGAAGTCGGGGTTCGCGTCGTAGAACTCCAGTAGCCGTTCCTGCCAGGCGCCGAGGCGGAAGAAGTAGGAGGGCTCCCTCACCCACTCGACCGGCGCGCCGGTCGGGGCGAATTTCTGCCCGTCCTTCTCGGTGATCTCGTCCGGGCCATAGAAGGCCTCGTCGCGCACCGCGTACCAGCCCTCATAGGCGCCGAGATAGATCTCGCCCTTCTCCTCCAGCCGCTTCCACAACGCGACGCAGGCTTCCTTGTGCCGCTCCTCCGTGGTGCGGATGAAGTCGTCGTTGGAGAAATTCATTGTCACGGCGAGGTCGCGGAACGCCTGGCTCACCTGGTCGGTGAAGGCCTGCGGGTCCATGCCGCGCGCCTC
The DNA here is from genome assembly GCF_014490485.1 of Teichococcus aerophilus. GTDB lineage: Bacteria > Pseudomonadota > Alphaproteobacteria > Acetobacterales > Acetobacteraceae > Pseudoroseomonas > Pseudoroseomonas aerophila. The sequence goes on along the minus strand of NZ_JACTVA010000057.1, from coordinate 2,969 downwards.
CGCGGCCTTTTCCACCTTTTGGCCGTGCTCGTCGGTGCCGGTCAGGAAATGGACCTGATAGCCGGACATTCGCTTCCAGCGCGCCAGCACGTCGGTCGCCAACGAAGTGTAGGCGTGGCCGATATGCGGCTTGTCGTTCACGTAATAGATGGGCGTCGTCAGATAGCAGCGCCGCTCGGTGGTCATGGTCATCAGGTCCTCAGCGCGAGGCCAGTTGCGACAGACCGGTCAAGACCGCCTGCTTGCGGTCCAGATTCAAGGTTTCGGTCTCATCGGCCAGGCGGCCCAGGGTGTCCCACAGGGAAGCCCACTCGGCAAGCGGCCTCGCGGCCAGATAAGGTGCAGCTTCATGGCCGCGTCCTGCCTCGCGTATGGCATGTGCCAGGGAGGAACGCAGCAGGTCCATGAAGGTGACCAGCGCGCTGCCATCCCGCTTGGCGGCCAGCTTGTCCGCCAGTTGGTGCAAGGCGCGCGGGTCCGGGTGCGGCAGCCGGGCGAGGAAGGCGTCCACCTCGGCCTGCAGGGTCAGTCCGTCGCTTTCCGCCAGCTCCAGCGCCCGGCCGGGGGCGCCCGCGGCCATGCGCCCGAGCGCGGCACGCTGGCCGGCGTCCAGCTCCGGTAGCCATTGCGCCAGCAACCGGTCCATCTCCGGCTCCGGCAGCGGGAACAGATCAATGCGCCGGCAGCGGCTGCGGATGGTGGGCAGCAGCCGATCCGGCGCCGCCGTGGTCAATAGCAGCAGCGCCCGCGGCGGCGGCTCCTCAAGCGTCTTCAGCAGCGCGTTCTGCGCCTCGGCGTTCATCGCCTCCATCTGCTCGACCAGCACGATGCGCCAGCCACCCTCAGCCGCCGTCAGGCTGAGGAAGCGCGGCACCGTCCGCACCTCATCCACCCGGATCATCATCTTCACGCCCTTCTCGCCCGCATTGGGCGCCAGGCTACGCAGATCGGCATGGCCGCTGGCGGCAACGCGGCGGAAGGTCGGGTCCGTCGGTGGCAGGTAGAGCGGCGGCGTCGCCTCCGGCCGCCCGGCCAGCAGCCAGCGGGCGAAGCGGTAGGCCAGGGTGGCCTTGCCGACGCCCTTGGACCCGGTGAGCATCCAGGCATGGTGCAACCGGCCGGTGCCGGCGGCATCGGCCAGGGCCTGGGCAGCGTGGTCATGGCCGAACAGATCCGGGTTGGCGCGGGGTTCCGGCGGCGCCGTCACAGCGCCAGCCCCAGCTGGTCGCGCAGCGCCAGGGCGGCGGCGGCGAACACGGCGTCCGGCCCCTGCGCCGCATCCATCAGGGTGCAACGCTGCGGGTTGGCGGCGGCAATGGCCTGGAAGGCCGCATGCACCCGTGTGTGAAAGTCCTGCCCCAGCCGCTCGAACCTGTCCGGCAGGCCGCGGGACATCGCCCGTGCCATGCCGGCTTCCGGCGGCAGGTCCAGCACCAGGGTCACGTCGGGCTCGAACCCCTCCAGCGCCACATCGGCCAGCTTCCGCCACACGGCCTCATCCAACCCATGGCCACGGCACTGATAGGCCAAGGTGGAATCGGCGAAGCGGTCGCACACCACCCAGATGCCGGCCTCCAGCGCCGGGCGGATGGTCTTGGCCACATGCTCGCGCCGGGCGGCGAACATCAGCATGGCCTCGGCCACCGGGTCCCAGCCGATCTGGCCATGCAGCATCAGGGCGCGCAGGGCCTCGGCCCCCGGGGCGCCGCCGGGTTCGCGCGTGCGCAGCACCGGCAAGCCGGCTTCGGCCATGGCCGAAGCCAACCGCCGAGCCAGCGTGGTCTTTCCAGCCCCTTCGCCGCCCTCCAGCGTGATGAAGCGCGCCTTCGGGGCCGCCATCATCTCAGCCGGAGATCCAGCGCCCGATCACCGCCGGGATGCGTGAGAGCACGCCCAGCTTAGACACATCCGCCCCGGCGTAGAGCGGCATGGTCATCGGCGGTACGCCCTGGCCGGACACGTCCAGCGAGCCGACTTCCTGCCCCTTGGCGATCGGCGCCGGGATCGGCCCCTCGTAGCGCAGCTTCACCGTCAGGTTGCGGCGCCACTGGCGCGGCAGCGTCATCACCAGGTCCTTGCCGCCGACCAGCGGCACCGTCGCGCGGTCACCCAGATAGACCGGTGCCTCTTCCACGGTGTCGGAGGCGCGGAACAGCACCACGTTCTCGAACTCGCGGAAGCCCCATTCCATCAGCCGCTCGGACTCCTCGCCACGCGCGCGCATCGAGCCCATGCCGTTCACCACCAGGATCAGCCGACGGTCGCCGCGCTTGACGCTGGAGGTCAGGCCGTAGCCGCCATCCTCGGTATGGCCGGTCTTCAGGCCATCGGCGCCGGGCACGCGGCCCAGCAGCGGGTTGCGGTTCTCCTGGCTGATGCCGTGCCACTGGAAGGAGCGGACGCTGTAGAGGTTATAGTATTCGGGGAAGTCGTTGATGATCCGCCGGGCCAGCGTCGCCAGATCGTGGCAGGTCATCAGGTGCTCAGGGTCGGGCCAGCCGGTCGAGTTGCGGAAGTTGCTGTTCGTCAGGCCGATCTTCTTGCCGTACTCGTTCAGCAGCTCGGCGAATTGCTGCTCGCTGCCGCTGATGCCCTCGGCCAGCACGATGCAGGCATCGTTGCCGGACTGCACGATCACGCCGTGCAGCAGGTCGTTGACGCTGATCTGGCTGCCCAGCTCCACGAACATCTTGGAGCCTTGCATGCGCCACGCACGCTCGCTGACCGTCAGGGTCTGGTCCAAGCGCAGGCGGCCCTGCTTCAGCATGTCGAAGACCACGTAGGCGGTCATCAGCTTGGACATGGAGGACGGATGCATCCGCTCATCCGCGTTCTTGTCCAGCAGGATGGCGCCGGTATCGGCATCGACCAGGATGGCCTGCTTGGCCTGGGTATCGACCGGCCCCAGCGGCGTGCTGGCGGGCGAGGTCGGCGCCGCCGGCGTGGCGGGCGCGCGCCCGCGCGGGGCG
>NZ_JACTVA010000056.1 GCF_014490485.1 Teichococcus aerophilus | reverse complement strand
TCGCCTTCGGCGGCATGGCCGCCACCCCGGCCCGCGCCGCCGCCGCCGAGGCCGCGCTGGCCGGCGCGCCGCTGCATGAGCAGAGCTTCGCCGCCGCCGCCGATGCCTTGGCGCGGGATTTCACCCCGCTTTCCGACTGGCGGGCCAGCGGCGCGTATCGCCAGGCCGGCGCGGCGGGGCTGCTACGGCGGCTCTATTGGCGCGCCGCCCGGCCAGACCTGCGGCTGGAGGTGCACGCGCCATGAACATCCAGGCCCGCTCCACCGGCCCCGCTACCAGCACCGGCCCTGCTAACAGCACAGGCATGGGCGCCGCCCTGCGGCAGGACAGCGCCCTGAAGCACTGCACCGGGGAGGCCCGCTTCGCCGATGATCTGCCGGAACCGCCCGGGCTGCTGCATGCGGCGCTGGCACTCTCCCCCATCGCGCATGGCCGGCTGGCGCCGCTGGACCTGGCCCCAGCCCGCGCCATGCCCGGCGTGGTGGCCGTGCTCGGCCCGCGCGACATGCCCGGGCGCAACGACATCTCTCCCAGTGGCAAGGCCGCGGAAGTGCTGTTCGCCGACCTGGTGGTGGAACATTGGGGCCAGCCCTTGGCGATGGTGGTCGCCCGTACGCGGGATGAGGCGCTGGCCGCCGCCGCCGCGCTGGCGCCGCTGATCGAGCCGCTGCCCCCCGTGCTGGATGTGGCGGAGGCGCTGGAGGCGCAGTCCCTGCTAATGCCGCCGATGGTGATGGCGCGCGGCGACTGGCAGGCAGCGCTGGACGCCGCCCCCCTGCCGCTGGAAGGCGAATTCCGCTGCGGCGGCCAGGAACACTTCTACCTGGAAGGGCAGATCGCCCTGGCCATCCCCGGCGAGGATGGCGACATGACGCTGCATTCCTCCACCCAGCACCCGACGGAGGTGCAGCACATCGCCGCCCGCGTGCTGGGCTGCGACTACAACCGCCTGACCGTGCAGTGCCGCCGCATGGGGGGTGGCTTCGGCGGCAAGGAAAGCAACGCAAGCTGGATCGCCGCCGCCGCCGCGCTGGCGGCCCACGCCACCGGGCAACCGGTGAAGCTACGCCTGGCGCGCAAGGCGGACATGGCCGCCACCGGCAAGCGCCACCCCTTCCTGTTCCGCTGGCGCGCCGGCTGCGACGCCAGCGGCCGCCTGCTGGCGCTGGATGCCACGCTCGCCGCCGATGGCGGCCACAGCCTGGACCTGTCCGGCGGCGTGCTGATGCGCGCCGTCACCCACGCGCTGAATGCGTGCGACGTGCCGGCGGTGCGCATCACCGGCCTGGCCTGCAAGACCAACACGGTCAGCAACACCGCCTTCCGCGGCTTCGGCGGCCCGCAAGGCGTGCTGCTGATGGAGGACGTGCTGCACGCCGCCGCCCGCGCCACCGGCCGATCCGTCGAGGCGCTGCGCGAGCACAACTTCGCCGGCGGCCCCAACGGCGCCGAGACCCCCTACGGCCAGGCCCTGGAAGGCGACCTGATCCGCCGCGTCTGGGCCGAGGCCAGGACCCTCTCGGACTGGCACGGCCGCCGGGCGGAGATCGACGCCTTCAACGCCAGCCACCCGACGCTGCGGCGCGGCCTCGGCAGCTTCGTGCTGGCGTTCGGCATCTCCTTCGGCATCGTCGCCATGAACCAGGCCGGTGCGCTGGTGCATGTCTATACCGATGGCTCCATCCGCCTGAACCATGGCGGCACGGAGATGGGCCAGGGCCTGTTCATCAAGGTGGCGCAGGTGGTGGCGGACGTGTTCGGCGTCGATGTCGGCCGCATCCGCATCACCGCCACCAGCACGGACGAGGTGCCCAACACTTCCCCCACCGCCGCCTCCACCGGCAGCGACCTGAACGGCTGGGCGGCGCAGATCGCCGCCAGCACCATCCGCACCCGCATGGCCGCCGCCGCCGCCGCGCTGTGGGGCGTGCCGGAGGCCGACATCACCTTCGCCGAAGGCCGCGTCACCGCCGGCAACCACGCCATGGGCTTTGGCGAGTTGGCACAGCATTGCTGGAACCAACGCATCGGCCTTTCCGCCACCGGCTTCTACAAGACGCCCGACCTGCACTGGGACCCGGTGGCGATGAAGGGCCACCCGTTCTTCTACTTCTCCTACGGCGCCAGCGTGGCCGAAGTGCTGGTGGACCGGCTGACCGGCGAGCACCGCGTGCTGCGTGCCGACATGGTGCAGGATTGCGGCCGCAGCCTGAACCCGGCCATCGACCGCGGGCAGATCGAAGGCGCCTTCGTGCAAGGCATGGGCTGGCTGACCTGCGAGGAACTGTGGTGGGACGCCACCGGCCGCCTGCGCACCCTCGGCCCCTCCACCTACAAGATCCCCGGCTCGCGCGACGTGCCGCCGGTGTTCAACGTGCGCATGCTGGAAGGCGCGCCCGCCCGCGCCGACACCATCTTCCGCAGCAAGGCCGTGGGCGAACCACCGCTGATGCTGGCCACCGCCGTCTGGAACGCCCTGCGCGACGCCACCGGCGCATCACGCCTGGACCTGCCGGCGACACCGGAACGGGTCCTCGCCGCCTTTCGCTGATCGCGGGCTGCTTCGGTCTGGCCTCTGCATGCCATGGGGTGGTGCTGCGTAGACGGTCTTTGAGAGGGGCGCTGCCCCTCTCAAACTCTCCCCGCCAAAGGCCTGAGGCCTTTGGAAACCCATTTGCTGAGATGCGTGGGACAGCATGGATGCGGATTGGAGAGTGATCGTCGCACGCTGGATGATCTGTGAACAACACGTGCGATTCTGCTGCGTCATCTGCGCCATACCCCACATGGGCGCCGCATTTTAATCTATTGTTTTAATACAATAATTCTCGTTGAGAGCGTGCATCCCGGTGAAAGGGCATTGCCTCTGATCACGCAGCAAAAGCTGCGCCTAGTCCGTGCACCGATGCCCAACTGGCTCCTGAAACTCGGCGAAGCCTTCAACCTGGGCAAGCGGCACAATGCCTTCACCAGCCTGCCAACCTCGCTTGTCCAACCTCGGGGGCTCCGCCTCTTTCTCCCAGCGGGGTCCGGGGTGGACTGTCCACCCCGGCGGGGGTCCAGGGGGCAGCGCCCCCTGGCCTGCCCAACACCAAAGCCCAGACGCGGCCTACTGGCAGATCCGCGCCAGTGTCTCGACCAGTTCCTGCGGGTCATAGGGCTTGGCCAACACCGGCACGCCGCGGTGGCGTTCGGAGAGTCCCGCCGCGCCGTAGCCGGTAGCGACGACGAAGGGCACGCCGTGGTCGGCCAGCATGTCAGCCACGGGGGTGGAGGCCTGCCCGGCCAGGTTGATATCCAGGACGGCAGCCTCGGGGTGGCCGCTTTCGAACAGCGCGATCGCTTCCTCCACGGTCGCCGCCGGCCCCAGCACGTCGGCGCCCGCATCCAGCAGCGCATCTTCCACCAGCATGGCGATCAGCGCTTCATCCTCGACGACCAGAATGCGCCGCCCTTTCAGTCCTGTCACCGCTGCCCGGCCTCTTTCATCAAGCTCATCAGTTCTCTTCTCCCGGGCCATTCACGGGCCGGAAGCGGATCGTTGCCGCAAAACCGCTTTCTGCATAGTCCAGCAGCACCGCCGAACCGGGCCCCAGTTCCGCCGGCAGGCCACGCTGCAGCATGCGGGAGCCGAAGCCGCGCCGCGTCGGTTCCCGCACCGGCGGGCCACCCGATTCCTGCCACAGCAGTTCCACCATGCCGTCCTCGCCGCCGGCGCTGCCCCAGGTCACGTCGATGCGCCCGTCCGGCTGGCTGAGCGCGCCGTGCTTGGCGGCGTTGGTCGCCAGTTCGTGCAGCGCCAGGGCCAGGCCCAGCGCCTGCTTCGGCGCCAGCCAGGCGGAGGGGCCGGACAGGCTCAGCCGGCTCTCATCCACCTCGCCGCCCGGCATCATGCGCCAGGGGGCCAGGGCGGCGCGGGCGGCTTCTTCCAGCGTCGCGCCGCGCCAGGTGCGGGCGGTCAGCAGGTCATGCGCGCGGGAGAGGGCCAGCAGCCGTGCCTGGAAGTCGGTCAGGAAGCGTTGCAGCGCCTCGGATGCATCGCCGGCGGTGCGGGCGGTCTGCATGGCCAGGGAATGCACGGTGGCCAGGGTGTTCTTCACCCGGTGGTTCAGCTCGCCGAGCAGCAGGGCCTGGCGGGCCTCGGCGGCCTTGGCGGCGGTGATGTCACGCGCCAGGCCGCCGCGCCGGCCGGCGCTGCCGCCGGCATCGAGGATGGCGAAGCCGACATCGCGGATCCAGCGCAGGCCGCCATCCGGGCGCACCACGCGGTACTCGCAGTCGAACAACCCGGTCTCCCGCGATTCCGCCCAGGCGGCGCTGACGCGCTCCTGGTCCGCCGGATGCACGGCTTCCAGCCACAGGCGGGGGTTGGTCTGCACCGCTTCCTGCGGCACGCCCCAGATGCGCTCGAAGGCCGGGCTGACGAACTCGGCCATCTCGCCAGAGGCATCGGTCATCCACATCACGTCCGGGCTGGCCTCGGCGAAGCGGCGGAAGCGGCTTTCGGAGGCCGCCAGGGCCGCCGCCGCCTGCACCGCGGCCTCGCGCGAGGCCGCGTGGGCGGCGACCTGCCGGGCCAAAGCCTCCCGCGTCTCCACCATGTCGGTCACGTCGGTGACGGTGCCGATCCAGCGGTGAATCGGCCCCGGCTCGTGGCTGCCGGCGGCGGTCGGGCCACGGACCGGCAGGGCGCGGGCGACGCACCAGCGCCAGCCGCCATCGGCCCGCCGCAGCCGCAGCTCGGAGGCGAAGGAGGTGCCGCCGGTGCGAGCGCGCCGCCAGGCCCGCTCCGCCCGCCGCTGGTCGTCCGGGTGGACGATATGGCCCAGCATCCGCACCGCCGCGCTGGCGGAAAGGCCGGTGAAGTCCTGCAGGCGCGGGTTGACGTAGTCCACCTCGCCATCCGGCTGGGCGGACCAGACGATCTGCGGGATGGTCTCGGCCAGGATGCGGAAGCGCTGCTCGCTCTCCCGCAACTGCTCGGCACCGCGCCGCTCGGCATCAATGTCGGCGATGGCGGCGACGGCGCCGCTGACCTGCCCCTTGGCATCCCGCACCGGGGCGCTGGAGATGCGCACCCAGCCCAACGTGCCATCGCCCCGGCGCAGGCGGTACTCGCCCACCGCCGGCATGCCGGTGCTCAGCGCCCGTGCCAGCGGGTTGTCCACGCTCTCCAGCCGCCGCCCGTCCGGGTGGTAGCATTCCCAGTCCTCGCCATAGCTGGCGATGGCGCGGGAGAGCACGGGGCGGCCGCGCCGGATATCCTCCGTACGGCGGTTAGAGAGGATGGTGCGGCCGGACGGCGCCTCCACCAGCACGACGCCGACGGGGACGTTGTCCAGCACCGCCTTCAGCAGGGCCTCGCTCTCCCGCAACGCCGCCTCGGCCGCGCGCTCGGCGCTGACGTCGCGGAAGAAGATGGTCAGGCCTTCCGGCGAGGGATAGGCATCGGCCGAGATCCAGCGGCCCAGCGCGCCGTGGAAGGCGGTGACGCGCTGCGGCTTGCCCTCGTCCCGCGCGCGGCGCCAGGCATGGGCAAAGGCGCCATCGGACCAGCCAGGGAAGGCGATGGGCAGCACCAGCCCCACCGCATCCGCCTGCCCGCCCAGCTGCGCCCGGGCGCGGCCATTGACGTAGAGGATGCGCTCGTGCGGATCGAGCACCAGCACGCCGTCCGTCGTGCTCTCCAGCACCGTGCGCAGGCGGGCGGCGAGCTCCAGCCGCTCGGCCTCCATCGCATCGCGGCGCTGCGCGGCGCTGGAGAGCGCCTCGGCCACCGTGTCGATCTCCCGCAGGCCGACGCGGCGCAGCCCGGGCAGCGGCGCGCCCTGGCCGAAGGCGACCGCCATCCGGCCGATGCGGGCCAGCGGCGCGGCGATGCGCCGGTCTGCCCAGAACAGCAGGCCGCCGGTGAACAGCAGCAGTACCAGACCGCCCACCAGCACCACCGGCAGCACGGCGCCCAGGAACAGATTGTCCGGCAGGTCCCGCGGCATTCCCACCAGCACTAGCCAGGGCGAGTTGCCGACGCGGTGCCAAGCGGTCAGCAGCGGCTCCCCATCCCGCGCGCGGCCGGGGCCCATGCCGGAGACCTGGCCGCCGGCCAGCGCCTGCCGGGTGCTGCTGCCGGCGGGCAGCTGGCGGCCGGCGTAGTTGCTGTCATAGGGTTCGCGCGCCACGATGCGGCCTTCCGCATCGGCGATCAGCGCGATCCATCCCGGCGGCAGCGCTGCCCGCCGCAGCGAGCTGAGCCACAGCCGCAGCGGGTCGGTACCGACGCTGAGGAACAGCGCGCTCTGCCCCGGGCGGCGCACTTCCAACGTCAGCGCCACTTGGTGCGCCACGCCCGGCTGTTCCGAGGTGAGGATGCCGGACAGCCCATCCGCCAGCGGCGCATCCGCCAGGGCGGAAGGCGCGGCGCCGGCCTCCAGCGGCTCCCCGAAGGGCACGCTGGTATCGACCAGCGCGCGGCCGGAGATGTCGGTCAGGCGGATCTGGCCGCCATCGACGCTTTGCAGTGCCATCGCCTGGGCGTGGAAGGTGGCGTAGTCCCCGGCCTGCAGGGCGGGGGAGCTGCCCAGCGCCGTCAGCGCCCCGCGCAGGCCCACCACCTCGCGCTCCAGCACGAAGGCCAGGTTGCGCGCGGCTTCCCGCGCATCGCTGATGAAGGCGCTGCGCTGCGCCTCGGCATCGCGCCAGGCGGCATAGCCGGCCAGCATCCACACCGGCAGCAGCGCCGTCAGCGCCAGGATCAGCAGGTGGCGGCGGACGGCCTGGCCCTGGCGGGGGGCGGCCTTGGTGGCCTGGCCGGGCAGGCCGGTACCGATGGCGGCGCCGGCATCGGCCGTGGCGACATGGGCATGCGCCGCCCCGGCGGGCAACGCGGCCACCGGCGGACTCACTTGATCCATCATGCCGGCCTTACTTCGCCGGGCTGGCCTGTCGCCAAGAACCGAACCCCCACCCATGCATGCCCTGACGCGTCAGCCGCCGCTGCACACCGGCAGCCCGGCGGCCCCTGGCCGGCCGGGCAAAGCCGCACATGCCCATCTCTGTATCAGAGAGTAGGCAAGAAGTCTGACAACGCACCGTCGACATTCCTGAGAGCGGCCAAGATTTTTCGTGTGCCCAGGCTCAAGGCTGAGCGAAGCCGCGCCGCGGTGTCCTGGCGATGGGGTGGGAGCGCCGGAAGCCTGGGGGTTGCAGGCAGGCCCAGGTGCCTGAGAGCGCCCGGCAGGTCAGTGACGGGAGGGCCAGGCGCTTACCTGACAGGTGCAGGCCACCCGGGCCAGCCAGGCGCGCCATGCGGCCGCGCCACGACCGCTGCAGGTGCGACGCCACACCGAGGCACGCAACAGGGGACTGCAAACCGGGCCCCGGTCAGAGAGTCAGGCCGCCGGCCGGCTGAGGCCGGAAGGGGCATCACCCCTCCCGCAGCCCCGTGCCCGGCCGGACGTCGTCGGCGCCGGTCAGTCCGCGTACTGCCCCGCCGCCTCGATCACAGGGCGCCACTTGGCGATGTCGGCCTGCCAGAAGGCGCGGGCGGCGGCGGGCGTCGCGCGGTCCTGCGCCACCGGGGCGGTGCCCAGGTCGGCGAAGCGCTGGGCTAGCTTCTCGTCCCGCAGGGCGAATTGCAGCGAGCGGGACAGGCGGTTCACCACCGCTTCCGGCGTGCCCTTGGGGGCGTACAGGGCGTGCCACACCGTCACTTCCATGCCCGGCAGGCCGGCCTCGGCGGTGGTGGGGATGTCCGGCAGGGATGGCAGGCGCTGCGCCGTCGTCACCGCGAAGGCGCGCACGGCGCCGGCGCGGATATGCTCGGTGGTGTTGGTGGTCTGGTCGCACATCAGGTCCACCGTGCCGCCGATCAGGTCGGTCATGGCCGGGCCGGTGCCGCGATAGGGCACGGTGGTCATCGGCGCGCCCACCGCCGTCTGGAACAGCAGGCCGCACAGGTGGCTGGCGGCGCCGATGCCGGCATTGGCGTAGTTCAGCTCCTGCCGCTGCCGGCGGATCAGCTCCACCAGCTCCTGCAGGTTGTTCGCCGGGATGTCCTTGCGGGCGATGATGGTCATCGGCACCTCGGTGACGAGGCCGATCGGATCGAAGCCATTCACCGCGTCGTAGGAGAGGCGGCGGTACAGGCTGGGGGTGGTGCCCATGCCGATATGGTGCAGCAGCAGGCTGTAGCCATCCGGCCGTGCCTGGGCCACCCGCGCCGCGCCCAGCGTGCCGCCGGCACCGCCCACATTCTCCACCACCACCGGCTGGCCGAGGTCACGCCCCATCGCTTCCGCCACCAGGCGGGTGACGGTGTCGGTCGGCCCGCCGGCCGCGAAGGGCACGACGATGGTGATGGACCGGGTGGGGTATGTGGCCTGCGCCACGGCCGGGCTGGCGGGCCAGCCAGCCAGGGCGGACAGGGCCGGCAAGGCCAGGGCGGCCAGAAGGCGGCGGCTACGAATCATGCAAAAAATCCCCGGACGTTTAATTATTCCGGATATGAGACCGTTTGCGATACCTCGCCGTCAATAGGAAACGCGGAGAGCATCACCGGGTGTGCAGCGCCGCCTGCGCCACGATGACGGTGAGGGCGAGGCTGGCCAGCAGCAGCGCCACGCCGGCCCAGTGGCGGCGCTTGCGCCAGCCCAGCCAGGCCAGCGCCAGCAGCGCCGTGATGCTGAGCGGCCAGAACACGGCGGCGCCCAGCAGCAGGATGTCATACCACTCGATCGTGGGGTGCATCCGCGCGCCCTGGCTGCCGGCTGCCCCGGCTCAGCTGTCCATCTTCAGGGCGGCGATGAAGGCGCTCTGCGGGATCTCGACCTTGCCGAACTGCCGCATGCGCTTCTTGCCTTCCTTCTGCTTCTCCAGAAGCTTGCGCTTGCGGCTGATGTCGCCGCCATAGCACTTGGCCGTCACGTCCTTCGACATCGCGCTGATCGTCTCGCGCGCGATCACCCGGCCGCCGATCGCCGCCTGGATGGGGATCTTGAACAACTGGCGGGGAATCAGGTCCTTCAGCTTCTCGCAGATGCTGCGGCCGCGGCGCTCGGCCTGGCTGCGGTGGGCGAGGAAGGAGAGCGCGTCCACCGGCTCCGCATTGACCATGATGCTGATCTTGACGAGGTCGCCCTCGGCATAGCCGTCCATCGTGTAGTCGAAGCTGGCATAGCCGCGCGACACCGACTTCAGCCGGTCGTAGAAGTCGAACACCACCTCGTTCAGCGGCAGGCGATACACGGCCATGGCGCGGTTGCCGACATAGGTCAGCTCCACCTGCTGGCCGCGCCGCTCGGTGCAGAGCGTCAGGATCGAGCCGAGATGCTCATCCGGCACCATGATCGTCGCCTTGATCCAGGGCTCCTGGATGGACTTGATCAGGGTGGGGTCGGGCATATCGGCCGGGTTGTGGAGCTCCAGCTCCTCCCCCTTGTTCATCTCGAGCTTGTAGACGACGGAGGGTGCCGTCGCGATCAGGTCGAGGTCGAACTCGCGCGACAGGCGCTCCTGGATGATCTCCAGGTGCAGCAGGCCGAGGAAGCCGCAGCGGAAGCCGAAGCCCAGCGCGGCGGAGCTCTCCGCCTCGAAATGGAAGCTGGAATCGTTCAGCCGCAGCTTGCCGAGGCTGTCGCGCAGCTTCTCGAAATCATCGGCATCGACCGGATACAGGCCGCACCACACCACGGGGATGGAGGGCTTGAAGCCGGCCAGCGGCTCGGCCGCCGGGTTGCGGTCGTCGGTGATGGTGTCGCCGACATTGGTCTCGGCCACCGTCTTGATGGCGGCGTTGAGGTAGCCCATCTCGCCCGGCCCGAGGTAGTCGACCGGCGCCATCTTGGGGCGGAACACGCCGACGCTGTCCACCGTCTGGGTCGTGCCCTCCGCCATGAAGCGGATCTTCTGCCCCTTGCGGATGGTGCCGTCCTTCACCCGGATCAGGATGATGACGCCGAGATACGGGTCGTACCAGCTATCCACCAGCAGCGCCTTCAGCGGCGCGTTCGCGTCACCGGTCGGCGCCGGCAGGCGGGTGACGATGGCTTCCAGCACGCCCTCGATGTTCAGGCCGGACTTGGCGCTGATCTCGACAGCATCGGAGGCATCGAGGCCGATCACGTCCTCGATCTGCTGCTTCACCCGCTCCGGCTCGGCCGCCGGCAGGTCGATCTTGTTGAGGACGGGGACGATCTCGTGGTTGGCGTCGATCGCCTGGTACACGTTGGCCAGCGTCTGCGCCTCGACGCCCTGGGAGGCATCGACCACCAGCAGCGAGCCCTCGCAGGCGGCCAGCGAGCGGGAGACCTCGTAGGCGAAATCCACGTGGCCCGGCGTGTCCATCAGGTTCAGGACGTAGTCGTTGCCGTCCTTCGCCTTGTAGTCCAGCCGCACGGAGGCCGCCTTGATGGTGATGCCGCGCTCCTGCTCCAGCTCCATGCTGTCGAGCATCTGCTCCTTCATGTCGCGCAGCGCGACGGAGCCGGTCGCCTGGATCAACCGGTCGGCCAGGGTGGACTTGCCATGGTCGATATGGGCGATGATCGAGAAGTTGCGGATACGGGAGAGCGGTGTATCGGTCATGGGTTTCCGGCGGCAGGGTCAGATGGCTGGCGCGGCAGCATCCACCGCATTCAACCGCCCCAGATAAGGCAAGCGGCCCCGGAATCAAAGCATGGCCGTAACTGCCGGAAACCGCAGCCCCTCCCCGCGCGTCATCCGTCTGCAGCGTGGTCGCCGGAGGTGGAATCACCCCAGGGCGTGAATCACGCGGACGAACAAAAGGTTAGGGCCTGCCCGCCGCATCGCTCCGCGGCGGACGGGCCCTGGGCAAAGCCCATGATAACAGGGAGGAATTCGCCATGAGACGCCGGGACCTGCTGCCCATCGCCGCCGCCCTGTTCACCGCATCCGCACTGGCACGGCCCGCCGCCGCGCAATCCGCGCAGGACCTGCTCAACAACGCCATCCAGAATTTCACCGGTGGGAACAACGACCAGCAACGCCAGCGCCAGGAGGAAGAGCGCCGCCGGGACGAGGACGCCCGCCGCTGGCAGGACAGCGAACGCCGCCGCGAGGAAGAGGAACGGCGCTACCGCGAGGACGGCCGCCGCCGCTCCGACGACCGCGGCCGCCGCCTGGACGACCAGCAGCGCCAGCGGCAGGACCTGGAGCGCCAGCGCCAGGAGGTGGAACGCCAGCGCCGCGAGGTGGAGCGCGACCGCCAGCGCATCGAGGCGGAACGCCGGCGGATCGAGCGGGAACGCCGCTAGGGGACGGCGGCTCTAGGTTGGCCAGCCTGAAGCGATGGTGGAAGGCTGGGGGAATGAATTCCCCCAGGCCCCCTTCTTTTTTTCTGCGAGTCTTTGGTGCCTCCGAAGGCGGAGGGCGGTTTCGGCTGGGAAGCCGTGTGCATGAAGGGCCGCACGGGCTGGGGTTAGGGCCGTTGAGCAGCATGGGCCTCTGGCGCACCGCTGTGGCATGACGACCCCGCAGCTTGATGAGCATATGATAGGGAGTTCCGGGAGCATTCCTTCCCGTTGTTCTGGCCTCGCTACCGCTGCCGTTCCCGCCCCGCGCGCAGGTAGTTACTGCCGTTGACGATCAGCAGGTTATCTGAAGCGCCGTCGGGTTTGTAGAAGCTCAGCGTTTCCTCCTGACCCTCCGAACCGGTGAGCATCAGCCGGTAGCCCTCCACCCTGTAGGTACCCTGTTCCAGCGGGCGCCGGCCGCCGACCGTCACGCCACTGCGGCTGCCGCCGGCCTCGCCACTGAAGGACGCAGCGTTGAAGCCGCTGCGCGAGAAGCGCCCATTCCGCCCCAGCACCAGCGTGCGGACCGAGGATACGCTGCCCGAACTCAGCGCCGTCGTGCCACTGGAGGCGAAGCTGGAGGTCCAGCTCCCCTCGAACGTCGTGCCACCCGGCAGCGGGGCGACGCGGAAATGCCGCGTGCGGTCGATCTCCAGGTCGTCGCCGTCGCGGGCGAAGCTCTCGCTCCCGGTCCGCATCATGCCGAAGCCGTTGGCGACCTCCCGCATCTCGATCTGCCCGCCCCGCAGCCGGTAGGTGCCGCAATCCTCCGGCGTCCCGGCACAATGGGCGGCGATGTCGCCACCGATCGGCACCGCTCGGCTGAACAGCCCGCCGGGGTCGAACAGCAGGACCCGGCTGGTGGCGTAGTAGTCGGTGCCGCCGAAGGCGTTCGGCCTGATGCCGCTGTCCATTGAAGTGTAGAGGCCGTCCAGCCCGCCATCGCCCCGTGCGGGCTCCAGCACGAAGGCCCGGTCCGCCTCGCGCGGGCGGAGGGAGCGGACCATGGCCTCGAAGCGGGCGCGCACCGCCGGCTTCTCCTCGCGCGCCAGGTTCACCATGGCCAGGGTGAGGAAGTAATAGGTCTCCCCCACATTCACACCGACGGTGAAGGTGTGGACGGAGGCGTTGCGGGCATTGCCGCAGCAGCGCTGCTCCATCAGCATCGGGTGGCCGTTGACGGTCTGCCCTTCCCGCCGGCTCGGGCGGCGGTCATGGGCCACGGCCTCGATGCCCTGCGCGGCCTTGGCGAAGACCTGGGGGAACGCACCCGCCTTGGCCGCTATGGGGCGGTAGAGGATGATGATCGCCTCGCCCGCGCGCCGGCGCCCCTCGCCCGCGGGAAAGCTCCGTCGCAGTACCAGGCTGTTATCGGTATCCTGCCGGGCCCAGCCTTCGGTTCCCACCGGCGCATCCAGCGTCATGCCCTCGAAGCGCAGCGACTCGGCCCGCGCGGCAGGTAAGTCCAGCGCCACGGCCAGCAGCCCCCACAGAACGAGCCGCGCCAGATTGCTGCTTTCCCTGGCCTGTCCCATACGAACTGCCCCTCCCGCCGCGTCGCCCGCACCGTGCCGGCAGCACCCGGCCAACGGCATGGACGAGGGCGTTTGACCATCCGCGCCCGAGGGTCGATCCTTTCCCGCCGAGGCGTGGAGCACAACCGCGCCCGGACGCTGGATGAGGAAAACCGTTCGTGAGCAGCTATCCTTTCACCGCCGCCGACCTCGAGGCCCTGCGGGCCTGGGACACTCCCACCATCTGCAACGCGCTGGAACTGGTGGTGCCCGAGCGGCGCGGCCATGGCTTCACCGTGCGCCCCATGGTGGCGGCGGACGTGACGCTGAAGCCGATCTGCGGCCTGGCCCGCACCGGCACCCTGCGCGCCGCCGCCCCCTCCGGCCGCCCGGCCGCGGAGGACCACACCATCCGCACCGGCTGGTACGAATACGTGGCCGACGCCGCCATGCCGACCGTCGTCACCCTGCAGGACCTGGACGATACGCCCGGTACCGGTGCCTTCTGGGGCGAGGTGCATAGCGCGGTGCACAAGGCGCTCGGCGCGCAAGGCTGCGTAACCAACGGCTCCTTCCGCGACATCGACGCGCTGGCGCCGGAATTCCAGATCATCGGTGGGGTGGTGAACCCCAGCCACGCCTATGTGCATCTGGTGGCCTACAGGCAGGACATCTCCATCCACGGCATGAACGTCAACCATGACGACGTCGTGCACGCGGACCGCCACGGCGCCGTCGTCATCCCCCACCACGCGGTGAAGAAGATGCTGGCGGCGATCGACCTGGGGGCACGGCGGGAGAAGGTGATCCTGGACCTCTGCGCCTCGCCCGACTTCTCGGTGGAGAAGCTGAAGGCGGCGCTCACGGCGTCCAAGGAAATCCACTGACGTGAGCCGGAGTCCCGCTGGCGAGCGGGGCGGGGCTTGAGGTGCCAGGGCGGTGCTGCGGAGCGGTACGGCCGGAGAAAGGCCGGGGAAGGAATTCCCCGGGCCCCTTCTTTTTTCTGCCAGTCTGGCGTGACGCTTCAGGACTGGTGCGGACGATGATTTCAATCAAGGGTCACGCGGGCTGAACCCTTGTTGCCGGAGGTCCAAAGGCGCCGGGCCAGTGGCAAAGCCAGGATAACAATCCAATTCCGTGCAGACTGAACGCACAGCCGCCGAGGGTCATCGCCCCTCGGCGCAGCCGGCCATCTCAAGACGGATGGCGGGGCCTGGGGTGACACTGTCACCCCAGCAGGGTCCCGGGGCAGCGCCCCTGGCAGGCCCGTCCGTCAGGCCGCCCGCGTCGCCGCCACCGGCCCGCGCCCCAGCAGCTTGTTCACGTCCAGCGCATAGGCCCCGGCGCCGAGCCCGGCCTGCACCAGCATCAGGACGATCCAGAACACCGGGAATTCCCAGCCGCCGCCGGCATTGCTGAACACCCAGCCATTGCCGCCATGCAGCAGCGCCGCGCCGATCAGGATCGGCAGCGTCAGCAGGGAGGCGGCGCGGGTCCACACGCCCAGGATCAGCGCGATGCCCGCGGCGGTTTCCGCCAGCGCGACGATGGCGCCGAAGACCGGCGGGTAACCCAGGCTGCCGAAGAAGCCCATGGTGCCGGCGAAGCCGAAGGTCAGGATCTTCATGTAGAAGCCGTGGGCCAGGAACAGCACACCCAGGCTGACGCGCAGCAGCAGGGCGGCATAGGGGGCGAGGCGGTTGTCGATCATGTCGGTTCTCTGTGAGGAAGGGCGCGGCCGATGGCCGCCGTTGGGGCGAAACCTAGGCCGCGCCGCCCCTGCCCTTCCAACGGGCATCGGAAACGATCATCATCACCGGCATCAATGGCAGACCTTTCCAGCCTCGACCTGAACCTGCTGCGGGTGTTCGACGCCGTGGCGCGCGAACGCCACGTGACGCGCGCGGCGCAGCGCCTGCACCTGTCCCAACCCGCCGTCTCCAACGCCCTGACCCGGCTGCGCGCGGCGCTGAACGACGAACTGTTCCTCCGCCGCCCCGGTGGGGTGGAGCCGACGGAACTCGCCCTCTCCCTCGCCCAGCCGGTGGCCGAGGTGCTGGACCGGCTGCGCGAGACCCTGGCCTCCCACGCACCGTTCGACCCCGCCTCCTCCGACCGCGTCTTCACCGCCGGCTTCTCGGAATACGCGGAGGCGGTGCTGGCGCCGCCGCTGCTGGCGCACATGGCGGTGGAAGCCCCTGGCTGCCTGCTGGCCATCCGCCACGCCGACCGCATCAACGCGCTGGAAACGCTGGAGCAGGACGAGGCGCAGATGGTGCTGGGCATGCTGGCCGAGCCCCCCTCCCTCTACACCCGCCTGCGCCTGCTGCCCGAAGCCTTCCTGGTGCTGATGCGCCCCGGCCACCCGCTGGCCGAGGGAAAGATGACGGTCGAGCGCTTCAGCCAGTGGCCCCACCTGCTGCACTCGCCCAACGGCTCGCTCGACGGCGCGCTGGACCAGCCGATGCGCGATGCCGGCTTTCCCCGCCGGCTGGGCGCGGTGGTGGCGCATCTCTCCGCCGTGCCCGCCATCCTGACGCGGACGGACATGGTGATGGCCCTCTCCCGCCGCCTGGCCCGGCAGATGGCCACGGCCCATGGGCTGGAATTGCGGCCCTGCCCGGTGGAAACCCGGCACACCCGCCTCTCCCTGATCTTCCACCGGCGGTTCGAGGCCGACCAGGGCCACGCCTGGCTGCGCCGCCTGATCCTGTCCCTGGCACGGGACGCCACCCCGGCGGAGGAATGCGACCGGGTGCGGCTGGGGATCGTCTGAAGGGGGGATTTTAAGGCCAAAGGGGGCGTTGCCCCCTCTGGACGCCCCCACTGGGGTGACAGGGTCACCCCAGACCCCGCCGGGAGTTTTTGGCGGGTCCATGTTACGGCGGTCGTGCTGGTCTTTTAGCGCGGATCGTGGACGCTGCTGGAGCAAGCGGCGTCTTGGAAAGCCAGATCAAGGTGCCCCGGTGAACCGTCATGCGTGGCGCTTCAAGTATGAAAAATGTTGAGCCGGCAGTCTGGACCAAGGCCGGTTCGCGCCGGAGGTCCGAGACCTTCGGCGGCTGCGCGTTCAACCCACGCTGCCCCATTCATAGATCCTCAGGAATCGTCCGCTCCCGGCCCCTCGCATCGCGCGCCCAGCCCAGGGTCCACCGATCCAGCCAGACAACGCCGCGGCGCAGCCAAACCACCGTCAAGCCTCACGAAACACCGCCAGTTCCACATGGTACTCCCCCCAAAGACGGGTTTCCAAAGGCCTCAGGCCTTTGACGGGGAGAGTTTGAGAGGAGCAGCGCCCCTCTCAATCCGCGCCATCAGCGCAGCAGGACCGGACGTTCGGCGGGCGGCTCCGTCTCCAGGTAGTCCTTGATATAGAGGTGCCGCACCAGCATCAGCCCCAGCGCCGCCAGGGGCGTGGCGAGGGCCAGGCCCATGATGCCGTAGAGCGTGCCCATTCCCACCTGCACGATGATGGTCAGCGCCGGGGGCAGGTCCACGCTGCGCTTCTGCACATAGGGCGTGATCAGGTAGCTCTCGATCGACTGCACCGTCAGGTAGACGCCCAGCACGGCGAGAGCGCCGCTGGTCCCGCCTTCCAGCCCCAGCAGGATGGCCGGGACGGCGGCGATGACCGGGCCGATATTGGGGATGAAGGCCAGCAGCCCGGCGATGACGCCCAGCAGCACCGCCAGCGGCAGCCCCAGCAGCCAGAACCCCAGCCCCATCAGCACGCCGACCGCGGCCATCGAGATCATCTGCGCGCCCAGCCAGCCGCGCAGGGTATGGCCGGCTTCCTCGAACACCGCGAAGGCCTTGGCGTGCAGGGAGGGGGCGAGCAGCGCGACGATGCCGCGCCGGTACAGCCCCGGGTCCATGGCGAAGTACAGGCCGAGGAACAGCAGCAGGACGAAATTGCCCACCGCGCCGAAGGTGGTGCCGAGGGCGGAGAAGGCGCTGCTGCCGCCGCCCGAGGGCAGGGAGAGGTTCTCCGGCTTCACCCGCTCCAGCAATTCCTGGCCCCAGCTGTAGGAGGAGAGGCGCTGCGTCACCTGCTGCACCATGCGTGGCACCTGTTGCCACAGCTGGTTCATCTGGTCCGCCAGCGGCGCCGCCGCCAGCAGCACGAAACCGGCGAACAGCAGCACCAGCACCAACACGAACAACAGCACCCGCACCGGGCCGGAGAGGCCGAAGCGCAGGCCGATGAGGTCGCCGCCGCCGCGCAGGAACACCGCCAGCAGCACGCCAGCGAAGGTCAGCAGCAGCACGTCCGGCACCTGCCACAGCAGCAGCAGGAAGGCCACGGTCAGGACCAGGAGGGAGATCGTCCGGCGCCGCATGAAGGGGTCGTCCTTGGAGCGTGATAGCCGGGGGCGATGCCCCGCAGGCGTGCATCACTCGGTCAAACAGGGCCTGGGACGTGCTCTGCGATGCCTGGGAACAGAGCACGCCCAGGAAAGGGGCATGGGCCTGCCCGCGCACCCAGGCGGAGAAGCGGGTGGCGGCCCCCGGCCGGCGCGTGACACGGGGGACCCGGCGCCTTGGGGCGGAAGCCGTTCCACGCACGCCGCCGGCGCGGAGAAGGACCGCCGAACCCGCCCCGCCGAGTGCACGAACGGGCTTCTATAAGGCGCGGAAGCGGCCGGGAGTTGCCAAGGCCCCGCTGCTGTCATGCAGCCACCCCTTGCGCCCGGCGGCATCCCCGCCTATCCGGCGGCGCTGATTCCCTGTTCCGCTTCTGAAAAAGGACGTCGCCCCATGGCCGAGCGCACCCTCTCCATCATCAAGCCCGACGCGACCCGCCGTAACCTGACCGGCAAGATCAACGCGAAGTTCGAGGAGAAGGGCCTGCGCATCGTCGCGCAGAAGCGCCTGCAGCTCTCCCAGGACCAGGCCGGCGCGTTCTACGCCGAGCACAAGGCGCGCCCCTTCTACAACGACCTGGTCTCCTTCATGACCTCCGGCCCGGTGGTCGTGCAGGTGCTGGAAGGCGAGAACGCGATCGCCGCCAACCGTGAGATCATGGGCGCCACCAACCCGGCGAACGCCGCCGAGGGCACCATCCGCAAGGAATTCGCCGAGAGCATCGAGGCGAACTCCGTGCACGGTTCCGACGGCCCCGAGGCCGCCGTGCGCGAGATCAGCTTCTTCTTCGCCGGCACCGAGATCGTCGGCTGAGGCTGTTGGCACGGGGGCGGGGCCTGGCCCTGCCCCTGGCCATGAAAAAGGGCGGCTCCCATCAGGAGCCGCCCTTTTTCATGGCCAGGCCGTTCGCGGCGGGGCCTTAGAGCATGATGCGCTCACGCACCAAGCTCTAGGCTTCTGTTTGGTCGCATGATTCAGACTTTCGGCGATGCCACCTCAAGCCATCACGCTCCAGCCAAGGCGGAACGCCAGGGCCTGGCCAGCGCGCCGCGCAGGCTTCAGCCGGCGCAGGTCTTCAGGAACACCAGCAGCACGCCCACCGCGACGATGGTCCAGGTGGTGGCCTTGGTGAACAGATGCCAGCCGTGGGTACGGTCCCCGACAATGTCCTCCGCCTTCACTTCGACGAAGTCGATTTCGTGCTTCACCTCGGCCATGGGCAATCCTTTTCCTTACGCCACCGTCCCTGCCGAGGTTTAGGGAGGCACAGGGATTCCGGCAAGAGGGAACGGGGGCGCCGCAACCGCGTTGGCCTTCATAGAGCGCTGCCGGGATTCCGCCCGGGCGGCGCAGCCGGAACCGAGGAAGAACCGCGATGCCCGTCACCCTGGAAGGCTCCTGCCGCTGCGGCGCCGTCCGCTTCACGCTGGAAAGCCACACGCCGGTGCCCTACCAGCGCTGCTACTGCAGCATCTGCCGCAAGACGGCCGGGGGCGGCGGCTACGCCATCAACATCATGGGCAATGCCGACACCCTGCAGGTGCAGGGCGAGACCGCCACCTACCGCGCCAGGCTGGAGGCCGATGACGGGGAAGGCGGCACCACATGTGAGACCAGCAGCGGCCGCCGGCATTTCTGCCCGCGCTGCGCCAGCGCCCTGTGGATGGCCGACCCCAGCTGGCCGCACCTGGTGCACCCCTTCGCCTCGGCGATCGATACGGCGCTGCCGGTGCCGGAGGAGAGTGTGCACCTGATGCTACGCTTCAAGGCGCCCTGGGTGCAGCCGCAACTCGGCCCGCGCGACGCCTGCTTCGACGAGTACCCGGAGGAATCGATCGAGGACTGGCACCGCAAGCGCGGATTGTGGGTGGAGTGAGGTAGACGCCCGCCAGGGGCGCGGCCGGCGTGCGGCGGGCATAAAAAAGCCGGCTGCCCGGGGGGAGGCAGCCGGCACCGGCCGATGGGGAGATCGGCCGGCCGTCAGGAGGTCAGCGAGGGATTAGCCGACCGGCTGCGGGTTCGCGTTGGGCGCCGGGGTGTAGGTCACGCGGCCGGACTCGCCCTGGCTCAGCACATGCGGGGTCCAGCCACGCTGCGCAGGGGCATTCGGGGAATGCTGGTACACGGCGCTCTCGCCATGGCCGATGACGTTCACCCGGCCACCGCCGAGGATGTTGCCACCGTCATTGGAGTAATCGACGGCGAAATTCTCGCCCGTGCCAAGAACAGTGATGGGCTCCTGGGCAACGGCAGCGCCGGCGAAGCCAGCGACCAGAGCAGAGGCGAGAACAAGGTTGCGGAACATTTCTTATTGTCCTTAAATTCAGGTTGCGGCTCAGTGCCGCTCTTGCTGACGGGGAAATGGTCCTGCAGCGGGGACTTTGCCAATCATCTTCCGCGATGCCAGGTATTCGTCTGGCGGATGACCGTTGCGTGACAATTCCGCGTGAACGGCCACGCCCCCGCCGCTCCGCGCCCACGTCGTGGCTTCGTGGTGGCCGGGAGTATGGTCGCCTCAGGCTGATGCAGCCGGGGGCGTGGGGCTGAGGCTGGAACCATGTCCACCGCATCCATCTGCGGCGTGGATGTCCTGACCCGCCCAGGCCGGGCGATTTCGCACCGCCCCAAAATGCTCTACCGTGCCGCTCATGCTCGCGGACACACGCATCCTCCTCATCGTCTCCGGCAGCGTCTCCGCCTTCAAGGTGCCGGAGCTGATCCGGCTGCTGCGCAAGGCCGGCGCCGCCGTCACGCCCGTGCTGACCGCTGGCGGCGCCCATTTCGTCACGCCACATGTGCTACAGGCCGTGGCCGGGGAAGCGGTGCACCAGGATCTCTGGTCGCTGACCACGGAGGCCGAGATCGGCCATATCCGCCTGGCACGGCTGCCGGACCTGGTGGTCGTCGCCCCCGCCTCCGCCAACATGCTGGCGCGGATGGCACACGGCATGGCGGACGACCTGGCCGCCACCCTGCTGCTGGCCACCGACAAGCCGGTGCTGGTGGCGCCGGCGATGAACTGGGCGATGTGGGCCCACCCCGCCACACGGGCCAACATGGCCACCCTCACCGCGCGCGGCGTGCACGTCATTGGCCCGAATGACGGCGCCATGGCCGAAGCCGAGACCGGCCCCGGCCGGCTGGCCGAACCCGCCGAGATCTTCGCCGCCATCGCGGCCCTGCTGGAGGCCGGCCGGGCCGCCGCCCACCGCCCACTGGCGGGGCGCCACGTCCTCGTCACCTCCGGCCCGACGCATGAGCCGATCGATCCGGTGCGCTACATCGCCAATCGCAGCAGCGGCAAGCAGGGCCACGCCATCGCCGCCGCCCTGGCCGCGCTGGGCGCGCGCGTCACCCTCGTCTCCGGCCCCGTCTCGGTGCCGGACCCGGCGGGCGTGCAGGTGGTGAAGGTGGAAAGCGCGCGGGAGATGCTGGCCGCCTGCGAGGCCGCCCTGCCCGCCGATGCCGCCATCTGCGCCGCCGCCGTGGCCGACTGGCGCACCGCGCACGCAGCCGGGCAAAAGATGAAGAAGGTGCCGGGCCAGCCGCCCGCGCCGCTGGAACTGGCGCTGAACCCCGACATCCTGGCAACGCTCTCGGCCCACGCCGCGCGCCCGCGCCTGGTGGTGGGCTTCGCGGCGGAGACTGAGAACGTGGTGGCCAACGCCATCGCGAAACGCCAACGCAAGGGGTGCGACTGGATCGTGGCGAATGATGTCTCGGGCGATGTGATGGGCGGCACGGAGAACACGGTGCACCTGGTGACCGATACCGGCGTGGAGGACTGGCCCCGCATGCCGAAGCAGGACGTGGCCGCCCGCCTGGCCGCCCGCCTGGCGGAGGCCCTGGCCTGATGCCCGCGCCCCCCATGCCCGCCCCCCCGATGCCTGCCATCGCTGTCCGCCGCCTGCCGCATGCGGAAGGCCTGCCCCTGCCCAGCTACGCCACCGCCGGCGCCGCGGGGTTCGACCTGCTGGCCGCCGTGGACGCGCCCCTGGAAATTCCGCCCGGCGGCCGCGCCCTGGTGCCGACCGGCCTGTGCATCGCCCTGCCCGAAGGCTACGAACTGCAGGTGCGCCCACGCTCCGGCCTCGCGCTGAAGCACGGCATCGTCCTGCCCAACAGCCCCGGCACGATCGACGAAGACTATCGTGGTGAAGTCGGCGTCATCGTGCTGAACACCGGCTTCGCGCCCTTCGTGGTGGAACGCGGCATGCGCATCGCCCAGGGCGTGCTGGCCCCGGTGGTGCGGGCCACATGGCAGGAAGTGGAAACCCTGCCGGATACCGCACGCGGCAGCGGCGGCTTCGGCAGCACGGGTCACTGACGGGACGCTCTCTTTGTCGCAGAGAGAAGGCCGGGGAAGGAATTCCCCGGACCCCTTCTTTTTCCTGCGAGTTTGGCGAAGCGCTTCAGGACTGAGAGCGGGCGCTTCTCGATGATTTCAATAATGGGCCACGCGGGCTGAGCCGTCAGTCGCCGGAGGTCCGGGATCTCCGGCGCACCGAGCCGTCTCTCAAGACTGCGCTCCAGAGCCTACACAGCCAAAAACCCGAAAAAAGAAAAGAAGGGGTCCGGGGAATTCCTTCCCCGGCCTTCCCCTTCCCTCTTCAATCCACGCAGCCGTGTAAGGGCCCAACAGACAGCGCGCGCTCAGTCGGCTTCGGCGGGGCGTCCGAAGCGGTAGGGGTGTGCGGCGTAAGTGCCCAGCACGCGCATTTCCTTGGAGAAGAATTCCAGTTCTTCCAGCGCCCGGCGCAGTTCCGGCTGTTCCGGGTGGCCGTCCACATCGCAGAGGAATTGCGTGGCGGTGAAGTGGCCGTCGAGCATGTAGCTCTCCAGCTTCGTCATGTTCACGCCGTTGGTCGCGAAGCCGCCCAGCGCCTTGTACAGCGCGGCGGGGATGTTGCGGACGCGGAAGACGAAGGTGGTCACCGCCTGCGCGGTCTTGGGCGGCAGCGGCTGCGGCTGCTTGGACATCACGTAGAAGCGGGTGGTGTTGTGGGCCGCGTCTTCCACGTTGCGGGCCAGGATTTCCAGCCCATAGATCTCGCCGGCCAGGGAGGAGGCGATGGCCGCGTCTTCCAGGCTGTCGGTCTCGGCCAGCAGCTTGGCGGCGCCGGCGGTGTCGGCCTCGATCACCGGTTCCAGCTTCATCTCGCGCAGCAGGTTCAGCACCTGGCCCAGCGCTACCGGGTGGCTATGGGCGCGCCGGATGCCGGAGAGGGTGGCGCCCTTGTTGGCCAGCAGGCAGTGCTCGACGCGCTGGTAGTGCTCGCCCACGACGAACAGGCCGGAACTCGGCAGCATGCGGTGGATGTCAGGCACCCGGCCGGCCAGCGAGTTCTCGCAGGGCAGCATGGCCAGCTCGGCGCGGCCTTCGTGCACGGCGGCGATGGCCGCCTCGAAGCTCGGGCAGGGCAGCGTGGTAAAGCCGGGATAGGCGCTCCGGCAAGCCAGGTCGGAATAGGCACCAGGTACGCCCTGGAACGCGATCACACCGCTCATCTCTGCATGCACCCCCGGCGGCACTGGCCGCCCTGTCTCGACTATGGCGGCGAGCGCCACTTCTCCCGGCTCCGCGGCAGGTGCCGCTGTCCCGGTGGCGACCACTGCCTCAGTTCTGGCCTGGCGGCAACGCCTGCCCGGCGATGGCTGCGTCCGGCCGCCGCTGCGGGCCGCGAATCCGGCGGAAGGCCACGTCCTGGCCGCCCAGCCAGGCATGGCCGGATTCGCCCCGCCCGCGTGGCGAAGTTGGCCGTGCTGCCGCTCCATCTGTGGAAAAACCTGCGGCGAACCCGCCGTGGCGGCCGCCGTTGCGGTGGCACACGGGTTGAAGCGGTCCGCCTCTGCCATTATGGTCCCGCAAGCTTCTCGCAGAGGCTCCAGCCTGGCGCAAACGGGGCGCTTGGCCGAGATACCAGTCGAAGTATCAATCTAGGGAACGGACGGCGGCATATGAGCTTGGAGGCTAACAAGGCATTCGCGGCCGTCTTGACCGCAGGCATCGCCTTCATGGTGGCGGGCTTCATCGGCCAGCAGGTCGTGCACCCGCACAGGCTGGACAAGACCGCCATCACCATCGAAGGCGTCGGTGCCGGCACCGCCGCCCCCGCCGCCGAGGCCCCTGCCCTGGCCGAGGTCGGCCCCCTGCTGGCCGCCGCCAACGCGGATAACGGCCGCCAGATCGCCGGCCGCCTCTGCTCCGCCTGCCACACCTTCGACGAAGGCGGGGCCAACAAGGTCGGCCCCAACCTCTACGGCGTCGTCGGCGGCCCGCACGCGCACCGCAGCGACTTCAACTACTCCCCCGCCATGGCGGCGGAGAAGGAGAAGCCGTGGGGCTATGAGGAGCTGAACCACTTCCTGGCCGGCCCCGCCCGCTACATCCGTGGCACCCGCATGGCCTTCGCCGGCATCAGCAACACCCAGCAGCGGGCGGACGTCATCGCCTACCTGCGCTCCCTGGCCGCGACTCCGCAGCCCCTGCCGTGATGCAGGACTTCATCGCGGCCGCCGAGGCGGCCGCCGATGCGGCGGGGGCGGTCATCCGCCCCCTTTTCCGTTCCAGGCTGCTGGTCGAGGCCAAGGGCGACAACAGCCCCGTCACCGAGGCCGACAAGGAAGCCGAGCGCACCATCCGCGCCCTACTGGCCGAGCGCTTCCCCACCCACGGCCTGCTGGGCGAGGAATTCGGCACCGAGCGCGGTGACGCCGAGTATGTCTGGGTCATCGACCCGATCGACGGCACCCGCGCCTTCGTCACCGGCCGCCCGATGTTCGGCACCCTCATCGGCCTGCTGCACCACGGCCGCCCCGTGCTCGGCCTGATGGACCAGCCCGTGACCGGCGAACGCTGGATCGGCGTGCCCGGCCAGGGCCTGACCTTCCGCGGCCCGCTGGGCGGCGAGGCCGGCACCCGCCCCTGCGCCAGCTTGGCCGAGGCCGAACTCTCCTGCACCAGCCCCTATATGTTCACCGATGACGAAGCCCCCCGCTTCGCCCGCGTGCGCGACGCCGCCCGCCGCGTGACCTGGGGCGGCGATTGCTTCGGCTTCGGCCTGCTGGCCCTTGGGCTGGTGGACGTCGTGGTGGAAAGCGACCTCAAGACCTGGGACTGGGCCCCCATCGCCCCCATCGTCGAAGCCGCCGGCGGCCGCATGACGGATTGGGACGGCAACCCCCTTCGCGTCGGCTGCCCCGGGCAGGTGATCGCGGTGGGTGACGCCGCATTGCTGCCGGGCATCATGGCCTTGCTGCGCGACTAAGGCGGCTTTGGCGGGGCGTGCGTCCAGCGGGAGCAAGGAAGGCCGGGGAAAGAATTCCCCGGACCCCTTCTTTCTTTTCTGCAAGTTTGGCGAAGCGCTGCAGGGCTGAGAGCAGACGCTGCCTGATGATTTTACTAATAGGCCACGCGGGCTGAACCGTCAGTCGCCGGAGGTCCTAGACCTCCGGCGCACCCAGCGGTCTGTCAGGGCCATCCCTTCAACAGCCGCTCCGACAAAAACTCGAAAAAAGAAAAGAAGGGGCCCGGGGAATTCTTTCCCCGGCCTTCCCTTCCCCGTCACCCAACCGCAGCGCCCGGAGCGCCGCGCACCAGCAGCAGGGCCGAGGCCAGCCCGGCGAGCCCCAGCGCACCGACCAGCATGCCCATCGGCCAGGGCGTGCCGTCGGCCAGCAGCCCCAGCATGAAGCTGAACACGCCGCCCAGCCCGTAATGCAGGGTGCCGAGCAGGGCGGAGGCCGCGCCGGCCTTGCGGGGATAGGCGGCCATGGCCCCGGCGACCGAATTGGCGACGATCAGCCCGAGCATGGAGACGTAGACGAAGAGCGGTGCCGCCAGCCCGGCCAGCCCGAACAGGCCGAGGCGCGCATTCACCGCCAGCACCACGCCGGAGAGCGCGGCGCCGATGATACCGGCACGGAACAGCGTGTCCGTGCCAAAGCGGGTGACGAGGCGGCTGTTGACCATGTTCATCGCCATCATGCCGCAGATATTCACCGCGAAGATCAGCCCGTAGGCCGCGGCGGGAACATGGTGGTACTCGATATAGGCGAAGGGGGAACCGGCCAGGTAGGTGTAGATGCCGCCATAGAAGCAGCCGCCGGTCAGCGCATAGCCCAGGAAGCGGCGGTCCCGCAGCAGGGCCAGGTAGGTGAAGGTCAGGCCACGCAGGCCGAGCGGCGCGCGCTTATCGGCCGGCAGGGTTTCCTTCAGGCTGAAGGCGGCGAACAGCGCCAGCAGGCCGAAGCCCAGCAGCACCCAGAAGATGCCGCGCCAATCCCACCACAGCAGCACCTGCCCGCCGATGATCGGCGCCACCAGCGGCGCCACGCCCATGACCAGCATGAGCACGGAGAGGATCTGCGCCGATTTCTCCCGCCCATACAGGTCCCGCACCATGGCGCGGGCCAGCACCGGGCCGGCGCAGGCGCCGGTGGCCTGCACCAGGCGCCAGAACAGCATCTGCTCCGCCGTGCCGGCCAGGGCGCAACCGGCGGTACCAACCAGGAACAGCCCCACCCCGGCCATGATCGGCAGACGGCGGCCGAACCGGTCCCCGAGCGGCCCCCAGGCCAGCTGCGCCAGCGCGAAGCCGACGAGGAAGAAGGAGAGGGTCTGCTGGATGCGGGCCGGGGTGGTGTGCAGCGCCTCCTGCAAGGCCGGCAGCGCGGGCAGGTACATGTCGGTGGACATGGCCCCGAAGGCCATCAGCGTGCTGAGGGCCAGCACCAGCTTCGGCATGGAGGAGAGCGAGGCGGCGGGAAGCGCAGCCTCTCGGGCGGTGAGGGACATGACGGCCAGCATGTCGATTCATGCTGCACCGCACAACGGCGATTTGGCTAAAAATCGGTCTCCTGATGGGCTAATGCGCAATTTCTTGGCGCAATAGCCTCTGTTGGCGCGATTTCAGGCAGATTCCGGCTTGGAAGACGCAGCGTTTCCCGTCCCGCGCCCCTCTCAGCCCGGGTCGACCACCCCGACCAGCCCGAGCATCGCAGCCAGCGTCTCCACCCGCCGCTGCACGCTGTCGCCGGCGAAGACGCCGCCGCCGGCCAGCCGCAGCGTCAGCGTCGTGCCGGAGATATGCAGGGACGTGCGGCCGAGCAACGCCGTGGTGCCGCCGGATAGGGTGTAGGCCAGGCGCAACACCGCCCCCAGCATCTCCGCCTGCCGCATGGCGGCGGAATCCAGCAGCATGCGGGCACAGGTCAGCCAGCCAGCCTCCGGTTCCGGCTCGTAGCGCAGCGCCACGGCCAGGGCGAGGAAGGCGCGGTCATGGTGGTCCAGCCCAATGCCCGGCTGGCGCAGCACACGCAGGAAGGATTGCTCGGCGCGGTAATCCGGGTGGTCGTGGCTGCCGATGTCGGAGAGCCAGCAGGCCGCCTGGCGCAGCGCGATGGCAGCGGGGCTTTCCTGCTGCCACAGCGGCGCCGTCCAATCCACCAGGGCCTGGGGCATGGTGGTATCGCGGCCATAGCGGGCGGCCATTTCCCGCCCGGCGGCCAGCAACGGGTCTTCTTCCCGCACCGCGGCGGGCAGCAGGCGGGAATACCAGCCCTCCCGCAGCCCGTTGGCGCTGAACACCACACGCCGGGCGCCGGTGGCGCGCAGCAGCCGGCGCAACGCCACGGCGGCGAAGGGCAGATCCTGCAACCGCTTGCTGGGCGCGCCGGGAATGCGTTCCA
Organism: Teichococcus aerophilus; assembly: GCF_014490485.1. GTDB lineage: Bacteria > Pseudomonadota > Alphaproteobacteria > Acetobacterales > Acetobacteraceae > Pseudoroseomonas > Pseudoroseomonas aerophila. Next base: position 4,165 of record NZ_JACTVA010000056.1, on the reverse strand, counting down.
GCGTGCGGCGCGTCGCCGCCATCACCAGCCCGCACAGATCCCGCGCCTCGTCCCGCCGCAACACGTAATGATGCACGATGGAAAGCGGGTAGGCCGTCTGCGCGATATGGATCTTGGCCAGGGCACGCCAGGCGCCGCCGACGAGGTAGAGGTCGCGCTCCTTGCCCTCGGACAGCCAGGGCTGGTTGGCCAGTTCCGCCTCGGCAATGCCGCGCGCCTTGGCGACGTCGCCCCCCGCACGGTCCGCCAGCCGGATGGCGCCCAGCGGCAGGGACACCATGCGCCCCACCTTCCCCTGGTTCAGTTCCACCAGCTCCAGCGAACCGCCGCCGAGGTCGCCCAGGATGCCGTCGGCGCTGGGGAAGCCCATCAGCACGCCTTCGGCCGAGTAGCGGGCCTCCTCCTCGCCATCCAGGATATGGATGGGCACGTCCGGCAACCGCTCGCCCAGCGAGGCGGCGAAGGCGGGGCCGTTCTCGGCGTCCCGCACCGCGGCGGTGGCCAGCACCTCCAGCCGGTCCACACCCATGGCGCGCGCCACGGCGTGATAGCGGGACATGACGGTCAGTGCCTGCGGCACCGCCTCCTCATTCAGCATGCCGGTGGTCTGCAGGCCGCGGCCCAGACCCAGCACCGCCTTCTCGTTGAAGATGGCCAGCGGATTCCGCCCCCGCCCCTCGAACACCACCAGACGCACGGAGTTGGAGCCGAGATCCACCACGCCGCAGCGCGGCGGATGGCCGGAAAGCGGGGTGGCGGAGAGGGTCGCGGTATCCGGTAGGTCCAAGCGGTGGTGTCCTTAGTTTGATGCGGCGCCTGCCGGCAACGGCGCCACCGAAGATCGTCCGTCAGGGGGCAAGAGCCCGGTACGCGATGGCTGCTTGTGACGTAAAGCGGCCCCAACCTCAATGTTGCGGCCGTGCCGCCTGCCCGGGGGCATGCGGCGGCGCATCTGCGCCGCGCAGCCTACGACCTCGTGGCCGGCTTGTTCCAGGGTTCGTCGCGATCCGCTGTGCCGCTGGGCCGGCCCGGCGTCGTTATGTTCCGCAGCGCAATGGAAGGACGGTCAGGGGAATGAATTCCCCTGAAACCCCATCTTTTTTCTGTTCATTGGCGTTGGGCTTCACCGGCAAGCGACGCCATTCAGATTGATCCGGGCCGCCAGCCGAGGCGCCCGCCCTTCAACGATCACCGGCCTCCGGCGCGAACCCTCGGCCCAGAGGGGCTAAACGCCCACAGCCACGCCCGAAAAGACTCGCAGAAAAAAGATGGGGTCCGGCGAATTCCTTCCCCGGCCTTCTCTCTCCAGGCCAGGACGTCGACCAGCCTTAGTCCTGGGCGACGCGGTCCTGCCGGCGCCGGGTCGGCTGGCGTGGCGCCCGGTGCAGAGCGCTGCCGCGGCCGGAGAGGGAGGGGTTGGTCATGAAGTAGTCATGCGCCGAGACCGGGTTGGCCCCGGCATCCAGCCGCCGCCAGCCGCCATCCGCCTTCAGCAGCCAGGATTGCGCGGTGTCCTTCATGTTCACCACCATGATCTGGTCCAGGATCTGCGCGTGCACGGTGGGGTTCTCCACCGGCACCATCGTCTCCACCCGCCAGTCCATGTTACGCGCCATCCAGTCGGCGCTGCTGATGAACACGCGGGCGCGGCGGGACGGCAGGCGGTGGCCGTTGCCGAATACCAGCACGCGGGAATGCTCCAGGAAGCGCCCGACGATGGATTTCACGCGGATATTGTCCGACAGGCCCGGCACGCCGGGGCGCAGGCAGCAGATGCCGCGGATGATGCACTCCACCTTCACCCCGGCCTGGCTGGCGCGGTACAGCGCGTCCACCAGCGTCTCGTCCACCAGGCTGTTCATCTTCAACCAGATGCCGGCGGGCTTGCCCTCCCGCGCGAAGGCGATCTCCTGCTCGATCAGCGCCATCAGCGCCGGGCGAATAGTCAGCGGCGCGAAGGCCAGGCCTTCCATCGTCTCCGGCCGCGCATAGCCGGTCATGTAGTTGAACAGCTTTTGCGCGTCCCGGTTCAGGCCGGGGTCGGCGGTGAAGTAGCTGAGGTCGGTGTAGATGCGCGCGGTGATCGGGTGGTAGTTGCCGGTGCCGAAATGGGCATAGCTGCGCAGGCTGCCGCTTTCCCGCCGCACCACCAGGGACATCTTGGCGTGGGTCTTCAGGTCCACGAAGCCGAACACCACCTGCACGCCCGCCGCCTCCAGCTCCCGCGACAGGGCGATGTTGCGCTCCTCGTCGAAGCGCGCCTTCAGCTCCACCATGGCGGTGACGGACTTGCCCAGCTCGGCGGCCTCGATCAGCGCACGGGCGATCGGGCTGTCCCGGCTGGTGCGGTACAGCGTCTGCTTGATGGCGACCACGTTGGGGTCCCGCGCCGCCTGCCGCAGGAACTGCACCACCACGTCGAAGGATTCATAGGGGTGGTGGACCAGGATGTCCTTGGCGCGGATGGCGGCGAAGCAGTCGCCGCCGAAATCCAGGATGCGCTCGGGGAAGCGGGGGCTGTAGGGGGTGAACAGCAGGTCCGGCCGGTCATCCACGATCAGCTGCTTCAGGTCCGCCATGCCCAGCAGCCCGTCCACCATGAACAGCTCGGCGCGCGGCGCGTCCAGCTCCTCGGCCACGAAATCCACCAGGTCAGCGGTCATGCGCGCATCGACGGCCAGCTGGATGGCGCGGCCGCGGCGGCGGCGCTTCAGCGCCGTCTCGTAGGAGCGGACGAGGTCTTCGGCCTCTTCCTCGAACTCGACGCCGGTGTCGCGGATGATGCGGAACAGGCCCTGCTCGGCATTGATGTAGCCAGGGAACAGGCGGGGCAGGAACAGGCTGATCAGGTCTTCCAGCATCACGAAGCGGATGGGGCCGACGCCGGGGGTGATGTGCGGCGCGTCCTCGGCCGCCGGCAGGCGGATGAAGCGCTCGATCTGCGGCGGCACGGGCAGCAGGGCGCGCATCAGCCCGCCATCCTCCTCCCGCACAAGCTTCAGCACCATGCACAGCGCCAGGTTGGCGATGAAGGGGAAGGGATGCGCCGGGTCCACCGCCAGCGGCGTCAGCACCGGGAAAACCCGCTCCAGGAACCAGCTCTCCAGCCAGCGGCGGTCGGATTCGGACAGTTCCTCCAGCCGCACGACGCTGATGCCGGCGCTGCGCAGCTCGGCCCGCAACTGCCGCCAGGCGGCGTGCTGCGATTCGGTCAGCGCCGCCGCGCGGGCATGGATGGCGACCAGCTGCTGCCCCGGCGTCAGCCCATCCGGCGAGGACGGGATGATGCCCGCCCGCTCCTGCCCCACCAGGCCGGCGACGCGGACCGAGTAGAACTCATCCAGGTTGCTGGCGGAAATGGCGACGAAGCGCAGCCGCTCCAACAACGGGTGGCTGGTGTTCTCCGCCTCCTCCAGCACCCGGGCGTTGAAGTCCAGCCAGGACAGCTCCCGGTTGATGAAGCGGGCCGGCGAATCGGGCGCGATGGCGAATTCGGGCGCGGCTTCGGGGGCTGCGGTGTGGGTGGCGTCGGTGTGGGGGGCTGCGGCGTCCATGGCGGCAGCCTACAGCATGCACGGGGCTGTGGTGGAGATACCGGCAGCGCCCCGGCATGAAACATCATGGATCATTCATGCCGGAGAGGAAGGCCGGGGGAGAAAGGCCGGGAAAGGAATTCCCCGGACCCCTTCTTTCTTTTGCGAGTTCGGGGGCACATCAAGACTCGGAGCGGACGCTTCTGATGATATTCAAAATTGGCCACGCGGACTGAACCCTCGGTCGCCGGAGCTCCATGACCTCCGGCGCACCCAGCCGCGTCTCAGGCGCACCCCTTCAACAGCCACGCCGGTAAAACTCGAAAGAAGAAAAGAAGGGGTCCCAGGGGGAATTCCTTCCCCCTGGCCTTCGCCTTCCGCCTTCAGCCCCCAGTCACCACCGCGCCTGCCCTCCCTGGAAGGCAGCGAAGCCCGCCTGGCCGCCACCCCCTGCCTCGACCGGGGCCTGGAGTCCCGCCCAGTCGTCGGCGGTGGTGGGAAGGTCCGGCCCTTCGGCGGCCGGGTTGAAGCCGGGCCAGTCCGCCAGGGCGGCGCGGGCCAGGGCGCGGGTCACGGCACCACCGGCGGCCAGGGCGGCGCGGTCCAGCCGCGCGGCGGCCTCGGCCACGGCG
>NZ_JACTVA010000055.1 GCF_014490485.1 Teichococcus aerophilus | reverse complement strand
GGCCGGGCCGGCATCACGCGGCGCCGGGCGCGGGGCGCCGGCGGCAGCCGGCGGCGCGTTGCGGCGGGCTTCTTCCTCGACCTTGCGGCGGGCTTCGTCCTCGGCCTTCTGGCGCGCTTCCTCGGCGGCGCGCACCACGGCCTCCTCGGCCGCGCGGCGCTCGTCTTCCGCCTTGCGGGCGGCTTCCTCGGCCGCGCTGCGCAGCATCAGCGCCTGGCGCTCACGCGCCTCGCGCTCACGCTGGGCTTCCTGGCGGCGGTGTTCTTCCAGCACGCGCAGGCGGGTCGCCTGCTCGCCCTGGTTCAGCGGCCGGTTAGCGGGCGCGCTGCTGGGGCCGCCACGCTGGGGGCCGGAGGCGCTGCGCTGCGGGCCACTGGCCGTGCGCGGGCCACTGGCGGCCGGGCCGGCCGGCTTCTGGGTGGGGGCGGGCGCGCCGGGGGCGCGCTTCTTCACGACCTCGACCTGCACCGTCTTGCTGCGGCCGTGACTGAACGATTGCCGAACGCTGCCGGCATCCACAGTCTTGCCGATCTCAAGGCGTCCGCCGGGCCGCAGGCTCAGCCTGCTCTTGCCCGCTTCCTGATCGTTCTGGTCGCTCATCCGTTCGGTCGTACCTACTACTTTTTCGTCAGCCATTCATCTCTACGCGAGCCGTTGCCGGGCTCACGACCCCGCTCCGTTCGCGTTGACAGAAATCCCGGCCAAACGACCAGCCTCCTGTATAATCATCTCAGCAATCCTCCCGGGCGATATGGCGACGTGCACCACATGATCGCGCCCGAACACTGTACCGAGTTCCTCTGCGGTCAAGGTCGCCACCACAGGCACGTCGTGCCCGCCCAGCAGCTTCCGTTGTTCCGCAGCACTCCCATCCACCGCCTCCACCAGCAGCCCGGCCTTGCCGCGCTGCAACCAATCCCGCACCTGCTGGAAGCCACACACGGCTTGCCCAGCCCTGCGAGCCAGCCCCACCTGATCGCGTAAGCGACCACGCAAGCCTTGCTCGATTCGGGCGCGAAGATCGGGGGGCGGTATGACCAAGCCGCGCGCTGCCTTCGAAAAGGCACCACGACCTTGCGCGCGTTCTAGCACATCGGCACGCGCGCTCAACCACATTCCCCGCCCCGGCAGCCTCCCCGCCAGGTCGGGAACGAGTTCCCGGCCCGGGCTGAGGACGAAGCGCAACATGGTTTCCTTGGGCCCCGTCTCCCGCGTCACGATGCAGCGGCGCAGTGGGCCCTTGGGTTCCGGTTCCATCTCGCCGTCATCGACGGCGGGCTTGGACTGCAGGTCAGGTGTGCTGGTCGTCGGCTTTCTCCTCGCCGGATTCGGCGGCCTCGTCACCACCGGACTCGGCGGTCTCATCCTCGCCGGCCTCGGCGGTGTCGCCTTCGGCAGCGGCTTCCTCGGCCTTCGCCTCACCGCCCTCGTTGGCGAACCAGTGCTCGCGCGCCGCCATGATGATGGCGTTCGCCGTGTCCTCGTCCACCGCCTCGGTACCCAGGATCTCGATCAGCTCGTCCGCCGCCAGGTCGCCCAGGTCGTCCAGGGTCTTGACCCCCTTCTCGCCCAGCGTGACCATCATGGCGGCGCTGAAGCCACCGGCCTCGCCCACCGCATCCTCGACGCCGAGGGCGCGGCGCTTCTCGTCCATCTCTTCCTCACGGCGGTCCAGGAAAGCCTGGGCCCGGCGCTTCAGCTCGGCGGCGACGGTCTCGTCGAAACCCTCGATCTCCGCCAGCTCCTCATCGGGGGCATCGATCAGCTCTTCGATGGAGTCGAAGCCCTCGGTCACCAGCAGGCCGGCGATGACGTCGTCCACGTCCAGCGCCTCGACGAACAGACCGGTGCGCTTGCGGAATTCTTCCTGGCGGCGCTCGGACTCTTCAGCCTCGGTGAGGATGTCGATGTCCCAGCGGGTCAGCTGGCTGGCCAGCCGCACGTTCTGGCCACGACGGCCGATCGCGAGCGAAAGCTGGTCATCCGGCACAACGACTTCAACCCGGCGGGTCTCCTCGTCCAGCACCACCTTGGTCACCTCGGCGGGCGCCAGGGCGTTCACCACGAAAGTCGGGTTTTCGGAAGACCAGGGGATGATGTCGATCTTCTCGCCCTGCAGCTCGGCCACCACCGCCTGCACGCGCGATCCGCGCATGCCGACGCAGGCACCGACCGGGTCGATCGAGCTGTCGCGGGAGATGACGGCCATCTTGGCGCGGGAGCCCGGGTCGCGGGCCACGGCCTTGATCTCAATGATGCCGTCGTAGATCTCCGGCACTTCCTGCGCGAACAGCTTGGCCAGGAAGCCCGGATGGGTGCGGCTCAGGAACACCTGCGGGCCGCGCGGCTCCTCGCGCACGTCATAGATATAGGCGCGGACGCGGTCGCCGTTGCGGAACGCCTCGCGCGGGATGGTCTCGTCACGGCGCAGCAGAGCCTCGGCCCGGCCGAGATCGACCATCAGGTTGCCGTACTCGGTGCGCTTGACGACGCCGTTAACGACCTCGCCCACGCGGTCCTTGTACTCGTTGAACTGCTTGGAGCGCTCGACCTCGCGCACCCGCTGCACGATCACCTGCTTGGCGGTCTGCGCGGCGATGCGGCCGAAATCGATCGGCGGCAGCGGGTCGATGATGAACTCGCCGACCGCGATGCCCGGCTTCACCTTCTGCGCGATACGCAGCGGGATCTGGGTCGCCTCGTTCTCGACCGGCTCGGCCTCCACCACCTCGGACCAGCGGGAGAGCTTCACCTCGCCGGTGCGGCGGTCGATGATCGCGCGGATATCCTTCTCGTGCCCGTACTTGGCGCGGCCGGCCTTCTGGATGGCCTGCTCCATCGCTTCGAGAACCTCGTCGCGCTCGATCATCTTCTCGCGCGCGACCGCTTCCGCGACCTGCAGAAGCTCCGGGCGGGCGATGGTGATGTCCACGGCCATGGTCCTAGTTCCTCTTGGCGAAGGTGTTGGGCTCGGCGTCGTCATCGGCGGGGTCTTCGTCCCCGCCCTGCGCCTTGGCCTCGGCCGCGGTCGCGGCGATGAGTTCGTCGGTCAGCACCAGCTTGGCGCGGCGCATGTCGATGCGGGGCAAGGCGATCTCGCCCGCATCGTCCAGCTTCAGCCGCACGGTTTCCTCGTCCACGCCGAGAATGTAACCGCGGAAGCGGCGGCGGCCCTCGAAGGGCACGCTCATCTCGGCGATGGCCAGATGCCCGGTGAAGCGCTCCCAGTCCTTGGTACGGGTCAGCGGCCGGTCGATGCCCGGGGAGGACACCTCCAGGTGCCAATCGCCCTTGAACGGGTCGTCCACGTCCAGCACGGCGCCGGCGGCGTGGCTGATCGCTTCACAGTCGCCCACGCCAATGGCCCGGCCATCGGCGCGGTCGGCCATGATCTGGACCGTGGGGGTCTGCTTACCCTGGATCATCACGCGCACGAGTTCATACCCCATCGCGCTGAGCGTGGGGGTGATCGCCGTGGCGATGCGGGCCTCGAGGCCCTCTTGGAGTGGTGCGTCGTCTTCCAAAAACAAAAAAAGGCGGCCGGTTAAGGCCACCCCCCTGACTGTGCAGCGAAGATGTTCTGCGCCGTCATATAGGCGCCTCCCTGCCATCCCGCAAGCGAAACGCCCGCAAGGCGGCGGGATGGCGCGGAAGAGCCGAAGTGGAGAAAGAAATCCCTGCGCCGCCTTCTTGCCCTGCGCAGGCCGCCATCCGGCCAGGACTACAGGCCGGCGCCCGGTGATTCTGGCGGAGGACGTGGTCCGAGTACTCGGTTGCCGGACATCTCGGTCAGGACAGCAGGGCCGCACGCCAGATCGGCCGGCCCATGAATACACCGGAAAAGCCGCAGGAACCGGGGCCATTCCGCCGCACCTGACGACAGCTTCACCCCCGGCTGAGGCAAGGTCGGGCTTCCCGCCTTCTGTGGCCGGATAGTCCCACGACCAAGCCCTCAGCTCAGCCGCGCCAGATGCGTCACCCGGCAGCGGCCATGCGTGTGCACGGACAGTACGGAACCGGACAGACGGTTGTCGTGCACCTGCGCTAGGCCGAAGCCATGCAGAGTCAGCAGCAGGAAATGGCCGGTCACGCGCACGAGGTAGACCCCGGCCTCCAGCCCACCCTGCCGGACCAGCCCCAGCAAGGTCGGCCCGCGGCCGGTTGGCCTCTCCACGCGCAGCGGCTCGGGCGAGACGCCGCAGAGCAGCAGCGCCCCCAGCACGTCGCGCCAATAAGCCGTCATGATATCCCGCTGGCCCACGTAGCGCTCCGGCGCCACCTGGCGCAGCAGGTCGCAGGCGGTGGCATAGGCACAGCCGGACGCCAGGGCGATGGCCGCCGGGCCACACCATCCGGTCTGACCACCACGCTCGATGGTCAGGCGGTCGGCTGAGGCGTGCGACCAGCCCTTCGCGGGCAAGGCGATGCGTTGCCCGTCCTCACGTTCGGACACGGTGAAACCCCTAAATTTTTAGAGCCCCTCCCCCCGGAAGGGCCGCCTGGGGGCACCGTGTCGCGAAGCCTGCCAGCAGGTCAACGACGGCCTGCTGAGCTGTAAAGGGTTGACGAGTTGCTGTTGTAATTAAACCACACCCCTGTGACCCAAGCGCCACCGAAGCAATTTCGCTCCATGCAAGTCGGCGCCTGGGTACTGGGCCTTTGCTAAAGCGCTGATCGCCAGGCCAGGGGCTGGAAGCCATACCCCTCCACCCGCCGCACCACGTGGCCGATGCCGGGGAAGTCCATATGCATCCCGGCCACCGTCAGCCGGTCCGTCGCCGCCATGTCGAACACCCGCCGCCGCGTCTCCGCCGCCTGCGCCGGGTCCGAATCGAAGGCGATGGACCAGTCCGGCCGGGGCATCTGCAGCGCCTGGGTGTGGACTACGTCGCCCCAGAGCAGCAATTGCTCCGCCCCGGCATGCACCCGCACGCCCATATGGCCCGGCGAATGGCCCGGCAGTGCCACCGTCGTCACGCCCGGGGCCGCGTCCTGCCCGGGCTGGACCGGCCGCAGGCGGGCCCGGTAGGGCGCCAGCGCCTGCCGTGCCGGGGCGAAAAAGGCACGGATGGCCGGGCGGGCCTGGGCCATCGCCGCGTCATCGTCCCAGTAGCGCAATTCGCTCTCAGCAATGACCAGTTCGGCATTGGGGAACAGGGCGCCACCCTGCGCATCCAGCAGCCCCGCCGCATGGTCCCGGTGGGCATGGGTCAGGATGATGGTGTCCACATCGGCCGGGGTGAGGCCGGCGGCGGCCAGGTTGCGGGGAAGCTGCCCCAGGGTCGGCCCCAGCGCGCCGGCGGCACCGGCATCGACCAGGATCAGCCGCGGGCCGGTATTGATCAGGTAGGCATTCACCGCCAGCGGCACGGCGCCCGCGGGCACGAAGGCCTGCTGGCGCAGCCGCGCCGCTACCTCGGCATCGTAATCGGGGAACAGGCCCGGCAACGCCTGGTCCTGGAAGCCGATATGGCCATCCAGCAGCGCCGTCACCTCGATCGGGCCGACGCGGTGCCGGTACAGGCCCGGCACCTGCTGCGTGGCCAGCGGCGCCGCCGCCCGCACCGGGCCGCCCAGGGCCACCGCGGCCAGGCCGGCCACCGCCAGGCCGGAACCTTGCAAGAAGCCACGCCTGTCCAGGCAGCCCTTCGGGGAAGCTGATGACATGAACCGATCCTCCATTCTTGGGCCAGAGCATGGCCAGGAGGCAGCATCCACGGGCGACGCGGAGCCCGACAGCCTCCGCACGCGATCACCTCCCTTCCGCGTGGCGTAAAGGAGGGACGGCAGCACGAAGCGCCGGAGGGAGAAGGAATTCTCCCTCCGGACCTCCCTCATCGTCCTTTTCGAGTTTTGAGGTGTTGCTGGCGGCAGGGGTGGGCTGTCCGCCGTGCCCGGATCGCGGCGGACAGGCAAATCCCGGATGCCTGCTGCGAATGTCAGGGCTGGCTTCAACTCTGCCGAGTCGGCCTCGGCGGTCTTTTCCATGAACGCTTGGTCGGCACTACGCCCATGTCCGTACCTCGGGCCAACGCCGCCTGCTCCGCACGAAACGCCTTGGCCGAAACCGCGTCAGCACAAATTCGAAACAGTATTCAAGCGCCTATGCCTCCGGCCTCCAGGCCCGAAGCCAACTCGCAAAAGAAAAGAAGGGGTCCGGGGAACTCCTTCCCCGGCCTTCTCTCTCCGCCAGCGGGCGCCTACTCCGCCGCCTGTGCCATCGATGCCTGGCCGGACGCACCGGGCTCCAGCTTCACGCCCAGGCGGGCATAGACGTCCGCGAGGCGACGCTCGTACTGCTCGGCGCTGAACAGGGCGGCGCGGCGGGGGCCGGCCTGTTCCAGCCAGCCGCGCAGCTCGGCATCGGTATCCAGGGCGCGGATCGCCTCCACCATGGCGCGGACGTCGTAGGGGTCCACGGTGATGGCGGCATCCCCCACCACCTCGGGCAGGGAGGAGGTGTTGGAGGTCATGACCGGCGTGCCGAGCTTCATCGCCTCCAGCGCCGGCAGGCCGAAGCCCTCGTACAGCGAGGGGAACAGCGCCGCCTTGGCGCCGCGGATCAGCGAGACCAGCAGGCGGAACGGCGCGTAGTCCAGCAGGATGATCTTGCGCTTGGTGCGCAGGATGCTGCCTTCCTGCACCTGGTAGCGGATATGGTCGTCGAACAGGAGCTTCAGCTCCTCCTCGCTCTTCCATGCCTGCTTGCCGACGATGACCAGCGGCAGCTCGGAGCCGGAGGAGAGGAACGCCTCGATCATCCGCCCCACGTTCTTCTTCGGCTCGATGGCGCCGAAGAACATGAAGTAGCCTTTCCAGTCGAGGCCGAAGCTGCCCTTGATCTCGTCCTGCGCCTCGTTGATCGGCTTCTCGGCGAATTTCTTCGGGATCTCGACCGACTGGTAGGTGTTCGTCACCTTCTCGGGGTCCGCGCCCAGCAGGTTGACGATGTCGCGCTTCGAGGCCTCGCTGACCGTGATGATGTGGTCGGCCTTCTCCACGATCAGCTTGTTCAGGCGCAGGTAGCGGCGCTTGTGGTCCAGCGTGGTGTAGGGCAGCCGCAGCGGCACCAGGTCGTGCAGCGTGTAGACATTCTTGGCGCCCGGCATCCGCATGGCCAGCGGGTAGGTCCAGTGCATGATCTGCGGCGGCTGCGGCATCCGCACCGTCAGGCGGGACTTGTAGTGGCGGAAGTGGTTGTAGGCGACGGTGAAGCCGTTCTCGACATTCCACAGATGGTCGAAATGCGGCATCCGGTTCTCGAAGGTATTGGCCACCACCCTGCCGGTGATGGGCACCGAGGTCGCATACTCGCCGAAGGGCGACAGCATGGTCCGGCGGGCGGAGCGCATCCAGCGCAGCAGCGGCGAGGCTTCGCCCACCCGGTTGTCGAAGAAGGCGATCTCGCGGATCAGCGGGTTGCGGCTGGGGCTGGCGCGGGTGCCGTAGAGCACGCCGACCTCCGCCCCCAGCGCGCCCAGGCGGAAGCTGAGGTTGCGCGCATAGGTGGCAACGCCCGTGCCCTGGTCGAGCGCCAGATTATGGCCGTCGATATAGATTTTAGGGCGCATGGACCGGGCCTCGACTGTTGCAGGGTTGGGCATGGCATACCGCAATGCAGTGTACCAGAGCATGGCCGCTCACGGGCAGGCCGCGGGGCAACGACGGAAATGGCTTGGGCAGTGAGCGAAGGCCGGAGAATGAATGCCCGGACCCCTTCTTTTTTCTGCGAGTTTGGCCGGGCGCCTTGGGCCGAGGGCGGATTTGCACGGGTGATTCTCACTGGCCACGGGCTGCACCCCCCGGTCTCCTGAAGTCCAGCCGTCCTACGCGAACCGGCTTTGTCTCTCGGCAGCCCGAGATCAGCCAAGCCTGAAAAACGCGAAAAAACAACAGAAGGGGCCCGGAGAGTTCCTTCCGGGGCCCTCCCTCCCCACCACCCGCCGTTTAGAAATTGATAAACATTGCGCGTGCCGAGAGCATTCCCTTGCGCCCCGTTACCGCGCACGGGAAAACCAAGGCTTGGCGGATGGCGGGAACCATGTCGGATCACAGGGCCGAGGTCCTTCGGCGCGAGGCCGAGCAGTTGCGCGAGCTGGGACGGTGGCTGGATGCCGCCGATGTCTATACCGCCCTGCTGATGCGGCAGCCGGACAATGCCGGCGTCATGGCCCAGCGTGCCTTCTGCCTGGGGGAAGCCGGTCAGGCCGAGGCGTCCATCGCTGCCTACCAGGCCGCCGTGGCGGCCCGGCCGCAGGACCCCGACCTGGCACAGCAATTCGCCCAGGCGCTGGCGAAGCTGGGCCGGGCCGCAGGCGCCGAGGCCGCCTTCGCCCGAGCCGTCGCTCTGGCCCCCGGGGATGACGCGGCCTGGCGCCGCTGGCAGGCCCACGCGGAGCCCGCGCCCCCCGCCTCCGACCTGTTGCTGGATCTGACCGACCTGGTCACCGCCCTGCTGGCCGAGGAACGGCCACCCCCCGGCGCCTTCCGCCTGCAACGCGACCTCGCCCACGGTGCCCTGCTGGGCGCGACGCCGCCGACCCTGTGCGCCCTGGCGCCGGGCAAGCTGGACTGGCAACGGCTTCCTGCCGGGCTGTTCCACCGGCTGGACCATCTGCTGGCCGCCGCCGACGCGCCGCTGGCCCTGGCATGGGACTGGCAGGAAGCCCTGGCGCTACTGGCCCAGGCCATGGCCGCGCCACCGATCGCCCTGCCGCAGGCCGCCACGCTGGTCTGCCCGGGCGATGCCTGGGGCATCCCGCAGCATTTCGCCGCGCTAAGGCGGGCGCGGGAGGCAAGCGGGCTGCGCTTCATCCCCTTCCTGCGCGACACCGCCGCCCTGGCCGTGCCCGAGCAACTGCCGCCCGAGATCGCCCAGGCGCAGATCCGCTGGCTGGCTGCCCTGCCGCAGCACGCCGATGGCCTGTTGCTGGCCTCGGATGCCGTCGCGCGCAGCCTGCAACCGCTGACCCTGCCCGCTGGCACCGTGGTCCGGCTGGATGCCGCGCCACGCCTGACGCACCCTGCCCTGGCGCCCGATGACGCTGATTCCGCTGGCCTGGCCTCTATTGGTTCGGTGTCCGCCAGTCCGGTATCTGCCGGTCCGGTATCTGCCGGTTCGGTATCCGTCCATCCGGGCTCCGGCGCTCCTGCATCAGGCGGTCCGGCCTCGGGCGCTTTGGTATCCGGCATGTCTGCCTCCACCAGCCCGGCCTCCCCCACACTAGCATCCAGCGGTCTCCCTCTCGCCGCGGCATATTCTGCCATCCCCTCGGCCGGCGGCACGCTGCCCACCGCCCTCGCCACGCCATCGCGCAGCCTGCTCCCGCGGCCGCTACGGCATGGCCGGCCCTTCGTGGTCTTCGTGGCACCGCTGGATGCCCGCAAGGACCACCGCTTCGTCCTCGGCGCCTGGCTGGAAATGCTGCGCCGCCCGGGCGCCGAGACGGTGCCAGACCTCGTCTGCATCGGCCGCCCCGGCTGGGGCGCGGATGCGGCGCTGGACCTGCTGGAGAACGCACCCGCCCTGCGCGGCCGCGTGCACCTGTTGCAGGACGTGCCGGACGCGGTGCTGGCCGCCCTCTACCGCCACGCCCGGTTCACCCTGTTCCACAGCCACCACGAAGGCTGGAGCCTGGCGGTGGCCGAAAGCCTCGCCCATGGCCGCCCCGTGCTGCTGCCGGACCATTCCGGCCTGCTGGAAGCTGGCCCCGCCGGGCTCATCTTCTTCCAGGCTGGCTCCGAGCCGTCGCTGATCGCGCAATTACGGGCCCTGATGGACGAGCCCTCCCGGCTCGCCACCGCCGAAGCCGCCCTCGCCGCCGCCCCGCGCCCCGCCTGGCCCGAAGTCGCCACCCACTTCCTGCGAGCGGCGCAAAACCTCGCGCACAACGCGCCGCCCCTGCCGCCCCTGCCGCTGCAACCCGGCCGCCGCATGCCGCTGCGGCGGCTGGACCGCTACCGCCCGCTGCCGGACATGGCCGTGGCCGAAGCCGCCCGCGCCGGCGCCCAGTGGCATTCGCTGGAAGATTGGGGCGTTTGGACCCGCCCCGGCCTCGCCCGCCTCTCCCTGGCCCTGGCCCCCAGCCTCGCCGGCGCCCTGCGGCTGGAGCTGGACCTGCGCGCCCCCGCCCAGGACCAGGCCATTGCCCTGCAAGCCCGCCGCCCCGGCAGCACCAACGCACCGCCCATCGAGATCCTGCTGCCCGCCCATGGCGAGCAAACCGTCTCCCTGGCCGTGCCCCCGGGCGAAGGGCCGCTGGATATCCTGATCGACTGCGGCCGCCCGGTGCAGCAGCCAGACGGCACCCGAGTCGGCATCGGCCTGCGCGCCCTCTGCCTCGCCCGCACGGACTCGGCAGCCGACCGGCTGGCCATGCTGGAATCCCGGCGCTTCGTCGTGGCTGAACGTCTGGAGGCTTGAGGGGGGGGTGAAGGCCGGGGAAGGAATTCCCCGGGCCCCTTCTTTTCTTTTTTCAAGTTTTGTGCGCGGGGCTGCTGATGAGTTGGGCTTGAGAGACAGCTGGTGCGCCGGAGGTCTGGGACCTGCGGCGACTGAGGGTTCAGCCCAGTTGGCCCCTTATGAGAGCATGTTCCGTTCGCACAGGCCCATTTCAAATTCTCTATCTTTTTGTTTTAAAAAGAAAATTATGCCATCAGTTGGGTCCAACTGATGGAGAACTGCTCTAGAATCGTCAAGAAGCGCCTGCTCTCAGTCCCGATGCGCTTCGCCAGACTCGTAGAAAGAAGGGGTCCGGGGAATTCTTTCCCCGACCTTCTCCCACTCAAAAAGCCGCCTCACCGCGACGGTGGCACCCGCACCTTGTCCCCGTAATTGCACAGGGCGATCGCCACGCACCGCCAGCATTCCGGCATGCGGGCTTTGCAGACGTAGCGTCCGTGCAGGATCAGCCAGTGGTGGGCGTCCCGCAGCAGGTCCGGCGGGCAGCGTTTGACCAGGGCGTCTTCCACCGCGCGGGGTGTCTTGCCCGGGGCCAGGCCGGTGCGGTTGCCCAGGCGGAAGATGTGGGTGTCCACCGCCATGGCTTCTTCGCCGAAGGCCACGTTCAGCACCACGTTGGCGGTCTTGCGGCCGACCCCGGGCAGGGCTTCCAGGGCGGCGCGGTCGGCCGGCACGGTGCCGCCGTGCCGCTCGATCAGCAGGCGGGACATGGCGATAACGTTCTTCGCCTTGCCCTTCCACAGGCCGATGCTGCGGATATGCCGGGCCAGGCCTTCCTCTCCCAGCGCCACCATGGCTTCCGGTGTGTCGGCTTCCAGGAACAGCGTGGCCGTGGCCTTGTTGACGGAGACGTCGGTGGCCTGGGCGGAAAGCGCCACCGCCACCAGCAGGGTATAGGGGCTGCTGAAATGCAGCTCGGTCTCGGGTGCCGGGTTGGCGTCGGCCAGGGCGCGGATGAAGTCCCCGGCCTGTTTGGCGTTCATCAGGCGGGCACGGCGGGGCGCCTCGGCCGAGCCATGCAGCGGCTTGCCAGCGGTCCGCTTGCGCGGCGCGGCCCTGGCGGCGGGTGGGGGCGGCGTGGCGGCGGCGCTGGCATCCGGCGGAGTTGAGTCGGCGGCGGCGGCAGGGCGCCGGCGGGTGGCGGAGGATCGGATACGGGTCATGCTTACCTGGCAGGGTCTCGCACGCCTGCCACGTCGCGGGCGGGCGATGCGGCGGCGCTACCGACACCCTATGTTGTCCCGGCATGCGGGCAAACCCCACCCCAGGGCCAGAGCCAGCGCTCCTGCCGGAGCCGGTGCTCTTCGAGGCCGTCAGCACCCCCAGCCATAGCTTCCACCGGGGGCTGTTCCTGCTGCTCGCCACCATCACGCTGGGGTGGAGCATCGCCGGCGGCGCGGTGTTCCTGTTCCTCGGCGCCTGGCCGGTGTTCGGCTTCGTCGGCATCGAGTCGCTGCTGGCGCTGGGGCTGGTGATGCTGCACCACCGCCGCGCCGGGCGGGCGCGGGAGGTGCTGCGCCTGGCAGATGGCCGCCTGACGCTACGCCGAACCGATGCGCGCGGCCGGCTGACCGAGGCCAGCATGGACGCCTACTGGGCCCAGGTGGAATGGACGGAGCGGGAGGGCCTCGCCCTGGTGCAACGCGGCCAGCGCATGCGCATCGGCGCCTACCTGTCGGAAGCCGAGGCCGCGGAGCTGGCTGGGGAATTGCGGCAGGCTCTGGCGGCGTACCGGCGGCCGTTCTTCGATAATCCTCAGCTGTAGGGCTGGCGGGCTGAAGGTCAGGGGAGAATGGATTCTCCCCCGAAACCCCTCTTCTTCGTTTTGATCTGTTGGGTCTCACCTGCCGGCAACACCCGCACGGAGCTTGGCCGCCCAGCCCGACCCAAACACCGCAGAAAAAGGGGCTTAGGGAGTTCCCTCCCCCAACCTTAATCCGCCGCCGCAACCCCCCGTCCCGCCAGCAGCCCGCCGGTGGAGGAGGTAAAGCCCATCGCCCGTCGGGCGAAGAACTGCTTCAGCGTGGGCATGCGCTGCACGGCGGCCAGGCCCAGCCGGCGGGCCAGCCGCAGCGGCGGCAGGCTGTTGCCGAACAGCCGCTCCAGCGCATGGGTCGCGCCCAGCATCAGCAACGCGTCCGGGCGGCGGTCCGCCTGATAGCGGGCCAGCAGGCCGGCGCCGCCGGGGTCCTGGTTGGCGGCCACGGCCTCGATCAGCAGCTCGGCCAGGCTGGCCACGTCGCGGAAGCCGAGATTCAGCCCTTGGCCGGCGATCGGGTGGATGCCGTGCGCCGCATCCCCAACCAGGGCCAGGCGGGTATCGGCGTAGCGCGTGGCGTTCATGGCGGTCAGCGGATAGGACCAGCGGCGGCCGATCGGCGTGACGCGGCCAAGATGCGTGCCCATGCGGCGCTCGATCTCCCGCCCATAGGCGTCGTCCGGCATGGCCAGGAAGCGCTCGGCCAGCCGGCGCTTCTCGGTCCAGACGATGGCCGAGACGTTCGGGTACTCCTCCGTCCCCGTCATCGGCAGCTGGGCGAAGGGGCCGTTCGGCAGGAACTGCTCCAGCGCCACCTGATCGTGCGGCAGCTCGTGCGCGATGGCGCCGACGATGCCCATCTGGTGGTAGTCGAAGCGGGTGGCGCCGATGCCGGCCTGCCGGCGCAGCGGGCTGTTGCGGCCCTCGGCGCCGACCACCAACGCCGCCTTGAGCACCGCGCCGGTGGAAAGGCGGATGGTGGCGCCGGTTTCATCCCGCGTGACCTCGGCCCGCGCCGGGGCGTGCACTTGCAGATGCGCCAGCGCATCCATGCGGGCATTCAGCGCGACGCGCAGCGCCCGTGCCTCCACCATCCAGCCGAAAGGGTCGCCGCCGATGTCGGCCGCGTCGAAATCCAGGCCCAGCCGGCTGGCGGGCTCGCCAGGCTGGCCATCCAGCACGCGGATGCGGTGGATCGGCCCCGGGGTCTGCGGCAGCCCGTCCCACACCCCGGCGGCTTGCAGCAGGTTGCGGCTGGTGGCGGCGATGGCATAGGCGCGGCCGTCGAATTCCGGCCGCTCCATCGGCGGCAGCGGCGCGGCGTCCACCACCGCCACCTTCACCCCCGCCGTGGCCAGCACGGTGGCCAGGGTGGCACCCACGGGGCCGGCCCCGATGACGCAGACATCGATCTCTTCGCTCATCCCCGCATTGTGCCGCGCCGGGGTCGCCGATGCGAGGGGCGAAGCGGGGGCAGCGCGCAGGGCGGGCGGCATCCGCCCAAATTTTGTGCAGGTACGGTTTGTTCCTCCTGGTGAAACCAAAGGCATCCCGCATCCCGCCACCACGCCGCCGCCTCCGTAACGCTTCGTTGCCAAGGCCGCGCCAGCGCCACGGCCCTGGCGGCTACCTGTGGCACGGCATTCGCATAGCTCTCCCCAGGCGAGACGGAAGCAAGAGGGGACCGCGCCGCATGAAGCTGGTCATGGCGATTATCAAGCCTTTCAAGCTGGACGAGGTGCGCGAAGCGCTCACCCCGCTCGGCGTGCAGGGCCTCACAGTGACCGAGGTGAAGGGATTCGGGCGGCAGAAAGGCCAGACCGAGATCTACCGCGGCGCGGAGTACCACGTCTCCTTCCTGCCCAAGCTGAAGATAGAGGTCGCCGTACCAGGCGACCTAGTGGAAGCGGTGGTCGAGGCCATCGCCACCACCGCCCGCACCGGCAAGATCGGCGACGGCAAGATCTTCGTGCTGGATGTGGAGCGCGCCCTGCGCATCCGCACCGGCGAGACCGACGACTCGGCCCTCTGATGCCGCAGGTCCTCAACCTTATGACAACGGAACCGAAGCCGATGCGTACGGCCCTGGCGAAGGCGCGTGGCGCTGCCGCCCTTCTCCCCGCCCTGCTGCTGGCAGGCCCTGCCCTGGCGCAGGATGCCGCGCCCACTGTGAATTCCGGCGATACCGCCTGGATGCTCACCAGCACCGCCCTGGTGCTGATGATGACCATCCCCGGCCTGGCACTGTTCTACGCGGGCATGGTCCGCAAGAAGAACATCCTCGCCACGCTGATGCAGTCCTTCTTCCTGGCCGCGCTGCTCAGCGTCGTCTGGATGGTGGCCGGCTACTCCATCGCCTTCGGCGAAGGCGGCGCCTATTTCGGCGACTTCTCCCGCCTGTTCCTCTCCGGCATCGCCGCGAACTGGGATGCGCCCTTTAGCCTGGGCAGCGGCGACGGCGCGGTGGCCTTCACCATCCCCGAAACCGTGTTCGTCATGTTCCAGATGACGTTCTTCATCATCACGCCGGCCCTCGCCGTCGGTGCCTGGGCGGACCGCATCAAGTTCTCCGCCCTGGTGGTGTTCGCGGTGCTGTGGTCCCTGCTGATCTACGCGCCGGTCGCGCACTGGGTCTGGCACCCGAATGGCTGGATCTTCGCCCTCGGCGCGCTGGACTTCGCGGGCGGCACGGTCGTGCACATCAACGCTGGTGTCGCCGGCCTGGTGGGCGCGCTGGTGCTGGGCAAGCGCACAGGCCTCGGCACCGAGAACATGTCCCCCTACAACCTGGCCTTCGCCGTCATCGGCGCCAGCCTGCTGTGGGTGGGCTGGTTCGGCTTCAACGCCGGCTCCGCCGGCTCCGCCGGTGGCCGCGCGGGCATGGCCATGCTGGTGACCCAGCTGGCGGCCGGCGCCGCGACGCTCGCCTGGGTGTTCGCCGAGTGGATCACGAAGGGCAAGCCCTCCGTCCTGGGCGCTATCTCCGGCGCCGTGGCCGGCCTGGTCGCCATCACCCCCGCCGCCGGCTTCGTGCTGCCGGTGCCGGCGGTGATCATCGGCCTGGTCGCCGGTCTCGCCGGCTTCTGGGGCGCCACCGCGCTCAAGCACTGGTGTGGCTACGATGACAGCCTGGACGCCTTCGGCGTGCACGGCGTCTGCGGCATCGTCGGCGCGCTGCTGACCGGCGTGTTCGCCTACGGCCCGCTCTCCGGCACCACGGCCGACCCGGCCGGCATCTCCGGCAGCTTCAGCCAGTTCATGATCCAGGTCTACGCCGTGGCCGCGACCTTCGTGTTCACCGCCATCGGTACCTTCATCCTGCTGAAGATCGTCGACGTGATCATCGGCCTTCGGGTGACCGAGGAAGAAGAGCGCGAAGGCCTGGACGTCTCGCTGCACGGCGAACGCCTCGGCTAAGCCTTCCCCCATTCAGGGACGGAACAGAGACGACGCCGGGGAGAGGCTTCTCCCCGGCGTCTTTCGTTTGGAGAAGGCCGGGCGTTTGGAGAAGGTCGGGGGAAGGAATTCCCCCGAACCCCCATCTTTTTCTGTCAGTTTGGGAGCGCGTCTGGTTGGTGCGGTGCGCTGAACGCCGGGTTGCACCCAAGGCCAAAGTCTCAGGCGATCGCGTCCATGCCAGGCCAGAATTTTAAAATCATCAATGCCCGTGATCTGACCGGCACCCTCCGGCAAAGCGGTATGTGAAAACTGGACGCAGTGGATAAGCCCGAGGCACCAACGAACTTATCCAACCACCCGGACGCTCCAGCCCACCCCAACTCGCAGAAAAAAGATGGGGGCCTGGGGGAATTCCTTCCCCCAGCCTTCTTCACGCCGGCACCGGTGCCTCCGCCGAAATCAGCTTCTCCCGCTTCAGTTCCGCCCAGAAATCCGCCGGCACGCGCGTGCGTAGCGCATCGGCGTTCTGGCGGGCCTGCTGGGCGTTCCGGGCACCAGGAATGCTGCAGGAGACCACGGGTTGCGCGTCCAGGAAGTGCAGGGCCGCCACGCGCAGGTCGGTGTCATGGCGCTTCGCCACCGCCAGCAGCTTTTCCCGCTTCTGGCGCATGGCGGGCGGGATGTCCGGCCCGTAGTTGAAGCGGTCCCGCCCCGCCAGGAAGCCGGCGTTCAGCGGCGCGCCGACCATGAGGGAGACGCCCTTGGCGGCGCAGGCAGGGATAATACCCTTCAGCGCCTGTTCATGATCCGCCAGCGAGTACTGCGTGGCGGCGAGGAAGATATCCGGCTCCGCCACTTCCAGCGTGGCCAGGATAGGGTCGGGGCGGTTCACCCCCAGGCCCCAGGCCTTGATCAGCCCTTCTTCCTTCATCTTCTCCAGCGCGGGGATGGCACCCTTGCGGGCGACCTCGAACTGCTCCCGCCACTTGTCGCCCATGTCGGCGTTGTCGGGCGAGAGATCGTGGATATAGACGATGTCGATGCGGGCGACGCCCAGCCGCTGCAGGCTGTCCTCGATCGAGCGGCGCGTGCCGTCGGCGGTGTAGTCGTAGCGGTAGCGGAAGGGCGGCGCGTTGCGCCAGTTCCCCACATCGTCGCGCAGCCCCATCTTCGCATCCGGCTCCAGCACCCGCCCCACCTTGGTGGAGAGGGTGAAGCCGTCCCGCAGCTTGGATTGCAGGAACACGCCCATCCGCCGCTCGCTGACGCCCAGCCCGTACCAGGGCGAGGTGTCGAACAGCCGGATGCCGCCATCCCACGCCGCCTGCATGGCACCCAGCGCGTCGGCCTCCGTCGTCATGATCTTCAGGCCATTGCCCAGCGCCACGCCGCCCATGCCGATGCGCTGCGGCGGCCGCCAGCGGCCATTGCCGCCCTCATTCCGTGGCAAGGGGCCCGGCGCGCCGCCACTGGCAGGCTGCGCCGAGGCCGCGGTGGCGAACAGCGCCGCCCCCATGGTGGCTGCGGTGAGAAGAGTCCGACGTGCTGGCATGCTCAGGGTTCCCGGCCTGTGGTCCATAGGAAGGAAAGCGATCCGCGCGGGCTTCGGTTGACGAGCGGGGCGATTAAAGACGGGTGGGGAGAAGGCAGGGGAAGGAATTCCCCGGACCCCATCTTTTTTCTGGGAGTGAAGAGACTGTCTCAAAAGCTTGCCGGGTCGGGCGCGGCGGTCTTTTCCGCGCCAGCTTTGTTGGCGGCTTGGCCCAATATCCCTGCATTGGGCCTGCGCCACCTCCGCGCTGGCACGAAAGATTCCGACCGCGCTCTCAGCCAGCAGACTTCTGAAACAACCTCTAGGACTGTGCCGCGAGCCGAGAGGTTAGCGCCAAGCCGAAGGATGGACGGGCCGCAGGCGCTCGCCGGAGGTCACGGACATCAGGCGCAAATAGGCACCGGCATCGAGCACCGAGAAGAATCATTCAATATCTTCGGGCATAGCCGGACCTTCTGTCACCAGCACCCGATGGCGCCGGCCAGACATGATGATCCAGCGAGACTGCCGCCATAAGGCGTGGCTGCCAAATGACCGGCAGGCTTGCAACAACCGACTGGGCACCGCCCCAAACCGGCAGCCCCTCAAACCACCCCAAAAACTGACAGAAAAAAGATGGGGGCCTGGGGGAATTCCTTCCCCCAGCCTTCAAGACTGCCCACCACCCTCAAGCCGGCCGACGCGCCTTCAGGGCCGCGGCCAGCGTGCCGTCATCCATCACGTCCAGCGCGCCGCCCATCGGTACGCCCTGGGCCAGCCGCGTCACCACGACGCCGGAGGACCGCAGCCGGTCGTGCAGGTAATGCGCGGTGGTGGCGCCATCGACGGTGGCGGGCAGCGCCAGGATGACCTCGCCGATCTCGCCCGCGCCCACCCGTGCCAGCAGCGCCTCGATACGCAGGTCTTCCGGCCCGACGCCGGAGATGGCGGAGAGCACGCCGCCCAGCACGTGGTACAGGCCGCGATGCACCCGGGCGCGCTCCAGCGCCCAGAGGTCTGCCACGCCTTCCACCACGCAGAGCACGTCCTGGTCCCGGCTGGGGCTGGTGCAGATGCGGCAGGGGTCGGTGGTGTCCAGATTGCCGCAGATGCGGCAGGGGCGCACCGCCTCGGCGGTGCTGCGCATGGCATCCGCCAGCGGCAGCATCAGGCCGCCGGGGTCGCGCAGCAGCTTCAGCGCCGCCCGGCGGGCGCTGCGGCGCCCCATGCCGGGCAGCTTGGCCAACAGGGCGATCAGCCGGTCCACCTGATCGGTGGCGTTGTCGCCCGCCGGGCCGCCAAAATCAGGTGGGTTCATCGGCGGCTCAGAAAGGCAGCTTGAAGCCGCCGGGCAGCCCGCCGCCCATGCCGGGGATGTTCAGGCCGGCGGTGGCCTTCTGCATTTCCTCGGCCATCATCGCCTCGACCTTCTGCTTCGCATCGGCATGCGCGGCGACGATCAGGTCCTCCAGCACTTCCTTTTCCTCGGCGTCCACCAGGGAGGGGTCGATGGTCAGCTTCTTGAGGTCGCCCTTGCCGGAAAGCGTGACCTTCACCATCCCGCCACCGGCGGCGCCGTCGACTAGGGTGGCGTCCAGCTTGGCCTGCATATCCTGCATCTTGGACTGCATCTGCTGGGCCTGCTTCAACATGCCGGCGAGGTTCTTCATGGGTGCTCCTTGAGCGTCGTGGCCTGGGGGCGGATCCGCCGGAAGGCCGGATACGCGCGTTGAGACAGAGTGACCAGGGCGCACCGCAACGGTGCATCCTGGCGCATGACGCCCCAGGCCGGATCCACCTGGGGCACAACCAAATACAGGCCCAGGGCATGCCGGCTGCGTCTTTCCGCAGCGGACCGCCCTGGTGCGTGATCATCCCGGGGCCGGATCAACCGGAGACCTGAATCACGCGATCAACAGGTTAGAGCGTGGCCGCCGCATCGGGTTGCAGCGGGTCTGCCCTAGAGGTCGTCGAGATCGACGGATTCGGCGTCGAGCGGTGCGAACTCAGGCCCCATATCGTCACTGTCGGCGGGCAGGTCCAGGGCCGGCAGGCCGTAATCGTCCAGGCTTTCGTCATGCACGCCTTCCACCTTGGCGCCGGGAAAGGCCAGCAGGATGGCCTGGACCATCGGGTGGGACTGGGCGATCAGCAGCCGCTCGCCCGCCGCGTGGCGGCCCTGCTCCGCCAGGGTCGGCTCGCCCGGGGCATTGGAGAGGGTGATGGTCCAGCGCGTGCCGGTGGCTTCCTGCAGGAAGGCGGTGAGTTGCCCGGCCAGGTCGCGCGGCGCTTCCGGGATCGGCCGCAACTCCAGCCGCCCGGGTGCGAAATCGACGAGATGCACGCTGTGCAGCAGGTGGGCATGCAGCATCGGCTGCCGGCCGGAAGCCAGGGCCACCAGCTCCCGGAACGCGCGCGGCTGCGGCAACAGCGCCGGGGCCTCGGCCATCGCCACCGGCGCGCCATTGGCCACGGCGCGGGTGGCACCGCCGGAATGCGTCCCGGTATGGGCGCTGGCGGCGGGCGCACCGCGCGGGGCGGCGGCACCATCGGCAGGCCCGGCCGCCATCTGCGGCGTGGCGCCGCTCTCGGTCAGCCGGCGCACCAGGTCGCCCGGTGTCGGCATATCGGCCAGATGCGCCAGGCGGATCAGCACCATCTCGGCCGCCGCGCGGCGGTCCGGCGCATCGGCGACCTCGGAAATGCCCTTCAGCAGCACCTGCCAGGCACGGCCCAGCACGGGAATGGACAGCTTCTCGGCCAGCGCCACGCCACGCACCCGCTCGGCCTCCGGCAGGGAGGGGTCCTGGCGCAGAGACGGCACGGCGCGCAGGCGCGTCAGCGTATGGGTCAGTTCCAACAGGTCGGCCAGCACCACGCCGGGGTCGGCGCCGCGCTCATGCCCATGGTCCATCGTGGCCAGCACGGCGGCGATGTCGCCGCGGAAGGCACCTTCCAGCAGGTCCAGCAACAGGGAGCGGTCGGCCAGCCCCAGCATGTCCCGCACCCTCGAGGCCTGGATGCCGCCCTCGGCCCCCGCCGCCTGGGCAATGGCCTGGTCCAGCAGCGAGAGCCCGTCGCGCACCGAGCCATCGGCGGCGCGGGCGATCATGGCGATCGCCTCTTCCTCCGCCGGGATGCGCTCCCGCCCCGCGATATCGGTGAAGTAGCCGCGCAGCTGCTCCTGCGGCACCCGGCGCAGGTCGAAGCGCTGGCAGCGGGAAAGGATGGTGGCCGGGACCTTGCGGATCTCGGTCGTGGCGAAGATGAATTTTACCTGTGGCGGCGGTTCTTCGAGTGTTTTGAGCAATGCGTTGAATGCTGCGGTCGACAGCATATGCACTTCGTCAAGGATATAGACCTTGAAGCGCGCCCGGGCCGGGCGGTAGCGCACGGCCTCCCGCAGCTCACGGATATTATCCACGCCATTGTTGCTGGCGGCGTCCAGCTCCAGCACGTCCGGGTGGCGGTCGGCCAGGATGGCCTGGCACTCGGCGCAGACGCCGCAGGGGCTGGCGGTCGGGCCGCCCTTGCCATCCGGCCCCACGCAGTTCAGCGCGCGGGCGATGATGCGGGCCGTGGTCGTCTTGCCCACGCCGCGCACGCCGGTCAGCATGAAGGCATGCGCCACGCGGTTCTGCGCGAAGGCGTTGCGCAGGGTGCGCACCAGCGCATCCTGGCCCACCACCTCATCGAAATTCTGCGGGCGGTACTTCCGCGCCAGCACCCGGTAGGGGGTGGAAGGCGCCTCGGCCATCACCGGCGCGGCGGGCGCGGCGGCGGCCGGTTCCTCCACGAACAGGCCTGGGCCCTCAGGCACGGGCGGCGGCGCATCGCCGAACAGGCCGGGGCCTTCGGGCGCGGGCGCCTCGGGCAGCGAGGCATCGGGCATGTCGTCGGAGAGATCACTGCTCATGGCGCGCGGCAAGATC
Organism: Teichococcus aerophilus; assembly: GCF_014490485.1. GTDB lineage: Bacteria > Pseudomonadota > Alphaproteobacteria > Acetobacterales > Acetobacteraceae > Pseudoroseomonas > Pseudoroseomonas aerophila. The sequence goes on along the minus strand of NZ_JACTVA010000055.1, from coordinate 10,200 downwards.
CGGAGTAGGGCCCCGAGGGGCCGGGATGCCGCCAACCGGCAGATGGCGTGCTGAAGGTGGAAGGCCGATGAAACGACCCAAGCGAGAGCTCGTTACGGCTGCTTCCTTCCGGACCTGACCGGGTTGGCGAGACGCCTGTCCGCCACCAACCTTCCGCGGGCACAATACCATGCCGCCCCCCCTCCCCCGCAAGGGGGGTCCCGCCCGCCAATCGAAGCGGCGGCTTGGGCGGCCGGATACGCCCGGCCGGATGGCGGCTGCCATTGCCCCGCCGCCGGTCGCGTGGCAGGGTCGCGCCCGCATGTTGTCCGTCCCCGCCAGCCGCCCCAATGCCTACACCGGCAGCCCGCTTGACCGAGTTTCCGGCCAGCGGGACGACGAAGCCTTCGTCACAGCCGCCCTCTCCTCGCCGGAGGCACTCTTCGTGCCTGTCTGGCGGAACCAGAGCCTGATGAAAGGCGTCGAGGAGGGCCACCCCGAAGCGGTGCTGCTCTCCGCCGAGGCCGCCGGCGCCGTGCGCATGGCCGATGGGCCCTGGGCCCTGCTGGGACTGTGGGACGGCCGCCCCGTCTTCGCCGTCGATTGCTCCGGCGCCGAGGACCCGCTGCCGCTGCTGCCCGATGGCTTCGGACGCTTCTCCGACCTGCGCGGCGTAGCCGGGCTGCTGCCCGCCGGGGAGGCCAGCGTGCTGGCCCACGCGCGCGGCCTGCTGCACTGGCGGGTGCGCCACCGCTTCTGCGGCGTCTGCGGCGGTGCCTGCGCCCCGCGCAGCGCCGGCAACGCCCTGGCCTGCACCGTCTGCAACGCCCAGCATTTCCCCCGCACCGATCCGGCCGTGATCATGCTGGTGGTGAAGGACGACAAGGTCCTGCTGGGCCATTCCACTCGCTTCCCCAACACCACCATGTACTCCACCCTCGCCGGCTTCGTGGAACCGGGCGAAAGCCTGGAGGAAGCGGTGCGCCGCGAAGTGCTGGAAGAGACCGGGGTGCATGTCGGCGAGGCCTGGTACCACTCCTCCCAGCCCTGGCCCTTCCCGGCTAGCATCATGCTGGGCTTCCACGCCGAAGGCCTGAGCGACGCGATCACCATCGACCCCGCCGAGCTGCGCGACGCGCGCTGGTTCAGCCGGGACGACCTGCGTAACCACGCGGCACTGGGCTTCAGCCTGCCGCGCCTGGACTCGATCGCCCGCCGGCTGATCGAAGACTGGCTGGAGGCCACAGCATGACCACCACCCTACGCTTCCTGCCCTGCCTGGCCCTCGTCCTGCTGGCCGCCTGCTCCAGCAACACCGCGCCGGCGCCGGACCTGATCCCCGATACGCCGATGCAGCGCGCCTGCCGCGCCGAAGCCCGCAACGACCCGGCCGTGGTGAATCTCAGCCGCCAGCGCAACCTGGGCAACTGGGCGAACGAGAACCGCGTGGGCTACGAGATGCGGGTGGCGGAAACCCAGGCCTACCGCGAATGCATGCGCCGTAACGGCGCCGCCATGCCCGGCGGCGTGGAAAGCCCGCGCCCGCGGTTCTGACGGTCCTCCACTCCAGGGTTTTCGGGTGAAGGAGGGCCGGGGAAGGAATTCCCCAGGCTCCATCTTCTTTTTGCGAGTTTGGCCTGGCGCTGCAGCACTGAGAGCGGACGCTGCTTGATGATTTTAATCATGGGCCACAAGGGCTGAACCGTCAGTCGCCGGAGGTCCAGGACCTCCGGCGCACCCAGCCTTCGCTCAAGACCGCCTCTCTCAGCAGCCACACCCGAAGAACTCGAAAAAGTAAAAGAAGGATCAAACCTATAGGTTTGATGGGGAACTCTTTCCCCGGCCTTCCCCAACCCGGCCATGCCCTCAGCGTGCCCGCTGGTACACGCCGCTGAAGCTCACATTCATGCCGCCACAGCGCAAATTGTCCTGCACGGCCAGGTAGGCGCCCAGCAGCACCACGCGCATGCGGCAGTTCAGCGGATTGCCGGCTTCGTAGGGCACGGTCTCGCCTTCGTTGTCGCTCTCGGCGAACTGCAGCAGCGCGCCTTCGGGTACCGCATCGGCCAGGACGGAGCCGCTGTTGATGCCGCCGCGCGCCACGCGCTCGGGGTCCGCGCGCCCCCAGGTGGCGCTGCCGGTGACGTGCAGCCTCGGGCCCTTGCGGGGGGCGATCTCAATGGCCTGGTCCAGGATGCGGGCGCCCTGCCAGCGGCCGATCCAGGCCTCGCGTGGCGGCGTCGGCGGGGCGGCGAGCAGGTCCAGCGCCGCGATCGGCAGCCAGCCACTGGTGGATTGGCCGCGCGGGTTGAGGAAGGTGACGCAGCCATACGCCCCGTTGCTGCGGCTGAGCACCGCGCGGTCCCCCGGCACCAGAAAGGCCTGGGACTGGGTGGAGGCCCCCTCCGGCGAATCGCGGAAATACAGCCGGCGCGGCCCGGCCTTCACCTCGGCCAGCACGAAGCCCTGGGCGTTGTCGGTGGTGGCGATGCCGTAGCAGGCATTGTCCTGCGCCAGGGCGGGGCTGGGCGCAGCCAGCGCGAAGCCGGCGGCGATGGCCAGCCCGGCACAGAGGGAAGACAGGCGAAGAGGCATCATATCCGGCAGGTTCCGCATGCGGTTCTGCCCCATGCATCGCTGGGCGTGGGGCGGCGTCATCTGAACCGCGCGGCACGGCGGCGGAAAGGGGCCGCGGTGGTGCGCACGCAAAAGTGCCGGCGCATGCAGGGGCGTAGGCCGGACGCATTGGCAGCCATTATCCAGCGCGTGGATGGTCAGCCGGCCGTTACAACGGCCCTAGCGCCGATCGGATTTCAACCGGGGCGGGGAAGAAGGTCAGGGGAAAGAATTCCCCTGAAACCCCTTCTTTTTTCTGTCAGTTGGCTTGAGGCTTCAGGGCGACTAGGTGCGCCATAGGAAAAGATCGTGAGCCGCCTGGACTAAGCCGCCAGTCGCCGAAAATCATGAACCGCCGGCGCAATACCGGCCTGGGCCCAGAATGGCCGACGCCCTCACATCCACCCCCGAAACTCGCAGAAAGGAGAAGGGGCCCGGGGAATTCTTCCCCCGGCCTTTCCGCCCAATGCTGACTGTCGATCCGTCCTGGAATGCAGTTGGCCGCATCCGATCGGCCCCGCCCGCTCACCCGCGCCGGTACACGCCGCTGAAGCTGACGCCGGGATCGCCGCAGCGATGGTTGTCCTGAACCATCAGGTAGGGTTCCAGCAGCAGCATGCGGACGCGGCAGGCCTCGCCCTGGTCGCGGCGCGGGGTCTCGGCCGCCACGCTGAAGGCCAGGGTGTTGCCCTGCGGCTGCACTTCCGCCGCCAGGGTGCCGTTGCCGGCCGGGGCCAGCCCAGTGCCGGGGCGGCCGGCGCCGGCGGTGCCTTCCACCTGCAGCAGGCCGACGCTGCGGGGGCGGATCTGCACCTGCTGCTCCAGGCCGCGATGGCCGCTCCAACGCCCGGCCCAGGCGGTCGGCAGCACGTCCCGCTGCTCCGGCACCGGCCGCAGCGCGTCCAGCGGCAGCCATCCCGCGGTCGCCCGGCCGCTGGTGTGCAGGTAGGACGCGCAGCCATACCCGTTGCGCTGGCGGGAGAGGACGACGGCATCGCCCGGCACCAGAAAGGCATTGGCCCGGGTGGAATCGGCGCGCGGGCTGTCCAGGAAATACAGCCGGGCCGGGCCGGGCGAGACTTCGGCGGCGGTGAAGGCGGTATCGGCGGGTTCGATGCCGCCGCACTCGTCGCCCGCCGCCCAGGCCGGGCCCGCCCCTAGTGCCAAGCCGGCCACAGCCAGGCCGGCCAGCAAGCCATGGCGCATCAGACGGCTTCCGCGCGCAGTTCCACCACCGGCGCCGCCGGGCGGCCTTGGCCCCAGGCCAAGCGGACATTCACCGCACCGTATTCCCGCTCCAGCCGCCGCACGGTGAAGTGGGCGCGGCCCAGGGCGCGGAAATGCTCTAGGAAGGCCAGGTTCACCGCCGCGCCGGCGGCGGCGCCGAACACGGGCGCGGCCTGCGCCCCCAGCTTGAACATCAAAGGGCCGGTGAAGCGGGCCGCGATGGCGCCGATGAAGCCCGGCAGCAGCGCCGCGCTCATATTCGGCAGGAACTGCGCCAAGGCAAGGCGCGTGGCGAAGTAGCCGGTTTCGGTTGCGTCATCCGTCGTACCCGGGCCGCCGAGCGCGAACACCTTCAGGCATTCGGCCCCTGTCTCGGGCGCCGTCGGGTCCTCGCCGGCCGACGCAGCCTCGGCGGCGATCTGCCGCAGCAGCAGCGTGGTGGAGACCGGCAGCTCGATCAACGTGCCCGGCAGGCCGAACGCACCGCCGGCGGCGCCGCTGGCGGCCGCCATGCCCCGGTGCATCCAGGTGGTGGAAAGCCCCGGCGGCGTCCAGCCCGGCGCGCTGCGCGTGGCGGCGGAGAGCGCATTGGCCAGCGCCTTGCGCACCACGTTGTCCACCATGCCCTGCGCCATCTTCGGCAGCCGCTTGCGCAGCGCCTCGATCGGCGTGCCGGCCATACCGGCCAGCTTGGCGGCCAGCGAGCTCTCCTCCAGCACCCGCCTGGCCTCATCCAGCTCCGCCTGCGCGTGCGGCGGGATGGGGAGGGTGGCGGGCAGGTTCTCGGTCATGGTCGTTCGGTCCCTGGCAGGGCGATGGTCCCTGGCGGCGTCGCCAGGACAATGGATCGCACGATCAACAACGCTCCGGCAGCCGGCAGGCTGCGCGGCAAGCCGAAGCGGCAGCACATCTTGGGACGATGCGGCCGTTCGGCAATCCAATTTGGGGAGAAGGGAGAAGGCTGGGGGAAAGAATTCCCCCAGGCCCCCATCTTCTTTTTGTCAGTCTGGGTTCGGGCGTCAGGGGCGGGGCGGCGGACGGCCTGCCTGGTGAATCCGGGAGACTGCTTCAGGATTCTGCCGGGGCGCGGCCCGACTGTTTCGTGCCAGCACGAAGGCGGCGCAGACCCAATACTGGGACACTGGGCGCGGCCGCCGGCAAAACTGACATGCCGCGCAGGCCAGGACTTCAGTCGCCGGACGCGATGAATCTCAGGTGCAACCCAGACACAGGTTCATGCAGGGGCCGACCTGCCCCCAGCCACACCCGAAAAACTCGAAAAAAGAAAAGAAGGGGCCCGGGAAATTCCTTCCCCGGCCTTCCTCCACCCTCAAAGAATAAAGCGGCTCAGATCGGCGCTGGCGGCCAGCGGGGCCACCTTCTCCTTCACGTAGCCGGCGTCCACCTTCAGGTGTTCCCCGTTGCGGTCGCTGGCGTTGAAGGAAATCTCCTCCAGCATCCGCTCCAGCACCGTCGCCAGCCGGCGGGCGCCGATATTCTCGACGCGCGCATTGATGTCGGCGGCCAGGTCAGCCACGGCATCGATGGCGTCGTCGGTCAGTTCCAGCGTCACCCCCTCGGTCCCCAGCAGCGCCACGTATTGCTTGGCGAGGCTGTGTTCCGGCTCCGTCAGGATGCGGCGGAAATCATCGCGCGACAGGGCGGAAAGCTCGACGCGGATCGGCAGGCGGCCCTGCAGTTCCGGCAGCAGGTCCGCCGGCTTGGCGATGTGGAAGGCGCCGCTGGCGATGAACAGGATATGGTCGGTCTTCACCGGGCCATGCTTGGTGCTGACCGTAGTACCCTCGATCAACGGCAGCAGGTCCCGCTGCACGCCTTCGCGGGAGACATCGGCACCGCGGCCGCCACCATCGGTGGAACGGGCGCAGACCTTGTCGATTTCGTCCAGGAAGACGATGCCGTTATTCTCGGCGTTCGCGATGGCGTCGCGGGTCAGCTTGTCGTTGTCCAGCAGGCGGTCGGCCTCGTCCCGCGTCAGGGCGATGCGCGCTTCCGGCACGTGCATCTTGCGCGCCTTGGCCTGCTTGCCGAACATCTTGCCCATCATGTCCTGGATGTTGGCCATCTGGCCGGGCTGCATGCCCGGCATGTCCATCATCCCGATCGGCGTGCCGGAAGGCTGGTCGGCCACCTGCACCTCGACCTCCTTGTCCTCCAGCTGGCCCTCGCGCAGCATGCGGCGGAACTTCATGCGGGTCTCGCCCGAAGCCCCCTCGCCCACCAGCGCGGTCACCAGCCGCTCCTCGGCGGCCAGTTCGGCCTTGGCCTGCACGTCCTTGCGCGCGGCATCCCGCGTGCGGGTGATGGAGACCTCCACCAGGTCGCGGATGATGCTCTCCACATCGCGGCCGACATAGCCGACCTCGGTGAACTTGGTCGCTTCCACCTTGATGAAGGGCGCATCGGCCAGCTTGGCCAGGCGGCGGGCGATCTCGGTCTTGCCGCAGCCGGTGGGGCCGATCATCAGGATGTTCTTCGGCACCACCTCCTCGCGCATGCTCTCCGGCAGCTGCTGCCGGCGCCAGCGGTTGCGGAGCGCGATAGCCACGGCACGCTTGGCGTCGTTCTGGCCGATGATGAAGCGGTCGAGCTCGGAGACGATCTCGCGCGGAGACAGGTTCACGGCATCAGTCGTCATGATTCAGATGGTCTCCAGCACGTAGCGCCCGTTGGTGTAGACGCAGATATCGGCGGCGATGGTCATGGCCTTCTTGGCGATGTCCTCGGCCGTCATGCCCTCCACGTCGATCAGCGCCCGCGCGGCGGCCAGGGCGAAGTTGCCGCCGGAGCCGATGCCGATGATGGAATCCTCCGGCTCCAGCACATCGCCATTGCCGGTGATCAGCAGGGAGCGGTCCTTGTCCGCCACCGCCAGCAGCGCTTCCAGCCGCCGCAGGTAACGGTCCGTCCGCCAGTCTTTTGCCAGTTCGACCGCTGCCCGCTCCAACTGGTCGGGAAAACGCTCCAGCTTCGCTTCCAGCCGTTCCAGCAGCGTGAAAGCATCGGCGGTGGCCCCGGCGAAGCCAGCGACCACCTTGCCATTCGCAATGCGCCGAACCTTGCGCGCATTGTTCTTCACCACAGTCTGCCCAAGGCTGACCTGGCCATCGCCGGCCATGGCCACGCGCCCATCCTTGCGAACGCACAGGATGGTGGTGCCGTGCCAGCCGATCGGATCTTGTGTCGTCATATTCATGCAGGCCGAGATGGCATCGCACTTGCTTCAGAACAAGGATGCCACTGCGACGGCTCAGCCTGCGCTGGCTTGCCCGTGGCCAGGGAGGGTGGCGCCCTCCCTGGACCCTCTGGCCGGGGTGGAAAGTCCACCCCGGACCAAGCTGTCCAGTTTTGTCGCCGTGCGGCGCCGAGGCGATACGCTGGCGCAAAGCGCATTCAAAGAAGCCTTATGGCCTCCCAAAGCCGAGGCCTGGACCACCAAAAACCCCCGACTCTTGGAAAAACAACAGCTTCGAAAGCCCAACGGGCGGCGGAGGCTGGGGTGGCACCGCCACCCCAGCGGGGTCCGGGGGCAGCGCCCCTGGCCCGCCTCACCGAGAAACCAGCCGCCCTTCCACCGCGACGGACAGGCCGGGTCGCGCATCCAGGTACGCCGCCAGCATGTCCTCCAGCGCCGGGCCATTGTCATAGGCCTCCAGCGCGTCATCCCTCAGCGCCGCATAGCCGTCCCCGCCCTGGCGCATGAAATTGTTGGTGACGATGCGGTAGGCGCGGTCCGGCTCCAGCGGCACGAAGCGGTCGCCCTGGCGCACTTCGACTGTGCGAATGCGCCGCCCGGCCGGCGCGGCCGCGTCGTACTCCACCTTCAGCCCGGCGACCTGCGGGAAGCGGCCGCCCTTGCGGTCGAGTTGCGAGAGCCCGTTCTCCAGCGCCGCGCGCAGCGCGCCGCCGCGGAGGGTCAGCGTGGCCAGGGTGTTGGAGAACGGGACGAGGGAGAGCACGTCCCCCCAACTGACGGTGCCGGCCGGCAGGTTGGCGCGCAGGCCGCCGCCATTGGTCAGGGCGATCTCAGCCTGCGGCTCGGCCGCCAGCATGGCGTCGGCCAGCAGGTTGCCCAGGGCGCACTCGGCCTCCCGGCACAGCTCGATGCTCAGCGGCACCGCCAGGCGGCCGACGGGGCGCGCCCGCCACTCGGCCAGCGGCGCGGCGTAGCGGGCGACGATGGCGGCCACCTGCGGGTCCGGCACGATGTCGGGCGTGATCTCCCGCACCGCGCCGGCATGCGCGGCGATGCGGCCATCGGCGCCGAGATCGAGGTCCAGCCGGCCGAGCCAGCGGCCATGGCAGCCGGATTGCACGATGCGGACGGTACGGTCCCGCCCCTCCACCAGCGTCGGGTGCGGCCCGGCGGCGCCGGTCAGCCCGTTGGCCAGCAGCGTGTGGCTGTGCCCGCCGGCGATCAGGTCGATGCCCGGCACGGCCGCCGCCAGCGCCTGGTCCACCCCCAGCCCCAGATGGGAGAGGATGACGATGGTGGCCGGGCCGCCGGCGCGGATGGCGGCGATGCTGCGCTCGGCGGCGGCGAAGGCATCGGTGAAGCGCAGGGTCGGGCCGGGGGAGGAACCCTGCGGCGTCGTCTCCGTCGTCAGGCCGATGATGCCGATGCGCGCGCCGCCCCTGTCCAGCACCACATGGGGCCGGATGCGCCCGTCCAGCAACGGCTCCCGGCTCGTGTCCAGGTTGGCGGAGAGCAGCGGGAAGGGCACGGCGGCGGCGTAGCCGGCCAGCACGCCTGGCCCGTTATCGAACTCGTGGTTGCCCAGCGCCATCACCCCGGTGCCGATGGCGCGCTGCACGGCGGCCTCGGCCAGGCCGTGATGCGCGGTGTAGAACAGGCTGCCCATGAACTGGTCGCCGGCATCGAGCTGCAACAGCGCGCGGCCATCGGCGGCGATGGCGGCGCGGCCCTCCGCCAGCGCGGTGGCCAGCCGGGCGCTGCCGCCGATGCAGGGGCGGTCCGCCCGGCAGGCGGCGGAGGCGGCATCCACCCCCTCATGCTTCGAATGGAAGTCGTTCACATGCAGCAGCGCGAGGCGGGATGCGGCCTCCGCGGCGGCGCGGCGCAGGGCCGGCGCGGCGAGCGCCACGGCGAGGCCGGAGGACAGCAGGGCACGGCGGGTCGCGGCCATCGTGGTTTTTCCATAACGATGCAGGGAAATGCTGTCGAAAGGCACTGCCACGGCTGCCTTTAGCCCAAGACTTGCCGTATTTCGAATGTCCCTTGGGTGACGTTCTCCGCGAATCCTGAACGCCTCCTCTGACGACCCCTCCCGGGCGGGTTCGATCCCCGCCTCTCCTCGGCCCGAACTGCACTGGAATGCGCGATGCAGGTCTACCTGCCGATCGCTGAGATGTCGGTGGATGCCCTGCTGTTGCTGGGAATCGGCTTTGGCGTGGGCTGGCTTTCGGGCATGTTCGGCGTCGGCGGCGGCTTCCTGCTGACCCCGATCCTCATCCTCATCGGCATCCCCTCCCCCGTCGCCGTCGCGTCGGGCGCCAACCAGACGCTGGGTGCCTCCGTCTCCGGCCTCATCGCGCAGTGGCGGAAGGGGAATGTCGATCTCAAGATGGGCGGGGTGCTGCTGGCGGGCGGCTTCACCGGCAGCTTCCTCGGCGTACAGTTATTCGCCTGGCTGCGAAGGCAGGGGCAGGTCGACCTCGCCGTGTCCATCTTCTACGTGGTGGTGCTGGGCAGCGTCGGCGCGCTGATGGTGCGGGAGAGCGTGCGCGCCATCCTGCGCCGCCGCCAGAAGGGCGCCAAGCCGAAGCGGCTGCACGCGCATTTCTGGATGCACGGCCTGCCCTTCAAGATGCGGTTCCGCAAGTCCCGGCTCTATATCTCGGTGATTCCGCCGCTGCTGGTCGGCTTCAGCATCGGCGTGCTCTCCGCCGTCATGGGCGTCGGCGGCGGCTTCATGCTGGTGCCGGCGATGATCTACCTGCTCGGCATGCCCACCTCCGTCGTCATCGGCACCTCGCTGTTCCAGGTGGTGTTCGTCGCCGCCAACGTGACGCTGTTGCAGGCGGTCAGCACCGGCAGCGTGGATATCGTGCTGACGCTGCTGCTGTTGATCGGCGGCGTGGCGGGCGCGCAGTTCGGCGCCGCCATGGGCACCCGCCTGCGGGGCGAGGAGACGCGCGCGCTGCTGGGCGCCATGGTGCTGGCCGTCGCCCTCAGCCTGCTCTGGGGCCTGGTGGCGACGCCGGAGAGCGCCTTCGTCATCGGGCCGTTGCCGTGAGGCGCATCGCCGGCGCGCTGGGCCTGCTGCTGGCCGCGCTGCTGCCGGCCGCCGCGCCCGCCCAGCCGGCACCGCCCCTGGCCGCCCACCCGGTGTTCGA
>NZ_JACTVA010000054.1 GCF_014490485.1 Teichococcus aerophilus | reverse complement strand
CGCATCCCATCACCACAACCACCACCACAACCGCCTCGGAAACACCTCCGCAGGCGGATTTCGCGTTTCTAACGGCCGCCTCCATCGTGACTTGAGGCGGATGTGTCAGGCCGCCAACTCGGACAGTCCGAGACAGCGAAGCGCCCTCAGGCGCTAAAACGCGTCAGGCCGCACCCTTCCAGACGTTCCGCCGACTTCCCCAGCCATGCCAGCACTTCGGAAGCCGGGCATGGGCGGCTGATCAGGAAGCCCTGGACCTCCGGGCAACCCTGCTCCTCCAGCAGCCTGATCTGGTGCTTCGTTTCCACCCCTTCCGCTGTCACCGCGACATTCAGGCTGTGGCACATGGCGGTGACGGCACGGACGATCGCCGTGGCCTCCGGCTTCACGCCGAGGTCCTGCACGAAGCTGCGGTCGATCTTGATGCGGTTGAACGGCAGGTTGCGCAGGAAGCTCAGCGAGGAATAGCCCGTTCCGAAATCGTCCAGCGCGACGCGCACGCCCAACGCGCGCAGCTCGTTCAGGATGCTGGTGGCATGATCGATGTCATCGATCATCGCCGTCTCGGTCACTTCCAGTTCCAGCCGCGTCGCCGGCAGGCCGCTGTGTGCCAGCGCCATCGCCACGCGCTCGGCCAGCTCGCCGCGCCGGAACTGCGTGGGCGAGAGGTTGACCGAGATGGTCATGTCCTCCGGCCAGGCCAGCGCATCCCGGCAGGCGGTGCGCAACACCCAGTCGCCAATCTCGGCCATCAGCCCGACCTCCTCGGCGAAGGGAATGAAGTCGGCCGGTGAGACGCGGCCGCGGCTCGGGCTCTCCCACCGCAGCAGCGCCTCGACACCGGTGATGCGGCCGTGGGCGATATCCATCACCGGCTGGTAGTGCACCAGAAATTCGTCGGCGATCAGCGCCTTGCGGAGATCCTGCTCCAGCAGCCGGCGCATCTGGAACACCTGCTCCATCTCCGCCTCGAAGATGCGGTGGCAGCCGCGGCCGGTCTGCTTGGCGCGGTACAGGGCCAGGTCGGCATTGCGCAGCAACGTATCGGGGTCGCTGCCATGATACGGGCCGAAGGCGATGCCGACGCTGGCACCGATGCCGATCTGCTGGCCATTGACCAGCAGCGGCTGGCTGATCTCATGGATCAGCCGGTCGCACAGCGCCTCCGCATCGCCTGGGCCGTCTGTCCGCTCCAGCAATACGGCGAACTCGTCGCCACCCAGCCGGGCGACGAAGTCGCTCTTGCGGAGCTGGGCCTTGATGCGGCTGGCCGTGGCCTGCAGCACCACGTCGCCGACCGGGTGGCCCAGCATGTCATTGACCGGCTTGAAGCGGTCCAGGTCCAGGAACAGCAGCGCACAGGCATTCTCCGGCCGCTCCAGCACCTGCTGCAGCCGTTCGCGGAAGGTCGTGCGGTTGGGCAGCGCGGTCAGCGTGTCGTGATGCGCCAGATGCAGGATGCGGTCCTCGATCTGCCGCCGCTCCGTCACGTCATCCAGTGTCGAGACCCAGCCGCCGCCAGGCAAGGCGCGGTGGCTGACGGCAATGCTGCGGCCAGCGCGCGCAATCTCCTCCAGCACAACGCCGGTGGAGGTGGCGATGCGCCCCAGGTGCCGCGTCCGCATCAGCCGGACATGCTCGGCCGAAGTGCCATGGGGCAAATGCGGCTGCGCATGCAGGTGACACAGCAGGTCCGTCAGCGTCGATCCTACCGGGATGGCGTCGGCGTCCAGCCGCAGCAGCTCATGCAGCCGGCGGTTGCTCAGCACCAGCCGTTCCTGTGCGTCGAACAGGCACAGGCCCTGGGACATGTGGGTCAGCGCCAGGTCCAGGTTATCGGCCACCACCTTCATGCGGTCCGCCTGCCGCTTTTGCTCGGTCAGGTCGCGCGTGATCTTGGCGAAGCCGATGAAGGTGCCGTCATCGTCATGGATCGGGTGGATCGTCACATGCGCCCAGAAGCGGGAGCCGTCCCGCCGCTGCCGCCAGCCCTCGCCCTCGAACTTGCCACTGGCGCGCGCGGTCGCCAGCGCCCGTTGCGGCAGGCCCCGGCGCTGGTCTTCCTCGGCATAGAAGCAGGCGAAGCTGCGGCCGACGATCTCCGCCGCGCGGTATCCCTTCGCCCGCTCGGCCCCCGCATTCCAGTTGCTGACGATACCCTGCGGGTCGAGCATGTAGATGGCGTAGTCAGTCACGCCCTGTACCAACAGGCGGAAGATCCGCTGCTGTTCGCTGGCTCGGCGCTCGCTCTCCCGCTGCTCCGTCATGTCGCGGGTGATCTTGGCGAAGCCGATGAGGCCGCCCGCATCGTCGCGAATCGGGTCGATCACCACATGCGCCCAGAAGCGGGTGCCATCGCGGCGCTGCCGCCAGCCTTCGCCCTCGAACCGTCCTTGGGTGGCCGCCGTCGCCAGCGCGCGCTGTGGCAGGCCGGCGGCACGGTCCTTCGCCGTGTAGAAGCGCGCGAAGTTCTGGCCGACGATCTCCGCCGCCTCGTAGCCTTTGGCCAGACGGGCCCCCGAATTCCAGCTACGGACGCGCCCGACGGGGTCGAGCATATAGATCGCGTAGTCGGTCACGCCCTGCACCAGCAGGCGGTACATCTGGTCATCCTGGGCGTCGCCCTGGCCGGTGGTGGTCGCGACGGAATGCAAACGGCCTCTCCTGCGGAAACGGCGGCACCGCCTCTCCAGGCCGGGAAGCGGGGCGCGGTATCCGGGCCGGACCGCTGCCATGCGCCTGCTTTAGCCGTGCCTCGCTAACGCCTTGCTAATGGCTGTGGCACTCCGTCCCGAGCACGCTTGCAGGCACGAAGCCCGGTGCGCTGCCCCGGCCGAGGCAGCGCACCAGGCCGGGGAGGGGCGGTCAGTCGATCCGCCGCAGCCCGCGCTGGAAGCGGCGGGCATTCTCCACGTAATGCGCGGCGGAACGGCGCAGCTTCTCCACCGCCCCGGCCTCCAGTGTCCGGACGGCGCGCGCCGGGGCACCGACGATCAGGCTGTTATCCGGGAATTCCTTGCCTTCGGTCACCAGCGCGTTGGCACCCACGAGGCAGCCCTTGCCGATCTTCGCGCCGTTCAGCACCGTCGCTCCCATGCCGATCAGCGAGCCGTCGCCGATGGTGCAGCCATGGACGATGGCGTGGTGGCCGATGGTGCAATCCTCGCCCACCGTCACCGGGAAGCCCGGGTCGGCATGCAGCATGGCGCCTTCCTGGATGTTGGTGCGGGCGCCGATGGCGATGACCTCGTTATCCCCGCGCACCGCGGCGCCGAACCAGATGCCGACATCCTCCCCCACCGTCACTCGTCCGACCACATGGGCATCGGGCGCCACCCAGTAGCGGTCGGCCTCCGGCAGAGTGGGGCTGTGCTCGTCGAGTGCATAGACCGGCATGGGGGTTCCTCCAGGCTTGTTATGGCCGGCATTGTCGGCAGGCGGCGGTGGGTCCCGCAAGGCTGTTTCAGGCCGGCGGGGGTGGATCGACCGTCAGGCTGGGATAGGCTGGCCAGGGAGGGAATTCCCCGGACCCCATCTTTCTTCTGCGTTGCGGGGCCGGGAGTTCGCGCTGGAGATCCATGACCGTTGAAGGCGGGTAGTCCAGCCTAGGTGGCCCTCGAATATTCCGCGTGGCGCCCGCCAGTCCGGAAGCCCACCCCAACTGCCGGAAAAAGATGGGGTTTCAGGGAAATACCTTCCCCTGACCTCCCTTTCCCACCCCAGCCAGACGGCAATCGGTTCCAGCCACCGACGCCCCGTGCCGGCCCATGGCGGCCGGTCGCGGCTTGGCGCGGCCGCCGGAACGCGCCACTCTGCTTCCACGCGCTCATGGCCAACAACCTGCCCCCCGAGGCAGGAAGCCTGTAGCCCATAGGGATGCCCGCCACCCGGCCTCGCCGGAGAGGCCGCGCCACGCCGCGCCGGCCGAGAAAGGATTCGTGCGCATGGACACCGTCCCCGCTGGTACCGCCGCCACCTGCTGCAGCACCACGGCCGCCGCCCGGCCCGTGGCCCCGCCGCACCCGCTGGATCCGCTGACCCCGGCGGAACTGCGGCGCGTCGTCGCCATCATCCGCGCCGATGCCACGCTGGGCGAGCGGCTGTTGTTCGAGACCGTGGAGCTGATGGAGCCGGACAAGGCTGCCCTTTCCGCCTGGCCGGCGCAGCCGGTACCGCGCATCGCCCGCGCCAACCTGTTCCATGCGCGGGAGAACGGGGTCTGGCGGCTGCTGGTCTCGCTGGACGAGGGCAAGGTGCTGCGGGCGGAACACCGCCCCGATGCCCGCCCGCTGATCCAGATCGAGCAGTTCCTGGAAGTGGAAGGCATCGTCCGCGCCGATCCGCGTTTCATCGAGGCCTGCCGCCGCCGTGGTGTCGAGGACATGGAGAAGGTCTGCGTCGACCCTTGGTCCGCCGGCAATTTTGGCGTGGCGGGGGAGGAGGGGCGCTACCTGGTCCACACCTTCGCCTGGCTGCGGCTGCGGGAGCACGAGAACTTCTACGCCCACCCGATCGAGGGCCTGAACGCGGTGGTGGACCTGAAGGCCGGCACCGTGCTGCGGGTGGACGACTATGGCGACGTGCCGATCCCGATGGCCGAGGTGAACTACGACCACCGGTTCCAGGCGGAGACGCGCGACCCCTACAAGCCGCTCGACGTCGTGCAGCCGGAGGGCGTCAGCTTCACCATGGAGGGCAACCTGCTGCGCTGGGACCGCTGGTCCGTCCGCATCGGCTTCAACGCGCGGGAAGCGCTGACCCTGCACGACATCCGCTACGTCGAACGGCCGATCCTGCACCGGGCCTCGCTGGTGGAGATGGTGGTGCCCTATGGCAGTCCGGAGAACGGGCATTTCCGCAAGAACGTCTTCGACGTCGGCGAGTACGGGCTGGGCAAGCTGGCCAACTCGCTGAAGCTGGGCTGCGACTGCCTCGGCACCATCCAGTATCTGGACGCGCATCTGGGCACCATGACCGGCGGCGTCATGACCATCGAGAATGCCGTATGCATCCACGAGGAGGATGCCGGCCTGCTATGGAAGCACTGGGATTTCCGCACCAACCGGGCGGAGGTGCGGCGGGCGCGCAAGCTGGTCATCTCCTGCATCTGCACCGTCGGCAACTACGAGTACGCGCTGTACTGGTACCTGCACACCGACGGCGCCATCCAGTTCGAGGTGAAGGCCACCGGCATCATTAACACCGCCGCCTGCCTGCCCGGCCAGCCCGGCAAGTATGGGCGGGAGGTCTCGCCCGGCGTGGTCGGGCAGATCCACCAGCACATCTTCTGCGCCCGGCTGGAAATGGCGGTGGACGGCGCCGGCAACAGCGTCGTCGAATGCAACACCTATGCGGAGGAGGCGGCGGCCAACCCGCATGGCAACGCCTTCTACGAGCAGGAGACCACGCTCCGCACCGAGCTGGAGGCCTGCCGGAGGATCGAGCCCGCGACCATGCGCTACTGGAAGGTGGTCAACCCGAACCGCCGCAACCATGTCGGCGGCGCCACCGGCTACAAGCTGGAACCCACCCACTGCGTCACGCCCTTCGTGCGGGAGGATTCGCCCTCCGGCCGCCGCGCCGCCTTCACCCGCAACCACCTGTGGGTGACCGCTTTCCACCCGGAGGAGCGCTACCCCGCCGGCGAGTACATGAACCACTCCGATGGCCACGACGACCTGTCCGAACTGGTGAAGCAGGACCGGCCGATCGAGAATGCCGACCTGGTCGTGTGGCATAGTTTCGGCCTGCACCATCCTGTGCGGCTGGAGGATTTTCCGGTACAGCCCTGTATCAGCACTGGTTTCCGGCTGATGCCCAGCGGCTTCTTCGACCGCAACCCCGGCATCGATCTGGCACCGGGCACCAACGCCGCCAGCCGGCACGCCAAGGCTTGTTGCTCATGACCCTGCCTTCCGACACGCGCACCGACCCCACCAGCATGACGGCGGCCGACCTCTCGGCCGCCATCCGCGCCCGGGACATCTCCTGCCGGGAGGTGATGGTCGCCTCGCTGGACCGCATCGACCAGGTGAACCCGGCGGTGAACGCCGTCATCTCCCTGCGGGACCGCGACACCCTGCTGGCCGAGGCCGATGCGCGGGACGCGCAGCTGGCGCGGGGCGAGGTGATGGGCTGGATGCACGGCTTCCCGCACGCGGTGAAGGACCTGGCGAATGTCCGCGGCATTCCCACCAGCTCCGGCTCGCCCTTCCTGAAGGATAACATGCCGCCGCAGGATTCGCTGTTCGTCGAGCGGATCAAGCGGGATGGCGCCATCATCATCGGCAAGACCAACGTGCCGGAATTCGGCCTGGGCTCGCACAGCTACAACAGCGTGCATGGCGTCACGCGCAATGCGTGGGACCAGTCCCGCTCCGCCGGCGGCTCCTCCGGCGGTGCCGCGGTGGCCGTGGCGCTGGGCATGGTGCCGGTGGCCGACGGCAGCGATTTCGGCGGCTCGCTCCGCAATCCGGCGGCCTGGAACAACATCTTCGGCTTCCGCCCCTCGGCCGGGCGGGTGCCGTCCTGGCCGTCCCAGGAAGTGTTCCTGAGCCAGCTTTCCACCGACGGGCCGATGGCGCGCAACGTCACCGACCTCTCCCTGCTGCTCTCCACCATGGCGGGGCGGGATGCGCGCGCGGCACTCTCCCTCGACGAATCGCCGGAGATCTTCGCCAAGCCGCTGGCCAAGGATGTGCGCGGCACCCGCATTGGCTGGCTGGGCGACTATGCCGGCGCGCTGCCGATGGAAGACGGGGTGGTCGAGACCTGCCGCCAGGGCCTCTCCGCCCTCGAATCGATCGGCTGCCGGGTGGAGGAAGCCCGCCTGCCGCTCTCCCGCGACCAGATCTGGGACACCTGGCTGGCGGTGCGCCACTTCCTGGTCATGGGCACGCTAATGCCGCACTACCAGGACCCCGAAAAGCGCGCCCAGCTGAAGCCGGCCGCCATCTGGGAAGTCGAGGGCGGGCTGAAGATGACGGCGCAGGAAGCGCAGCGCGGCTCCGTCCAGCGCACGACACTGTACCAGGCCTTCCTGTCCCTGTTCGCGCAGTTCGATGCGCTGGTGCTGCCATCCGCCCAGTGCTTCGCCTTCCCGGCCGAGTGGGATTGGCCCAAGGAGATCGCCGGCACGCCTATGGATACCTACCATCGCTGGATGGAAGTGGTGTTCCCGGCCAGCCTCTCCGGCTGCCCCGTCATCAGCGTGCCGGCCGGCTTCGGCGGTGCGGCCGGGCTGCCGATGGGCATGCAGATCATCGCCCCGCCGCGCCAGGACCTGGCGCTGCTGCGGCTGGCCCACGCCTACGAGCAGGCCATCGGCCCCGTGCTCTCCCGCACGCCACCCCTACTGCGCGCGGAGTAGACCCGCGCGGGGAGGGGCGGCAACTTCGCCGCACCCTCCCCACTTCCTCAGGCATGAGCAAGAACGATCGCCCCTGCATCAAGGTGTGCCGCTTCGACGACGATGCGGGCTGGTGCTTCGGCTGCGGCATGACCAAGCCGGAACGCAAGGCCTGGAAACAGGTGCCAGGCTACCGCGACGCCATCCTGCAGAACCTGCCCGCCCGGCTGGCAGCCCTGGCCGCCGAGGGGCACGTGACGGGCGAGGCGGCGGGGAAGAAGAAGCACAAGGACTGACAGGGGGGCAGGTAGAGGGAAGGCCGGGGGAAGGAATTCCCCCGGGCCCCCGTCTTTTCCGGCGAGTTTGGGGCAGCGCTGCGGGCTGAGCCGTCAGTCGCCGGAGGTCTAGGACCTCCGGCGCGAACCGGCCGGTCTCACAATCACGCAGCCCTCGACACAGCCCAGCCGGCTCAAACTTGAAGAAGAAAAAGAAGGGGTCCGGGGAATTCTTTCCCCGGCCTTCCCTTCAGCCTTCAGCCTTCAGCCTTGGCCGGCTCAGGCGCCGGCAGCGGGGTGCCGGCTTCCATGGCGCCCAGCACTTCTTCCACCGGCCCGTCCGCTACGATGCGGCCAGCGTTCAGGCGGATGGCGCGGGTGCACCAGCGGCGGACGATGCCGAAATCATGCGTGGCGATGACCATGATGTCCGCGCCCTTCACCAGACTGGCGAGGCGTTCCTCGGCCTTGCCCATGAAGTCGGCGTCGCCGGCCATGAACCACTCGTCCATCAGCAGGATCTGCGGCGACATTGCGGTGGCCATGGCGAAGGCCAGGCGGATGGACATGCCGGCGGAGTAGCCGCGGGTCGGCACGTCCAGGAACTCGCCGAGGCCGGAGAAGGTGGCGGCATCGGCTTCCAGCGCTGCGATGCCGGCATCGTCCATGCCGCGGTACAGGCCGCGCAGGCGGATGTTCTCGCGCCCCGTGCTGTCCGGGTCCATGCCGGCGCCGGGGTCGATCAGGGAGCCGATCTCGCCCTTCACGGTCAGTTCGCCGCCGACAGGCTCGTAGATGCCGGCCAGGGTGCGGAGCAGGGTGGTCTTGCCGGCGCCGTTGCTACCGACGAGGGCGACGCGCTCACCCCGCCCGATGGTGAAGTTCAGGTCCCGCAGCGCGGCGACGACGACACGGTTGGATTCGTCGGTGCGGACGCGCAGCGCGGCCTTGGCCAGCAGGCGCTTCTTCAGGCTGCGGGCGGCCACGTGGTAGAGCGGGAACTCGATGGTCAGGCCATCGGCGACGATGCTTGCCATCGGATCAGACCCAGAATGCCACGCGGGAGCGGAAGCGAATGAAGAAGGCGGCCGCGACGCCGCAGAGCAGCGCGGAATAGCCGAGCGCCGCGACCCACACGCCCACGCTGACGCCGCCATCGACCAGCGGGCCGCGGATGGTCTCCAGCAGCGGGTAGAACGGGTTGAAGTAGAGGCGCCAGGCGTTCTCGCCCAGCAGCTCCACCCGCCAGATCACCGGCGTCATGAAGAATGCCAGCTGCATGATGTTGGTGACGATCTGGCCGATATCGCGGAAGCGGGCGCAGATCATGCCGAGGAAGATGCAGGCGGCGAAGGCATTCAGTCCCAGCAGCAGCAAGCCGGGAATGGCCAGGAAGCCCTCCACCCCCGGCACCCGGCCGATGGTGAGGAACACCACGACGATCAGCGGCAGGTTATGCGCGGCAGAGAAGATGTTGCGGAACACGCAGCGCAGCGCATGGGTCGTCAACGGCAACGGTAGTTGCCGGATGACCCCTTCGGCGCTGACCAGGCAGTTCGTCGCCTCCGGCACCAGGTTGGCGATGGTGTTCCAGACGATCAGGCTGACCGCGAGATGCGGCAGGAAGACCGTCAGGTCCTGCTTCAGCAGGGTCGAGTAGAGCAGACCGAGGCCGACCACCATGATGGCGGTGGAGAGCGTGACCCAGAAAGGCCCAATGACCGAGCCGCGGTAGCGGTTGCGCAGGTCCAGCCGGGCGAGGGCCCAGGCCAGCCGCCAGGAGGACAAACCGGCGGCGAGGTCCGCCATGGCACGCGCCGCCCGCCGCGGATTGCTGGCGTCGGCGTGATAGGTGGGGAGGGCGAGGGTCTGCATTTGGCGGGCTCTATACAACGCAAGTCCGCGCCGCCGCCAGCGCTACCCCCGCCCGGATGGCGGGGGGCGGGGGTGCGCCGGCCGATCGGATCAGCGGTAGGCGCCGCCCTGCGGGGTGTAATAGACCGGGCCGCCGGGGGCCTGGTTGTAGGCGGGGGCCTGGTTGTAGCCCGGCGCCTGGCCGGGCGGCGCGTAGGCCACCGGCGGCGCGTTGCCGGCGGCGCGGCTGATGCGGGTCACGTCGCCATGGACGATGACGACGCGGTCGTTGAACTGCAGGTTCTCCTCGTTCGTCTGGACGACGGAGATGTCCCCGCCGCGATCCATGCGCACGAAGAACTCGACCGCCTGGCCGCTGCCCATGCCGCGCTCGGCCGCATTGCCGAGGGCGCCGCCGATGACGGCGCCGCCGAGGCCGGCGAGCAGGTTGGAGCGCCAGTCACCGCCGATGAAGCTGCCGGCGACGCCGCCCGCCACCGCGCCGGCGGCCGTGCCGAGGCCCGGGCCGCCGCTGTTCTGCACCGTCACCGGCCGCAGGCCGACGATGGTGCCGTAGGAGATGGCGGCAGGCCGGCCCATGGAACTGGCATTGTAGGTGGTGGCCGTCATGGTCGGCGCACACGCGACGACGCTGCCGAGCAGCAGCAGGCAGGCGGCGGCGCGGCCGGCGCGCGGCAGCGCCGCGCGGCGGGGCTGGGTGGCCGGGGATGAAGAAGCCGGGCGTGCGGTCATGACGGTCATTTCCTCCGCGAAGTATGGTCCGGCGCGAATTGGCCCGGCCGCCGGGCAAAAGCCAGGGGCCGGTGCCGAAGCCCCGAGGCCTGAAGAGGTGGCGCCGCGCGGCGCCCATGTCCAGATGCCCCATGCCGGCAGGCCCGTGGCGCCAGGGCCCCGGTGCCGATCACGAGATGGAGAGGGGGCCTCCACGCGGATAAACCGGCTGGTGCGGGTAGTGCGGTCTGGCTCACGCTCCCATCCGCGTGCCCCGGACTCCGCTTCCAGGCCCTGTTGCGGGCCGATACGGACCGTCACCCGGTGCTTTCATTTCGATTCATTCCGGCCGAGGCGGTGCGGCGGCAGTGGGTGCGGCACAGGGCGCCCCGGATTCGACGCTTGCACGGCCGGAAGCTCTCATGTAGGCCGTAGGTCATTGACGTTCCGCCAATTTTGGCAGGGGCGCCGGGGTTGCCCGGCATCGTCGCGTGGGGGCGTGGCGAGGCCGCCGTACCGGGTTGGGGGGATCCACCCGGGTAACGGAGCCGCATTCCGGCGAACCGAAACTCTGACGGAGAACAGGGGATGACTCCGTTCCAGTTCCGCCCGGCGCGCAGCCGTGTTCAGGCTTGCGCAGCTCTGGGGGTTCTTACGCTTCTCGCGGCTTGCGGCAGCAGTGGCAGCCAGCAGGGCCGGCCCGTGACGGCGCAAGCCGCCGCCGAGGCCGCCGCGCATCCACAACCAGCAACCTATGATCCGCCCGGTCCGGCCAGCGACCCGTGGGGGCCCTACATCAAGGAAGCCTCCCGCCGCTTCGACGTGCCCGAGCGGTGGATCCGCGAGGTCATGCGCCAGGAAAGCGGTGGCCGCGTCGGTGCCCGCAGCCCGGTGGGCGCGATGGGCCTGATGCAGGTGATGCCCGGCACCTATGCCGAGCTGCGGTCCCGCTACGGCCTGGGCGACGACCCGTACCACCCGTGGAACAGCCTGATGGCCGGCACCGCCTATGTGCGGGAAATGTACGAGCTCTATGGCAGCCCGGCCTTCCTGGCCGCCTATAACGCGGGTCCGCGCCGGCTGGAGGACTATCTCTGGTCCAGCCGCGGTCTGCCAGCCGAGACGCGCAACTACGTCGCCCGAATTGGCCCCCGCATCGTCGACGCGCACCCGAACCGCCGTGCGGCGCCGGAAGTGTACGCGGCGGCGGAAATCCCGCTGAACATCCCGGCCGGCCCGCGCCGTGGCGACACCGCCACCATGCTGGCGCTGCGCGAGCAGCGGAATGCCGTGGACCCGGGCATCCGCGTCGCCTCCCTCCCGGCTGGCCCGATCACCCGCATGGAGCCGATCCCGGACGGGTCGACCTATGCCAGCACGCCGGCGCCGGCGCCGGTGCAGATCGCCAGCCTCTCCGGCCCGGTGACGCGCATGGAGCCGATCCCGGACGGATCGACCTACGCCTCCTCCGGCCCCGTGACCCGGATGGACCCGATTCCGGACGGCTCGACCTACGCGTCCGCCGCGTCCTCGGGCACGGTGGTGCGGATGGAGCCGATCCCGGATGGCTCCACCTACGCCAGCAGCCCGGCACCGTTGCCGGAGCCGGCGCCCGCCGCGCCGGTGATGATGGCGTCCCTGCCGGTGCCGCCGCCTTCCGCCCCGGTGCCGTCCATGGTCGGCTCCGCCCTGGCGGCCCGCCCGTCCGCGCAGCAGGGCGGTGCGGCCAGCACCCTGGCCTCGCTCCGCGCCAACGCCGCCCCGGCTACCGAGCCCGCCCGCGCGCCCGCCCCGGTATTCGCCGAGGCTCCTTCCCGCCCGCGTGGCTTCAGCCTCGTGGGTACGGCGCAGGCCGGTACTCTGGGTGGCAACGTGCTGCGGCTGCCCGGCCAGGGTGGCGCCGCCGCCCGCCCGGCGCCGACGCCCGTGGCCATGCCGGCCGCCACTACCGGCCAGTGGGCCGTGCAGGTGGGTGCCTTTGCCAGCGCCAACCTGGCCCGCACCGCATCCGACCAGGCGCGCGACCAGATCGGCCGTGCCGGCAAGCCGGCGGTCGAGTCCGTCGCTTCCGGCCGCTCCACGCTGTATCGCGCCCGGGTGACCGGCCTGTCGCGCGACGCGGCGCAATCGGCCTGCGAGAAGCTGCGGACGCGGGGGGCGTGCATCATCGTCTCCCCGGACGCGCAGTAAGCTTTGAGACGATCCCAGGAGGCGGCTTTCGGCCCTCTCCTGGGATGCCACCCACCTTGGGTGTGTTGAGAGCGCGACCAAGGTGTGTTGCGATCGGCCTTGAGAGGGGCGCTGCCCCTCTCAAACTCTCCCCGCCTAAGGCCTTTGGAAGCCCCGGTTCGGGTTTCGCGGGATGGCGGCGAATTCCATACACTTGGCTCTTCGGCGCGCGGACGCGCCGTATCCCGCATCTGTCAGTTCGCAGGTGCAGGGGATCGTATCCCCTGCCGGGGGAGTTTGAGGGGGCTGCGCCCCCTCGACCTTGCGCCAGCCCCTTTTTTCAATGCTCCCACACCCATGAACAGGCCGGTCCGCTCTCGCCCGGCACCAGCTTGGCCAAATATGCGAAGGGGGTGATTTCGGCCGTGTTACGGCTTCCTGTCGCGGTTTAAGCTCCGGCCTGCACAGGAATTGCCGGAGTTGCCGTGCTCGACGACTACACGCTGTTCGTCACCCAGGTCGTCACCCTCTGGGCGGTGCTCGACCCGGTGGGCCACCTTCCGTTGTTCATGAGCGCCACCGGCGGGCTGGATGAGAAGCAGCGGCGCCGGGCAGCACTGTTCGGCGTGCTGTTCGCCTTCGGCGTGCTGGTGCTGTTCGGCCTGGCGGGGCAGGCGCTGCTGCGGGCCATGGGCGTCTCCCTGCTGTCCTTCCAGATCGCGGGCGGTATCATCCTGTTCCTCTTCGCCGTCTCCATGGTGCTGGGCGACCACAGGACCCACAAGGGCGATACGGCGGCGGAAAGCGCGATGTCCATCGCCGTGCACCCGATCGCCATGCCCATCATCGCCGGCCCCGGCGCCCTGCTGAGCATGGTGCTGCTGATGGACAACAACCGTTACTCGCCCTGGCAACAGGTTGTGACCGTGGGCGCGCTGGTGGCCGTGCTGGCCGCCATGCTGGGCACCTTCCTGCTCGGCGGGCTGATCCAGCGGGTCATCGGTGAAGGTGGCACCAACATGCTGCGGCGGGTGATGGGCCTGATCCTGGCCGCCCTGGCTGTGAACATGGTGCTGAGCGCCTTCGCCCTCTGGCTGCAACTCCCCTCCATCTGACCGCTGGGGCGGGGCAGGCAGGGCGCGTCCGGCTTCAGCGGGAGGCAGCTCACGCCGCGCCGAAGAGCCGTTTCGCTGCTCTGACAGGGGAGGAAGGCTGGGGAATGAATTACCCAGGCCCCTTCTTTTTTCTGCAAGTTGGCGTTCCGAGGCAGGACTGGGAGCGGGCGCTTCTGATGATTCAATAATGGGCCACAAGGGCTGAAGCGTCAGTCGCCGGAGGTTAGGACCTCCGGCGCACCCAGCCGGTTATCAGGCCCGCCTATCAACAGCCCCGCCCAAAAAACTCGAAAGAACAAAAGAAGGGGTAAGGGGAATTCCTTCCCCGGCCTTACCTGTCACCCAAGGCGCCGGAAGCTGCCCCAGGCTCAGACCACGCTGGTCCCGTCCGCCTTCAGCACTTCGCCCGCCAGGTACAGGCTGCCGCAGATCAGCACGCGGCCGGGCGGCCCGCCGGCCGTGGCGATGGCTTGCAGCGCGTCGGCCACATGCGGCCCAGGGCGGGCGGTGCCGTCACTGGCGGCGATGATGTCGTCCACCGGCATGGCCAGGTGCTGGCCGGGCTCGGCCACCGCCCACAGGCCCTCGGCCAGGGGCAGCAGCGGCTGCAGGAACTTGGCGGATTCCTTGCCCTGCTTCATGCCGATGACCAGGTGGCGCGGGCGGTCGGCCCAGTCGGGCAGATGGGCGGCCAGGGCCTGGCCGGCGCCAGCATTGTGGCCGCCATCCAGCCACAGCTCCCACCCATCCGGCAGCAGCGCCGCCAGGGCGCCGTGCAACTGTTGCAGCCGGGCGGGCCAGCTGGCGGTGGAGAGGCCGGCTGCGATGGTCGCCTCGGTCAACCAATGCGGGTTCCAGGCGCGCAGCGCGGCGATGGCGATGCCGGCGTTGTCGGCCTGGTGCGGGCCGGGCAGGGCGGGGCGTGGCAGGTGCAGCGTGCCGAGCGAATCGGTGTAGCGCAGCCCGCTTTCGGACCACTCGACCGACCAATCCCGGTCCCGGCACAGCAGGGGGGCGCCGACCTTGTCGGCTTCCTGCTGCAATACGGCCAGCGCTTCGGGCTGCTGGCGGCCGGTGGCGCCCGGGACGCCGCGCTTCAGGATGCCGGCCTTCTCGCCGGCAATGCCGGCCAGGGAGTGGCCGAGGAAGTCCATGTGGTCCATCGAGATGCTGGCAATGGCGCAGGCCGCCGGACGGTCCACCACGTTGGTGGCGTCGAAGCGCCCGCCGAGGCCGACTTCCAGCACCAGCAGGTCCGCCGGTACGCGGCTGAACAGCAGCAGGCCGACCGCGGTCGTCACCTCGAACACCGTGATGGGCTGGCCGGCATTGACGGCCTCGATCTCCTCCAGCGCCTCGGTCAGCGCGTCCTCGGTCACCAGCGTGCCGGCCAGGCGGAAGCGCTCATGGAAGCTGACGAGGTGGGGGGAGGTATAGACATGCACGCGCTGCCCGGAGGCCTCGGCGATGGCACGGAGGAAGGCGCAGGTGGAGCCCTTGCCGTTGGTGCCGGCCACGTGCACCACGGGCGGCAGCTTGCGCTCCGGATGGTCCAGCGCCGCCAGCAGGCGTTGCAGCCGCTCCAGGCTGAGGTCGATCAGTTTCGGATGCAGGGCGTGCAGCCGGTCGATGATGGCTTCCGAGCGGCTCACGTCAGTCTCGTCCGTCCTGGTGCGTGGCTGGCGGGGGCGGGCGTTGGCCCGGCCCGCGTCACGCGGTCAAACAATGGCCGAGGCGGCAGGGCGCTTCGGCAACGATGCCGCCACGGGCGGCGGTGGCGCCTGTCAGGCCGCCGGGGCGGGCGGTGGCGGGGCGGCCAGTTCCACCGGCTCCTCGGCCAGGGGCTCGGCCGGGCGGCGCTCCCGCAGCAGGGAGATGACGCGGCTCAGCGTGGCGCGCATTTCGCTGCGGTGGACCACCATGTCCAGGATGCCGTGCTGCAGCAGGTATTCGGCGCGCTGGAAGCCTTCCGGCAGCTTCTCCCGCACCGTCTGCTCGATCACGCGCGCGCCGGCGAAGCCGATCAGGGCGTTCGGCTCGGCGATCTGCAAATCCCCCAGCATGGCGAAGCTGGCGGTGACGCCGCCGGTCGTCGGGTCGCACAGCACGACGATGAAGGGCAGGCCGGCTTCCTTCACCATCTGGGTGGCGATGACGGTGCGCGGCATCTGCATCAGGCTGACCGCGCCCTCCTGCATGCGGGCGCCGCCCGATGCGGTGAAGACGATCAGCGGTGCATCCTGCAGCACCGCCAGCTTGGCGGCGGTGACCAGGGCCTCGCCCACGCCGGCGCCCATGGAGCCGGCCATGAAGCTGAATTCGAACGCGGCAACGACGGCGCGGCGGCCATCGATGGCGCCATGCGCCACGGCCACGGCATCATCCATGCCGCCCTTGAGCTGGGCTTCCTTCAGCCGGTCCGCATATTTGCGCTGGTCGCGGAAGCGCAGCGGGTCCGCCGGCGCCTTGGGCAGCTCGATGCGCTGGAAGCCCGCATCCAGCGTGTACTCGATGCGCCGCATGGCGGAGACGCGCATGTGGTGGCCGCAATGCGGGCAGACATGCAGGTTCCGGTCCAGATCCTTCTGGAAGATCATCTGCCCGCAGGCGGTGCATTGGTGCCAGAGATTGTCCGGCACCTCCTTGCGGCCGAGCCAGGTCTGGATCTTCGGCAGCGCCCACTCGCTGATCCAGTTCATGGTCGGTGTTCCTTCCTCATCGTGCCGCACTTGCGCGAACAAGTAGATTGCGCGGCGTGGTAGGCCCGGCAACGGTGGAATGGCAAGAGACGAGGCGTTTTTGCTGCGTTGCGCCGGCTGAGGCGGGGGGGCGCGCTGCCCTGGGGGCCTGCCGATGAGCGGCTCGCAGGGTCAGGCCGGATCGACATTCGGCTTTGGACAGGAGAAGGCTGGGGAAGGAATACCCCGGACCCCATCTTTCTTTTGCGAGTCTTTCGGGGGTGGCCGATGCGCCGTTGGCCTCCCTTGGCCAAGGGCGGAGTGACGCCGGAGGCTAGCGGTTCTGTTGAGGTGGTGCAGGAGATCGTATCCCTGCCGCAGGAGCTCGAGGGGGCAGCGCCCCCTCGGTCCGGCCAAGACATTCGGACGAATCGGCCCTGGAGGCCTCAGCCCTGGAGCGCCCCCAGCCCGAACGCAGCCCGGAACCCCTGTTCCCCGGCCGGGGTGATGGCCAGCGCGCGGGTGCCGTCCCTGCGGCGGACCCAGCCCAGCTCCAGGCAGCGGCTGCACAGGGCCGCGCCGATGGCGCCGGCCAGATGCGGGCGGCGCTCGCTCCAATCCAGGCAAGGGCGGCACAGCATGCGGCGGCCGGGCCTGGCGGCCACGCCCAACTCCGCCAGCAGGGCGGTGCCGGAGGCGGTGAGCTCGGCGCCCTCGCCCTCCATCAGCAGGTGGCCACGGCGCAGCAGCGAATCGACCAGGGATACGGCGAGGCGGCCGGCCATGTGGTCGTAGCAGGTGCGGGCCAGCCGCAGTTCGGCATCGCGTGGGCCGGTGGAGGGGCGGGTGGCGCCGGCCAGGGCCATCAGGCCTTCCAGTGCCTCGGCGACGGCGGCGGAGGCCAGGCGATGGTAGCGATGGCGGCCCTGCTTCTCCTGCGCGATCAGGCCGGCATCGGCCAGCCTGGCCAGATGGCCGCTGGCGGTCTGCGGCGCGATGCCGGCGACACGCGCAAGCTCCGCCGCCGTCAGGGCGCGGCCATCCATCAGGGCGGCCAGCATGCTGGCGCGGGCGGGGTCACCGATCGCGGCGGCGGTGCCGGCCAGTGCGGCGGTGCTGACCATGGTGGGCCTCCGTTGCCGGGGTTGTGGTTGAGCCGTGGTCGGGCTGGCCATCCCACGGGCGGCCTGTGGCTATGAGGACAGCCGGCGCGGGTCAGGTCAGGCAGGCTTCGCCAGCAGCCTGTACCGAGGCATGTGGCAACATCTGTTCGGCGACACGTCCCGGGCATCCATGCTGCAGGGTTCGCACCGCGCCCTTGCCCCCCATGCTGCGGCGGGTGGAGGCGGAATGCTACGGCCAGTACCGTAGCATCGGCCACGCTGATGGCGGAGGCTGCGGCGTATGGAACTGATCACGAATCTTCCCGTCCTTGCCGCCATCCTGGCCACCTTCCTGCTGGCCGGGCTGGTGAAGGGGGTCATCGGGCTGGGGCTGCCCACCATCGCCATGGGGCTGCTGGGCATGGTGATCGCGCCGGCGGAAGCGGCGGCGCTGCTGGTGCTGCCCTCCCTGGTCACGAATATCTGGCAGTTGATGGATGGGCCGAAGCTGGGGCCGTTGCTGCGCCGGCTGGCGCCGATGCAGGTGGCGGTGGCGGTTGGCACGCTGCTGGGCCTGTGGGCCGGGCTGCTGCCGGGCAAGGGCGGCGCCACCGCCGGGCTGGGCGCGGCGCTGCTGGCCTATGCCGCCTTCGGGCTGCTGCCCTTGCGCCTGCCGCAGGTGCCGCCCCGGGCCGAGGCCTGGGCGGGCCCGCTGGTCGGCCTGCTCACCGGCCTGGTGACCGCGGCCACGGGCGTGTTCGTGCTGCCGGCGGTTCCGTACCTGCAAGCGCTGGGGCTGGAGCGGGACCGGCTGGTACAGGCGCTGGGGATTTCGTTCACCGTGTCGACCCTGGGCCTGGCGGCCGGCCTGGCCTCTGGCGGGGGCTTCGGCGGCGGGGCGCTGGGCGGTTCCGTTCTGGCCCTGCTGCCCGCGCTGGCGGGCATGGCACTGGGCGGGCGGTTGCGGGGCCTGGTGTCCGCTTCCACTTTCCGGCGCTGCTTCTTCCTGGGATTGCTGATTTTGGGGGCGCACCTGCTGTGGCAGGGACTTCACTAGCCGGGCGACTGACCAGAACGCAGAGCCCATCGGGGGTACCCGCTCGCCGGCTCCCCCAACCCTGGCTCGCCTGTGCAGGGCAGGCCCCACCCACGGCACCGACAACACGCTCAGAGAAAAAGAAAGGGCCCGGGAATTTCTTCCCCGGCCTCCGCGTCTCTCAGCCCGCCGCCCGCCGAGCCGCATCCCTTAGATCGGCCACGAAGGCGGCGTAGTGCTCCCGCCGGGCTTCAGCGTCCGGCACGCGCAGCAGGAAGCTGGGGTGCACGGTCAGCAGCACCGGGTGCTCCAATGGCCCCGGCAGCACTTCGCCGCGTTGCTTCAGCACCGGCACCTTGCGGCCCAGCAGGGCCTGCGCGGCTGTGGCGCCCAGGGCGACGATGAGGTGCGGGGCGATGCTGCGCACCTCGTTCAGCAGGAAGGGGCGGTAGTGGGCGATATCGCCGGCATCAGGCTTCTGGTGGATGCGGCGCCGGCCGGTCTGGACGAATTTGAAGTGCTTCACCGCGTTGGTGACGTAGGTGTCCGGCCGGTGCAGGCCGGCATCTTCCAGGGCACGGTCGAATAACTGGCCGGCAGGGCCGACGAAGGGGCGGACCTGGCGGTCTTCCTCATCCCCCGGCTGTTCGCCGACGAACATCAGCGCGGCATGGGGCGGGCCTTCGCCGGGCACGAAGGGGCGCCCTTCGGCCCAGTCGGCGGCGGGATAGGGGGCGGTGGGGGAGGGTGCGGCGCTCATGATAAGGGCCAACCGGCGGCGGTGGCGGCGGTTGCGCGCGGGCATGGGGCGGGAAACGACGCAGGGCGGCTTTCCCGGCCCGTGCGGCCCTGATAGATAAACCGGCTCTTTCATCACCCGGGCGCCCTGAGTCGGGCGCCCGCTTCGTCACGGGATTGCACAAGCCATGAAGTTCTCGGTGGATCGGGCCGTGCTGCTCAAGGCCCTGGCGCATGTGCAGAGCGTGGTCGAGCGCCGCAACACCATCCCCATCCTGGCCAATGTGATGCTGGCCGCCCATGAGGGCGCGCTGACCATGACCGCGACGGATATGGAGATTGCCATCGTCGAGGCCGTGCCGGGCGTCACCGTCACCCGCGCCGGCCGCACCACGGCGCCGGCGGCGACGCTGTACGAGATCGTCCGCAAGCTGCCGGACGGCGCGAAGGTGGAGCTGGACCATCCGGGCGGCGATGCGCCGCTGGCGCTGCGCGCCGGCCGCTTCGCCACCAGCCTGATGGTGCTGCCGGTGGAGGACTTCCCCTCCATGACCGAAGGCAAGCTGCCGCACAGCTTCGAACTGCCGGCGCTGACGCTGCGCGAGCTGGTGGACCGCACGAAGTTCGCCATCTCCACCGAGGAGACGCGCTACTACCTGAACGGCATCTATATCCACGCGACCGAATCCGAAGGGCAGCCGGTGCTGCGGGCGGTGGCGACGGACGGCCACCGCCTGGCGCGCGTCGAGGAGCCGTTGCCGGAGGGTGCCGCCGGGATGCCGGGCGTCATCATCCCGCGCAAGACGGTCAACGAGATCCGCAAGCTGGCGGAAGAGAGCCACGACCCGGTGGAGATCAAGCTCTCCGACACCAAGATCCGCTTCGCCTTCGGCTCGGTGCACCTGACCAGCAAGCTGATCGATGGTACGTTCCCGGAATACGATCGCGTCATTCCGCGCGGGAACGACAAGATCCTGACGGTGGACAAGAAGGCCTTCGCCGAGGCGGTGGCCCGCGTGGCGGCCATTTCCTCCGAGCGGTCCCGCCCGGTGAAGCTGAGCCTGAAGGCCGATAGCCTGACCCTGACCGCCAGCAGCCCCGACCAGGGCCAGGCGGAGGAGGAGCTGGATGGCGACAGCATCTCCTACAGCGGCACCGGCATCGAAATCGGCTTCCAGGCGCGCTACCTGTCCGACATCACCGACCAGATCGCCGAGAAGGTGGAGTTCCGCTTCGCCGATGGCTCCGCCCCCACCGTCGTGGTGGATGCGGCCAAGCCCGAGGCGCTGTACGTGCTGATGCCGATGCGCGTCTGAGGCCTCACCGCCTCCGACCCCCGCCCGGCGCCAGCCGGGCGGGACGAACCCGGACCGCCCGGCCATGCAAGTGGCGGCCAAGGCCCCGCCGGGAGCGTTGCCGGAGCGGGATGCTACCGGGAACGTGTTCCCCCCGCGCCTTGGCACCGGCGCCCGGGCGGCGCAGCTAGGGCGGGATCGCACCCACACGCCACCACCTACTCGACCGCGATCAGTCGGCTCGCCACGCTTGGTGCATGACCGCCAGGGCCATGGCCTTGCCGCGCCCACAACCGCATGAGGATCGGATGAAGCACACCATCGCCGCGCTGACGCTTTCGCTGCTGGCCGTGCCAGCGCTCGCCCAGGCGAAGGAGGCACCCACCAGCCTGACCCCCTCCACCGACGCCGCGGTGACCTATGCGGTGCAGGCTACGGGCCAGCCCTCGGGCACCATGATCATCGCCTGGAATGTCGGTGCCGGTAAGGTGCGGATCGATTCCGCCATGTTCCCCGGCTGGCTGCTGCTGGAACAGCGCGACCAGCGCGCCTTCATGGTGGTGGAGGAACAGCGCGCCTACATGCCCCTGCCCGCCGAAGCCGCCGCCAAGGCCGCGCCGCGCCTGCCGGCCGGCGTGCAACTGACGGAAGCCGGCACGGACACCGTGGCTAGCCAGCCCTGCACCATCTGGAAATTCGCCAGCCAGCAGGAAGGCGAGGGCACCGTCTGCGTCACCGATGGCAGCCTGATGCTGCGGCTGGAAGCCCGCACCCCGGCCGGCCAGCAAGTGCGCATCGAAGCGCAGACCGTCTCCACCAGCGCGCAGGACACCGCGCGCTTCACCCTGCCGGCGGGCTACCGCAACATGCAGCAGGCACAAGGCCAAGGTCAGCCACAAGGCCAAGGTCAGCCACAGGGCCAGGGTCAGCCGCGCCCGGCGCGCTAAGCGCTACCAACGGGCTGCCTGGCCCGGAGCGGGACGTTCCGCGCGGGCTGGAAGGCTGGAGGGAGAAGGAATTCTCCCTCCAGGCCACCCTCATCTTTTTTTGCGGTTTAGGGGATCAAGGGTTGGGCGGTTGGAGGCGTCCTGACGGGCCGTGTGCCTGATGGGTTCGGAGCAAGGCTCGCCTACTGAATTTTGCGCCATTCCTTGAAGCTTATGCTTGCCGCAGGCGAATTTCTTATGATCTTTCGCCCGCGCAATACGCAGCTGGTGGCAGAGATTTTGTTTATGGGCTTCGCCCGGCGGCGGGTGTGCGTCCACTCCAACGAGCCTGATATAAAATACCCTGCTTCCGCCTGGAATGGATGAGACACCCGTCAGGCGGGAGCCGCAGGCGGCAGAGTCGCCCTGGCCCGACCCTGCATCGCTCCTCACCGGAGGCTCGGGCGCGGAAAAGGCGCCCCCAGGTCTCAAGGCAGACCCGCTCACACCAAAGCCCCTGCCAAAAACTCGAGAAAACAAAAGAAGGGGCCCGGGGAATTCCTTCCCCGGCCTGGCCTTTACCCCTCCGTTCAAAGCAAAACGTCGCCCCTACCGCGCTGCATCCACCCGGAAGATGCGGTTGCCGACGTCGTCGGCCACCAGCAGGCCGTCGCGGTGGTCCAGCGCCACGCCCACGGGCCGGCCCTGGGCGTTGCCGTTGGTGTCAAGGAAGCCGCTCAGCACGTCCACGGGCGGGCCGTTGGGGCGGCCGTTGGCGAACGGGATGAAGACGACCTTGTAGCCGCTGGGCGGACGGCGGTTCCAGGAGCCGTGCTGGCCGATGAAGGCGCCGCTGGCGAAGGCCGGCGTCAGCCCTGGCGGCCTGGCGAAGGCCAGGCCGAGCGAGGCCGTATGTGGCCCCAGGGCGTAGTCCGGCACCAGGGCGCGGGCCACCAGGTCGGGCCGCGGCGGCTCCACCCGCGTATCCACGTGCTGGCCGAAATAGCTGTAGGGCCAACCGTAGAAGCCGCCGTCGCGGACGGAGGTCATGTAGTCCGGCACCAGGTCGCTGCCGATCTCGTCACGCTCGTTGACCGCGGTCCACAGGGCGCCGCTGACCGGTTCCCACCCCATGCCGTTGGGGTTGCGCAGGCCGGAGGCGAAGATGCGGTGGGCGCCGGTGGCGCGGTCCACTTCCCAGATGGCGGCGCGGCCGGCCTCGGCCTCCATGCCGCGTTCGCCGACATTGCTGTTGGAACCGACGGTGACGTAGAGCCGCGTGCCATCTAGGCTCGCGATGAGGTTCTTGGTCCAGTGATGGTTGATGGGGCCGCCGGGCAGCTCCACCAGCCGGGTGCCGGGGGCATCGATGCGCGTCTGGCCCGGCTGGTAGGGGAAGCGCAGCACCGCATCGGTATTGGCGACGTAGAGGTCGTTGCCGACCAGCGCCATGCCGAAGGGCGAGTTGAGGCCGGAGAGGAAGGTCTCGCGCGTTTCGGCTACGCCGTCGCCATCGGCGTCGCGCAGCAGGGTGATGCGGTTGGCGCTGGGCACGCCGGCGCCGGCGCGGCGCATCACCAGCCCCATCACCCATTTGCGGATGCCGCCGCCTTCGTCCTCCGGCTTCGGGGGCGCATTGCTCTCGGCCACCAGCACGTCGCCGTTCGGCAGCACATAGACCCAGCGGGGATGGTCCAGCCCTGCGGCGAAGACGGCGACGCGCAGGCCCGGGGCAGGGATGGGCAGGGCGCCTTCCGCCCAGCCGCGGGCGGGGGCGATGTTCACCGTGGGCAGCAGGGTGGGGTTGGGCGCCGGTAGCTGCGGGTTGGGGCCGGTGCCGGCCTCCACCGGCAGCGTGGCCGTCTCGCCACAGGCGGCCAGTGCCGCCAGCAGGACCAGGGGAAGGACAAGGCGAGGTACGACGCGCATGGCGAAGGCTTCCAGGAGCGGGAGAGGCCACGATAACGCGGCCCGCCGCGCCGGGGTGCGAATTTCGCGCCCGGCTGCGGAGCATGCTGCGTTCACGCACCATGCTCTATGCCTGTCTTGGGTCGCGTGATTCAGGCTTTCGGTGATGCCACCTCAGGCCATCACGCTCTACTGGCCCAGCGCCGCCCGCAGGTTCTTGGGGGCGTAGGTGATCGTCTCGCCCTTCTGGTCGGCGTCGTTGGCCAGCAGCAGCACCGTCTGGCCGTAGCGCGTGGCCGCGCTGGGATGCAGGCTTTCGTTCACCGGCTGCAGCTTGGCGCCCTTCTCGCTCATCGGCTGGTAGAGCCGTTCCAGCAGGCCGATATCGGGGACGCGACCCAGCATCTGGCGGATGGTCGGGGTCAGCCGGTCCTTGCGGGAGAGGTTGAGGCGGGATTCGTGGTGGGGTGCCAGCGGGTCGCACGCGTCGGGCTGGGGCAGCATCTCCTCGTCCAGGGCCAGGCCGGCCTGGATGGCCTCGTCCGCCATCCAGCGCAGCGGGGCGTTGGCCAGCCGGGACATGCCAGCCAGTTGCTGGTAGCCGCCACCGACATCGGAATGCGCGCCCGGGAACCAGACCTGCTGGATGTCGCAGCCCGCCGGGGCGGGGGCGGTCCACAGCGTTGGCTCGAATTCATCGCGGTGTTCGTCGATCGCCAGGGCATGGCGGCCGATGCGGACGACGCGGGAGGGCTTGGTATCGTGGAACTGGTAGTCGGAAGCAGTCAGCCGGTTGAGCATGGTGCCGGGAATGCCGAGCGCGCCGACCGTGTCCCACACGCCGAGGAAGGCGATGCTGATATCCGGGTGGTTGGGAGCCGTGCCGCCGATCCGGCTGGCGAAATCTTCCGGACTGCGGGTCCTGACCTTGCGGTAGTAGGACCAGGCATCGGCGATGGCATCCAGGCGCTGCCGCTTCAGCAGGCCGCAACTGCCGACGAAGCCCGCCAGGCTGCGGGCGGAGAAGGCGCCGCGCGAGAAGCCGAAGACGAAGATCTCATCCCCCGCATAGCCCGGCAGTGCCTCGGGCGGCAGGTAGTTCTGCGCCAGGAACATGTAGGCGGAGCGGATATTGTCGTCGATTCCCTCGCCAGTGGCGCCCTCGATCAGCTTCTGCAGGGCGATGCCGGTGGAACCGACGCCGCGCAGGTAGAGCGTGAGCTGCGGCACGTCGCCGCTGGTGGCGCGCACCGCGCGGGCCATGCGAGCGACGTTGGTGTCCGCCACGCCGCTATCGGCATTGTTCCAGGTGCCATCGAAGCAGACGACGAGTCGTTTCATGGCGCGGGCCTGCTTGATTCGTTATCGTTATGGAATAGCAGGCGGAATGGGCCGTCAACGGGAAAGGCGGCGGTACCCGGGCAAGCCTGGGCGGTGCCGGCGGGCGCGGCGCTATTTTCCCCGGGGGCGGAAATGCTCTAAATGGCGGGGGTGACCGCCCCCACGCTCCGCCTCACCCGCCTGATGCTGCAGGATTTCCGCAGCTACGCCACGCTGGACCAGGCGATCGCCGGCCGCATCGTCGTGGTGGCGGGGCCGAACGGCGTGGGCAAGACCAATCTGCTGGAAGCGATCAGCCTGCTGGGCCCCGGGCGCGGCCTGCGCGCCGCCAAGGGTGCCGAACTGGGGCGCCGGGAAGGCGAGGAGAGCCTGGGCTGGGCCGTCGCCGGGCATTTCGAGGGGCCGGAAGGCGCGGTGGTCATCGGCACAGGGGCCGAGGCGGGGCAGGACCGGCGCAGCTTCCGCCTGGATGGCGGGCCGGTGCGCAACCAGGCCGAGATCGCCCGGCATTCCGCCACGCTGTGGCTGACCCCGCAGATGGACCGGCTGTTCCAGGAGGCCGCTTCCGGCCGCCGGCGCTTCCTGGACCGGCTGGTCTGGGCGCTGGAGCCCACCCACGCGCGGGACGTGGCGGCGCATGACGCGGCGATGACCCAGCGCAACCGCCTGCTGGCCGAAGGGCGGCGCGATGCCGGCTGGCTGGCGGCGCTGGAGGATACGATGGCGCGCCACGCGGTGGCGGCGGTGGCGGCCCGCCGTTCCCTGGCCTCGCGGCTGAATGGGGTGCTGGAGGCCGGGGTGGCCGGCGCCTTCCCGGCGGCGCGGCTGGACCTGCTGTGCCCGATCGCCGCCGCGCTGGACGCGCAGCCGGCGTTGGCGGTGGAGGACGCTCTGCGCTACGGCCTGGCCACCGACCGCCCGCGCGATGCGGCCGCCGGTGGCGCACGCCAGGGCGCGCACCGTACCGACCTGCGCATGGTGCTGTTGCCAAAGGATATTCCAGCCGAGTTGTGCTCGACCGGGGAACAGAAGGCGCTGTTGGTGGCGGTGGTGCTGGCGCAGGCCGCGCTGGTGCGGGCGCGGCGCGGCTTCGCCCCGCTGCTGTTGCTGGACGAGGTGGCGGCGCATCTGGACCCCGGGCGGCGGGAGGCGCTGTTCGCCGCCCTGGCCGAGCTGCCGGCGCAATGTTTCCTGACCGGGACCGAGCTGCAGCCCTTCGCCCCCCTGCACGGGCTGGCGGAGGCTTTTACCGCAAGGCCTGGCGGGCTTATACAGGCTACCGATTTCCCCGTGCCGAACGCGGCATAACCGGCTATAAAATGTCGGTTTCCACCCTATCCAGACCCAGGAGTTTCCCGCAGGCATGAGTGAGCCCGTGAGCGCGCCGTCCCCTCAACAGGCGGACGCCTATGACAGCGCCTCCATCACCGTGTTGCGCGGTCTGGAAGCGGTCCGGAAGCGGCCCGGCATGTATATCGGCGATACCGATGACGGGTCCGGCCTGCACCACATGGCCTTCGAGATCATCGACAACGCCGTGGACGAGGCCCAGGCCGGCTTCGCCGACCGCTGCGACGTCGTGCTGAACCCCGATGGCAGCGTGACGGTGCGGGACAATGGCCGCGGCATCCCGACCGACCTGCATGCCGAGGAAGGCGTCTCCGCCGCCGAGGTGGTGCTGACGCGCCTGCATGCCGGCGGCAAGTTCAACCAGAATTCCTACAAGGTTTCCGGCGGCCTGCACGGTGTCGGCGCCGCGGTGGTGAACGCGCTGTCCGAATGGATGGACGTGCGCATCTGGCGCGACGGCAAGGAGCATTTCATCCGCTTCGAGCATGGCGACACCGTCAAGCCGCTGGTGGTCGTCGGGCCTTCCGACGAGCCCAATGGCACCGAAGTGACGTTCAAGCCGAGCAGCGGCACCTTCACCAAGACCGAGTACGAGTTCCCGATCCTGGAACGGCGCCTGCGCGAGTTGGCCTTCCTGAATTCCGGCCTCGCCATCAACCTGCGCGACGAGCGGGTGGTGACGGACGAGATCCCGGCCAAGGAAGTGAAGTTCCTGTTCCATGGCGGCCTCGTCGCCTTCGTGGAATGGCTGGACCGCAGCAAGGAACCGATCTTCAAGCCGCCGGTCAGCCTGGTGGCGAAGGACGACCAGGTCGGCATCAAGGTCGAGCTGGCGATGTGGTGGAACAACACGCCGCACGAGCAGGTGCTGTGCTTCACCAACAACATCCCGCAGCGGGATGGCGGCACGCACCAGGCCGGCTTCCGCCAGGCGCTGACGCGCATCGTCTCCAAATACGCCGAGGACATGGCGAAGAAGGAGAAGGTCGAGCTCTCCGGCGAGGATATGCGGGAAGGGCTGACGGCGGTGCTTTCCGTCAAGGTGCCCGATCCGAAATTCTCCAGCCAGACCAAGGACAAGCTGGTGTCCTCCGAAGTGCAGCCGGTGGTGCAGATGGCCGTCGCCGACGCGCTCTCCCACTGGTTCGAGACGCACCCGAAGGAAACCAGGCTGGTGCTGGACCAGGTCGTGCTGGCCGCTGCCGCCCGCAAGGCGGCGCAGCTGGCGCGGGAGAAGGTGGGGCGCAAGAACGCGCTCGACATCTCGACCCTGCCCGGCAAGCTGGCCGATTGCCAGGAGAAGGACCCCGCCCAATGCGAGATCTTCCTGGTCGAGGGTGACTCGGCCGGTGGTTCCGCCAAGCAGGGCCGCGACCGCCGCTTCCAGGCGATCCTGCCGCTGAAGGGCAAGATCCTGAACGTGGAGCGCGCGCGGCTGGACAAGATGCTGTCCTCCGCCGAGATCGGCACGCTGATCACCGCGCTCGGCACCGGCATCGGCACCGGGCCGGTGGATCGTGGCGGCTTCTCGGCCGACAAGCTGCGCTACCACCGCATCGTCATCATGACCGACGCGGACGTGGACGGTTCCCACATCCGCACGCTGCTGCTGACCTTCTTCTTCCGGCAGATGCCGGAATTGCTGGCGCGCGGCCACCTCTACATCGCGCAGCCGCCGCTCTACCGCGCCAAGCGCGGCAATGAGGAGCGGTACCTGAAGGACGACCGCGCGCTGGAGGATTTCCTGCTGGAGAAGGCGCTGCACAACGCGAAGATGAGCTTCGCCGATGGCCGCGTCATCGAAGGCGACGAGGTGAAGGAGAGCGTGGAAGGCCTGCGCCAGACTGCCGGCCGCCTGCGACGCCTGGCCACCGTCGTGCCTGCCGAGCTGCTGGAGCAGGCCGCCATCGCCGGTGCGCTGACGCTGGACCCGACCAAGGCCGATGCCGCGGCCCAGGTGCTGGCGCAGCGGCTGGATGCCATTTCCCTGCCCACCGAGCGCGGCTGGAAAGTCTCGGCCGGTTCCACCCTGACCATGGGCCGCACGGTGCGTGGCGTGGCGGAGCGCCATACGCTGGATGCCGCCGGCCTGCGCAACGGCGATGCCCGCTGGCTGGACGAGCGGCGGGACGTGCTGGCCACCGCCTGGTCCAGCCCCGCCACCCTGGCGCTGGAGAGCACCAGCAGTGAGGTCGCCGGCCCGCTGGCGGCCTTCGAGCGCGTGCTGGCGCAGGGCCGCAAGGGCCTGGCCATCCAGCGCTTCAAAGGCCTGGGTGAGATGAACCCCGACCAGTTGTGGAAGACCACGCTAGACCCGGCGGTGCGGACCCTGCTGCAGGTGCGGGTGGACGATATCGCGGATGCCGAGGAGGTGTTCTCCACCCTGATGGGTGACGTCGTTGAACCGCGCCGCGAGTTCATCGTCGGCAATGCGTTGAAGGTTGCCAACCTGGACGTGTGAGGGTGGCACCGCCGACGGGCGGGTGTG
This sequence comes from Teichococcus aerophilus, assembly GCF_014490485.1. GTDB lineage: Bacteria > Pseudomonadota > Alphaproteobacteria > Acetobacterales > Acetobacteraceae > Pseudoroseomonas > Pseudoroseomonas aerophila. Next base: position 6,554 of record NZ_JACTVA010000054.1, on the reverse strand, counting down.
GATGAGACGCAGAAAGGGCCGGGGAAGACATTCCCCGGCCCTTTCTTTTGTGTCTACGCCTGGCCACCAAGGTGGAGCGCTTGATCCTCGCTGGATCTCAAGCGCCGCAGGCCATGCACCAAGCCATTCGCGCCAAGATCGAAGGGGCTTGCAAAGAGGTGGCCGCTGAGCTGGCCTGCCAAGGCTCGTGTCCATTGGATAAAGGATCGCGTTCCTTCTCGAGGCATTATCCGGCACCGACCCAATCGTTCAGCCCAACCCCAACTCGCAGAAAAAAGATGGGGTCTGGGGAATTCCTTCCCGGCCTTCCTCGCTCCCCTCAGCCCTTGGTCGACGGTGCCGGCTGGCGGGGCGGCGGGGCGGCGGGTGCCTGGCCTTCCTGGCCGGGGCGGGCGGCCGTAACCGGGCGGCCATTGCCGGTGAAGGTCATCACGGTTTCCTGGTTGCTGCGGTCCGTGGCGCGGCAGACGGCGCGGTGCCAGGTCTGGCCGTCGGTGGACATGCTGATCTGGCAGGTACCGGTCACCACCTTGGCGGCCGTGCGGCCGTCGATCGAGGTATGCATCCGCGTCAGGTTGAGGGTGTATTCCTCCGGCTTCGGCTGGCTGTCCCTGTCGGCCTCGAAGCCGATGGTGACGTCGCGGCCGGACTGGACGGAAAGCAGGATGCTGCCGTTGCTGTGATGCACATAGACCAGCCCGCTGGAGCAGGGGCGTGCGGCGCCCTGGACGGTCATCTGGCACTGGCCTGGGGCGCCGATGACCAGTCGGGGCGCCACCGGCTGCGGGGCCGGCTGGGCCTGGAGGCCGAGTGGGGCGAGGGCGAGGCAGGTGACGATGGCAGGCAGGGTGACGCGCATCCTGTTTCCTTTCTGGCCGCCCTAGCCTGCCGAGAGACCGTGGCGGCGTGGGGCCCTGGCGCAGGCCCGTGGAGGACCCGGCGGCCGGCGGGCCACTTGGGAAAACCGCGAAGGCCGTGGCGGCTGCATGCGGCACCTGCACAGCTGCGTGAGGCTGCGGCGGCAACGCCATGGCTGGCCGCCGATGGCGGGGCGGGCATGGAGCGAACGGTATTGTCGTGGTGCCGGGCGGAAAGGGAAGGGGGATGCGAGCCGGAACCGCACACCCTGCCCGTGTGCGAAAGCCGCCCGCGCGCCCCCCTTCAGGCGGCCGCGGAAGAAGGCCGGGTCCTGGGACCCGGCCTTCTGCTCGCTCCGCCCGGTTCCTCCCCTGCAGGAAACGGGCGGTATCTCATCGTTCGGTCAGGCTTCACGGTCGATCCGAGAGGAGTGCGGGAATCGGATCGCGGCTGGGACGGTGCGCCGGGTGGCCGTGCTGCGAGAGTTGCGACTAAGAATGATTCTTAGTTAAGGGACGCAATGGATCAGGTCAAGGACTTTCCCGCCGTTTGCCGGCGCGTGCCACGGGGCGAAACAACCGAGAGGCTGCCTGGCAGAAAGCTGGAGCCTGGCTTCGGTCTGCGCCACCGCGGGAACCAGTCCTATGAGTCCGGGCGCAAATTTGGTAAGGGAGGCGCATGACCCCCCAAAAGAATGATTCCGTCAATGACCGGCTGGCAGCAGCCGCCAAGGCCAAGGAGGCGATGCTAGAGCGTTTTCGTGCTCGTCCCGGGCCGAACGATCCGGAGATGCTGAAGCAGCAGGCGGAGCGCAAGGCCATCGCCGAGGCGCGCGATGCCCGCAATGCCGAGCGCCGCGTGGCGCGCGAGGCCGAGGCTGCCCGTCTGGCCGCCGAGAAGGCCGCCGCGGTCGAGGCCCGCAAGGTCCAGGCTGCTGAGGAAGCGGCCGCTGCCGCTGCTGCCGCCGAGCATGCCGCCGCCCTGCCTGCGTTGCAGAAGGCCGCGCGGGACGCCCGTTACGCGGCGCGGCAGGCCCGCCGCCGCTAAGCCCTGGCCCGCCCTGGGCACCGGTGGTGCCCGGCAGGCGGGGAGGCTGGATCCAGTCGGCTGCGACGTTCGCAGCCGGCACTTCCTACGGGAACCGGCTGCTGCCGTTCCCCTCTCAAGGGCCTTCATGGCCCTTGGGCGTGATGGGCTGGGCTATTCCGCCCGCATCACGCCGTCCGGCGCGTCCTAGCGACGTGCCTTGCCCTTCTCGATCTCACGCTCGACCGAACCGCGCTCGCTGTTGCCGGAGCGACGGATAATCTCACGCACGATGGCCGGGGATACGCGGTGCCGCTTGGCGAGGTAGAGGATCTCCGTCTCCAACTCGTCAGTATTGGCGGCCGCGCTTGCGCTGGCGGCGCTCACCTTGTTCTGTGTCACGGGGAAGTCCTGTCATGAGGCTTCGCTCTGGGCGATGCCGATTAAAAAATCTTCCTGGGCAAGCCAGAGAAGTTTGAGCGTAACAGCCCGGCGTGGTTCTTCACGCGCTGCAATAGCCAGTAAGAACGGGAAAGTTACAACCTTTATAATGGGGTGTGGCGGGCCGTTTTCCATCTTCCGCTCTTCTTTTGGACGCCTGGTGGGGCACTTCGGCCGTTGTTGCCTGGGAACGGCATGGCGGACCCGCGCCGGGCGCGGATTGAGAGGCGTGAAGGGCAAGGTCGCCGATTGGAATAGGTGGTCGGACCCGGTCCCGGCGCCTGATTTCCAGGTGGTAGAGCCTGGATGTCGGGCCTGGCGGCACGGTTCGGCCCTGCTGTTTGGAAGCCGCCTGTGCGGACGGCGATTCGGCCCCTGCCGCAGACCTGGGCCGCCACGCTAAGGCTGCACCGGCCATGGCCCGCGCAGCTTCGGTGCCCACCAACCTCCGGCTACCGGGCCGCAACCGCGCAGCCACTGCACGCGACGGCACTGGCGCCAGCCGGCCTGGGTCTTGCTAGGCTCGGCCCATGAAGAACACCACAGACGACGCCTTCCTCCCCGGACCGCGCTACCACCTGGCCGGTGCCACCACCGGGCCGCTCGCCGGGCTGACCTTCGCGGCGAAGGACCTGTTCGATGTCGCCGGTACGCCGACCGGCGCCGGCAACCCGGATTGGGAGCGCACCCACCCGGTGCCGCAGGCGCATGCCTGGGCGGTCAGCACCTTGCTGGAGGCTGGGGCAGAGCTCGTGGGCAAGACGGTGACCTGCGAGATCTCGCTCGGCATCCTCGGCTTCAATCAGTTCTACGGCACGCCCGCCAACCCCGCGGCGCCGGGCTGCCTGCCGGGCGGCTCCTCCAGCGGCTCGGCCTCCGCCGTCGCGGCAGGGGATTGCGACATCGCGCTGGGCACGGATACCGGCGGCTCGGTCCGGGTGCCGGCCAGCCTGTGCGGGCTGCACGGGCTGCGCACCACCCATGGGCGCATCCCCTTCGCCGGCGTCTGTGCCCAGGCGCCGAGCTTCGACACCGTGGGCTGGTTCACCCGCGATGCCGCGACCTTCTCCCGCGTGGCCGAGGTGATGTTGGGCGAGCCAATTCCCGCCCTGGCACCTGCGCCGCTGCTGGTGGCCGAAGATGCCTTCGCCCTGGCCGATGCCGAGGTGCGGGACGCGCTGGCCGCGCCGGTGGAACTGCTGGCCCGCGTGCTGGGCCACCCGCCACGCACCATGACGCTGGCGGAGCCGGGCGAACTGGCGGTGTGGAGCGCGCAGCGCAACATCCTGCAGCGGCACGAAGGCTGGCGCACCTTCCGCGACTGGATCGACGCCGCCAATCCCTGCTTCGCCTTCAACGTGGCGCGCAACCTGACCATCGCCTCCGGCTTCACCGATGCGCAGGCGGCGGAAGCGGCCAGCCTGCGCCAGCGCGTGCTGGCCCGGGCGCGGGACCTGCTGGAAGGCGGCGCCATCCTCTGCCTGCCGACCACGCCCTTCACAGCGCCGCCGCTGGGCTTGCCGTTGCATGAGCTGGACGCGCTGTCCGAGCGGATCAGCCAACTCACGTCCTTCGCCGGCTTCGCGGGCCTGCCGCAGCTCAGCCTGCCGCTGGGCCTGGCGGGGGGCAAGCCGTGCGGCCTGTCCATCCTTGCCTGGCACGGCCAGGATGCGAAGCTGGTGGCCATTGCCGAGGCGCTGGAACGCGCCCGCATCTCCGGCTGACATCTGAGGAACCGCACCGATGCCTGACGTGACCGAGATCAACAACCCCGAGGCGGTGGCCGAACTGCGCGCCGCCTTCGAGCGCTACGACCGCGGGCTGGAGGAGAACGACGTCCAGGTGCTGGACGACAGCTTCTGGGACGACACGCGCACCCTGCGCTACGGCGTGGCCGAGAACCTGTACGGCCACGCGCAGATCGCCGCCTTCCGCGCCGCCCGCACCCCGGCCGAACACAAGCAGCGCGCGCGCCGGTTGGAGAACACCATCATCACCACCTTCGGCCGCGACTTCGGCGTGGCCAACACCGAATACGTCCTGCTGGCCAGTGGCCGGCGCGGTCGGCAGAGCCAGAGCTGGGTGCGCTTTCCGGACGGTTGGAAGGTCGTGGCGGCGCATGTGAGCCTGATGGCGGAGGGCTGAGGCCTTTTCGTTGACGGTTGGGCTCGAGGGGGTGCTGCCTCTTCGACCTCGCCCGGCAGGGGATACGATCCCGGGTGAGGCCTGAGGGCGCGGTCGCGGGATGGGGAACCAGGGCGTGTCCTGGGATTGTGCGGGGCAGAAGGTCAGGGGAATGAATTCCCCTGAACCCCCTTCTTTCTTCTGTCTATGTTCGGACACGCCGTGGGCTCGGTCGCGCTTCGACCATGAGTGACAGTACCATTGCATCGACGTGTAGCGCCCGCCCGCCACGGGCGCTCGGAAACATAGATTGCGCAAACGTGCAGGTTTGTACGGGAATTTCTCTCCCTGACCTTGCTGTTAGAACGCCAAACTTGAGAACCCGCCTTGCCTTTCGTTCTGGCCTGAACAAAAGGGTTCCCAAAGGCCTCAGGCCTTTGGCGGGGAGAGTTTGAGAGGGGCAGCGCCCCTCTCAATCATCGCTTCCAGACAGCGAAACCAGATTCTCGCCCTCCGACGCTTCAGGCCAAATGTCGTATTCGCGCTCCCCGAGCGTCAGCCGGTAATGCCCCAACCGCAACGGCGCTTCCTGCCAGAGCGACACCGGGCCATGGCTGCCCGGCGCCAGCGCGCGCCGCGCGATCACCTGACCTTCCCGCGCCAGCAGCAGCACGGAACCATTGGGCGAGGGGCGCGCCAATTCCGCGACGATGCTGCCGGGAGAAGGCGCCTCGCCCAGCCGGGCCAGCAGGCGATAGCGGGTGACATGCCCGACCTCCGCCAGCGCGGCCTGCAACTCGGCGGCCGGGTCGGCCGCGAGGCGCCGATGCAGTTCCCGCAGCACGTTCGCCGCCGTGTGGCGGCGCAGGGCGATGACGAAGGGGAAGCCGAAGCGCTGGTGGTACCGGGCGTTCAGCGCCGCCAGCGCCCCGCTGCCGATCAGCGCGCCCAGCTTCAGGTCGCCCTGCTCGTGGCGGGAGGATGCGGTGAGGCTCTCCGGCAGGGGGCCCGCCACCAGCGGCTCGTGGCCGTTCAGGAAGGCGCGGCAGGCGGGCTCGCCCGCATCGCGCAGCGCCCGCATCAGGGCGGCGTGCAGGGACGCCGCATTGGCGAAGGGCCGGGCGGCGGCGGCGGCGGTGGCGACCCAGGGGGCGCGCTCGAAGATGCCGTCCAGCGCCGTTGCGAAATCCCCGGCGCTGGCGGCGTTCAGCGTAGCGAGGCTGGTCACGGCGGTTCCGGCGCGGCGGCCAGCAATTCGCGCGTGTAGTCGTGGCGAGGGCGTTCCATCACCTCGGCGGTCGGCCCTTCCTCGACGATTCGGCCGGCGCGCATGACGATGACCCGGTCGCAGAGCAGCCGCACCACGTGCAGGTCGTGGCTGACGAAGAGGTAGCTCATCCCCAGCCGCGCCTTCAGGTCCTGCAGCAGATTCAGCACCACCGCCTGCACGGAGACGTCCAGCGCCGCCGTCGGCTCGTCCAGCACTACCAGGTCCGGGTTCAGCGCGATGGCGCGGGCGATGCCGACGCGCGCCTTCTGCCCGCCGGAGAGCTGGTGCGGCAACCGGCCCAGCAATTCCACCGGCAGCCCGACCAGCCCGGCCAACTCCTCGCACCGCGCCCGCAGCCCGGCCCGCGCGGCGCGGCCGCCGAGGCGCAGGATGGGGTCCGCGATGGCGCGTTCCGCCGTGTAGCGCGGGTTCAGGCTGTCGGTCGGGTCCTGGAACACCATCTGGATGCGGGCGCGCAGCGGCGAGCGGGTGAAGGCGCGCGGCGGGATGTCGCCGATCTCCTGCCCATCGAAGCGGATGCTGCCCTCGGTCTTGTCGATCAGCCGCATCAGCATGGTGGAGGTGGTGGACTTGCCGCAGCCGGATTCGCCCACCAGCCCGACGCTCTCGCCCCGCCGGATGGCGAAGGAGATGCCGTCCACCGCGCGCACCGGCGGCGCGGCCGCGCCACGCTTCCACCAGCCGGCGGCCAGCGGGCGGGGATAGGCCTTGACCAGCCCCGTCACCTCCAGCAACGGGGGGGCGTCCGGCGGCGGCGGGCGCACCGGTTCGCCGGCCGGCGCGCCCTCCGGCAGCAGGTCCCGCAGCCCGGCGC
>NZ_JACTVA010000053.1 GCF_014490485.1 Teichococcus aerophilus | reverse complement strand
CGCCGGGGCGGCAGCGGCCGGCGCGGGTGCGGCGGCGTACTGGACGACCGGGGCAGCCACGGGCGCGGCGCGGGCGACGCGCAGCTTGCTGCCGGCCTGGTCGGACAGCTCGATCTCGTTGAGGTCGGTGTCCCGCAGGATCTGCGCCAGGGCGCGGATGGCATCCGGGTCGAAGGAAATGCCGCTCATGTTACCTCTGTGCTTCTCGTCTCACGCGTCTTCGGCATCGGCCAGGATGCCGGCGATGCCGCGCAACGCCAGCGCGTAGCCATGCGGGCCAAGCCCGCAGATGACGCCCTGGGCCGCACGCGAGACATAGGAGTGATGCCGGAAGGATTCCCGGCGGTAGCTGTTGGTCAGATGCACCTCAACCACCGGCAGGTCCACCGCCAGCAGCGCATCCATCAGGGCGATGGAGGTGAAGGAATAGCCGGCCGGGTTGATCACGATGCCGGAGGCACGCCCGCGCGCCTCATGCACCCAGGAGATCAGCTCGCCCTCCAGGTTGGACTGGCGGAAGTCGATGGCAAGGTCCAGCGCATCCCCGGTCTCGGCGCACAGCGCCTCGATATCGTCGAGCGTCTCCGTCCCGTACAGCTCGGGCTCTCGCGTGCCGAGCATGTTCAGGTTCGGGCCGTTCAACACCAGGATCAGGGGCGGGTTCACTTGGGTGCTTCCGTGGGCTTTCCGCTGCGGCGCCTAGCACGGTGTGTTTCGGCACCGCAAGCGGGGCCGCCCGCCGGGCCCGGCCGTGTAGCCTACGGTTTTGTCACCTGGCGGGCATTTCGGTGCCGGGAGGCAGACGACAAACAGCCCCGCGTTGCTTTTTCCGCAGGATCCTGGCGCGCTGCGGCTGGTTGGTCAGCCGCAGCGCCGCGTCAGCCTCCGGCGTCGCCGCTCCACCGGGATCCTCCGAGGCCCGCCATGCGTCCTGGAACGCAACGCCACCCCGCAGGAAAAAGAAGTGGCCCGGGGAATTTCTTCCCCGGCCTTCCCTATCGCCCGCCAAGGCCAGGCGGCCGATCCGATCAGGCCGCCATCGCCCGGCAGGATTCCGCGCAGCGGCGGCAAGCCTCCACGCAGTCCTGCATGCCGCCCACACGCTCGCAATCCTGGGCGCATTCGTTGCAGATCTCGGCGCATTCGGCACAGGTGTGCTTGTGGTGCGGCGTGCCCAGCAGCATGAAATGGGCGGAAGTCCGGCAGATTTCCGCGCAGGCCATCATCAGCCGCGCGTGCTTCGGTTCCACATGCGCGCCGCCCTCTTCCAGGCAGTGGCCGGAGAAGCTGGAGAGGCAGGTGGTGTAGCAGGCCAGGCAGGCCTCCACACAGGCGCGCATCTCGGCAGAGAGGTGGTGCATGGGTCACATCCTCGGTTGCTGACGGTGGTATGAACAGCGGAAGCCCCCAACGTTGCCGGCGCCACGCGGGACGGGATGACACGGGCGGCCCTAGTCCCTACCTTCCGGCCGGTTTCCATCGCAGCGGATGTGCCGACCTTGCAGCTTCTCTCCCGCTCCCGCCTGCTTCTGCTCCCCCTGCTTCTCGGGGGGCTCAGCGCCTGTGGGCCCGACTATTCGCCCGACACCTATGCCGGCCGCGCCATGCAGCAGGCCAATAAGGTGGAACAGGGCACCATCGTCGGCATCCGCCCGGTGCAGATCGCGGCCGATGGCACCACCGGCATCGCCGCGGGTGCCGCGGCCGGCGGCGTCGTCGGCACCCGCATCGGTGGGGGGGATATCACCTCGGCCTTCGGCGGCATCGGCGGCGGGCTGCTCGGCGGCCTGCTGGGCAGCGCGGCCGAGCAGGCGGCCGGCACCACCAACGGCTTCGAGTACATCGTCCGCAAGGGCAATAACGAGCTGGTCTCGGTGGCGCAGAAGGACCAGACGCCGCTGGCCCTGGGGCAGAAGGTGCTGGTCATCGCCGGCAACCAGGCCCGCATCGTCCCGGACTACACCACCGCGCCGGAAGACCCCGCCGCCGCCGCCGAGTCGCGTAACCACGCCGTGCAGCCCACCCACACCCCGCCCGCCGGCGGTACCGTGCAGGGCGCCGGCCCGCTGCCCGCGCCCCAGGTGGAAAACCTGCCGCCCCCCGCCGGCACCCCGGCCCCGGCAGCGCCCACACCCTCCGTCACCGACCCGGCCCCAGCCACGCCAGCCCCGGCCAGCCCGGTGGTGGCGCCATCCTCCAACCCGCTGGAGGGGACGGTCGCGCTCTGACGTCTTTGTCGGGGTTGCTTAGGGAAGGCCGGGGAAGAATTCCCCGGGCCCCTTCTTTTTTTCTGCGAGCTTGGCGTTGCGCTGCAGGACTGAGAGCGGACGCTTCTGATGATTTTATATAGGGGCCACAAGGGCTGAACCCGCAGTCGCCGGAGGTCTAGGACCTCCGGCGCACCCAGCCGTATTTCAGGACTACCCTCTCAACAGCCACGCCCGAGAAACTCGAAAAAGAAAAAGAAGGGGTCCGGGGAATCCCTTCCCCGGCCTTCCCTTCTCCTTCCCTTTCCCTCACTCAGCCGGCACGGCGTCCCACACTGCCAGGGCCAGCCGGCAGGCGTGTTCGCCGATATCGCCGGGCCAGGCGCGGGCCAGGGTTTCGAAGCGGTTGCGGTCGGCGGCGTAGAGGGCGCGGACGGCGTCCTCGAAGCCCGGGCGGTCCCCGGCCATGGTGTGCATGAAGCGGTAGCAGGTTTCCTGGGCGGTCCGGCGGCGATCGGTGCCGGAGTGGCTGCGGCGCGCCTCCTCCACCAGCTTGCGCAGCGCGACGGAGGCACCGCCCGGCTGCTGGGCCAGCCATTCCCAGTGGCGGGGCAGCAGCGTCACTTCCCGGGCGACGACGCCCAGCTTGGGGCGGCCGGGGCGGCGCGGCGGCGGGGCCAGGCGCTCCAGCACATCGCCCGGCTGGCCGCGGAAATCGACCTCCACCTGCTGGCTGGTCTGGTTGTCGAAGACTAGGACGGGGGCGCTGGAGCCACGGTCCAGCGCCTCCTTGGCGCGCAGGGCGACCTGCGGCAGTTCGCCGATGGCCAGCAGGCGCGCGCCTTCGAAGGCGGCGTAGGGCGGCGGGGTATCGGGCATGGCGCATGCTCCTTGCGGAAGCGCCATGTTATGCCCGGGTGAATTCAAGCAGCCAAATTAAATCCGGGTTATATTCCGGCAACATTCAGGCTGCGCCGCGCGACGCCGCGATGGTCGAAATTGGCATCGTCCAGCCAGGCCAAAATGGCATCCCGCCGCGTCGGCCATTCATCGTCCAGGATGGAGTACCAGGCGGTGTCCCGCCGCCGGCCCTTCACCACCAGATGTGCCCGGTGCTCGCCCTCATAGGTGAAGCCCAGCCGCGCGGCGGCACGGCGGGAGGGGGCGTTGAGCGCGTTGCACTTCCACACCAGGCGGCGGTAGCCGAGCTCGTCCATCGCATGCCGCATCAGCAGGAACATCGCCTCGGTGGTGGCGCGGGTACGCTGCATGCGTGGCGCGAACCAGATATTGCCCAGCTCGATCGCCGCATTGGCGGGCTGGATCTCCATCAGCGTCAGCCAGCCGGAGGCGATGCCGGAGATATGTGGCCGCACCGCCCAGGCGATCGGGTCATGCGTGGTGGCGAAACCGCCGATGAAGCGGCGGAAGGTCGCAAAATCGGCGAAGGGGCCGTAGCCCAGATAGGCCCAGCTATCCTCGCTGCTGCCATTCGGCCCATCGGCCTGCATGGACTGCCACAGCTCTTCCGCATGGCGGACGCCCAGCGGCTCCAGCGTCACGCTCGCGCCCCGGTGGGGGATGCGGGCGGGCAGCGGGCGCGGGGTCGGGTCGACCTCCGGGCCTACGGGGGGGGCGGCTTGCGGGGTGGCGTCGGTGGTCGTGCTCATGATAGGCGGATGCTCACCGCAACCGCGGCCGCTTGCAAGCCATGCCATGCCCCGGCTCCATGCCTGTCTCACCCTGGCTCAGACTTTGGCCCTGGCCCATGTCACCAGACTTGCCCGGCACGTTGAAGAAGACCACTTGCAGCCCATGAACGCCGAGACCCGCCCGCCACTGAAGGCCGCCCACCCCGCCTATTTCACCGAGACGGTGGAACAGGTGCATCACTGGACCGACCGCCTGTTCAGCTTCCGCTGCACGCGGCAGCCCGGCCTGCGCTTCACCGCAGGCCAGTTCGTGATGATCGGGCTGGTGGTGGAGGGCAAGCCGCTGGTGCGCGCCTATTCCGTCGCCTCCGCGCCGTATGACGAGCACCTGGAGTTCCTCTCCATCAAGGTGCCGGATGGGCCGCTGACCAGCCGGCTGCAGCATATCCGCCCGGGCGACGAGATCCTGGTCGGCAAGAAGGCCGTCGGCACGCTGGTGCCGGACGCGCTGCTGCCGGGCAAGACGCTGTGGCTGTACGGCACCGGCACCGGCCTGGCGCCCTTCATGTCCCTGATCCGCGAGCCGGACGTGTACGACCGGTTCGAGCGCATCGTGCTGCTGCACGGCGTGCGTGAGGTAAAGGAGCTGGCCTATAGTGACTATATCGAGCGCGAGCTGCCGGCGGACGAGCTGCTGGGCGAGATCGTCGCCCCCAAGCTGCTCTACTACCCCACCGTGACGCGCGAGGCCTTCCGCAACACCGGCCGGGTGACCGATCTGATCCGCAGCGGCAAGCTGTTCGCCGATCTCGGCCTGCCCGCCTTCAACCCGGAAGATGACCGCATCATGCTGTGCGGCAGCCCGGAGATGCTGGCGGAGACCAAGGCCCTGCTGGAAGGCATGGGCTTCGAGGAAGGCGCCAACAGCCGCCCCGGCCACTACGTCATCGAGAAGGCCTTCGTCGAGAAATGACCACCACGGCCAGCGCCCTGACCATCACGCCGCCCGGGCGGCCGCTGCGCGGGCACGTGGCGCCGCCGGGGTCGAAATCCATCACCAACCGGGCGCTGCTGCTGGCGGCGCTGGCGCGCGGCACCAGCCGCCTGACCGGCGCGCTGAAGAGCGACGACACCCGCTACATGGCCGAAGCCCTGCGCCAGATGGGCGTGACGGTGGAGGAGCCGGACGCCACCAGCTTCACCGTGACCAGCGAGGGCCGGCTGCGCGCCCCCGCCACGCCGCTGTTCCTGGGCAATGCCGGCACCGCCACACGCTTCCTGACCGCCGCCGCCGCGCTGGCCGATGGCCCCGTAGTCATCACCGGCGACGCGCATATGCAGAAGCGGCCGATCGCGCCCCTGGTCGCGGCACTGGCCAGCCTGGGCATCGCAGTGGAGGCCCCCACCGGCTGCCCGCCGGTGACCGTGCGTGGCCAGGGCGGCTTCCCGGGCCAGGCCGTCACCATCGATGCCGGCCTCTCCAGCCAGTATGTCTCCGCCGTGCTGATGCTGGCGGCGGGTGGCCGCCACCCGGTGCGCATCTCGCTCGCCGGGGATGCCATCGGCGCGCGCGGCTATATCGACCTGACGCTGGCCGCCATGCGCGCCTTCGGCGCCACGGTGGAACAGCCGGACGCCGCCACCTGGATCGTGCAGCCCACCGGCTATCGCGCGGCGGACTTCCATATCGAGCCGGATGCCTCCGCCGCCACCTATCTCTGGGCGGCCGAAGTCCTGACCGGCGGCGCCATCGACATTGGCACCCCCGCCCAGGCCTTCACCCAGCCCGACGCCAAGGCCCACGCGCTGATCGCCGCTTTCCCGCACCTGCCGGCCGAGATTGATGGTTCCCAGATGCAGGATGCGGTGCCGACGCTGGCGGCGATGGCGGCCTTCAACGCCACCCCCGTGCGCTTCACCGGCATTGCCAACCTGCGGGTGAAGGAATGCGACCGCGTGGCCGCCATGGCCACCGAGCTCGCCCGCCTCGCCCCCGGCCTGGCCGTCGAGGACGGCGACGACCTGGTGGTGACACCGCAGCCGCGCGAACACTTCCGCCCCGCGCACATCACCACCTACGCCGACCACCGCATCGCCATGAGCATGGCCCTGGCCGGCCTGCTGGTGCCGGGCGTGACCATCTTGGACCCGGGCTGCGTGGCCAAGACCTACCCGGAATACTGGCGCGACCTGGCGGCCCTGGGCGTGACGCTGCGCGAGGTGGCGGCGGCCTGACGCCGCCGCCGGCCGCTACGCCTCAGCGATCGTCCGCGTGCCAGGAGTGGTGCGGCAGTTCCACGTCGCGCTCCGCCGCCGCCAGCGCGGCGCGTAGGGCCGTGCTGTCCAGCCGCCGGCAATAGGCCGGCTTGGCACGCTCGAACCGCCAGCTTTCGGCCAGCCCGCCGGCATCGACGACGTCGAAGCCGTAGCGGTCCTGCAGCGCGGCCACCTGCGCCTTGGCCCTGGCGTCGTCGCCCGCGATCGGCAGGGCGCGCCGCCCGGGCGTGCCGGCGGGGCGCCCGTCCGTGCCGAGGTCCTCCGCCAGAATGGCGTTGAAGGCCTTCACCACCCGGGCACCCGGCAGCGCCCCGGCCAGCATTTGGCTGGTGGTCGTGGCGCGCTCGTCCAGCGCCGCGATCTGCCCGTCCCGCTGCGGGTAATAGTTGTTGGGGTCGAGCACGACCTTGCCCGCCAGGGCGGCCGCTGGCAGTGCGCCGATGTTACGGAAGGGCACCGCGACCAGCACCACGCCACCAAACGCCGCCACCTGCTCTGCCGTGCCAGCCAGGCACCCCAGGCTCGTCGCCACGCTGAACAGCGTCTCCGGCCCGCGCGAATTGCCGATCATCACTTCGTCCCCCGCCCGCAGGGCCAGTCGGGCGATGCCCTGGCCGATATATCCCGCGCCGATGATTCCGATCCGCATGCCACGTTCTCCTGTTGGCTGTCGCGGCGGACTGTGCATCGCCCATCGGCTGGCGATAATGCGGCATCCCGGGCGAACTCCCGAAACCAGATGGATGCAATCGGATGGACCGCCTGACCAGCATGGCCGTCTTCGTGAAGGCGGCCGACACCGGCTCCTTCGCTGCCACCGCCACGGCGTTGCGGATGTCGCCGCAGATGGTCGGCAAGCATGTGCGCTTCCTGGAGGACCGGCTGGGCAGCCGCCTGCTGACCCGCACCACGCGCCGCCAGAGCCTGACCGAGTTCGGCCGCGCCTATTGCGAGCGGTGCCGCAGCGTGCTGGCCGAGGCGGCGGCCGCCGACGCGCTGGCGCAGGACCTGCGCGCCGCGCCGCGAGGGCGGCTGCGGGTGAACGCGCCGGTCACCTTCGGCGCGCACTGCCTGGCCCCGATGCTGGCGCGCTACCTGACGGCACATCCGGCGGTGGAGGTGGAGCTGTCGCTGTCGGACCGCATGGTCGATCTGGTGGAGGAGGGCTTCGAGGCGGTGATCCGCCTGGGGGCACTGCGCGACTCCACCCTCGCGGCGCGCCCGCTGGCGCCCTACCGCCTGCTGGCCTGCGCCGCGCCGGCCTATCTGGCGGCGCATGGCACGCCGGCGACGCCGCAGGACCTGCGCGGCCATGAGTGTCTCGGCTTCAGCGAATGGCGCTCGCCGGTCGCGCGTGAATGGCGCTTCAGCCGCGACGGGGTGGAGCATGCGGTGGCGATCGGCGGGCGCTTCCAGGCCAATGACAGCAAGGCGCTGCTGAACGCCGCCCTGGCCGGCTTCGGCATCATCCTGGGTGCCGAGGCGATGTTGCGCGCGCCGCTGCAGCAGGGCCTGCTGGTGCCGTTGCTGCCGGGCTACACGCCACCCGCCCGCCCCATGCACCTGCTGTTTCCCGCCGACCGGCGGCCCACCGCCAAGCTGCGCAGCTTCATCGACTGGGTCGCCAGTGAATTTGGGCCGGAGTCCGCGTTCACGAATCGTTCGTAGTCCTAGCGTTCGCCCCGCCCCGACCCCACATTGGCGCGATGCCCTTGCCGGGAGCTGCTGCCATGGATGTGTTCGTCCCCGTTACCTCCCCCTTCGTGCCGCCGAAGCGTCCGTCGCCGCCGGCGACGCGCACGCTGAAGGTCGTCTCCCCCTATGAGCCGGCGGGCGACCAGCCTGCGGCCATCGAGCAGCTGGTGGGAGGCCTGACGCAGGAGGAACGGGACCAGGTGCTGCTGGGCGTCACCGGTTCCGGCAAGACCTTCACCATGGCCAAGGTGATCGAGAAGGTGCAGCGGCCGACGCTGATCCTGGCGCCCAACAAGACGCTCGCGGCGCAGCTCTATGGCGAGATGAAGTCCTTCTTCCCGGACAATGCCGTCGAGTATTTCGTCAGCTACTACGACTACTACCAGCCGGAAGCGTATGTGCCGCGCTCCGACACCTATATTGAAAAAGACGCGCAGATCAACGAGCAGATCGACCGCATGCGCCACTCCGCGACGCAGGCGCTGCTGGAGCGGAACGACGTGGTCATCGTCGCCTCCGTCTCCTGCATCTACGGTATCGGCTCGGTCGAGCTGTACTCGAACATGGTGGTGAAGCTGCAGCTGGGCGGCAGCATCGCCCGGGACCAGTTGATCAAGGCGCTGGTGGAGCAGCAATACCGCCGCAACGACGCCGGCTTCCAGCGCGGCACCTTCCGCGTGCGCGGCGAGAGCGTGGACATCTGGCCGTCCCACCTGGAAGACCGCGCCTGGCGCATCTCCCTGTTCGGCGACGAGATCGACGGGCTGCGGGAGTTCGACCCGCTGACGGGCGAGATCGCCGGCGAGATGGAGAGCGTGGCGATCTACGCCAACAGCCACTACGTCACGCCGCGCCCGACCATGATCCAGGCGATCCGCGACATCCGCATCGAGTTGAAGCAGACGCTGGAGCGGCTGACCGCCGAGGGCAAGCTGCTGGAGGCGCAGCGGCTGGAGCAGAGGACTACCTTCGACCTGGAGATGATGGAGACCACCGGGTCCTGCAAAGGCATCGAGAACTACTCCCGCTACCTCTCCGGCCGCGGCCCCGGCAACCCGCCGCCGACGCTGTTCGAGTACCTGCCTGAGAATGCGCTGCTGATCGTCGATGAGAGCCATGTGACCGTGCCGCAGATCGGCGGCATGTACCGGGGCGACTTCGCGCGCAAATCCATCCTGACCGAGTTCGGCTTCCGCCTGCCCTCCTGCATGGACAACCGGCCGCTGAAATTCGAGGAGTGGGAGAGCTTCCGCCCCGACACCGTCTTCGTCAGCGCCACGCCCGGGCCATGGGAGATGGAGCGGACCGGCGGCACCTTCGCCGAGCAGGTGATCCGCCCCACCGGGCTGATCGACCCGCCGGTGGAGATCCGTCCCGTCGAGGGCCAGGTGGACGACCTGATGGCGGAGTGCCGCACCGTGATCGGCCAGGGCGGCCGCATCCTGGTCACCACCCTGACCAAGCGGATGGCCGAGGACCTGACCGAGTACATGACCGAGGCGGGCATCAAGGTCCGCTACCTGCATTCGGACGTGGATACGCTGGAGCGGATCGAGATCATCCGCGACCTGCGCAAGGGTGTGTTCGACGTGCTGATCGGCATCAACCTGCTGCGCGAGGGCCTGGACATCCCAGAATGCCGGCTGGTGACCATCCTGGACGCGGACAAGGAAGGCTTCCTGCGTTCCACCACCTCGCTGATCCAGACCATCGGCCGCGCGGCGCGTAACGCGGAAGGCCGCGTCATCCTCTATGCCGACCGCATGACTAACAGCATGCGCAACGCGCTGGAGGAGACCGACCGCCGCCGCGCCAAGCAGCAGGAATGGAACGAGGCGCACGGCATCACGCCGCAGACCATCATCCGCCAGATCAGCGACGTGCTGCAGTCGGTCTACGAACAGGACTACGTCACCATCGCGCCCACGGGGGCGGAGGAGGACGGGCCGGCGCATTTCGTCGGCAAGGACCTGCGCGCCAGCATCGCGGAGCTGGAGAAGAAGATGCGCACCGCCGCCGCCGACCTGGAGTTCGAGACCGCCGCCCGCATGCGCGACGAGATCAAGCGGCTGGAAAGCCTGGAGCTGGGTCTGGAACCCAACCTGGCCGGCCGCTCGATGCAGGACGCGCAGCCGCGCCGTGGCGAGAAGAAGGACTGGCGGCCGAAGCCCCTAGGCCCGGGGGGTGGTGGCTACGAGCCGGACAAGAAGAAGCGGGGCGGCGGTAGGCGCAAGGCCGGTTAAAGTCTCGTTTATCTCGTTTCTGGACGAGAGACACAAAAAGAGACGATTCTCTGTTCATGCTCAGCGGGACGCATGCCATCCTGCGTCTCCGTTGATGCCGGTCGGGTCCGGCGATGATGACAGAGGCCAGCGATGAAGCGCGAAAAGCCGATCATGGGGTTCGCCTGGTATGAATCCGCCAGCTTCGACCTGCTGCGGGACCGGATGCCGGATATGAGCGCCACCTATGACGATTGGCGGGAAGGCGCGGCCAAGGACGTGCTGCACCACGAGCGCCAGGGCTACCGCGTCATCCGCGTCACGCTGCGGCCACAGGAATTCTTCACCTGGTGCCGCAGCCGCGGCATCAGCATGCCGGGGGTGCGGGAGCGGCGGCAATTCGCCGCCGACGGGGCCCGCCGCATCATCCGGGCCGAGCAGGGTGCGCCGAAGAGGGGCTTTTCTTTCTTCTGACAACCTTAAACCTTTGTCAGGAAGTGCCGGCCTAGAATGGTCCCAGCCATCGCACCGCCCTCCCCCACGGCGGTGCACCGCAGCATTTCCCCTTGCGGTCATGGTGCTGGGGCGGCGCCTGCTCTCCCCCGGGCAGCGCCGCCCCGCCTCCTCGAGCCTTTTCCCACGCGCTCTCTCCCGCTCCCCAGCGCTGGCGTGATGGTCGCGGCCCCGCTATGGGCTGGCGCCGCCCGGACCGACAGGCCATCCTGCCTGTCCGATCGCCTATTCGCGCCATGCGCGTCCCGAGGAGTTCAGCACTCATGCGTATCCTGCTGGTGGAGGACGACGCCGAGGTCGGCCGCTTCGTGAAGAAGGGGCTGCAGGAAGCCGGCCACACCGTCGAGCACGTGCCCAATGGCCGCGAAGGCCTGTTCATGGCGGCCAGCGAGAATTTCGACCTGCTGGTGCTGGACCGCATGCTGCCCGGCGGCATCGACGGCGTCCGCCTGGTCGAGACGCTGCGCGGGCAGGGCAACCACACGCCCGTCCTGTTTCTCTCCGCCCTGGCCGGCGTGGATGAGCGGGTGAAGGGGCTGAAGGCCGGCGGCGACGATTATCTGGTCAAGCCCTTCGCCTTCGCCGAGCTGCTGGCGCGGTGCGAGGCGCTGGGCCGCCGCCCGGCCGTTGATGCGCCCGCGACCCGGCTGAAGATCGCGGACCTGGAGCTCGACCTGCTCTCCCGCACCGTCACGCGCGGTGGCAAGCGGATTGACGTGCAGCCGCGCGAGTTCCGGCTGCTGGAGCACCTGATGCGCCATGCCGGCCAGGTGGTGACCCGCACCATGCTGCTGGAGAAGGTGTGGGACTATCACTTCGACCCACAGACCAACGTGATCGACGTGCATGTCTCCCGCCTGCGGCAGAAGCTGGACAAGGGCTTCGACAAGCCGCTGATCCACACGGTGCGCAACGCCGGCTACATGATCCGCGCCGAACCGTGAGCCCCCCGCCGCATCCGCGGCCCGACCTGGCGCCGCACCCGCGGCCCGACATGCCACACGCGGTGCCGCTTGCCGCCGCCACCCGGCGGCGGGGGCAGCATCCCGGCCCGCTGTGGCAACTGCTTTCCTCCGCCGGCTTCCGCTTCGCGCTGCTGTTCGCCGCGCTGTTCCTGCTCGCCGGCCTCGCCTTCACCGGCGTGCTGTGGTGGGGCACGGCCGGCGCGTTGGACCGGCAGATAGATGCCGCCATCCGCGCCGATGCCATGGCCCTGGCCGAGCGCTGGCGCGATGCCGGCGACCAGGCGGTGGCCGACGCCATTGGCGAGCGGCTGGCGCTGGATGCCGAGAACCAGACCCTGTACCTGCTGAGCGCCCCCAGCGGGCAGCGGCTGGCCGGCAATCTGGAAGCGCTGCCGCAGGGCTTCGCGCCCGACGTGCAGTGGTACGGCATGTCGCTGGAGCGCGACGGCATCCCCGGCGAGGCCCGGCTGTTCGTGTTGCCGCTGCCGGATGGCTCCCGCCTCGCGGTCGGCCGGGATGTCGAAGAAAAACTGCGCCTGCGCGCGCTGCTGACCGAGGGGCTGGCGTGGTCCGCCGGCGTGGCGCTGCTATTCGCCTTCGCCGGGGCCGCGCTGCTAAGGCGGGCGTTGGAGCGGCGGCTGGCACCGGTGACCGCCACGGCGGCGCTGATCGCCGGCGGCGACCTTTCCCCCCGCGTGCCGCTCTCCGGCCGCGAGGATGAGTTCGAGGCGCTGGGCCACAGCATGAACACCATGCTGGACCGCATCGCGCACCTGATGGAGGGCGTGCGCGGTGTCTCGGACGCCATCGCGCACGACCTGCGCACCCCCATCGCCCGCGCCCGCAACCGGCTGGAGGAAGCGCTGGCCAATGCCGACGACCCCGCCGCGCTGCACAGCGCGCTGGAGCGCGGCATCGCCGACCTGGACAATGTCACCCGCGTCTTCCAGGCCGTGCTGCGCATCGCCGAGGTCGAGGCCGGGGCCCGCCGCGCCGCCTTCGCCCCTGTGGACCTGGTGCCGCTGCTCGAGGACGCCGCCGAGCTCTACGGCGCCACGGCGGAGGAGAACGGCCAGACCCTGCGCACCGAATGGCCCGCCGCCCTGCCGCTGACCGGGGACCGCGACCTGCTGCTACAGGCCCTGGCCAACCTGCTGGACAACGCGGTGAAGTTCACCCCCGACGGCGGCAGCATCCTGCTGAAGGCCGAGCTGCTGGAAGACGCCATCGTCGTCCGTGTCTCCGACCAGGGGCCCGGCCTTTCGCTGGAGGACCGCGAGCGGGTGGGGGAGCGCTTCTTCCGCGCCGATTCCTCCCGCAACACCCCGGGCTCCGGCCTGGGCCTCTCCCTGGTGCGGGCCGTGGTGCAGTTGCATGGTGGCACGCTGTGGTTCGACGAAGGCCATGGCGAGAGCCTGGACAAGCCCGGCCTGGCCGTCTGCTTCCGGCTGCCGCTGGCCTGAACCAGGCAAGGGCGGCGGCGCCAATCCTGCAGGTATGACCAAGGCTTCATGCCGCGCTCACCCCCTGTTAGCGCGGCATGCTGCATGATGCGGGTATGCTTCCCCGGCTTCTGCTCGCGCTCTCCGTCATGTCCGCTCCATCACGTGTCGCCTTCCCAGCCGAGCTGAGGACGCTGCCGCAGGATCTCCATTACTGCCAGGAACTGGTCGCCCGGCTGGCCACCCTGCCCGCCGGCGTGCAACAGCCCGCGCGCGGCCTGGGCGAGGAAGGCGAATTGCTGTGCCGCACCGGGCATATCCGCACCGGCATCGCCCGGCTGCGCCGCGCGTTGCGGGTGGCGCAGGGGCGGTAGGGCAAGCGTGGCCCCCGGGTCCGAGGCATTGAGTTCGGGTTGAAGGCAAGGCCAGGGGCGCTGCCCCTGGACCCCGCTGGGGTGGCAGGACCACCCCAGACCCCGCCATCAGTGGTCTGGCTGACACTGACGGCGCCTTGCTCAAGGCAGGGTTTGCAGGATGGGCAGGCGAATGACGATGTTTGGTAACCATTGTCACCAAAGTCGATGGCCTTTGACGACCGGGGCCTGGCATGACGCGGGCTGTAGCCTAGGATCATGTCGAAACGTGTGGCCGTGGGCGGCAGGCGGCAGGCGGCAGGCGGCAGGCGGCAAACTGGTTGCCAAACGCTTTGGCAGGAACCCTGGGCCTTCCACTGCACAAAGGCAGCCGCCTTCAGGATGGCGAGAGCCAGCTTCAGGCAGATCGATAGCCAAGCCGGTGCCAAACGGGCCAATTTGGATGGTCCACGATAGGCCGCATGGCCTGGACACGCCTGCCCACGCCTCAACGCAACTGGCAGAAAAAAGAAGGGGTTTCAGGGGAATTCATTCCCCTGACCTTCCTCCCCGGCCGAGTTCGAGGCTCGACCGGCCTCAGCCCTCCAGCTCGTGCGACAGCGCGATCAGGTCCCGTGTATGGGCGTGGTTGGACTGGCCGGCGCGCAGCTGGTCCTCGGTCAGGATCTCGACGATCCGGCCGCCCTGCATCACCGCCAGCCGGCGGCAGAGATGCCCCACCACGGCCAGGTTGTGGGACACCAGGATGCAGGTCAGTTGCCGCGCCTGGCGCAGATCCGCCAGCAGGTTCAGCACCTCCGCCTGGACGGAGACATCCAGCGCGCTGGTCGGCTCGTCCAGCAGCAGCACGGAGGGGTTGGCGATCAGCGCGCGGGCGATCGCCACACGCTGCCGCTGCCCGCCGGAGAGCTGGTGCGGATAGCGGAAGCGCGCCGTGCGCGGCAGCGCCACCTCCTCCAGCGCCTTGGTGATGCGCGTTTCGGCATCGGGGATGCCATGCACCGCCAGCGGCTCGGACAGGATGCGGTCCACCGTCTGGCGCGGGTGCAGCGAACCGTAGGGGTCCTGGAACACCATCTGCACGCGCTGGAAGAACGCCTTGTCCCGCTTATGGCCCAACTGCTGGCCATCCACCGCCAGCACGCCGTCCCAGCTATCGACCAGCCCCGCGATACAGCGCAGCACGGTGGACTTGCCGGACCCGCTTTCCCCCACCAGGCCAAAGGTTTCGCCGGCGGCGACGCTGAAGGACACGTCGTGGACGACGTGGTTGTCGCCGAAATGGACGTTGAGCTTGCCGGCCTCGATCATCGGCTTGGTCACGAATGCTGCTCCAGCCATTTCGGGTCACGCGTCAGCACCGGCAGCCGCGCCCGCTTCTGGGAGAGATGCGGCATGCAATCCAGCAGGCCACGGGTATAGGGGTGCTCGGCCCGATGCAGGTCCTGCGCCGGCAGGGTCTCCATCACCTGGCCGGCATACATCACCGCCACGCGGTCGCAGAAGCGGGCCACCAGCGGCAGGTCGTGGCTGATCAGCATCAGCCCCATGCCGCGGGCGGAGACGAGGTCGTCGATCAGCTTCAGGATTTCCGCCTGCACGCTGGCATCCAACGCGCTGGTCGGCTCGTCCGCGATCAGCATGGCCGGGTCCGGCGCCAGCATCATCGCGATCATGATGCGCTGGCCCATGCCGCCCGAGACCTCGTGCGGATAGGAATCCAGCACGCGGCGGGGGTCGCGGATGCGCACCTGCTCCAGCAGGTTCAGCGCGGCCTCCCGCGCCTCCCGCTTGCCGCCCTTGTTGTGGGCGCGCCAGGCTTCGCTGATCTGCGCGCCCACCGTCATGACCGGGTTGAGGCTGTATTTCGGGTCCTGCAAAATCAGCCCGATACGGCCGCCGCGCAGCCCGCGCATCGTACGCTCCGATGCGTTCAGCACATCGACGCCGTCGAACACCAGCTTGTCCGCCCGCACGCGCGCGGCCTCCGGCAACAGGCGCATCAAAGCCCGGCCGGTGACGGACTTGCCGGAGCCGGATTCGCCGACGATGCCCAGCTTCTCCCGCCCCAAGGCCATGGAGACACCCCGCACGGCGGGGTTGTAGCCGCCCGAAGCGGTGGGGAAATCGACGCGGAGATTCTGGATTTCTACGAGGGGCTTGGTCACAGGGGCATCCCCGGAAGGTCAGTGGAAGCATGGGGGAATGAATTCCCCCAAACCCCCTGCTTGTCTTTCTGCGCGTTTTTGGATGCGCCTGCGGTGGCACCCCTGCCCGGCCGGTTCCGCCGGGGGTCCATGACCCTCGGCGAGTGACGGTTCAGCCTGCGCGGGCTCTTTGATTCCAATGCCCCCATGCCGTTCAGCGCAGCTCTGCGGCCTTCAAGCCCGAACCCAAACTCGCAAAAAAGAATGAGGGGGGCCCGGGGGGAGAATTCATTCTCCCCCCGGTTCTTCACACGAAAACCGTTCATCGCTGCTTCGGGTCCAGCACGTCGCGGAGCCCGTCGCCCAGCAGGTTGAAGGCGAGGCTGGCCATGAAGATGGCGATGCCCGGGATCACCGGCACCCACCATTGTTCCAGGATGAAGCGGCGTGCCGTCGCGATCATGGTGCCCCATTCCGGCGTCGGCGGCTGCGCGCCGAGGCCGAGGAAGCCGAGGCCGGCGGCGGTGAGGATGATGGAGGACATGTCCAGCGTCACCCGCACGGTCAGGGACGGCATGCACATCGGCGTCACATGGCGCAGGATGATGCGCCAGCGGGAGGCGCCGGTCATCTGCACGGCGGAGATGAAGTCGGCGTTGCGGATGGTCAGCGTTTCGGCACGGGCCAGGCGGGCATAGGGTGGCCAGGCGGTCAGAGCGATGGCGATGACGGCGCTCTCCACACCCGGCTTCATGGCGGCGACGAAGGCCAGGGCCAGGATCAGGCGCGGGAAGGCCAGGAACACGTCGGTGACGCGCATCAGCAGCTTGTCGACGATGCCGCCCATGTAGCCGGCGACGCAGCCGACGATCAGCCCGAGCGGCGCCACCAGCACCACCACGGCGACGACCATGCCGAGGGTGACGCGGCCGCCATAGAGCAGGCGGGACCAGGTATCGCGGCCGAGCTCGTCGGTGCCCAGCCAGTGCGCGGCGGAGGGCTTCTGCAACCGGTCCGCCAGCACCTGCACGCCGGGGTCGTGGGTGGCCAGCAGCGGCGCCAGCAGCGCCATCACCAGCATGAACAGCACCACGCCCAGGCCGGCGACGGCCAGCTTGTTGCGGCGGAAGGCCAGCCAGGTCTGGTAGCGCCGGCCCCACTTGGCCTGGGCGCGGGAGGTCGGGGTGTCGGAGAGGAGCCACTCGCGGCGGCTCATGGTGGTTTCGCTCATCTTATTTCACCCGCGGGTCGAGCAGCCGGTAGAGCATGTCCGCCAGCAGGTTCAGCGCCACATAGATCAGGCCGACGACGAGGGTGGCGCCCAGCACCGCGTTCATGTCGGCGTTCAGCAGGGAGACGGTCAGGTACTGGCCGAGGCCGGGCCAGGAGAAGATCGTCTCCGTCAGCACCGCGCCTTCGAGAAGGCCGGCATAGGTCATGGCCAGCACGGTGACCAAGGGCACCAGGATGTTGCCGAAAGCGTGGCGCCAGACGATGCGGGCGGAGGAGAGGCCCTTGGCGCGGGCGGTAGTGACGTATTCGCTCTTCAGCTCCGCCAGCATGAAGGCGCGGGTCATGCGCGCGATATAGGCGAGGCTGAAGAAGGCCAGCACGCCGGCCGGCTGCGCCAGATGCGCCAGCGCGTCCCAGAAGGCGGGCCAGTCGCCGGCGATGAGGGAGTCGATGGTCAGGATGCCGGTATGGACGTCCACCATCCCGTCGAAATAGATGCTCTGCCGCCCCGGCCCGGGCGCCCAGCCCAGCGTGGCGTAGAACAGCAGCAGCGACAGCAGGCCGAGCACGAAGACCGGCAGGGAATGGCCGGCAAGGCAGAACAGGCGCACTGCCTGGTCCACCAGCTTGCCCTGCTGCGTTGCCGCCCAGACGCCCAGCGGCACGCCGATGGCGACGGCGATGATGATGGCCAGCGTCGCCAGCTCGAACGTCGCCGGCAGGAAGCGGGCGATGTCCTGCGTGACGGGGTTGGACGTCATCACCGAACGGCCGAGATCGCCATGCACGATCTGGCCGAGATAGCGCCAGAACTGGATGTAGAGCGGCTGGTCCAGCCCCAGTTCCAGACGCGCCCGGTCCACCACGTCCTGCGGCGCACGGTCGCCCACGATGGCCAGCACCGGGTCGATCGGCACGACACGTCCGATGAAGAAGGTCACGACCGCCAGCCCGAACAGCGTGATCGGCACGCTGGCCAGGTTGGACAGGATGCCGCGCAGCCGGAGCCACGCGGCGGAAGGCCTGGCCCGCCGCGCCATGCCCTGAACGGGGGGCGGCGCGGCGTGCTGTTCGCCCTCAGGCGGCATCAGTTCCGCCTGAAGTTCTCCATCGGATTTCATGCAGTTCTAGTCTCAGGCCTTGACGATGTTGTGGTAGTAGTTCCGGTCGTTCATCGGCCCCATGTCGAAGCCGGTGACGCCGGGGCGGGAGACCGCGACCTCGATCTCCTGCAGCATGATGACGAAGGGCGAGACCTGCTGGTGCTCCTTCTGGATCTCCAGGTAGGTCTGCGCGCGCTTGGCCGAATCCACTTCCTTCACCGCGGCGGCGGTGCGGCGCGTCAGCTCGGGGATGTCCCAGCCGGCGCGCCAGGCGAGGGTGCGGTTGCGCGCCTCGTCCCCGTTGTCCGGGTTCATGCTGAAGGCTTCGGCGTTGCTGTGCGGGTCGAAATAGTCCGAGCCCCAGCGCAGCAGCGCAATGTCATGCTGGCGGGAGCGCGTCTTGGTGATGACGGCGCGCATCTCGCCCGGCAGCATGCGGGTGCGGATGCCTATGAGGGCAAGGTTGGCCTGCACCACCTGCGCGATGTCCGAGATCGGCGCGCCGGAGAAGAAGTCGAAGCTCACCTCGAAGCCGTTGGGCAGGCCGGCCTTGGCCAGCAGCGCCTTGGCCTCGTCCACCTTCTGGCTGAACGGGTGGTCGGTCAGCGCGCCGGGGAAACCTTCCGGCAGGAAGGACTGGTGCACGGCGTAGGTGGTGGGGACGATGTTCTTCTGGATCGCCGCGTAGTCGATCGCCCACTTGATGGCCTGCCGGACCTCGGGCTTGGCCAGGTTGGCGTTCTTCTGGTTCAGGCTGAGATACAGCAGGCTCGCCTTGCGGGAGGGCTGAATGGTGAAGCGACCGTCCGACTGGATCTGGCCGATCTGGTCCGCGCCCAGGTTGCGGGCGATGTCGATGTCACCCTGGCGCACGCCCAGCAGCTGCGCGGACGGATCCGGCATGTGGCGGATGACGATACGCTTGGTCTTGGCCACCACGTTGCTGTGCGGGTTGGCGTCCAGCATCAGGCTCTCGCTGGCGCGGAACTGGCGCAGCGCGTAGGGGCCGGAACCGGCGGAGTTCTGCTTCAGCCAGGCATTGCCCCAGTCATCGCCGGTCGCCTTGGGCGCGACCACGGCCTTCTCGACGATCGAGCCGACGGCGGCGGAAAGGCAGTACAGCAGGAAGCTGGGCGCGGTCGGCTCCGCCGTCGTCAGCACGACCGTGCGCGGGCCGGTGGCCTTGATGCGGTCGGCCACGTTGTCCTTGGTGAAGCCGAACTGGTTGATGATGAAGGCCGGGCTCTTGTTCATCGCCACGACGCGGTGGAGGGACCATGCCACGTCTTCCGCCGTCACCGGCTGGCCGGAGGCGAATTTCGGCCCCTCGCGCAGCGTGAAGGTGAAGGCCTTGTTGTCGTCCGAGACCTCCCACTTCTCGGCCAGCTCGCCGGTGATCTCGGTGGGGTTGGCGTTCGGCGTGGTCACCAGCTTCTGGTAGACATTGGCCGACATCTCGGACGCCGAGTATTCGAACGCCTCATGCGGGTCGAGGCTGATGATGTCGTCGATCTGGCGCGCGAAGACGATGACGCCCGGGGGCGTCGCGGCCCGCGCGGGGGCGGCCACCAGGGCGCCCGGCAAGGCGGCGGCGGCGCTGGTAGCCAGCAACATCGAACGGCGTGTCAGCATGAACGGATCCTCCTGCGATCCTCCAGAATAGCGCGCCGGCGGGGGGCCACGCCAGCACCACCCACAGGCCTTGCCATTGGAATGCGCCCGTCGCGGACATGTTTCCAGACCGTATGGAACGCCGGCCCGGGGGCAGGCGTTAGCGTGGCATGGACACCACATTGTTCCACAACCCGAATGCGGGCGAGGAAGCGCACACCCAGGAAGAGCTGGTTGCCTTGCTGGAAGAAGCCGGCCTGCATGTGCAGGTGTATGGCACCAAGGGGCAGGCCCTGCGCAAGGGCCTGAAGAAGCTGCGGGACCTCGTCGTCATCGCGGGCGGGGACGGCACGGTGGGGCGCATCGCCCGCTCCCTGCCCGAGCGTGGGCGGCGCTGCGCGGTGTTGCCGCTGGGCACGGCCAACAATCTGGCCCGGGCGCTCGGCCCCTGGCCGTCACCCGAGCATTTCGCAGCCGGCTGGGCCAAGGCCGCGCACCGCCACCTGAACCTCGCCGTTGCGGAAGCGGAGGAGGACGGCTTCGGCGAGCACCGCTTCGTGGAATCCGTCGGTTTCGGTGCCTTTGCCCAGGCGGTGGAAAGCGCCGACGAGGAAGGGCTGGAAGGGGTGGAGGCCGGGCGCGCCATATTCCGCCGCGCCCTGGCCGAGGCACCGGTGGTGCACGCCCACCTGCGCGTCGATGACCACGAGCAGGTGGTGGAGACCCTGCTGGTGGAGGTGATGAACATCCCCCTCTTCGGCCCCAACCTGCCGCTGGCGCCGGAATCGCGCCCCGGCAACGGGCTGCTCGACGTCGTGCTGCTGCCGCCCGAGCGGCGGGCCGAGATGCTGGAATGGCTGCGCGCGCCCGCTGCCGGCCACCCGCCGGTGGAGATCCTCCGCGGCGCCACCGTCACCCTGCGCTGGCCGGGCGGGCCGATCCGCGTGGACGACGAACCGCAGGAGTTCGACGAGGCCTGCACGGTTTCCTTCCATATCGAGGTGGAGCCGCTGACCTTCCTGATTCCGCCCGAATGCCTTGCCGCACCGCAGAAGGCGCGTTCCTGATGAACCATTCCCCCGAATCCCTCGATGCCATCGGTGCCCTGGCGCTGCGGCTGGCCCGCCTGGCCGGCGAGGAAATGACCGCCGCGCTCACCCGCCCCCTCGATGTTGCCTACAAGCCGACGGCGCCGGAAGAACACGAGTTGAAGGACCCGGTCTCCGACGTCGACCGCGCGGTGGAAGCCGTGCTGCGTGCGGAGATCGAGGCCGCCTTCCCCGGCCACCACATCCTGGGCGAGGAATTCCCCAACCCGCCCACCACGCCCGGCGGCTATGTCTGGGCGATTGACCCGGTGGACGGCACCGCCAACTTCATCAACGGCCTGCCGCTGTTCAGCGGTTCCATCGGCGTGTTGCGGGATGGCGTGCCGGTGGCCGGCGCACTCTGGTGTGCCTCCAGCCACGCGCTCCGTGCCGGGGTGTACCACTGCATTCAGGGCGGCCCTCTGCTGTTCGACGAATCGCCCGTCACCCGCAGGGAGAATCTCGGCGTGCGGCGCAAGCTGGGCGGTTTCCGCGATGCCTCTCACCGCTCCCCCGCGAGGTGGGAACCGCGCCGCACCGGCTCCGCCGCCATCGAATGCGCCTTCGTTGCCGCCGGGCTGATGGAAGTGGCGCAATTCGAGAAACCGAATGTCTGGGACGTGGCGGCCGGCGTTGCCCTGGTCCACGCCACCGGCGGTATCGCCCTGGCCAGGGGTGCCTCCGGCTGGGAACAGGTCGAAGGCTTCCAGACCGCGGATGGCGACCTGCGCGACTGGCGCCGGCCCCTTGTTGTCGGCATGCCCGGCGCCGCGGAAGCCCTGTGCGAGGCACTGGGGTAAGCGCAACCGCGACGCGTTGGGCACTTTAGGAAGCATAGGGTGAAGGCCGGGGAAGGAATTCCCCGGACCCCTTCTTTTCTTTTTTCGAGTTTGCCTGTGTAGGCTGTTGAGGTCTGGAACACGGCCGGGTGCGCCGGAGCTCTTAGACATCCGGCGACTGAGGGTTCAGCCCGCGTGGCCCATTGATAGAATCATCAAGCAGCGTCCGCTCTCAAACCTGAAGCGCTGCGCCAGACTTGCAGAAAGAAAGATGGGGTCCGGGGAATTCTTTCCCCGGCCTGCCGCCCTACCCTCGAAAGAAAGGCCAGCCTCAAGCCGCCTGCTGTTCCGCTTCCGGCTTGCCGCCCCGTTGCGCCATCCAGGCGGCGCCCCAGTCGTGCAGGCCGCGCAGGAGGGGTTCCAGGCTCTGGGCCGTCGGGGTCAGGGCGTAGTCCACGCGCGGCGGCACTTGCGGGTAGACGGTGCGGAGGATCAGCCCGTCTTCCTCCAGTTCCCGCAACTGGTGGATCAGCATGCGCTGGGTGATGTTGCCCAGGCTGCGGCGCAGGGCGTTAAAACGCAGCGTGCCGCCCAGCAGGTGGAACAGGATGACGCCTTTCCACTTACCGCCGATGACATCCAGCGCGGCTTCCACCGGGCAGCCCGGGGCGCAGTCGTAGGGGCGCAGCTTACGGGGCAAGGGGTGGTATCCTTTTCAGCACTACGTGCGGAATTTTACCGTATTCCGCTTACGGCCACCAAGCCCCAGTTGTTCCGCCGAACCTGTTGCCTGGAGATCTGCCATGAAAGCCATCGCCTTCACCCAACCCGGCCCCGCCACCGTCCTGCGGGACGTGACGCTGGAGAAGCCTACCCCTGGGCCGCGGGACCTGCTGGTCTCGGTCCGAGCCGTCTCGGTCAATCCGGTCGATTTCAAGGTGCGTTCCAGCGCCACGCCGCCGGCGGGGCAGCCGCGCATCATTGGCTACGACGCCGCCGGCGTGGTGGAAGCCGTGGGGCCCGAGGTGCGGCTGTTCCGCCCAGGCGATGCCGTGTTCTACGCCGGGCAGATCGACCGCCCCGGCAGCAATGCCGAGTTCCAGGCGGTGGATGAGCGCATCGTCGGCCCGATGCCGCGCAACCTCTCCTTCGCCCAGGCGGCCGCCCTGCCGCTGACTGCCATCACGGCGTGGGAGTTGTTGTTCGACCGGCTGCGGGTGCCTTACGGCAGCTACAGTCAGCCTGGCGTGCTGCTAGTGCTGGGGGCGGCGGGAGGTGTCGGCTCCATCCTCATCCAGCTGGCGCGGCGGCTGACCGGGTTGACCGTGATCGCCACCGCCTCCCGCCCCGAGACGGCGGACTGGGTGCGCAAGATGGGCGCACACCATGTCGTGGACCATCGGGGGGACCTGGTGGCGGCGGTCCAGGCCCTCGGCCTTGGCCCGGTGACGCACGTGGCGGGGCTGACCGCCACCGGCGCGCATATGCCCGCCATTGCCGAGCTGATCGCGCCGCAGGGCCACCTTTCCCTTATCGACGACTACGACAGCTTCGACATCGCGCCGCTGAAGCGGAAAAGCGTGACCGTGGCTTGGGAGTTGATGTTTACCCGCTCCCTGTTCCAGACGGCCGACATGGCGGCGCAGCACCGGCTGCTGTCCGAAGTCTCCGCCCTGCTGGATGCCGGCGTGCTGCAGACGACGCTGACGCAGGAATCCGGCCCGATCAACGCCGCGAACCTGGCGCAGGTGCATGAGCACCTGGAGAGCGGCAAGGCTATCGGGAAGTCGGTGCTGGTGGGGTTCTGAGGCGCCGGGTTCGTGAGAGAGGCGCTGCCCCTCTCACACTGTCCCCACCAAAGGCCTGAGGCCTTTGGAAACCCGTTTGCCCGTGCCGTTCGACTGCCGGTCTCGGTTCCAAAAATAGCTTGAGCATAACAGGATGCTTTCGGCGCGACCCATCTCGCCTTAGGTGCAGGGATCGCGTCCCCTGCCGCGGGCAGCTCGAGGGGGCAGAGGCCTCTCGATCCACCGTTATCCGTCAAGACCACCCGACATTGCCTTTTCACGGCAGCGACGGTTCGAACACACCCGCCGGTGAATCGGCCGGTCTTATCGCGTCTTGATGCGTTGGACTTAATTCTTGCCCGGAAAAGCTTGCAGGGATGCCGAAGCCCACGGACCACGGACCACGGAGGCCGACGCTGCCTCATCCACCCCCAAAAGACTCCCAGAAAAAGATGGGGTCTGTGGAATTCCTTCCCCAGCCTTCTGCCTCAGCCGAAAGTCGATTGGCACCGGGCGCAAAGCCAGGATGGGCCGTAGCCCCCCGCCCTACCGGGCCAGCAGCGCCAGGGCGCGATCCGCCAGCAGGGCCAGCCAAGCGGTGAACAGCCCGCCTTGCAGCACGTAGGCGCCGTTGTTGTTGGCCAGCCCGACGACGATCGGCGTACCCAGGCATTCCGCCCCTGCCATGGCCCCCACCGCCGCCGTGGCGATGGAGAGCACCACCGCCACCCGCAGGCCGGAAAGGATGACGGGCGCCGCCAGCGGCAGTTCCACCTGCCACAGGACACGCGCGGCCCCCATGCCGGTGCCGCGCGCGGCATCCAGCACCGCCGGCGCCACGCCATCCAGCCCCGCGACGGTGCCGCGCAGCACGGGCAGACAGGCATAGAGCACCAGGGCCAGCATGGTCGGGGCGGCGCCGAAGCCCAGCAGCGGCAATGCCAGGGCAATGGCGGCGATCGGCGGCACGGATTGCGCCAGGGCGAACAGCGCATCCAGCAACGGCCGCAGCCGCCCCTGCCCCCGCGTGGCCAGGATGCCGCCACCGAGGCCCAGCGCCGCCGCGATCACCACCGCGCCGACCGAGAGCATCAGGTGGGCGCCGAGCAGCGCGAACCAGCCGCGCTGGTCCCACACCGGGCGCTGCACATCCGGGAAGGGTGCGCCCCAGAGCGCGCCCAGATGCGGCGCGGCCCACAACGCCAGCAGGAAGGCGGCCGCCTGCGCCAGCAAGGGCACGGCCCGGCGCGGCAGCCTCACGCCGCGGCCAGGATGTCGGAGAGATGCAGCGTGGCGCCGCCGGGCAGCGCAACCTGGTCCGTGCCGCTTTCCAGCATCAGCATCAGTGCCTGCTTCAGGTTCGAATCGGGCGGCAGGATGGGCAGTTGCGCCTCGGCGGGCTGCGTCGCGCTGGCTGGGCGGGCGGCGTTGGCGGCGCGCAGTGTGCCAAGCCGGTGGAAGGCCAGGGTCGCCTCCCCGAACAGCCGCTTCACCACCGGGTCGGCATCCCGGCGCAGCACCTCGGCCGGGCGGCCGTGCGCCAGCAGGCGACCGTCCTGCATCACCGCCAGCTCATCCGCCAGCAGCAGTGCTTCCTCCACGTCGTGGGTCACGAACAGGATGGTCTTGGCCGTTTCGGCATGGATGCGCCGTAGCGCCACCTGCAGGCCACGGCGGATACCGGGGTCGAGGGCGGAAAACGGTTCGTCCATCAGCAGCACGGGCGGGTCGGCCGCCAGGGCGCGCGCCAGGCCGATGCGCTGCGCCTGGCCGCCGGAGAGCTCGTGCGGGTAGCGGGCGCGGAAATCCTCGGGCGGCAGGCCGACCAGTTGCAGCAACGCGTCCACCCGGCTGGCGACGCGGGCGGCGTCCCAGCCCAACAGGCGGGGCACGGTGGCGATATTGTCCGCCACCCGCCAATGCGGAAACAGTCCGACGGACTGGATGACGTAGCCGATACCGTGCCGCAGCGACTCGGGCGGCACATTGGCGATGTCGGTGCCGTCCAGCATGACGCGGCCGGCATCGGGCTCGACCATGCGGTTTACCATCCGCATCAGCGTCGACTTGCCGGAGCCGGATTCGCCCAGCAGCACGCACAGCCCGCCCTTGCGGACTTCCAGG
Source organism: Teichococcus aerophilus (assembly GCF_014490485.1). GTDB lineage: Bacteria > Pseudomonadota > Alphaproteobacteria > Acetobacterales > Acetobacteraceae > Pseudoroseomonas > Pseudoroseomonas aerophila. The sequence goes on along the minus strand of NZ_JACTVA010000053.1, from coordinate 9,779 downwards.
CTGACGGAATCAACCACGGCACGGTGGCCATAGCGCTTGGTGACGCGGTCGAACCGGATCATCCGCGCCGCCCGGCTGGGGCCAGCGCGGCCTGTGCCGCCGCCAGCGCCGCATCGATGCAAAGCGAGAGGCCAACGACGGGCAACACGCCCAGCAGGATCAGATCCGCCGCCAGTTGGCCGATGCCCTGGAACACGATGGCGCCCAGGCCGCCGGCGCCGACCAGCGCCGCCAGCGTCGCCAGCCCCACCGCCTGCACGGCGGCGGTGCGCAGCCCGCCCAGCATGGCGCCGGCCCCAAGCGGCAGGCGGATATGGCGCAGGATGGCGCCCTCCCCCATGCCCTGGCCGCGCGCGGCATCCAGGATATCCGCCGGCGCCTGCCGCAGGCCGGAGAGCAGCCCGGCCGCCAGCGGCAGCAACAGGTAGGCGGAGATGCCGATCACCGCCGGAGCGGCGCCGATACCGCCAATGCCCCAGCCCCGCAGCGCCGGCCACACCGCCGCCAGCCCGGCCAGCGGCGCCATCAGCAGGCCGAACAGCGCGATGGAGGGCACCACCTGCAGGCCATTGGCCAGCGCCATCAGCGCCGCCTCCAGCCGTGGCCGCCGCAGCGCCAGCAGGGAGAGCGGCACTGCCACCAGCCCGGCCAGCGCCAGCGCGCCCGCTGCCAGCAGCGCATGCCGCCAGAGTGCCGCCTGAAGTTCCGGCCCGCGCGACGCGGCCTCTCGCATCAGGGAGAGCGGGTCGAGCACGCCGGAGGCCACCAGCAGCACGATGCCGGGCACCGCGACGGCCAGGAAACGGGTGGGGGTGGCGCCGGCGGCCTCGCCTTCGCGGGCGGCATCTCGCCCGGCGGCGCAGCAGCCGGCGGAAAGCAGCAGACTCAGCGCCGCCAGCCAGAAGCCGGCCCCGGGTGCGGCGCGGGCCAGCCTAGCGCCGCCATCCAGCGCCGCGCCGGCACCAAGGCCGAGCGTGGCCAGCAAGGCCAATAGCGCCAGGCCGGCGGTGACCTCCGCCCAGGGCAGCAGGCTGCGGCGGCGTGCCAGCAGGGCGACGCCGAGGCAGCCCAGCACGAAGCAGGCGGCGCCGAGGCCCGTGCCGCCATGCAGCGGCAGGCTGACAGGACGGGGTGAGACCAGGCGGTTGGCGGCGATGGACAGCCAGCCGAGCAGGAAGGGCAGCGAGGCCGCCAGCGCCGCGAGCAGCGCCGCGGCGGTGGCTTCCCGTGGCACCGGGGGCGGTGGCGCCCGGGTGGCGAGGTCGCGGGCGAGCGTGGCGGGGCGGGCCTGCGCCACGCCGAGGCTCAGCCGCCGATCCCGAGGCCGCGCAGATGCGTCCGCGCCACCTCCCGCGGGTTCTGGCCCTCCACCACGATCTTGGCGTTCAGGCCCTGCAAGCCTTCCAGCGTCAGCGACTCGAAGACCGGGCTGAGCCATTCCTCCAGTTGCGGGTGGGCGGCGGCGGCCTCCGCGCGCACGCAGGGCGCCGGCTGGTACACCATCTGCGCGCCCTTGGGGTCGGCCAGGACGTGCAGGTCGAGCGCCGAGATGGCGCCATCGGTGCCATAGACCATGGCGGCGTTGACGCCGTTCAGCTTCTCGGCCGCCGCACGCATGGTCACGGCGGTGTCGCCGCCGGAGAGCACCAGCAGGTTGGCCGGTTCCAGCTTGAAGCCATAGGCCTGCTGGAAGGCCGGCAGCGCCGCAGGGCTTTCCACGAACTCGGCCGAGGCCGCCAGCTTGAACTGCGCCTTCCAGTCCGTGCCCAGAAGGCGGGCCAGATCCTCCAGGCTGCCCAGCGCCTGGCCGCGCGGCGCGGTATCCTTCCGCACGGCGATGGCCCAGGTGTTGTTGGCGCTGGCCGGGCGCAGCCAGACCACCTTGTTCTTCTCGGCGTCCAGCGTCCGCACCTTGGCATAGGCCTGGGCGGCGTCATGCCAGGCCGGGTCGCTCTCTGCGTTGAAGAAGAAGGCGCCGTTGCCGGTGTACTCGGGGTAGATGTCGATCTCGCCGGCCAGCAGGGCGCCGCGGACGATGCGCGTCGGGCCCAGCTGCAGCTTGCGTTCCACGCCCACGCCCTTGGCTTCCAGGGTCTGGGCGATCATCTCGCCCAGCAGCGCACTTTCCGTATCCAGCTTGGACGAGACAACGAGGCGGCGGGACTGTGCCTGGGCGGGCGGCGCGAAGGCCAGCGGCCAGCGCGCCATCAGCGCGAGGCCGGCAGTGCCCAGCAACAGTGAGCGACGGGTCATGATGGGGTGCATCGGCGGCGTCTCCACCCGGTTGAATCCAGCCGGCGGAACCTTCACCGCAGCCAGCCCGGTGAACGTAGCAGACACCGATCGGTTACAACTCGGCCAGCAAAAAGAATGCGCCGATCTTGCACGCGGCCTTGCACGAGCCCCTGACCCGACCCAATTCGGATTCATCCGCAACAAACGAAAGGAGGTGATCCAGTGTCTCATTGTTTGAGGTTGGCCCCGGCGACCCGGGCCTGGATCTCTCTGGCCGGGATGCGTTCCGCGTCCTGACCTGATCCGTGCCTGGCGGGCCTGGGCCCGCAAACAGTGCAAAAAGGAAGGCTCCGGGATCGCTCCCGGAGCCTTCTTTCTATCTGCGCCACCAGGGTTCGGCCACCACGAGCGCGGCAACCGGCTTCTGGCCGTCCCGGACCGCGCGATCCTGTCTCCGGCAGACTGCCATCGACGGTCGCGCATCCGGGCACGTGGCCGGGCCCCGAAGGTCCCGGCCGGGCGGACGCTCAGCCCAGACGGGTCTTGAGGTCCTTGGCGGGCTTGAACTTCACGGACTTGCTGGCCGCGATGTCCACTTCCTCGCCGGTGGCGGGGTTGCGGCCCTTGCGGGCGGCGCGCTCGCTGACAGCGAAGCTGCCGAAGCCGGCCAGACGGACCTCACGGCCTTCGCCCAGCGCGTCGCTCAGCGAGGCCAGGACGGCCTTCAGCGCCGCATCGGCCTGCGTCTTCGGCAGGCTGGTGGCGGCGGCAACGGCGTCGATCAGGTCCTGACGGCTCATCGGGCGGGTTTGATCGCTCAAAGGAAATCTCCAACTCGGATAATGGGCGCAGCAGAGGCACAGGCGCGGTGCCCAGGTCAAGCGGGGGGGCTGCAGTTTGTGACCGGCTCAACGCCCGGAACTGCATAAAAGCTTCACGAAACACGCACCAACCTGTCATCCCCGGCCGCTATTGGCCGCCCCATCAGCACGAGGGGCACGGTCTTGGCGGGTATCCGCATCCAGTCAGTCACGAAACGTTTTGGCAGCACCCAGGTCCTTCGCGGCGTCTCGCTCGACGTCGCGGCGGGTGAATTCGTGGCGTTGGTCGGCCCCTCCGGCTGCGGCAAGACCACCCTGATGCGAATCGTCGCCGGCATCGAGCAGGCCGATGGCGGCGCCATCGACATCGGCGGGCGGGACGTCACCCGCCTGCGGCCGGGGGACCGGGACGTCGCGATGGTGTTCCAGTCCTACGCCCTCTACCCGCACCTGACGGTGGCCGAGAATATCCGCGTGCCACTGGCGCTGCGGCGCCTGAATGCCTGGCAGCGTCTGCCGGCCATCGGCGGGCTGCTGCCCGGCGCCGCCGATGCCAACCACCTGATGGAGCAGGATGTCCGCCGCGCCGCCGAGGCGCTGGGCCTGCGCGCGCTGCTGGACCGGCGGCCGGCGCAGCTCTCCGGTGGCCAGCGGCAGCGCGTGGCGCTGGCACGCGCCATCGTCCGCCGCCCCAAGGCCTTCCTGATGGACGAGCCGCTCTCCAACCTCGATGCCAGCCTGCGGGTGCAGACGCGGCGCGAGATCGTCGACATCCACCGCCAATCCGGCGCCGCCACCCTCTACGTCACCCACGATCAGTCGGAAGCGCTGACCATGGCGGACCGCGTGGCGGTGATGCAGGGCGGCGAGTTGCTGCAGGTGGCGACGCCCGAGGCCATCTACGCCGACCCGCAGGATCTGCGCGTCGCCACCTTCATTGGCTCCCCCCGCATCAACACGCTACCCGCCGAGACCGGCGCGGACGGCATGGTGCGCGTGGCGGGCCACCCGGTCGGGCTCTGGGGCGCCCGCCCTGGCCCGCTGACCCTGGCGATCCGGCCGGAGGACCTGGTGCCCGCCGGCACCGGCCTGCCCGCGGTGGCCGAGGCGGTGGAGTTCCTGGGCGAGAGCCTGCTGCTGCACGCCCGGCACGAGGCGACCCGCACCAAGCTGGTGCTGCGCCTGCCGCCCGAGGCACGGGCCGAGCTGCCCGCCCCCGGCGCTGCCTTCCACCTGCAGTTCGACACCACCCGCGCGCTGCTGTTCGGCCCCGAGGGCCGCCGCGTCGGCGTCAGTGCGTTATCGGGCGAGGCGGCCTTTGTCTGACGCCGCCCTGACCCAGGCGCTGCCCCGCCCGGCCCGGCTGGCGCTGGGCGAGACGGCGACGGCGTGGCTGCTCTCCGCCCCCGCAATCATTGCCTACCTGCTGATGCTGCTGCTGCCGACGCTGGCCACCATCGCCCTCGCCTTCACCGATTTCGAGCTGGGCGCGACTGGCTTCGCCTGGATCGGCCTCGACAACTTCGCCGAGATGCTCAGCGACCGTGGCTTCATGACCTCGCTGCGCAACACCATCATCTATGTCGGGCTGGTGACGCCGGGTTCCATCGCCGGCGCGCTGGCGCTGGCGCTGCTGATCGAGGCCGGCACACGCGGCCGCACCTTCTTCCGCGCGGTGTTCTTCCTGCCGGTGGTGTCGCTGACCGTGGCGATGGCCGCGGCCTGGCAGTACCTGCTGCATCCCAGCATCGGGCCGCTGAACGCCATGCTGCGGGTGGCCGGGCTGGGCGCGCCGGAATGGCTTTCTTCAAGTTCCACCGTGCTGCTGTCCCTCGCCGCCATCGGCATCTGGGAAAATCTCGGTTTCAACCTGGTGCTGTTCCTGGCCGGGCTGACGGCCATTCCGCGCGAGCTGTACGCCGCCGCCGAGGTAGATGGCGCCCGCCATGCCTGGCAGCGCTTCCGGCTGGTCACCTGGCCGATGCTGGGGCCGACCACGCTGTTCGTGCTGACCATCACCATGATCCGCGCCGTGCGCGTGTTCGATACCGTGGCGGTGCTGACCCAGGGCGGGCCGAACAAGGCGTCCCAGGTGCTGCTCTACACGATGTACGAGGAAGGCTTTACGTATTTCCGCCTTGGCTACTCGGCCGCCATCACGCTCGTCTTCCTCGCCATCGTCCTTGCCATGATGTGGCTACAGACAAAAGTCCTCGACAAGCGGGTGCATTATGGCTGAGCGCGCGACACCGTTGTACCGGGACACGCCCCGCCTGCTGTTGCTGGCGCTGGCCGGGCTGATCATGCTGATGCCGTATATCTGGATGGTCGCCGCCAGCATGAAGCCGCTGGACGAGATCTTCCGCGCATCGCTCACGCTGCTGCCGGAACGTTTCCATGCCATCGAGAACTACGGCAAGGTTTTTGCCCGTATCCCGGTCGGTCTGTATCTGTGGAATGGGCTCGTCGTCTGCGGCGGCATCCTGTTCTTCCAGCTGCTGTTCGCCGTGCCCGCCGGCTACGCACTGGCAAAGCTTCGTTTTCCGGGCAAGGAGTTCGTCTTCGGTGCGGTGATGCTGGGGCTGCTGGTACCGCCGCATGTGCAGGCGCTGCCGCTTTATGTCGCCTTCAGCCAGATGGGGCTGTTGAACAGCTACACCGCGCTGATCGCGCCCTTCACCATTTCCGTCTTCGCCATCTTCCTGTTCCGGCAATTCTTCAAGTCGCTTCCGGATGACCTGATCCACGCCGCGCGGCTGGACGGGTTCTCGGAAATGGCCATCGTCTGGCGCGTCGTGCTGCCCAATGCCTGGCCCGCCGCCACCGCCTTTTCCATCTTCTCCGTCGTCGCACACTGGAACGACCTGTTCTGGCCATTGATCGTGGTCAATGGCCAGGACTACGCGACGCCCGCCCTCGGCGTGATGTATTTTCGCTCGGCCGAGGCGGGCGACGATTTCGGTGCGCTGATGGCCGCCGCCGTCATCATGACGGCCCCTCTCGTCATTGCCTTCCTGCTGGCGCAACGGCGCTTCGTCGAAGGCATCGCCACCACCGGCCTCAAGGGTTGATCCTATGACCGTCCTGTCCCGCCGCGCCGCCCTGGCGCTGCCTGCCGCCCTCGCCCTGCCCGCCATCGCGCGCGCGCAAAGTGCCACCGCCATCACGGTGCATTACGCCCAGCCCAACATCTACAAGGAGAGCTACGACGCCATCCTGGCCGGCTTCAACAAGCAGGAACCGGATATCCGCGTCAATTTCGTCACCACGCCGAATTACGAGGAAGGCGCCCAGCTCCTCCTCCGCCAGTCGGCGACGAACCAGTTGCCCGACCTCTCCTACCAGGGTTTCAATCGCCTGCGCGTGTTCGCGGAGCGGGGCATCGCTCAGGACCTGACGCCGCTGCTGAAGGCAGAAGCCGCCGATCCGGCCACGCTGGGCTATTCGGAAAACCTGCTGAACCTGGCGCATTTCGGTGGCATGCAGGCGGGCCTGGCCTACGCCGCCTCTAACCCCATCTGCTACTACAACGCGGACCTGGTGAAGCGCGCCGGCGGCGACCCGGACAACTTCCCCAAGGACTGGGACGGCGTGCTGGCGCTGGCCGCCAGGATCGACGCGCTGGGTGATGGCACGGACGGCATGTGGTTCACCTGGAACGGTGACGACTGGATGTTCTCCGCCCTGCTGTTCGGCCATGGTGGCCGCATGCTGAACGCGGACGAGACCGACGTCGCCTTCGCCGGCGCCGAGGGCATGGCCTCCCTGAAGCTGTTGGAGCGGATGGTGAAGCAGGCCGGCATGCCGAACATGACCGCCGTCGCCGCCCGCCAGGCCTTCGCCGCCGGCAAGATCGGCATGCTGTTCCAGACCACGGCGCTGGTGCGCGGCACCGCCGCCGCCGTCGGCAACAATTTCGTCCTGCGCACTACCGGCATGCCGGTCATCGACGCGCAGAATGGCCGCCTGCCGACCGGCGGCGCCGCCGGCATGCTGACGGCGAAGGACTCCGCCCGCCGCGCCGCGGCGATGAAGTTCCTGCGCTATTCCACCGGCCCCGAGGGCCAGGCGATGATGGTGAAGGCCAGCGGCTACCTGCCCTGCAACCAGATCGCCATCGACGACCCGCAGTATCTCGGCGCCTTCTACCGCGAGAACCCGCTCTTCGTGGCATCGGTGAAGCAGATCCCGATCAGCATCCCCTGGTACGCCTTCCCCGGCAGCAACAGCGTGCGCGTGACGCAGACCATGGTGGACAACCTGGCCCGCATCGTCGAAGGCAAGGCGACGCCGGAACAGGTTCTGCCCGACATGGCCGGCGAAATCCGCCGCCTGCTGCCGCGCCGGAGCTGAGCCATGGTGTTCCGCGTCGCACAGATCACCGACACCCACATGTCGGAACAGCATGACGGCTTCACCGCTAATTTCGACGTGCTGGCCGCGCATCTGCGCGCCCAGGCACCGGACCTGGTGGTGCATACCGGCGACATCTCGGCGCATGGGGAGCTGGCGATCGACGACCTGCTCTTCGCGCGCCAGAAGATGGACGCGCTGGGCCTGCCCTGGCTGGCCATTCCCGGCAACCACGATGTCGGCAATGACCCCGGCCTCGGCGCCACCCCGGCGGATGCGCAGCGCCTCGCCCGTTGGCAGCACGCCTTCGGCGACGACCATTTCGTGCGGGACGTGCCCGGCTGGCGGCTGATCGGCCTGGATACCCTGATCACCACCACCGCCCTGCCGGACGTGGAAGAGCAGTTCGCGGTGCTGGAGGACGCCCTGGCCAGCGCGGGGGACCGCGCCATCGGCGTGTTCCTGCACAAGCCGCTCTGCGAGGAAACGATGGCCGAGGAGGTCATCACCTACTGGTCCGTGCAGCCCACGCCGCGCCGGCGGATGCTGGACCTGTTCGCCGCCCACCCGCTGCGCTTCGTCGCCTCCGGCCATGTGCACCAGTGGCGGGACCGTGGCGTGGTGGAAGGGCTGCGGCAGATCTGGGCGCCCGCCGCCGCCTTCATCGTTGGCGACACCTGGCAGCATGCCGCCCCGGGCAGCCGCAAGCCAGTCGGCTACGTGGAGCACCTGCTGCACGAGGATGGCCGGCATGAGTACCGCCTGGTGGAGCCCGCCGGCATGCAGGTGCATGACCTGGGGCTGCTGCCAGGCATCTATGCGCCGATGAAGGCGCTTGTCGCCGCCTGATAGGGAAAGATCGGGGGAAGAAATTCCCCCGAGCCCCCTTCTTTTTTCTGCGAGTTTGCCGCACGGGGGCGGGCATGTATCCGCCGATTGAACCCTACGCCCATGGATGGCTGGAACCGGGTGACGGGAACAGGGTCTATTGGGAATGCTGCGGCAACCCGCTGGGCAAGCCGGCCCTGGTGCTGCATGGCGGTCCCGGCTCCGGCTGCGGCCCCACGCACCGCCGGTATTTCGACCCCGCCGCCTATCGCATCGTCTTGCTGGACCAGCGCCAGTGCGGCCGCAGCACGCCCTCGGCGCGCGATCCGGCCACCAGTCTTTCCACCAACACCACGGCGCATCTGCTGGCGGACATCGAGGCGCTGCGCGCGCATCTCGGCATCCCACGCTGGCTGGTGCTCGGCGGCTCCTGGGGTTGCACGCTGGCCTTGGCCTACGCGCAACAACACCCGCACCGGGTGAGCGAGATGGTGCTGCATGCCATTGCCGCCACCTCCGGCGCCGAGATCGACTGGATCACTCATGGCGTGCGCCGCCTGCTGCCCGAAGCCTGGGATGCCTTCCGTGCCGGTGCGCCGGATGGCGCGCTGCCCGACGCCTATGCGCGCCTGCTGGAAAGCCCGGCCCCATCGATCCGCGAGGCAGCCGCGCGGGACTGGTGCAACTGGGAAATGGCGTTGCTCGACACCCTTCCCGGCCACACGCCCAGCGCGCGCTGGCAGGATGCCAGCTTCCGCTACGGTTTCGCCCGGCTGGTCACGCATTACTGGCGCCATGCCGCCTGGCTGGAGGATGGCGCACTGCTACGAGAGGCGGGCCGGCTGGCTGGCATTCCCGGCGTGCTGATCCACGGACGGCTGGATCTCGGCAGTCCGCTGGCCACGGCGTGGGAGTTGGCAAAAGCCTGGCCGGGCAGCGAACTGGTGGTGCTGGGCGCCGCCGGCCATAGCCGGGACGATCCCGGCATGGCGGGCGCGCTGGTGGCAGCGACGGACCGTTTTCGTCTTTAGCGGTAGAGCAGGATGTAGCGCATGGTGAAGTTCATGGTCATCGTGTCGCCCTCCATATCCGGCGTGAAGGGCGGCACCGTCTGGTTCCGGAAGATGGATTGCAGTCCCATGTCCAGGAACATCGAGCCGGAGCGCCGGCGCAGTTCCACTGACCGCACGCGGCCGCTTCGCTCGATCACCACCTGCACCATCACCTCGCCATCGTCGCCATTTTCGGCCGCTTGGCGCGGGTAGAAGCTGCGGTTGCGCACCCAGGACATGAAGGCGCCATTCCAGCTGCCACTGGCCTGGGCGCCGGCCACGTGGCTCATGTTGCTGTTGAGGTTCTGCTGACCCGGCACGCTGCGCTGCTGTGGCACCCGCCCCATGCTGAGGTCCAACGCCCCCGGCGGCAGGGACTGGCGCGGCACCCCGCCACGCGGCGGCGGCGGCGCCAGGGCCATCGGCGGCTGCCGGCTGAGGTCCAGCGTCCCCGGGAAGGGTGAGCGCGGCCGCGGCGGCGCGGCGCGCG
>NZ_JACTVA010000052.1 GCF_014490485.1 Teichococcus aerophilus | reverse complement strand
AGCCCGCCGCGCCCCTGGCCGAGCCCTTCCGCGCCGCCGACGGTGCCCTGCTGCCCCGCCGCATCTGGCCGGCCGCCGGCGGCCCGCCCCGCGCCATCCTGCTGGCCCTGCACGGCTTCAACGAGCATTCCGGCAACTTCCTGCTCGACAGCGTCGGCACCCTGACCGCGGCGGGGGTAGAGGTGCAGGCCTACGACCAGCGCGGCTTCGGCCAGGCGCCGGCGCGCGGCTACTGGCCCGGCACCGACATCATGGTGGCGGACGCCACCGCGGCCCTGCACGCGCTGCGCGCCGCCAACCCGGGCGTGCCTGTCTACCTGATGGGGGAGAGCATGGGCGCCGCCGTCGCCGTCCTCGCCGCCACGGCCGATCCGCCGCCGCCGCTGGATGGGCTGGTGCTGCTGGCGCCGGCCTTCTGGTCCCGCGCCGCCATCGGGCCGGTGGGGGTGGGGCTGTTCTGGACCCTGGCGCACAGCCTGCCGGCCCTGGCCTTCCCCGCCGCCGCCGGCGGCATCTCCGCCAGCGACAATATCGAGGCCCTGCGCCGCAACGGCCGCGACCCACTGGTCATCAAGCTGACGCGCATCGACGCCGCCTGGGGCCTGCTGGACGCGATGGACCGCGCCAGCGCCGCCCTGCCACGCTGCTGCGCCATGCCCACCCTGATCCTGCAAGGCGAGAAGGACGAAGTGGTCCCGCCCGGCATCACCCGCGCCAGCCTGGCCCGCATGCCCCCCGGCCCCCGCCTGGCCCGCTACCCCCAGGGCTACCACCTGCTGCTGCGGGACTCCGTGCGTGGCACCGTGACGACCGACCTTCTGGCCTGGATGAGCAACCCCCGCGCCGCCCTGCCATCCGGCGCCGACCAGCTCGGGGCTGCCTGGCTGGGTGCCCCGGCCCGGCCACCGGGGTAGGGCTTGGAGGTGGGAAAGGCCGGGGAAGGAATTCCCCGGGCCCCTTCTTTTCTTTTTTCGAGTTTGAGGGCGGGCCTTTGGGCGGGTGCGCTTGAGACACGGCTGGGTGCGCCGGAGGTCCTGGACCTCCGGCGACTGACGGTTCAGCCCTTGTGGCCCATTTTATATATCATCAAGCAGCGCCCGCTCTCAGTCCTGAAGCGCTTCGCCAAACTCGCAGAAGAGAAGAAGGGGTCCGGGGAATTCTTTCCCCGGCTTTTCCGCCCTACCAGACCCCGTCACAACCGAGGGCGGCGATGGGGATGCGCGCCTCGCCTTCCGCCCCATCTGCCGGAAGGGAAGGCCGGAAACTCTCCCGAGCTTTTCTTCTTCCTCGCTTTGGCTCACTGACCGGCGGGACGGATGATGGAGCGCACAATGCGGCATGGTGAGACACGGCCCGGCAGGCGGCACGTGCTGGGTGGTGGCCTGGCGGGCCTGGCGCTGCTGGTTGGCCCGGAGGCCCGCGCGGCGGCGTTGCCCGGGCGCGTGCCGTTCGCCCTGGCCCGGGCGGAGGAATGGTCGCTGACGGCCCGCAACGGCCGCCGCTACCGCGTCCTGCTCTCCTGGCCGCCGGGCGAGGTGCCGGAGGCCGGCTGGCCCGTGCTCTACGCGCTGGATGGCAACGCGATGTTCGAGGTGCTGACCGGCGCCTGCCGCTTCCTGCCGGATGCGTCGCAGGGGGTGATCGTGGCCATCGACTTCCCGCTGGACGATACGGAGGAAGCGCGGCGGGACTTCGAATACACCCTGCCGGTGCCCGAGGGCTTCAGCGAGGTGCGCGGCCGCCATGGCGGGGCCGATGCCCTGCTGGCGGTGATCGAGCATGAGCTGCGGCCGCTGGTGGAGGCTGCCTTCCGGATCGACCCCGCCCGGCGGGCGCTGTTCGGCCACTCCTATGGCGGGCTGTTCGCCCTGCACGCGCTGTTCACCCGTACGCAGAGCTTCTCCACCTACCTGGCCGCCAGCCCCTCCATCTGGTGGGGCGGTGGCGTGCTGCTGCGGGAAGCCGAGTCCTTCGCCGCCCACCCCGCCCCACATGGCGCCCCGCCCCGGCTGCTGATGACCTTCGGCTCGCTGGAAGGACGGCTGCGGCCGGATGGAACCGTCGTGCCGCCGGGCGGCCAGCGCCGCATCATGGGTGACAACGTGCGGGAACTGGCCGAGCGGCTGCACGCCCTGCCGGGCCGCTTCGGCGCGCTGGAGGTGCAGGAATTCGTCGGCGAGAACCATGGCAGCGTCCGCGCCGCGGCGGCCGGGCGGGCGGTGCCCTTCGCGTTCCTGGCCTGAAGACAGGGGGGAAGGCCGGGGAAGGAATTCCCCGGAGCCCCTTCTTTTCTTTTTTCGAGTTTTTCGGGCGGGGCTGTTGGGCGGGTGGTTCCGGAGACGGCTGGGTGCGCCGGAGGTTCTGAACCTCCGGCGACTGACGGTTCGCCCCTTGTGGCCCATGATTAAAATCTTCAAGCAGCGTCCGCTCTCAGTCCTGCAGCGCCACGCCAAACTCGCAGAAAAAAGAAGGGGCCGGGGAATTCCTTCCCCGGCCTCGCCTGAACCCAACCACCGGCCCCAGCCCCAGCCCCAGCCCCAGGGCGAGGCCGGGCGAAGGCAGGGCGGGGCTGCCTTGCACCGCCTCTGGTTGAGCAATGGGGCGCGAAGGTCTATCCCGGCGCCGACAATGCCACCCGGCTTCGGAAGGTGACTCCGCCCATGACCGATCTCGTGAAAATCCGTCGCGCCCTGATCTCGGTGTACGACAAGACCGGCCTGGTCGATTTCGCCCGCTTCCTGGCCGGCACCGGTGCCGAAATCCTCTCCACCGGCGGCAGCGCCAAGCTGTTGCGGGACAGCGGCATCGCCGTTACCGAAGTGTCCGACCACACCGGCTTCCCCGAGATCCTGGACGGCCGGGTGAAGACCCTGGTGCCGCAGATCCATGGTGGCCTGCTCGGCCGCCGGGACGACCCGAAGCACGTGGCGCAGATGGAGGAGCACAAGATCGCGCCGATCGACCTGCTTGTCTCCAACCTCTACCCGTTCGAGGCGACGGTCGCGAAGGGCGCCTCCTACGAGGAGACAGTGGAGGAGATCGATATCGGCGGCCCCGCGCTGACCCGCGCCGCCGCCAAGAACCACGCAGACGTCGCCGTAGTGACGGATGCCGGCCAGCTGGCCGAGCTGCGTGCCGAGATCGAGGCGACCGGCGGCACCAGCCTGGCGACCCGCAAGCGCCTGGCGGCGGCGGCCTTCGCCCGCACCGCTTCCTACGACACCGCCATTTCCGCCTGGTTCGCCCAGAAGCTGCAGCAGGACTTCCCGCCGCGCCTGGCCATCGCCGGCGTGCTGAAGCAGACGCTGCGCTATGGCGAGAACCCGCATCAGCAGGCCGCCTTCTACACCGATGGCACCCACCGCGCCGGCATCGCCACCGCCACCCAGGTGCAGGGCAAGGAGCTGTCCTTCAACAACCTGAACGACACCGACGCCGCCTTCGAATGCGTGGCGGAGTTCGAGGCGCCCTCCATCGTCATCGTCAAGCACGCCAACCCGTGCGGCGTGGCGACGGCCGAGGACCTCTCCGCCGCCTGGGACCTGGCGCTGCGCTGCGACCCGGTCTCCGCCTTCGGCGGCATCATCGCCGCCAACCGCCGGCTGGACGCCGCCGCCGCCGAGCGGATCTCGGCGATCTTCACCGAGGTGGTCATCGCCCCGGATGCGGATGAGGACGCCAAGGCGATCTTCGCCCGCAAGAAGAACCTGCGCCTGCTGCTGACCGGCGGCCTGCCGGATGCGGCCAGCCCCGGCCAGGTCATCCGCAGCGTCTCCGGCGGCTTCCTGGCCCAGTCGCGGGACGCCGGCCGCGTGGCCGAGTCGACGCTGAAGGTGGTGACCAAGCGCGCCCCCACGGCGCAGGAGATGCAGGACCTGCTGTTCGCCTTCCGCGTCTGCAAGCACGTGAAGTCCAACGCCATCGTCTACGCCAAGGGCGGCGCCACCGTCGGCATCGGCGCCGGGCAGATGAGCCGGGTGGACAGCGCCCGCATCGCCGCGTGGAAGAGCGCGGAGGCTGCCAAGGCCGCCGGGCTGGAAGCGCCGCTGGCCCATGGCTCCGTCGTCGCCTCCGACGCCTTCTTCCCCTTCGCGGACGGCCTGCAGGCCGCCGCGGCGGCCGGCGCCACGGCGGTCATCCAGCCGGGCGGCTCCATGCGCGACAACGAAGTGATCGCGGCGGCGGATGAAGCCGGGCTGGCGATGGTGATGACGGGGATGCGTCACTTCCGCCATTGAGGCCTGGCCGCTGGTGGTGAAGGCTGGGGGAAGGAATTCCCCCAGGCCCCCATCTTTTTTCTGCGAGTTTTCGGGTCTGGGTTGGGGCATTCCGTGGAATGTTGGCCTGAGATGGCTGGAAGCCGGGGATGGGCATCCGGGTCGAGGTTAGGCCCGACACCTCTGCTGTTCTGACGAGGCCCGGGGCCTCAGCGAACCCCCTCAGCCCTTCCAAATTTTTCAAAAAAATCTGCACCGTACCGATCCGGGCCACTGCACGAGGATGCGGCGCCCCACGCCGCTCCTTGGCTGGCCACGCACCTGGGCCCCACCCAGCCCTATGCCCCAGAGCGCCTCCCTCCACCCCACAAACCAAAAACGCGCAGAAAAAGATGGGGGTTCGGGGGAATTCCTTCCCCCGACCTTTACCCCTGAGATCATCCCCCTTGCGCCCCCGTCCCAAGGCGAGGATTCTCCCAGGCCTGGAACAAAGAGTGATCAATGTCTGAGAATGTGCTGCTGCTGGTCGGTCTCGGGGCGTTCCTCGTGGTGCTGCTGGTGGTCCTGGCCTTGCGGCGGCCTGCCCAGGGCGGCGGTGCCACCGAGGCTTTCGCCATGCTGGCCGGCAAGCTGGAATCCCTCGCCGCGACGCAGGAACGGCTGGCCGGCACGACGCTGGACCGCCTGGCGCAGCAGGACCGCGCCCTGGCCGAGCGATTGGAGGGCAGCGCCCGCCGGCTGGACGATGCGCTGGCGGCGCAGAACCAGCGCATGGCGCAGGACCGGCTGGAGACCGCCGACCGGCTCTCGGCGTCTGCCCAGGCGCTGAATGCGGCATTGCTGGCGCAGAACGAGCGGATGGCCGGTGCCACCCTCTCCCTCAGCGAGACGCTGACCCAGGCGCTGGCGGCGCAGAACGAGCGGTTGGGCGCGTCCTCCGAGATGATGGCCAAGGCGGTGTCGGCGCAGAATGAGCGCCTGGATGCCGCGCTGGCCGCGCAGAACGAGAAGCTGGCCCGCATCCTGGCCGATTCCGCCCAGAAGGCGCAGGAGACGGCCGGGCAGATCCATGAGCGCCTGGCGGTGATCGACGCCGCCCGGCAGAACATGGAAGCGCTGGGCAGCCAGGTGACCAATTTGGCCGGCATCCTCGGCAACAAGCAGTCGCGCGGCGCCTTCGGCGAGATGCAGTTGCGCCAGTTGATCGAGGACCGGCTGCCGGCCGATGGCTTCTCCTGGCAGCATGTCCTCTCCAACGGCACGCGCTGCGATTGCCTGATCAAGCTGCCGCACCCGCCCGGCCCGGTGGTGGTGGACAGCAAGTTCCCGCTGGAGGCCTGGCAGGCGCTGCGGGAGGCGGGCGAGGATGTCGGCGCCCGCACCATCGCCACCCGCCGCTTCTCCGCCGACATGAAAAAGCATGTGGACGACATCTCGCAGAAATACCTGATCGCGGGGGAGACGGCGGAAGCCGCCATCATGTTCGTGCCGTCCGAAGCCATCTTCGCGGAACTGCATACCGGCTTTGCCGGCGTGGTGGACGATGCACAGCGGCGCCGGGTCTACATCGCCTCGCCCACCACGCTGTGGGCCATGCTCTCCGCCATGCGGGCGCTGATGCAGGACGTGCGGATGCGCGCCCAGGCCGGCCGCATCCAGGAAGAGGTGGTGCGGCTGGTGGAGGATGTCAGCCGCCTGGACGGCCGGGTGAACAGCCTGAAGAAGCATTTCGACCAGGCGCAGAAGGACATCCGCGACATCGAGATCAGCACCGACAAGATCGTCCGCCGCGGCGGCCGCATCGAGTCGGTGGAGCTGGAGGAGGCCGCGCTGCCCGCCCCCCAGGAGCAGGCCCCGCAAGACCCCGCGCTGACCGGGGCCGGATGATCCACGCCACTGGTCCGCATCCGCCGCCACCCCGATGCGGATGGCGGCGGGGCCCGTCTGCCCGATCGTCCGCCCGCATCGGAATCGGCCTTTTCGCCCCCCGCCGCCCCATGCGACGACCCGTGCCGTGAACAGCGGAGATACGCCGATGCCCCATATCCTGGCCGTCGCGCGCAGTGCGGTGCATGGCTTCAGCAAGGCCGGTTGCGGCAGCATCACCCTGCTGGCCGGGCTGGGCGTGGAAGGCGATGCCCATGCCGGGGAGACGGTGAAGCACCGTTCCCGCGTGCGGGCCGACCCCACCCAGCCGAACCTGCGGCAAGTGCACCTGCTGCACCAGGAAATGCTGGACGAGCTGCGCGCCCAGGGCTTCGCCCTGCAGCCGGGCGACATTGGCGAGAACGTCACCACGAGCGGACTCGACCTGCTCGCCCTGCCCGAAGGCACCCAGCTGCGGCTGGGCGACAGCGCGGTCGTGCAAGTCACCGGCCTGCGCAACCCATGCACCCAGCTGGACAGCTTCCGCCCCGGCCTGATGCGCGCCCTGCTGGGGCGCGACGCCGCCGGGCAGGTGGTGCGGAAGGCCGGCATCATGGGCATCGTCCTGGCCGGCGGCACGATCCGCGCAGGGGACACCCTGCAAGCAATCCTGCCACCCCTGCCGCACCGGGCTTTGCAGAAGGTCTGACAGGGCGCATGCGGGTGGAAGAGAAGGCCGGGGAAAGAATTCCCCGGACCCCTTCTTTTTTTCTGCGAGTTTGGCGTCACGCTTCGGGACTGAGGGCGAACGCTGCTTGATGATATTTAAAATGGTCCGCCGGGGCTGAGCCCTCAGTCGCCGGAGGTCCTAGACCTCCGGCGCACCCAGCGGCTTTTTTCAGGCTCCACATCTCAACAGACGAGCCCGCAAAAACTCGAAAAAAGAAAAGAAGGGTTCCGGGGAATTCTTTCCCCGGCCTTCCCCGCCCTCCGCTCGCGTCACCAGGCCAAGGCCGCCTTGGCGCCCCCGGTCCCCACGTCCACGGTCCGTGGCCCAAAGGGCGCCGGTCCTCCTGCTGCCGCGCAGCCCGCGCGCGGCGGTGAACGCATGTCCCCCTTGTGCTGCACCGTCCGGCACCGAACATAGCGGGGTACGCGCCGCACGGCGTGACCCCGGGCGGACAACCGCGCGGGCTGCCAAGCAGGAGAAGACGATGCCAGTTGACGTGAAGTACACGACCTCCGCCACCGCGACCGGCGGCCGTGATGGCCGCGCCCGCACTCAGGATGGTTCGCTGGACGTGAAGCTGGCGCCGCCGAAGGAGATGGGCGGCAGCGGCGACGGCAATAACCCGGAGCAGCTCTTCGCCGCCGGGTATTCGGCCTGCTTCCTGGGCGCCATCAAGGCGGTGGCGAATGCCGACAAGTCTGGCCCCAAGGTGCCGCAGGACGCGACAGTAACGGCGACGGTGGGCATCGGCCCCCGTTCGGAAGGCGGCTTCGGCATCACCGCGGCGCTGGAGATCTCGCTGCCCGGCCTGGACAAGGCGTCGGCCGAGGCGCTGGTGCAGAAGGCGCACCAGGTGTGCCCCTACTCAAACGCCACGCGGAACAATGTCGATGTGAAGCTGACCGTCGTCTGACGGCCGGCTGGGAGGGGCATCCGCGCAGCGGGTGCCCTTCTCCGCTAGCCCCCCGCGCCGCCGCCGGAGGCGGATGCGGAAAGCGTGCCGTCAGCCGCATGGTGCAGCGTCGCGGACCCCGTACTGCTCAGGGCCTACCGTATCAGTTCGGTGTCTTCAGCCAGTCGGCGAACAGGCCCTCGGCCAGATCGCGCGGCGTTTGGCGGTTGAAGTCGGCCACCACTTCGGACATGCCGAATTCCGCCAGGCCGATGCAGTGCTCCGCGCCGCGCATGTACAGCGTCCGGCTCTGGATGCCTTCCAGCCCGCACAGCGCCAGCAGGTCGCACAGGCCGGAGCGCACGCCGGCGAAATAGCCGCATTCGGCGATGAAGGCCGGCAACTCCCGCAGGTCCAGGTTCAGTTCCGGCACGCCCGCATCCGGGAACAGGCTCTCCGCCTTGTGGTTGTTCACGGAGTTGGACACCACCAGGAAGCCCGCCTGGCGGAAGATCCGGATGGCTTCCTGCCAGAAGCTGCGGAAGTGGTTGAAGCGGCTGGGCGTCAGGTGGAACAGCGTGTTGGCCAGCGGCGAGAGGAACACCGTCCGCCCCCGCTTCAGCCCCAGCTCGGCGAAGCGCTGGCGCGCCGCAGTGTTCCAGGTGACCGAGGGATAGAGCGGCGGCCGCTTGATCTCCACCCGCGGCGGCAGCATCGCGGCGCCGGAGAGCATGACCTTCACGATCTTGTCCCAGAGGAAGTTCTGCTCCAGCTCCGGCTCGGTCAGGCGCGGGCGCTCGCGCGCCATGAACCAGGGGAACTCGTAGAACAGCGAGACATTGCCCGGCGCCAGCCGGTTCAGCGAAAGCGGCAGCGGTATGTCCTGGGTATTCGGGATCGCCTCGAAGGTCAGCCCGGGCACGGCGCCGAAGAAATCCCGCAGCATGGTGCGCTCTTCCCGGTGCAGCACATGCACCGGCCGGCCGGCGGCCAGGGAGAAGGTGGCCAGCGCCGCCATGTACAGCAGCGTATCCCCGACATTGCGGGAACTGACGATGGCGGTGATCGCCTCCCCATCCCCGCGCCGGAACGGCTCGCCATAGCAGCGGGTGATGTAGGCGCTGATGGCGGCGATGGTATCCAGCTCGCCCTTGCCCAGCAGCGCGGCGAGGTGCTGGCTGGACGCCTCGATATCCGCGAAGCCGGAAGCGTAGGCGGCCATCTGCTGCACCGTCGGGCGCAGTACCTGTTCCTGCTTCATGCCGCGCATGCCGTGCAGCAGCATGTGGCCGAACATGGCGGGCGAGGTCAGCGCCGAGACCGGCAGCCGGATGGTGGCGTCGTCGCGGCTGGCCAGGGAGTCGGAGAGCAGGTCGATGCCCCGGCGCAGGATGGGGTCGCCGACGCCGCTGGCCACCCGCAGCAACTCGGCCAGGGAACTGGCGATCAGGTCCGTACCCTGCCGGGCCAGGCTGTCGGAAAGGCTGGCGATCGCGGCCCCGCTCTGCCGCTCGGCCGGCGCCAGCATGGCCAGGGCGCCCTTCAGCGCGGCCAGCAGCAACTCCGGCGCCTCAGCCACCGCCAGGGCACGCAGGTAGCGCTCCATGGCGGGCGCCTGGCCTTCGGCGCCGCGCATCTGCAACAGCTCGGCGCCCTTCAGGACGAATTGCAGGCTCTTGAACCGGTCGCCGCGGCGCTGGAAGAAGGCTTCCCCCATCTCTGCCAGCGGCAGGCCCAGCCGGTCCTCACGGCTGGCCAGGCAATTATCCACCATGCGGTAGAGCAGCCCGCCGTCATGGGTCAGGATGGGCAGCGGCAGCAGCAACCGGACCTCCAGCCGCCCGGCCATGGCGAACAGCACATCCGTCTCGAAGCGCAGCAGCGCCAGCGGCAGGCTGGCCGGCGCGGGCAAAGGCTGCTGCTCGGCCATGGCGCGGCGCAGCAGGTAGCGGAGGCGGGCGGCCTCCGGCGTGAAGTAGCTGTCCCCGGCCTGCCGCGCGGCCTCGTCCAGGCCGATGTCGGTGGGCAGGCCGGGCAGCAGAGCGGCGGCCGAGGCCGGGTCGGCGGCCGCGGCGTGGCGCAGCTGCGCCTCACGCAGCAATTGCGCCTCGGCCTCGGCGCGGCGGGGCGCGTCGGCGGGCAGCAAGGTGGCGGCGCGCGCCATGTCCCCGGCCAAGTAGGCGTCCAGGACCGGCGGGAACACCACCGGGCCCCGTTCCGCCAGGGCAGGCGCCGGCTGCAACACGCCGGCGGGACCGGTGACAGCACGCCACGGCGCCGCCTCGGCCTCCAGCACGGATTCCAGCCAGGCTGGCTGTGGCTGGATGAACTTGGCGGCCAGGCTCCGCAGCATGGAAGGCTCCGTCTCAGTCTTGGTCTCCGCCTGCGGTTGCGGGGCGCTGCCTCCGCACTCGGCCAGCGCGCGCCTGACCTCGTTCAGTCCGGGCAGGATCTCCAGCACCGCGTGGTAATGGGCGGCGGCCGCGGCCTGGTCGCCCAGCGCCCGGGCCCGGCGCGCCAGCACCAGCCGGCCGGAGACCTCAGGGGTGAAGCTGGGCGGCAGCGCTGCCTGCAATGGCCCGACCGCCGCCTCCGCCTCCGCCTGCCCGGGCAGGCGGGAGAGGGAGGAGCGGTAGAGCGCCAGCGCCTCCGCCGGCCTGCCGGTCTGCTGGCACAGCAAAGCGAGGTCCAGCAGCAAGGCGGGGTCGGCCGGCTGCCGGGCCAGGGCACGATTATAGGCGGCCTCGGCGGCGGCTTCCTGCCCGGCGTGGCGCAAGGCCTGGCCCAGCTGCCGCTGCAGGCCGGGCAGATCCGGCTCCGCTGCCGCCAGTTCCTGGAGCAGCCGGACGGCATCGGCCCAGTCGCCCCGGTCTCCCGCCATCTCCGCCGCCTGCAGCAGCAGTTGCGTCTCCAGGCTCATGGCCGGGACAGGGCGTGGACCGTGGGGGTGGCCGGGCAGTGCATCAGGCCAGGGCCTCTTCCAGGATCAGCAGCCCCATGAAGAAGGAGGCCAGGATGGAGTCGTAGTCGTCGCTCACATAGCCGCTGAGCGACAGCCAGATCAGGCCATGGATGCCGCGGATCTTGCGGAAGTCGTTCGGGCGGAATTCCTTGAACGCGCCCTTCAGATGTGCCCAGCCGCCCGGGCGGATCTGGATGGTGACGTTGCGGTCCTGCATCTCCAGCACGAACTGGCGGCGGTTGAAATTGTCGTACTCGCCGGCCACCGAGTAATACAGCTTCGCCCAGTCGTAATTGGCATCGCCGAGGAACCAGCTGGAGCCGAACTTGCCGCGCGGGTCGATGAACCAGGGCTCGCCCGCGTCATCCAGCAGCATGTTGCTGAAGGTCGGGTCGCCATGGATGAAGTGGAAGCGGTTGGGCAGCACCGCCCGCGTCGCATCGCGGAACCAGTCCTGGTGCGCCGGGTGCAGGATGTTGCGGCAGGGCGTGCCGTTGACACGGAAGCTCTCCACCGTCTCCAGCTCCGGCAGCAGCCGGCGGATGTTCTCCAGCCGCTGCAGTGTCTTGGCGGCATAGACTTCCTGCCCCACGGCGTCGGAGGCCGGGCCGGATTCCAGCGCGTGCAGGCCTTCCAGCCGTTGCATGATCCGGTGCAGCGCGGCTTCCCGCCCGCGCATGCTTTCCGCGAACTCGAAGGGGTGGCGGCCGTGGATGCGGCTGATGGTCAGCGGATCGTCGCTGATCAGATCTGGCATGTTGCGGAAGCCGAGCTCGGCGGCATGGCGGTACCACGCGGCCTCTCCCTCCAGCAGCGGCTGGAACTCCGGCAGCTTCGCGCGCTTGATGACGCGGTCCGGCAACATTTCCACGCTGTTGAAGAAGCGCGCATGCCCGGCGGCGGACCACTGGTCCAGCAACGCATCGACGGTGCCGATCTCCTTCACCGCGTTGAACTCGGCGCTGGCGGTCGGCAGGCCGGAGCGGGAGAGCCAGTCGACGAACTCGCCGGCACGCGGCATCTCCAGCAGCATCTCCGCGCGCGGGAAGGCGAACAGGCCGATGATGCCGGTGGTGTCGGACCGCTTCTCGGCCAGCGAGCCGTCCGGCTGCACGGACCAGCGGCACGTGAAGGATTGGGTGGTGCCGACCACGACGTTCTCGCCGGCGGCGATCGCCGGCGGTTCGTCGAATTTCAGGTCGCACCACACCACCGTCACCGGCTCGGACGGATCGATCCTGGACACCGCTTCGGGAATGCCGGCGACATTGCCGCTGGTGCCCTCTACCTCCACGATCTCGAAGTCCACCTCAGGGCGGAAGACTTCCAGGAAGCGGGAGACGATGTCTTTTTTGTAATCCGAGATGATGAGGAAGCGGGCGCCGGGGAATGCATCGAAGGTATGGTAGATGAGCGGCTTGCCATCGACCGGAACCAGGCATTTCGGCTTGTTCCAGCTATATTGTTCGAGGCGTGTACCCTTGCCGCCGGCCTGTACGATGACATTCATGACCTGCGTCGGCACCGGCATCATGCCTCCTGAAGATGGCTTGGCCTCCTGGCTCTATCATAGGGCATAAGGGCTGTGAAGCAGCACCCCAACCCCAAGGCGGG
The DNA here is from genome assembly GCF_014490485.1 of Teichococcus aerophilus. GTDB lineage: Bacteria > Pseudomonadota > Alphaproteobacteria > Acetobacterales > Acetobacteraceae > Pseudoroseomonas > Pseudoroseomonas aerophila. The sequence continues at coordinate 23,219 of NZ_JACTVA010000052.1, read as the reverse complement.
CAGGCCGGAAGGCCCGCCGGCACACCGTCTCGTGAAGCCATGATGGGCCAGGCGGTCTCGCAGGGCGTATCGGCCGGCGCATTGTCATGCATATTTCACGCCAGTGCCGTGCGTTCCCCCGCCACGGGGTTGAAACCCCCCTGGCGATGGATACCTGATACTGTAACGCGGCCTTCCGGGCGCTCGCGATTCATCCCCCCGGTCCCTGGAACCCCGCGAGGCAGAGAACATGGCAAAAGATCCCTACGAGGCACTGGGCGTGGCCCGCGGCGCGACCGAGGCGGAAATCCGCAGCGCCTATCGCAAGCTGGCCAAGCGCTACCACCCCGACATGAACCCGGGCGACAAGGCGGCGGAAGAGCGCTTCAAGGAAGCCTCGGCCGCGCACACCCTGCTCTCGGACACCGAGAAGCGCGCGCGCTACGACCGCGGCGAGATCGACGCCAGCGGCCAGGAGCAGGGCTTCGGCGGTTTCGGCGGCGGCGGTGCCCGCTACGGCTCCTCCCCCTTCGGCGGGGGCGGCACGGCCGGCGGCCAGGGCTTTGGCAGCGGCGAGGATTTCTCGGACATCTTCTCCGAACTCTTCGGCCGTTCCCGCAGCAGCGGCGGGGGCGGCGCGACGCGCCCGATGCGCGGCCAGGACCAGAGCTACCGCCTGCGCGTGGACTTCCTGGACGCGGTGCGCGGCGCCACCCAGCGCCTGACCCTGCCCGATGGCCGCAGCCTGGAAGTGAAGGTGCCCGCCGGCATCGAGGACGGCCAGACCATGCGCCTGAAAGGCCAGGGCGGCCCCGGCATGAATGGTGGCCCGGCCGGCGACGCGCTGATCGAAATCCAGGTCGCGCCGCACAAACTGTTCCGGCGCGAAGGCCGCGACATCCACGTCGAAGTGCCGGTGACGCTGGCCGAGGCCGTGCTGGGCGGCAAGATCACCGTGCCCACCCCCAGCGGCGACGTGACGGTGAACGTGCCGAAGCATTCGGACAGCGGCACCCGCCTGCGGCTGCGCGGCAAAGGCGTGGCCGCACGCGGCAGCCATGCCGCCGGCGACCAGTACGTGACCCTGAAGCTGGTGGCCGGCACGGTGGACGCCGAGCTGGAAGCCGCCCTGCGCGAATGGGCCGATCGGCATGTGGCCTATGATCCCCGGCGCGATCTGGTGGACTGAGAGGAAGGCCGGGGAAAGAATTCCCCGGACCCCTTCTTTTTTCTGCGAGTTTGGGTGGGGCTTCAGTCGGAAAAGTCAGCCCGGATGTTGAGGCGGGCCTCTGTCGCACTCAAAGCCGCACGCCGTCTTAAAGAGACACGTTGCTGACTATAAAATCTGCGCGGGCTGAGCCCCCCTATCGCTAAGAGTGCTCGGCCTCAAGCTCAATCCTGGCGGTTCCTGAAGCCAACGACACCCGCTATCGAAACTCGAAAAAGGAAGATGGGACCCGGGGAATTCCTTCCCCGGCCTTGCTTCCCTTCCTCCCCGCGACAGCCCCGGAGAGACCGATGCCCCCCCGGGTGCGCCGTAGCGCCTCAGACGCGCAGCGTGCCCGCCTTCGCCGCCGTGTAGCGTTCCGCCACCTTCGCCCAGTCCACCACGTTCCACCACGCGGCCAGGTATTCCGGCCGGCGATTCTGGTACTTCAGGTAATAGGCGTGTTCCCACACGTCGTTGCCGAACAGCACCTTGGTGCCCTCCATCAGCGGCGTGTCCTGGTTGGGCCGGCTGGTCAATGCCAGCTTGCCGTCCCGCCCCACGGTGACGAACACCCAGCCGGAGCCAAAAACGCGGGCGCCGGCGCCGTTGAAGTCGGTCTTCAGCTTGTCCATCCCACCCAGGTCGCGGGTGATGGCCTCGGCCAGCTCGCCGCTGGGGTTGCCGCCCTTGCCGCCCATGATCTGCCAGAACATGGCGTGGTTAGCATGGCCGCCGGCATTGTTGCGCAGCGTCGTGCGCACGCTCTCCGGCGCCTGGGACAGCTTGGCCAGGATCTCCTCCAGCGGCATGGCGGCCAGCTGCGGGTGGTCCTTCAGCGCGGTGTTCAGGTTGTTGACGTAGGCGGCGTGGTGCTTGTCATGGTGCAGTTCCATCGTTGCCGCGTCGATATGCGGCTCGTTGGCATTGTTGGCGTAGGGCAGCGGCGGCAGCGTGAAGGGCCCGGTGGGGGCCGCCGGCGGTGCTGCGGCCGGGGCCTGGGCTCGGGCCGCACGCGGGGCGGCGAACAGCCCGCCCGCCAGCATCAGCGCGCCACCCGCCAGCGCACCGCGACGGCCGAGGGAGGAGGAGGTGAGGTCGATAGCCATGGCAAAGCGTCCCTTCGTTCTTGTCCGCGGCCCTGGCCCGCCGGCAGCCACGGAAACCCGCGGTGCCGGCCCTGTGCCAGGCCGTGTTCGCTGCCCCTGCGGCAGAGACCCATGATCCACGTAATGCAGCAGGGCCGGGATGGTTCGCGCCCGCCCGGCCAAGATGCAGGCGAAGGCCCGCCAAAGGCCGCTGGCCGCTGCCGCAGTCTGGACCTTGGCCTTGCTGGTAGCCAGCAATGATCACGCGTCGGCGGGATAAGCGGGGGAGCAGTGGGAAGGCCGGGGAAAGAATTCCCCGGGCCCCTTCTTTTCTTTTCGCGAATTTTCCGGGCGGGGCTGTTGGTGGGCTGGGCTTGATCGGTGGCTGGGTGCGCCGGAGGTCTAGGACCTCCGGCGACTGAGGATTCGGCCCGCGTGGCCCATGATTAAAATCATCAAGCAGCGCCCGCTTTCAGTCCTAAAGCGCTTCGCCAAACTCGCAGAAAGAAAAGAAGGGGCCCGGGGAATTCCTTCCCCGGCCTTTTTACCTCCCCCGCCTCAGGCCTTCTGCCCCCGGCGCAGCAGCGTCACCGCCAGCAGCAGCAGGCAGGACAGCACCACCATCACCATCGCTGCCGCCATCACGGTCAGGCTGATGGAATCGCTCATGCCGGAGAACATCTGGCGCGGCAGGGTGCGTTGCGCCGGCCCGGCCAGGAACAGCACCACCACCACCTCGTCCAGGCTGGTGGCGAAGGCGAACACCGCACCGGCCGCGACGCCGGGGGCGATCTGCGGCAGGCACACGCGCAGGAAGGCGCGGGTGGGGGAGGCGCCGCAGGCCGCCGCCGCGCGCAGCTGCACCGCATCGAACTGCGCCAGCGCGGCCAGCACCGTGACGACGACGAAGGGCGCGCCCAGCACCGTATGCGCCAGCAGCAGCCCCCAGAAGCTGTTGGTCAGCCCCAGCGGCCCGAAGGCCAGCAGCAGCGGCACGGCGACGACGATGGCCGGCACCACCATCGGCGCCATCAGCACCGCCATCACGGCCTGCCGGCCGGGGAAGCGGGCGCTCCACAGGCCGAAGGCCGCCAGCGTGCCCAGCCCGCCGGCCAGGATGGCGGTGGCGGCGCCCAGGCGCAGGCTGTTCCACAGCGCCGGCAGCCAGAAATCCGAGGTGAGGAAATCCTGGTACCAGCGCAGCGAGAGCCCCGGCAGCGGGTAGTACAGGAACGACCCGGCGGAGAAGGAGAGCGGCAGGATCACCAGCACCGGCGCCAGCAGGAAGGCCAGCGCCAGGATGCCGAACACCCAGAGCGAGATGCGGGATGCCGTCATGCGGGCCTCGTCTTCTCGAAGCCGACCAGCCTGGCATACAGCGCGACGACGATGGCCACCGCCGCCAGCAGCAGGCAGGACAGCGCCGCGGCCATCGACCAGTTGACGGTGCGCGTGGCGTAGAAGCCGACGAAATAGGACAGCATCTGGTCGTTGGCGCCGCCCAGCAGGGCCGGGGTGACGTAGAAGCCCAGCGCCTGGATGAACACCAGCAGGCTGCCGGCACCGATGCCGGGCAGGGAGAGCGGCAGCGAAATCCGCCAGAAGGTGCGGAGCGGGGAGGCGCCGAGCGACATCGCCGCGCGCGGCAGCCGCCAGTCCATCCCCTTCAGGTTGGCGTAAATGGGCAGCACCATGAACGGCAGCAGGATGTGCACCATGGCCAGCAGCACGGCGCCGCGATTGAACAGCAGCGGCAGCGGCCCGTCCGCCAGGCGCAGTGATTGCAGCGTGGCGTTCACCACGCCCTCCCGCTGCAGCAGCACCATCCAGGCGGCGGTGCGGACGATCAGGCTGGTCCAGAACGGCAGCAGCACGCCGGCCAGCAGCCAGGGCGCGAAGCGTGAAGGCGCGGTGGCGATCAGCCAGGCCAGCGGGTAGCCGATGGCCAGCGCCAGCACGGTGGCGCAGAGCGAGATCCACATCGTCCGCCACAGCACGGCGCGGAAGATGGACTGGTCCGGCGGCGCGGCGGCGATATGGCCTGCGGCATCGCGCTTCAGGTCCAGCACCGCCAGCAGGTGGAAGTCGGAAAGCGGGCCGCCGGCGCGGCTGATGGCGGCCCAGGGCGCCACCTCGCCCCATTCCGGCGCGGCGGCCAGCACGGCGGCGCGGGCCTCGCCCTGGAACGGGCTGGCGATGCGGCGGGCGGTGGCGGGCAGCAGGCTGCGGAAGCCCGGCCAGTCATTGTTCAGCCGGGCGGAGGCACGGCCGATGCTGCCGCCCCCGGCCTCCTGGTCCCGCCGCCGCGCCTCGCGCAGGTCTTCGACAAGTGCGGCGAAGGCCGGCTCGCCCGGCGCCGCCGCGCCATCCCAGCCGGAGAGCGCGGCGATGGTGCGCGGCAGGACGGGCGGCACGTCGCTCTCCTGCACCGCGCGGGCCAGGAACGTGCCGATCGGCAGCACGAAGACCACCAGCAGGAAGATGAGCAGCGGCGCCACCAGCGCCGCCGCGGTCAGCTTGTTTTTCAGCGGGACACCCAGTTGTTGAAGCGCTGGTTCAGCTTGTCGAGGTTATCCAGCCAGAAGCGGTCGTCGATCTGCAGCGCGCCCTCGGCGTTCTGCGGCGCGGTCGGCAGGTTCTCCAGCACATTGGCCGGCAGCAGCGCATCGGCACCACGGATGGTGGTGCCGTAGGGGATGCGCGGCGGCAGCGCGGCGGCCACCTGCGGCTGCGCCCAGAAGTTCAGGTAGGCGGTGGCCTGCGCCCGGTTCGGGCTGCCCTTCATGATCACCCAGGAATCCAGGGTGAACAGGTTGTTGCGCCAGGCGATGCCGAAATTGCGCCCGTCATTCTGGTTGGCGGCGGTGATGCGGCCGTTATAGGCGTCGGTCATCACCACCTCGCCGCTGGCCAACCACTGCGCCGGCTGGCTGCCGCGCTCCCACCACACCAGGTCGTTGCGGATGCTGTCCAGCTTGCGGAAGGCGCGGTCCACGCCGGCATCGGTGGCCAGCAGCTTGTACACCTCGCCCGGCGCCACGCCGTCGGCCAGCAGGGCGATCTCCAGCGTCGTCTTCGGGCCGCGCCGCAGGCCGCGCTTGCCGGGGAAGCGCTGGGTGTCGAAGAAATCCGCCCAGCTGGTCGGCGCCGTGCTCATCCGCCCGCGATCATAGGCCAGCACGAAGGAGTAGAGGATGTTGCCGACGCCGCATTCGCTGACGGCGGAGGGGATGAAGCGCTGCTCGCCGCCGATCGCGGCGAAGTCCATCCGCTCGAACAGCCCTTCCTCGCAGCCGAGCAGCAGTTCCTCGCTCTCCACCTGCACCAGGTCCCAGTTATTGGCGCCGGACTGGATCTTGGCGCGCAGCACGCCGACGCCGCCATCCCACGTCTCCTCCAGCAGGCGGGTGCCGCTCTGCTGCTGGAAGGGGCGGAAGAACACCTCCCGCTGCGCGTCCTGATAGGCCCCGCCCCAGGAGACGATGGTCAGGTCGCGCTGCTGCGCGCTGGCGGTGCCGGAGGCCAGCAGGGCGGCACCCATGGCGAGGACGGCGCCGAAGTTTCTCCGCAACATATCCAGTCTCCCTTGCGCCGCTTCGCGGCTTGTCTGTGGCGGGTAGCCTAGGACGGTTTCGCGGCGCTGTAGAAGGGGTGCGCGCAATGGTTGCCTGAAATCCATGCAGATGCTCAGACTGCCACGGTACGGCGCCGCAACCACGGCGCTGTCCACGCCGGTATGACGGCCTGGCCGCCGCGGCGCGGAAATTGCTTTGCCTCTCCACCAGACGGGCAGTCACCCGCCTGCCCAACCGCGCTCCACGCGAAGCCAAGGACCATACCGCCGAGATCTTCGCCCTGAACCACTGCCTCACCCGTTCAGGGCCACCGTGGAGACCGCCCCGCTGACATTCGATGCCTGAGCCAAGGAGTTCCGAGATGATCACGCGCCGCACCTTCCTGCCCGCCGCCACGGCGTTGCTGGCCGTTCCCGCCTATGTCCGCCGCGCGGCGGCGGCGGGCACGCAGCTGGACCTGGCCACCGTCTGGCCCGACGGCAATTTCCACACCGTCAACGCCAAGCGCTTCGCGGCCGAGGTGGCCAAGGCCACCGGCAACGCCGTTACCATCAACGTGCAATCCGGCGGCGCGCTCGGCTTCAAGGGGCCAGAGCAGCTGGCGGCGGTGCGCGACGGCCTGGTGCCGATGGCCGACGTGCTGAACAACCAGCAGATCGGCGAGGAGCCGGTGATGGGCACGGAAGGCGTCTCCTTCCTCGTCGGGTCGTTCGACGAGCTGAAGGTGCTGCACAAGTACCTGATGCCCGAATACGAGCGCATCGCCGCCCGCAACAACCAGAAGTTCCTCTACATCGTCCCCTGGCCCACGCAGTACATCCACCTGAAGACGCCGATCACCTCGCTCGACAACCTGCGCGGCGTCCGTATCCGCAGCTCGGACAAGGCGACGGCGGACATGGCGACCCTGCTGGGCGGCGCCGGCACCATGATGCCGTGGGGCGAGGTGGTGCCCGCCCTGGCCTCCGGCCGCATCGAAGGGGTGGCGACCTCCGCCACCTCCGGCGTCGATGGCCGCTTCTGGGAATTCCTGAAGGTGGCCTACCGCACCAACCACACCTTCTCCAGCCAGCTCGTCAGCATCAACCTCGATACCTGGAACAAGCTCTCCGCCGCCGACCGCGCGAAAATCGAGGAGGTCGCGAAGCGCCTGCAGCCGGAATTCTGGGCGGTCGCGGCGCAGGACGATGCCACCAGCGCCAAGAAGCTGTCCGATGGCGGCATGCAGGTGGTGGACCCGGCGCCCGAGATGATGGCCGAGATGCGCCGCCGCACCGCGCCCATCAAGGAGGAATTCCTGAAGCGCGTCCCGGCCGCCAGGCCGATCATCACCGCCTATCTCGCCGAACTCGGGAGGTCCTGAGTTTGGCGACGAGGACGGCAACCGTGCCGCCCGCCGCTTCATCGCCGCTCACGGCGCTGTTGCGGATCACGGATGGCCTCGGCGGGTTCGCCGGGGTCGTCGCCGTGCTGTGCATGGTCTCCCTGCTGGTGCTCATCCTGGTGGAAGTCGGCATGGGGGTGCTCGGCAAGTTCATGCCGGCCTTCGCCGGCGGGCTCAGCTTCTCCTGGGAATACAGCTCCTACCTGATGGGGGCGGTGTTCCTGTTCGGCGCGGCGGCCGGGCTGCGCGCCGGCTCGCATATCCGCGTCACGCTGCTGCTGGCGCAGGCCAGGGGCGCCGGCATGATGCTGCTGGAGGTGGTCTCCACCCTCATCGCCCTCGGCGTCAGCGGCTTCCTCGCCTGGTCGCTCATCCGCTTCACCATCCGCGCCTGGAATCTCGGCCAGCTCTCCAGCGGCAGCCTGACGCCGCTGTGGATTCCGGATGCGCTGCTCTCGGCCGGCGCCACGCTGCTGGCGCTGCAGTTCCTGGCGCGCCTGCTGCGCGTCATCCTGGGCCAGCCGACCGAGGATGAATCGCTCAAGGCCGGGGGCGTCGCCGAATGACGGCCATTGTCGGCGTTCTCTTCGCCACGCTGTTCGGCGCGCTCGCGCTCGGCGCCTGGGTCGGCATCACGCTGATCGCCACGTCCCTGGTCCTGCTATGGAGCTTCCGCAGCATCCCGGTGGAGCGGCTGCTCAGCCAGTACACCTTCAACATCCTCACCACGCCGGAACTGGTGGCGCTGCCCCTGTTCATCCTGATGGGTGAGTTCCTGTTCCGCACCAAGCTCTCCCGCTCCCTGTTCAACGGCCTCTCGCCCTGGGCGGCGCTGCTGCCGGGGCGGCTGCTGCATGTGAACGTCATCGGCTGCACCATCTTCGCCGCCATCTCCGGCTCCTCCGCCGCGACGACGCAGGTGGTCGGGCGCATCGCGCTCGATGAGCTGCGCAAGCGCGGCTATGACGAGCGCATCGCCATCGGCAGCCTGGCCGGTGCCGGCACGCTGGGCTTCCTCATCCCGCCCTCCAGCGTGATGATCATCTACGGCGTGCTGGCGGACGAATCGGTGCTGCGCCTGTTCACCGCCGGCTTCCTGCCCGGCATCCTGCTGGCGATGTGCTTCATGGCGTGGATCATGATCCACACCACGATGCGGCCGGAGCTGCTGCCGGCGGACGATGGCGCGCAGCGGCGGATGAGCTGGGGCCAGCGCTTCGCCGCGCTGCGCGAGCTGGGGCCGACGCTGTTCCTCATCCTTTGCGTGCTGGGCTCGATGTATGCCGGCATCGCCACGCCGTCCGAGGCCGCCGCGGTGGGCGTGCTGGGCGCGCTGATCGTCAGCGGCCTGCAGGGGGAGCTGAACTGGCCGACGCTGAAGGCCGTGGGCCTCGGCGCCGTGCAGACCTGCGGCATGATCGGGTTGATCGTGCTCGGCGCCTCCATCCTCGGCAACGTCGCCGCCTTCCTGGGCGTGCCGCGCTTCGTCGCGGAAGTGGTGACCGGCTGGGGCCTCTCGCCGCTGATGCTGATCGTGGTGCTCACCCTGCTCTACCTCGTGCTGGGCTGCTTCCTCGATGGCTTCTCGATGATCGTCATGACGCTGCCGATCGTCATGCCCCTCGTCATCGCCGCCGGCTTCGACAAGCTGTGGTTCGGCATCTACCTCATCATCGCGGTGGAGATGGCGCAGATCACGCCGCCTGTCGGCTTCAACCTGTTCGTCATCCAGGGGCTGACGAAGCAGCCGCTCAGCACCATCGCCCGCGTGACCTTGCCCTACCTGCTGATCATGGTGGCCTTCGTGTTCCTGCTGGTGGCGGTGCCGGGCATCGTCAGCATCCTGCCGCGGCTGATGCTGGGGTAACGCCCCGCGGCCCGGCAGGCAGTAAGACACGCCTGCCGGCCGCGCGGGAGGGGCGCCGCCCCCTCCCGCATCCTCGAAAACCTGAGGCTAAACATACAGTTTCAGGACGCCTGGCATGGCGCCGCGCCGCTGGTGCCAGCCAGCGGCAGCGGCGGCGCCCACGTCAGACCCCATCCAGAACGCCCGCCGGCACTCCGCCATCGCCTGCAACCCTGCGCCTCGCCAACGGACGGCGGGGTCTGGGGTGGCACTGCCACCCCAGCGGGGTCCAGGGGCAGCGCCCCCGGCGTCAGGCCGCCAGCGACTTGGACACCTTCTCGAACGTCCCCTTGCTCAGCCCCGGCAGTGCCAGGATGCGCTCCAGCTCCGCCCGCATGATCGCCGCGCGATCGGGTGACTGACGCTTCCAGTCCCCAAGCGGCGAGACGATGCGCGCCGCCACCTGGGCGTTCACCGGGTCCAGCGCGATCACCATCTCCGCCAGGAAGCGGTAGCCCTCGCCGGAGGTCGCGTGGAACTGCGCCGGGTTGCCGGCCGCGAAGGCGCCGACCAGGGAGCGGACGCGGTTGGGGTTCCGCAGGTCGAAATCCGGGTGCTTCGCCAGCGCCTGCACCGCCGCCAGCGTATCCGGCCGGGTGGAGACCGCCTGCAGCGTGAACCACTTGTCCAGCACCAGCGGGTCGGCCCGCCAACTGGCGTGGAAGGCGGCGAGCGCATCCTCGCGCGCCGGGTCCTCCGAATCCACCAGCACGCGCAGGGCCGCCAGCACGTCCGTCATGTTGGCACCGGCGGCGAATTGCACGCGGGCGCGGGCTAGTCCGTCCCCCGCATCGGCGCGGCCCAGATAGGTGAGCGCGGCATTGCGCAGCGCCCGGCGGCCGATGCTGTCGCCATCCGTGCGGTAGGGCCCGGCATCGGCCAGGCTGTCATGCAGCGCGGCGAAGCGGCTGGCGAAGCGGGTGCCCAGCTGCCGCCGCAGCGCCTGCCGTACCAAGTGGATGGCTTCCGGGTCCGCGATCCTCATCTGCCCAGCGACGAAATCCTCGGAAGGCAGGGCCAGCGCCTCGGCGGCGAAGGCCGGGTCCTGCTCCGCCCGCTCCAGCACCGCGGCGAAGATGCCGGCCAGGCCGTCGGGCAGGGTGGGTTCCTGCCCCGCGCGGTAGGCCGCCACCAGCCGCAGCATCTCCGCCGTGGCGTATTGCTGCGCGGATTCCCAGCGGACGAACGGGTCACTGTCCTTCGCCGCCAGGAAGCCCAGCGTCTCCAGCCCCAGCCCGTGCAGCTTCACCGGCGCGGAATAGCCGCGCAGCAGGGAAGGGACGGGCCTCTGGGTGCCGAGGCCCTCGAAGACGAAATCCTGCTTCGCTTCCTCCAGCAGCAGCACCCGCTCCTCCGGCGCCTCGGCGGCATTCTCGCCGCTGAGGCGCAAGGGCAGCGCGGCGCCGTCCGGCCCCAGCAGCCCCATGGCGACCGGGATGGGCACCGGCTGCTTGGTGGGCTGCCCTGGCGTCGGCGGCGTGGATTGGGTGAGGCTGAGCGTGTAGCGGCCGGTGGCCTCGTCGAAACTGTCGCTGACCGTCACCTCGGGCGTGCCCGCCTGCGCGTACCAGCGGGCGAAGCGGGAGAGGTCGATGCCGGACGCATCCTGCATGGCGCCGACGAATGCCTCGATCGTCACGGCCTGGTTGTCGTGCCGGGCGATGTAGAGGTCCATGCCCTTGCGGAAGCTGGCGGGGCCGATCAGCTCCCGCATCATCCGCACCACCTCGGACCCCTTCTGGTAGACCGTGGCGGTGTAGAAGTTGTTGATTTCCACGTAGGAATCCGGCCGCACCGGATGCGCCATCGGCCCGGCATCCTCGGGGAACTGCGCAGCGCGCAGGCGGCGCACATTGGCCAGTCGCTTCACCGCCGCGCTGCCCATGAACTCGGAGAAATGCTGGTCCCGGAAGACGGTGAGGCCCTCCTTCAGGGAGAGCTGGAACCAGTCCCGGCAGGTCACCCGGTTGCCGGTCCAGTTATGGAAGTACTCGTGGGCGACGACGGTCTCGATGCCCTCGTAATCCGCATCGGTGGCGGTGTCCGGCCGCGCCAGGATGTACTTGGTGTTGAAGACGTTGAGGCCCTTGTTCTCCATCGCGCCCATGTTGAAGTCGGACACGGCGGCGATGTTGAACACGTCCAGGTCGTATTCCAGCCCGTACTCCGTCTCGTCCCAGGCCATGGAGGCCTTCAGGCTGTCCATGGCATGGCCGCAGGCATCCTCGTCCCCCTGCCGCACATAGATCGCCAGCGCGACCTCGCGGCCCGAGCGGGTGGTGAAGCTGTCGCGCACCGCCACCAGGTCGCCGGCGACCAGCGCGAACAGGTAGGACGGCTTGGGGTGCGGGTCCTCCCACTTCGCCCAGTGGCGGCCATCGGGCAATTCCCCGCCGCCGGCCGGGTTGCCGTTGGAGAGCAGCACCGGGCAGGCGGTCTTCTCGGCCTCGATGGTGACGCTGTAGCGCGACATCACGTCCGGCCGGTCGGGGAAGAAGGTGATGCGGCGGAACCCTTCCGCCTCGCACTGCGTGAAGTAGTTGCCGCCGGAGAGGTAGAGGCCGGACAGCTCCGAATTCGCCTCCGGCGAGATTTCTACCAGCGTCTCCAGCATGAAGCTGTCCGGCACGCCCTCGATCCGCAGCCCGCCGGAGGGGAGGGAGGCGACGCGGTAGGACGGCAGCGCCACGCCGTCGATGCTGGCGGAGAGCAGCATCAGCTCCTCCCCATCCAGCTCCAGGTCGTGGGACTCGCCATTGCGGCGCATGGCCAGCCGGGCGCGCACGCGCGTGGCGGTGGGGTGCAGGGCGAAGTGCAGCTCCACCGTGTCCACCAGGAAGGCGGGCGGGGTGTAGTCCTCGCGGCGGATGGTGGCCGGGGTGCTGGCGGTGGTGCTGGCGGTCATGCGGTTCGTCCTGCCTGGATCGTGGCTCGGGAAGATGCTCCACTATGGCCCCATGGGGCGGCCACGCCCAGCATGGGTCTGCGGCTATTTCGGCATGAATCTTGCCTGATGAAACGCGGCGGGCCTTCCGATCCGTCTGCCGGCAGGCTTTCCGGTCCCGCCGGCACCTGCCATCACTCTCTGCCATCGCCTAGCCGTTAATCAGGACCGCCGCCTTCATGCGCAACGCTCACTCATCGCCCCCCATCGTCCAGGCCCATGGGCTGTGGAAGCGCTTCGGCGCACTGACCGTGCTCAAGGGCGTCGACCTGGAGGTGGCGGAAAAGCAGCTGGTCTTCATCATCGGCCCCTCAGGCTCCGGCAAATCTACCCTGCTGCGCTGCCTGAACCGGCTGGAGACGCCGGATGACGGCGCCATCACCATCGACGGCATCAACCTGCTGAGCCCGAAGACCGATATCAACAAGGCACGCCAGCGCATCGGCATGGTGTTCCAGTCCTTCAACCTCTACCCGCACATGACGGCGCGGCAGAACGTCACCCTCGCGCTGCGCAAGGTGCTGGGCCGCGGGAAGGAGGAGGCCGACATCGCCGCCCGCCACGCGCTGGACCGCGTCGGCCTGGGCGAGCGGATGGACCACTTCCCCGCCCAGCTCTCCGGCGGCCAGCAGCAGCGCGTGGCCATCGCCCGCGCCATCGCCCTCGAACCCCGCGTCATGCTGTTCGACGAGCCGACCAGCGCGCTGGACCCGGAACTGGTGGGCGGCGTGCTCTCCGTCATGCGCGAGCTGCGGGAGAGCGGCATGACCATGGTGGTCGTCAGCCACGAAATGGCCTTCGCGCGCGCCGCCGCGGACACAGTGATCTTCATGGCGGATGGCGAGAAGCTGGAGGAAGGCCCCCCCGCCCAGATCTTCGAGCAGCCGCAGCACGAGCGCACCCGCAGCTTCATCCGCCAGATCGACCGGCACTGACCATGACCGGCTTCGAGAACTTCGCCTTCTCCTTCCTGAACATGAAGGTGATGGCGCAATACCTGCCGCAGATCGCGCAGGGCTTCGTCCTGACCGTGTGGCTGGCGGTGCTCATCGTCGTCGCCGGCCTCGCCTCCGGCCTGGCGCTGGCACTGGTGCGCAGCTTCGGTATCCGGCCGCTGAACTGGCTGATCATCTTCGTGGTGGACCTGTTCCGCGCGCTGCCGCCGCTGGTCATCATCGTGCTGCTGTTCTTCGGCCTGCCGGCCGCCGGGCTCGGCCTCTCCGGCTTCGCCGCCACCTGGCTCTCCCTCACCCTGGTGCTGATGGCCTTCTCGGAGGAAATCTTCTGGGCCGGCCTCACCTCCGTCCACAAAGGGCAGTGGGAGGCGTCCCGCTCCACCGGCCTCACCTTCACGCAGACGCTGCGCCACGTCGTCGTGCCGCAGGCGCTGCGCATCACCATCCCGCCGCTGACCAACCGTACCATCGCCATCACCAAGGGCACGGCGCTCGGCTCGGTCGTCGGCGTGTCCGAGATCCTTGGCGCGTCGCAGAGCGCGATGTCCTTCTCGGCCAACCCGTCGCCGCTGATGCTGGGGGCGATCGCCTATCTGGTCCTGTTCATCCCCGTCGTCGCCTTCGGCCGTTGGGTCGAATCGCGCTTCGCCTGGAAGCGCTGAGGTTCCCATGGACGATTTCGTACAAGCCTTCCTCAACCTGGATATCATCAGCCAGGCCTCGCCCATCCTGTGGCGCGGGCTGTGGCAGACGCTGCTGCTGGCCGTCATGGTGGTGCCGCTGGGGCTGATCGGCGGCGTCATCCTCGCCCTGCTCTCCACCGCACCGCTGCGTTGGGTGCGTATCCTGGCCGCGGGCTGGGTGGATCTGTTCCGCGCCATCCCGCCACTGGTGCTGCTGGTATTCCTCTATGCCGGCTTGCCCTTCGCCGGGTTGGATGTCGGCGCCTGGGGCGCCGTCGCCATCGGCTTCTTCCTCAACACCGGCGCCTATTACGGCGAAGTGCTGCGCGCCGGCATCGACAGCGTGCCACGCGGCCAGACCGAGGCCGCCCGCTCCACCGGCCTCTCCCAGGCGCAGACCCTGGCCTTCGTCGTGCTGCCGCAGGCCGTGCGCAACGTGATGCCGGACCTGATCTCCAACACCGTGGAAGTGGTGAAGCTCACCTCCATCGCCAGCGTCGTGGCGCTGCCGGAACTGCTGTTCCAGGCGCGGCAGGCGCAGAACGTCACCTACAACGCCTCCCCCATCGTCGCGGCGGCGGTGGCGTATTTCCTGCTGCTGTGGCCGCTGGTGCGGCTGATGTCGCGGCTGGAGAACAAGGCGATGGCGGGGCGGGGCTGATACTTTGGGGATGTAAGGCTGGGGGAATGAATTCCCCCAGGCCCCCTTCTTCTTTCTCCGGGTTCGGGCTTCCGGGCCGGAGCGGTGCACGGGATCAGCAGCCTTTTATGAATAAAACAGGCCACACGAGTTGAACCCGCAGTCGCCGGGGAACTCCGTCCCTCGGCGCAACCCGTTCGTCTGACCAAGGCGCAACGCCACAACAGCCACACCCGAAAAACACCAAGGAAGAAAAAGAAGGGGGGTTTGGGGGAATTCATTCCCCCCAATCTTGCCAACCCCGCCCCATTGCCGGACAACTCTCGCCAAGAACAACGGCGCCACTCCAGAGCGCTCTACCGTCTCGGGAGGCGGACGACCTGTTCATTCACGGCCCAGATTCGCGTGCCTCTCCGGCGCGCTACCGGAGGCGTACGAATGACTGCACGACCTTTTCATCTTGGCTGGTTCCTGCAAGGTTCCAGCGTACAGGCCTGGGGTGAGCCCTGGACCGGCAATATCGGCCGGGAGTGGATGTACCCCAGCCTGTTCATCGACATGGCCCAGGCGCTGGAACGCGCCTGCTTCGATTATATTCTGGTCGAAGACAGCTCCTATGTCGGCGAAGCCTATGGCGGATCGCGCGAGATCTACCTGAAGCACGGCCTGTCCGTGCCGCGGCAGGACCCCGCCATCGTCTCCACCCTGCTCTTCGCGGCGACGAAGCATATCGGCGTCGCCACCACCCTCGCCACCTTCACCCACCACCCCTACCTCCTGGCCCGCATGATGGCGACGCTGGACCAGGTCTCCGGCGGCCGCGCGGCGTGGAACATGGTCACGGGCAGCAGCGACATGGCCGCCCGCAACTACGGGCTGGACGGCCTGCCAGAACACGACCTGCGTTACGACATGGCCGACGAATACATGGCCTGCGCCAACGCCCTGTGGGATTCGTGGGAACCCGGCGCCCTGGTGGCGGACCGGGAGAGCGGCGTGCTGGTGGACCACACCAAGGTCCGCAGCGTGGACTTCAAAGGCCAGTGGTACAGCTCCCGCGGCCCGCTCAACTCCGGGCCCTGCATCCAGGGGCGGCCGGTCATCGCGCAGGCAGGCGGCTCCGCCCGCGGCCGGCAATTCGCCGCGACGCATGGCGAGACCATCGTCGCCAACCCCAAGGGCATCGAGGCGATGAAGGCCTATCGCAACGATATCCGCGCCCGCGCCGCCGCCATGGGCCGCAACCCGGACGACATCAAAGTGCTGTTCCTGGTGAACCCCATCATCGGCGAAAGCGCCCAGCACGCCGAGGAACGCCGCCTGCAGCGCCTGGCCAACGCCGATGCCAAGATCGCCCAGCGCCTGGCGCATTTCAGCAAGGTGACCAACATCGACTTCGCCAGCTTCGACCTGGACAAGCCGATCGAGGAAGGCCTCCGCACCAACGGCCACCAACAGAACCTGGATACGCTGAAGAAGATGGGCGCCGGCGGCAAGACCCTCCGCCAGGCCTTCACCGACTACAGCGGCACCGGCCTCTCCGTCGACCTGTGCGGCACCGTGGAAACCATCGCCGCGCGGATGGACGAAGTGATGCAGGAAGTCGGCGGCGACGGCTTCCTGTTCTCCATGGGCGATGTCAGCCGCCGCGTGGTGGCCGAAGTGGCCGACGGCCTGATCCCCGCCCTGCAAGCCCGCGGCCTGACCCGCACCGGCTACACCCACGCCACCCTGCGCGAGAATCTTCGCGAATTCTGAGGGGGACTGTTTTCCGTCCAGCGCGGCGTTTGACGGGGGAGAAGGAAGGCTGGGGAAGGAATTCCCCAGACCCCTTCTTTTTTCTGCGAGTTTGGCGCGGCGCTGCAAGACCGAGAGCGGACGTTCTTGATGATTCTTAATATGGGCCACGCGGGCTGAACCGTCAGTCGCCGGAGGTCCTAGACCTCCGGCGCGCCCAGCCGTCTCTCAAGACAGCGCGCCCAACAGCCACACCAGCAACAACTCGAAAAAGAAAGAAGGGGTCCGGGGAATTCTTTCCCCGGCCTGCCTGCACCCTTCGCCCCGCCTGACACGCACCAAGCCTCCGAAGCATGGCGCCAAGGCGCGCCGCGCAGGTGGCATCGGTGCTTCCACCCTGGCCGGTCCCGCTCTAAGGCCGAGGGATGGAAACGACCAGCCATTCCGCTTTCACCCGCGCCGAATGGGCGCGCCTGCGATCGAGCGTGCCGATGCCGCTCGTCGAGAGTGACCTGGAGGCGTTGCGCGCCACGGGCGAGCCGCTTTCCATGGCGGAGGTGGAGGAGGTGTTCCTGCCGTTGACGCGGTTGATCAACCTGCATGTCAACGCCACCCGGACCATGGCGCGCGTGGCGGATGATTTCGTCGGCCGCCCCGCCGCGCGCCGGCCCTATGTGGTGGCGGTCGCGGGCAGCGTGGCGGTGGGCAAGAGCACGGTGGCGCGGCTGCTGCGCACGCTGCTCTCCCTCTGGCCGGACCATCCGCGCGTGGACCTGGTGGCCACCGACGGTTTCATCTACCCGACGAAGGAGCTTCAGGCGCGTGGCCTGATGCAGCGCAAGGGCTACCCGGAAAGCTACGACGTCCGGCGGATGATCCGCTTCCTCTCCGACATCCGCACAGCGGGGGAAGCCAGCCTGCCCGTCTATTCCCACCAGGCCTACGATGCGTTGCCGGACGTGCTGCAGACCGTCAGCCACCCGGACATCCTGATCTTCGAGGGACTGAACGTCCTGCAACTCGGCAGCGCGGCCGAGGGCAAGCCAACCCCGACCCACACGGCCACGGACTTCTTCGACCTGACCATCTATGTCGATGCCGAGCCGGCCGATATCGAACAATGGTACATCCGCCGCTTCATGCTGCTGAAGGCCACGGCGTTCCAGAACCCGGCCAGCTACTTCCACCACCTTGCCGCGATCTCAGACGACGAAGCGCAGGCCTTCGCCATCAAGCTGTGGCAAACCATCAACCTGCCCAACCTGCAGGAGAACATCCTGCCCACCCGCCCGCGCGCCGACGTCGTGGTCCACAAGCGCGCCGACCACGCGGCAGACCAGGTCCTGCTGCGCCGCTTCTGATCCAGAGGTTGCGGGAGGGAAGGCCGGGGAAAGAATTCCCCGGACCCCTTCTTTTCTTTCTGCAAGTTTGGGACAGCGCTGCAGGACTGAGGACGGACGCTTCTAATGATATTTGAAATGGGCCACGCGGGCTGAACCGTCAGTCGCCGGAGGTCCCAGACCTCCGGCGCACCCAGCCGTGTCTGAAGGCCAAACCTTCCAGCAGCCACGCCGGCAAAAACTCGAAAAAAGAAGATAGGGTCCGGGGAATTCTTTCCCCGGCCTTCCTTTCTCACAGATCACACAAAAAAAGCCGGGGAACGACCCCAGGCTTTGTTCTGTGAGCGGAGGCGTCAGACCCCAGAGCCCATGTTCAGTGGCGGTGCCACGTCTTCCGGGATCGGGCAGACATAGGGCGTCTCCGCCGTGCGGGCGGCCAGGTCGGCCTTCGCGGCGGCCAGCAGCTCCGGCCGGGCGATCAGGTCGATGGCGGTGCCGGCCATGGCCTTTGCCACGTGCACCATGCCCTTATGGGCTGCCGGCATCTTGCCTTGCGCGGTCCACTGCCAGGAATGCGCCGGGGTACCGATGGCCAGCGTCGCGCCGCTGGCCTGCACCGTCGGCACGACCCAGGAGACGTCGCCGACATCGGTGGAGCCCAGCTGCGGTACGCCGCTGCGCTCGGGGATCGGCGGCTGGATGGCCTCGCAGAATTCCTGCCCCGCGCGCGGCTTGAAGCCGGAGCGGTTGTAGTTACTGGCGATGTCCTGCGGCGTCAGCGTCGCCTGGATCTTGCGGGCGAACTCCCGGTCCTCATCGTCGAACGGCACGGGGCCGAGGCGCATGAAGTTGTCGTGCATGGCCTGCTCCAGCGGCGTGTTGGCCAGCAGGTTGGACACGGCGGAGAGGATCTTGATCTCCACCTTCGTCTCGGTCATCAGCGCCGCGCCCTGGGCGATCTTCTTCACCCGCTCGATCAGGCCGAACATCTCGTGCAGCGTGTGGGCGCGCACGGCGTAGCGCACCTTGGCCTCGCCCTGCACCACGTTGGGCGCGATGCCGCCGGCATTGAGGTAGGCGTAGTGGATGCGCGCGTCGCTCGGCATATGCTCGCGCATGTAGTTCACGCCGACATTCATCAGCTCGACGGCATCGAGCGCGGAGCGCCCCAGATGCGGCGCCGCCGCGGCGTGGCTGGACCGGCCGGTGAAGGTGAAGTCGATGCGGGTATTCGCCAGCGAATCCGCCTCCTGCACGCCAGCCCAGGCGAAGGGGTGCCAGGTGATGGCGGCGTCCACATCGTCGAAGCAGCCGGCGCGGGCCATGAAGGTCTTGGCGGCGCCGCCTTCCTCGGCCGGGCAGCCGTAGTAGCGCACGCGGGCTTTTAGGCCATTCTTCTCCAGGTGGTCCTTCACGGCCGTGGCGGCCAAGAGGGCGGCGGCGCCCAGCAGGTTGTGGCCGCAGCCATGGCCGTGGCCGCCGGCCTCCACCGGGCGCGGCTCGGCCACGCCGGACTCCTGGCTCAGGCCGGGCAGCGCGTCATACTCGCCCAGGATGGCGATGACCGGACCTTCCTCGCCCGCCTCGCCCATGATGGCGGTGGGAATGCCGGCCAGGTCCCGCGTCACGCCGAAACCCTGCTGCTCCAGCATCTCCACATGCTCGGCGCAGGAGCGGAACTCGGCGTACAGCAACTCCGGCATGCCCCAGACGCGATCGCTCAAGGCGATGAAGTCGTCCTTCTTGGCCTCGACGTGCTGCCAGATCTCTTCCGTGTTGCGCATGGGGCGTCTCCTCCAACCTGTGCTGAGGGAGTGCGGCCGGGGCGGGCCAGCGTCAAGGCAGGGAAGGTAAGGACGGGTAGGGCGCCCACCTCCGGGGACGGAGGCGCCATTTCGAGGTGCATTGGGTTAGGGGAGAAGGCCGGGGAAAGAATTCCCCGGACCCCTTCTTTTATTTCTTCGAGTTTGGGGCAGCGCTGCAGGACTGAGGGCGGACGCCTCTAATTATATTTGAAATGGCCATGCGGGCTGAACTGTCAGTCGCCGAAGGTCCTAGACCTCCGGCGCACTCGACCTTCTTTCAAGTCCGCGCCCTCAACAGCCACACCAGCAAAAACTCGAAAGAAGAAAGAAGGGGTCCGGGGAATTCTTTCCCCGGCCTTACTCCCACTCCCATCTATCCAGAGCAGACCCAAGCCCCGCCCCTGGGAAGCGAAAGCCGCCCCCGTACGATGAAAACATTGGCAAGCCGCCCGGTGGACGCCCGCACCCGGCGTCAGACGGGCAGGACGAACAGCCAGATCACGCAGCCCATGCTCAGCGCGAACAGGGCGGAGCGGAGGCTGCTGATATTGGCCAGGTACGCGCCGGTATAGGCCAGGCGCAGCAGCAGGAAGGCCACGGCCAGGGTATCGATCCGCCCTTGGGATGCGCCGGCCATTTGCGCCAGGATGACGGCGGCGGCGAAGGCGGGGAAGACTTCGAAGTGATTGCGGTGGGCCCAGTCCGCCCGCTGCCGGAAGCCGGTCTGGCGTTCCAGGTAGGCGCGGGGGGCGGTGTTGTCGAAGCTCGCGCCTACCTTGGCGATCAGCACGGTGGGAAAGGGCAGCAGCGCCGCCAGCAGGACCATCCAGTTCGCCAGGGTCATCGTCCACGCCTTTCCAGGAAGACATCCAGATGAGCGGCGGGCGGCATTGGTGTCCAGGCCAGGATCGCGGGACCCTGGCCTGGGAGGTGTGGGCCTGGGCCGGGTCTGCCGCCGATAGGGGCGGCAGACGCACGGCGGACTTGGATGGCGCTGTGTACTCGGAGTCCCCCGGCTGGTTGAGCCGTGGACGATCGCGGCTCAGAAGCGGATGGTCGGCTTCCCGTCCGGGCCGATATCCCAGGGGGCGCGGTTGGCTTCGTGCAGGGCGTCGCCACGGGACATGCCGACGTCTCGCAGCATCCGGTCATCCAGTTCCTGCAACTGCATCCGCGTCTCGACGACGGTGAAGATGCGGCGGAGAAGGACGGACCAGCCAGGGGAGCGGGCGACGTGCGCGGACCGCAGGGAGGAGGCGTGGCCAAGATGGGCGGACATCGGAAGGGGCCTTTCAAGCTCCGGGATTGATGCCTCAGAAGGTGGGTGACGATGCGGAATAAAGAAAACGAATTGTTTTGACGGTCCCCATCAGGCGGATTGATAATCCTCGCCATGCTCGGTCTACCCCCCGGTCTCGACCCCGACCTGCTCCGCTCCTTCGTGCTGATTGCGGATGGAGCCAGCGTGACCCGTGCGGCGCAGCGGGTAGGCCGCACCCAGTCGGCCGTGTCGATGCAGATGCGGCGGCTGGAGGAAACGCTGGGCCAGCCGCTGCTGATCCGCGGCCATCGCGGCTTCGCCCTGACCCCGCACGGCTCCTGGCTGCTGGAACGCGTGCGCCCCTGGCTGGCCATGCACGACGAGATCCTGGCCAATTTCCGCTCGCCCGACGTCACCGGGCATGTCCGACTCGGCACGCCGGATGACTACGTGCTGATCTGGCTGCCGGAAATCCTCGCCCGCTTCGCCGAGAGCCACCCGGCGGTGGAGATGGAGGTCATCACCGCCCCCTCCACCGAATTGCTGCACCGGCTGGAGCGGGGCGAGTTGGACCTGACCCTGTTCTCCGCCGGCAATGGGCGGGAGCAGGATTCGGTCTCGCTCTGGAAGGGCCCGCTGCACTGGGTCGGCTCCTCCGCCCACGCGGTGCACCGGCGCTCGCCGCTGCGGCTCTCCCTGGCCCAGCCGAGCTGCGTCTGGCGGCGGGCGGCGACGGCGGCGCTGGATGCGGCCGGTCAGCCCTGGTGCGTCACCTATAGTTCCAGCTCGCAGATGGGCACCCATGCGGTGGTGCTGGCCGGGCTGGCCATCACCGTCGGCCTGGCCGCGCCGCTGCCGCCCGGCCTGCGGGTGCTGGACGAGTCGGACGGCCTGCCGCCTTTGCCGGAATTCGAGATCGCCTTGGCCACCGGCAGCGAGACCGCCGTGGCCCAGGCCCTGGAACGCCACATCATCGATAGCTTCCGGCACGAACCGGGTGGGCTTCCCGACCGGGAGGGGTGAGGGCTGCCGAGGTTCGGTAGAGCGTGGGAGCTCTTACCTGGACACGATTGGACGAAGTGCTTTTGAGAGGGGGCCTTGCCCTTCTCAAACTCTCCCCACCAAAGGCCTGTGGCCTTTGCAAACCCTCATGTCGGCCAGACCAGCGTGGGGCCCATCCATTGAGACCATTGATTTAAAACGGCCTTCGGCCAACGCCAGACGTGTGGCTGACTGACCGTGGGTGCAGGGGATCGTATCCCCTGCCGGGGGAGTTTGAGGGGGCAGAGCCCTCTCAACCTGTCTACCCATCCAGGCAACGTACGGCCCCGGCCGCCGCCAAGTCCGAACATGCTTGCCCTGTGCCCCATAGGAATGCTGCACTCTGCGTAATGAAGCGTGGCCCGGCCATGCCGAATTCCCCACAGACGGCACAAGCCGCGCGGGGTTCTGGGAGCGATAGGAGCGTACAAGAGAATGATCACCGACCGGAGGAGGCTGCTGGCCTTGACGGCGGCGGGCCTGGCGATGCCGGGCCTGCTGCGGGCGGAGGAGACCTGGCCGGACCGGCCGGTCCGCCTGATTGTGCCGTGGCCGCCGGGTGGCAGTACCGATACCGTGGCCCGCATCCTCCAGCCCAAGCTGGGCGAGGTACTCGGCCGGCCGGTGGTGATCGACAACCGTGGCGGCGCCTCGGGCTCGATCGGGGCGATCGAGGCGGCGCGGGTGCAGCCGGATGGCTACAGCTGGATGCTGGCCTACGACACCCAGGCCACCAATGAGAGCGTGATGCGCCTGCCCTTCCGCACCATGGAGGCTTTCGCCCCGGTCTGCCTGGTGGCGACGGGCCCGCTGGCCCTGGTGGCGCATGCGAGCACCCCCTACCGCACCTATGCCGATGTGGTGGCGGCGGCGAAGAAGGCGCCGGATACCCTGAACTACGCCACCAGCGGCGTGGGCGGGCTGGCCCACGTGGCCACCACGCTGCTGCAGCAGCGGGGCGGCTTCAAGATGGTGCATGTGCCGTATCGCGGCGGCGGCCCGGCCACGCAGGATGCGGTGGCGGGGCATGTGCCCCTGTTCATGTCCAACGTGGTGGTGATCAGCCAGCATATCAAAGCCGGCGTGCTGCGCCCGCTGGGCGTGACCACCAGGACCCAGAGCCGGCACGTGCCCGGCACGCCGAGCTTCGCCGAGCAGGGCCTGACTGATTTCGAGGCGCCAACCTGGTGGGCCATGCTGGGCCGGGCCGGAACCCCGCAGCCGATCCTGGACCGGATGCATGCCGCACTGATGAAGGTGCTGGCCGACCCCGACGTCCGCGCCAAGATCGAGGAGCAGGGCGCGGACGTCGTGGCGTCCTCTCCCCAAGAGTGCGGACGGTTCCTGCAGACGGAGATCGACCGCTGGGGGAAGGTCATTCGGGACAACGGCATCCAGGCCGATAGCTGAGCCATTTTGCCGATTACGCAGAAAGTTCAAAAAAGGGGCTAGGCAGCGGCGCTGGGGAGCCATATAAGCCCCCCACGCCGCCGGTTGGCGCTGCTAACGGCGAACGGACGGTGATTGACTGAAGGTTGGGGTTGACGAGCGGTTGAGAAATCGCTAAATACCGCGTCCCGACGGAAATCGCCGGAAGGTTCTTTTAAAATTGCATCGGGTTTTCTGGAAGTAATTCTAGGAAGATGAGATTGATGATCTTGGCTGCTGAGGCG
>NZ_JACTVA010000051.1 GCF_014490485.1 Teichococcus aerophilus | reverse complement strand
GGCGGCGCGGCGGCGGGGTCCGCGGGCGCAGCCGGGCTGGGCGGGCGAGTGACGCCGGTGGGGGCGCCGACCTGGGCCAGCGCGCTGTGGGCGAATGGCACGGAGAGGGCCAGCGTCATCGTCGCCGCTCTCAGGGCGGCAGCCAGCGGTGGCGCCAGCAGCGCGGGGCGGGGGGCGGGGCGGATCATCGGCAAAGGGCGGCGGCGCATCTGCGCGGCACCCTAGACCCAATCCCCCCGCAGCGTAAATGCGCCCGCCTTGTGGGCGGGCCTTCGGTCGCCTGTGCCCGCCGGAGGGCGAGCCGTCGGCAGCGTGTGCCCGCCGGAGGGGCGGGCGCGGGGTGCCTCAGCCCTCGCCGCGGGCGCGGGCGATGGCGGCGATGCCCTCGTTCACCGCGTCGCGCAGCTTGGGCTGCAAATGCGGGTTGCCGGCGACGACGTCGCCACCCGGATAGGCGTCACCGCCATCCGGCGAAGTGATGTAGCCGCCCGCTTCCTTCAGGATGATCATGCCGGCCGCGATGTCCCACGGCTTGATGCCCAGCTCCCAGTAGCCCTCGTACCGGCCGGCGGCGGTCCAGGCGAGGTCCAGCGCCGCGGCGCCCATGCGGCGGACGCCGGCGACCTGCGGCATCAGCTTGGCCAGGATGGCGCTGAACTCCGGCTTGCGCTGCGTCATGGCGAAGGGAATGCCGGTGGCGAACACCGCCGACAGCATGTCCCGCCGGCCGGAGACGCGCAGGCGGCGGTCGTTCAGGAACGCGCCATTGCCCTTCTCGGCCCAGAACATCTCGTCAGAGGCCGGGTTGTAGATGACGCCGGCCATGATCTCGCTGCTGGTCTCGCTGATGCGGCGCTCGATGCCGACCGAGACGCACCAGTGCGGGATGCCGTGAAGGAAGTTGGTGGTGCCGTCCAGCGGGTCGATCACCCAGCGCCATTCCCAGTCATCGGCACCGGTCTGGCCGCCTTCCTCGCCCAGGAAGGCGAAGTTCGGGCGGGCGCGCCCCAGCTCGGCCCGCAGCGTCTCCTCCGAGCGGAGGTCGGCCTGGGAGACGAAGTCGCCCGGGCCCTTCACGCTGACCTGCAGCTGCTCGACCTCGCCGAAATCACGCAGCAGGCGCTTGCCGGCCTTCTGCACGGCGCCGACGACGACATTCAGGGCGGGGGAAAGACGGGCGGAAGAAGCCACGGGCGGAACACTCCGGTAAGGCCGGGAAAGGAAAAGGCCGCGGCGGCGGGGCTTGGCCCTGCCAGCGCGCGGCGATCGGGGGTTGGGGGCGGCGTGCCGTCCCCGTCAGTCCCCGGCGCGCGGGCGCGCCGGGCAGCGGGCGTCAGCCCTTGGCGCGCTCGACGTAGGAGCCGTCCTCGGTCTTCACCACGATCCGCTCGCCGGCCGTGATGAAGGGGGGCACCAGCGTCTTGACGCCGTTGGAGAGCAGGGCCGGCTTGTAGGAGGAGGAGGCGGTCTGTCCCTTCACCACCGGGTCGGCCTCGGCCACTTCCAGCGTCACGTTCTGCGGCAGGTCCATGGCCACCGGGTCGCCCTCGATGAGCTTGACGGAGACCGTCATGTTCTCTTCCAGGAAGGGCAGGCGGTCGCCCAGGATCGCGGCGGGAACCACGGTCTGCTCGAAGGTCTCGGGATCCATCAGCACCAGGTTCTCACCGTCGGCGTAGGAGTAGGTGAACTCCTTGTCCTCGGTGGTCAGGCGCTCGACGGTGTCGGCGGTGCGCCAGCGATCGTCCTTCTTGGTGCCCGTCTTGATGTCGCGCATCTCGACCTGGATGAAGGCGCCGCCCTTGCCCGGGGTGATGATGGCGATCTTCAGCACGGTCCAGCGACGGCCCTCGTACTCGATGACCTGGCCGGGGCGCATCTGGTTGGCCTGCTGCTTCATGGGCTGGGCACCTGTGTCTATTGCGAGACGCTTGAAGGAACGAAAAGGGCCGCGCTCCAGGCAGGGCCTGAAGGCGGTCGGGGGCGGGGTTTAGCGCGGGGAGGCCGGCCAGGGCAAGCCGGCAACACCGGGCGGACCTTGGCACGGCGCGGCCGGCCAGCCCTGGCGGCCTCTGCCGGTCTGGCGGCCCGGCGAGGAATTCCTGGCTGTTTGCGGCCGGAAGGGGGACGCGCATCACCCGTGTTTCGGCCGGGCCTGGGCCGCAGGCATTGGTGGAACGGGCGCGCCGGCATCCGCGGTCACGCGGTATCGGAGGCGCCGTTGCGTCAGGCTCGTCGATCAGCCGGCAGATCGCTTCAGGCCATCTTTCCAGCCACTGAGGCGTTGCTGCGCGTATCATTCATCTG
The DNA here is from genome assembly GCF_014490485.1 of Teichococcus aerophilus. Classification (GTDB taxonomy): domain Bacteria; phylum Pseudomonadota; class Alphaproteobacteria; order Acetobacterales; family Acetobacteraceae; genus Pseudoroseomonas; species Pseudoroseomonas aerophila. The sequence goes on along the minus strand of NZ_JACTVA010000051.1, from coordinate 33,571 downwards.
CGGGGCGGCGTGTGCAGCGCGATAACGTGAAGCCGCGATGGCTGAAACATGTCCATTCGTTGATGTTTTGCATCGTTTTCGCGTTATTGCTAATGCTCACGGGCGGCGTTGCGCGAAGACTCCGCCTGGGGAGGAAAACGGCCGGCCGATATGCGGCGTTGGTGCAGTTGCAGAGGGATTGATCGGCATGTGCGGCATCGTCGGCTTTTATACACCACATGGCATCGCCGATGATGCGCAGGCCTATGGGCTGATCGCGCGCATGCGGGACCGCCTTGTGCATCGCGGGCCGGATGACAGCGGCAGCTGGCTGGACCGCTCCGGCATGGCGCTGGGCTTCCGGCGCCTGTCGATCATCGACCTGTCGCCCGCCGGCCACCAGCCGATGCTCTCGGCCGACGGTCGCTACGCCGTGGTGATGAACGGCGAGATCTACAATTTCCAGGAAATCCGCGCCGAGATCGAGAGCGTGCGCGGCGCCGTGCCCTGGCGCGGGCATTCGGATACCGAGGTGATGGTGGAAGCCATTGCCCTCTGGGGCGTGGAGGCCGCGATCGGCCGCGCCAACGGCATGTTCGCCTTCGGTATCTGGGACCGGATGGAGCGCGCGCTCTGGCTGGCGCGGGACCGCATCGGCAAGAAGCCGCTCTATTATGGCTGGGCCGGCCAGTCCTTCCTGTTCGGGTCGGAACTGAAGTCGCTCTGGCCGCATCCGCAGTTCGATTTCAGCATCTCCACCGAATCGCTCTCCGAGTTCCTGCAGCTTGGCTATGTGCCGGGGGAGCGGACGATCTTCGCCGCCATCAGCAAGCTGCCCGGCGGCACGCTGCTGCGGGTGGATGCACGAACGGAACCTGGCACGGCGCTGCGCCCCATGCCCTACTGGGACCTGCGCGACGTCGCCCTGGCTGGGCTGGATGCGCAGGCCTCCGGCCAGGAGGCGACGGAGGAGGAGCTGGAGGCGCTGATCCAGGATGCCGTCGCCCGCCGCATGGTGGCTGACGTGCCGGTTGGCGCGTTTCTCTCCGGCGGCGTCGATTCCAGCCTGGTGACGGCGATGATGGCCGCGGGCTCTGGCAGCCAGGTGCGCAGCTTCTCCATCGGCTTCGCGGTGAAGGAATGGAACGAGGCAGAGCATGCCCGCTCCGTCGCCGGGCATCTCGGCACGCTGCATGAGGAGCTCTACGTGACGCCCGCCGAGCTGATCGGCGTGGTGACGGACTTGCCTGGCATCCTGGATGAGCCCTTCGCCGACGATTCGATGATCCCGACGACGCTGCTCTGCCGGCTGGCGCGCAGCAGCGTGACCGTGGCGCTCTCCGGCGATGGCGGTGACGAGCTGTTCGCCGGCTACGCGCGCTACGCCGCGATCGATCAGTGGCTCTCCCGCCGCACCAGTCTGCCGGCCTTTGGGCGTGCGCTGGCCAGCGGTATGGCCACGCGCCTGGCCGGCCCCGCCGGGCGCTGGAGCAGCACGCGCATGCAGCGCCGCCTGCTGTTGCTGGGTGGCCTGCTGGACCATGGTGACCCGGACCGCGTGCACGAGATGCTGGTGTCGCAATCCCTCGACCCCGGCGCCTACCTGGCCGAAGCGGGGGAGCGGCCGAACCCGTTGACCGATGGCACCTTCAACCTGGGCCGGTCCGGCGCCATCGACCGCATGACCTTCGTCGACACCTCGTCCTACCTGATCGACGACATCCTGGCGAAGGTGGACCGCGCCAGCATGTCCACCTCGCTGGAGGTGCGCTGCCCGTTGCTGGACTACCGCATCATCGAAATGTCCTGGCGCTTCCCGGCGCAGGCGAAGTGCAGCGGGGGCGTGGGCAAGCTGCCGCTGCGCTCCATCCTGTACCGCCACGTGCCGCGGCCGCTGGTGGACCGGCCGAAGATGGGCTTTGGCGCGCCGGTCGAGGTCTGGCTGCAGAACGAGTTGCGGGAGTGGGCGGAGGCGTTGATGAGCCGGGAGGCGCTGGGCCGCCACGGCCTGCTGAACGTCGCCGCCTGCCGACAGCTATGGGAGGATTTCGCCCTGCACGGCCGCGGCTGGAACCGGGTGATCTGGAATATCCTGATGTTCCAGGCCTGGCACCAGTCCATGGAGACCCAGGGCGCCGGGCGGGTGCAACTGGCGGCGTAGACCGTGTCCGCCGGGGAGAACCAGGGCGGACCCATGGGCCCGTGCTTAATGGCGTGCTTCACGCGGCCAGCTGAAGCAATCCGGCGCGCTCAGCGTGCCACGTCAGCCCACCATGGCCGTGAGATGCGCCTGCAGTTGCTGGGTGTTGCGGGACCAGGCAAAGCGTTCCGCACTTGCCCGCACCGCCGCCTGTGCCGGCGGGTCGGCCAGGATGGCGCGGATGGCGGCGGCGAAGGCGGCCGGGGTGCGCTCCCGCAGCAGGCGGCCGGCAGCCGGGCGGTCCACCGCCTCGGCGGCGCCGTCCACTTCCGGCGTCACCACCGGCGTGCCGCAGGCCATGGCTTCGATCCAGGCATTGGCCAGCCCCTCGCTTTCCGAGGCCAGCGCCATGACGTCGGCGGCGGCCAGCAGCGCCGGCAGCTGTGCATGCGGCACGCTGCCCAGCAGCCGCACGCGATGTTCGACGCCACGGGCCTTGGCCTGTGCCGCCAGCCGGCCATGCTCCGGCCCATCGCCCGCGATCAGCAAGGTGGCGCCCGGCAATTCGGCCAGTGCGTCGATGACGATGTCATGCCCCTTGCGCGGGATCAGCGCACCCAGGCTGATGATCAGCGGGCCGTCGATGCCCAGCAGCTGCTTTGCGCCGGCGCGGTCCTGCGGGTGGAAGCGCTCCAGGTCGACGCCGGTGTAGTGCACGGCGATGCGCCCGGCATCCATGCCCATGGCCACCATGTCCTGCCGCAGGGATTGCGCCACGGCCAGCATGCCCTTGGCCTGCTGCGCCGCCCGCAACACCTGGGCGCGGCAGCCCGGGCGGCGGCCCCAGTAGTGGATATCCGCCCCACGTGCCTTGACCGAGAAGGGGACGCCGAACTCCTCCGCCAGCGCGGCGGCGGCCGGGCCGTCGGGATAGAAAAATTGGGCGTCAATGACGTCGAACGCGAAACCCTCCTCCCGCCAGCGCCGCAGCACCGGCCGGGCCGCGTGCGCGGTCAGCGTCGGGTTCAGCGGGCCACTGACGCCGGGCATGACCCGCAGGCGCGGGCGGGCGACCTGGATACCTTTCCAGATCTCCTCCGCCGGCAGGGGCCGCAGGGCGCGGTAGCGCGGGATCAGGTCAAGCGGGAAGAGCGGCACGGCGATGGGGTTGATCACCCGCAGCTCCACACCCTCGCACGCCGCCAGGCGCAATGTCTGGTTCTCGACGAACACGCCGAAATTCGGCTGAGTCGGGTTCGGAAACAGCGTCGATAACGTGACCACCCTGAGCATGCGCGCTGCATAGCATGCCGCACCCCGCCGAGCCCGAGCTTTTAGTTGCGGAAACGCAAGTCTTTTACTGGCTTCCGGGTGGCTCAGCTCGCCACCCGGCCGAACACCGCGTGCAGCAGCGCGTAGAGCGCGCCGCCGGCCAGGAAGCCGACCAGCGTGCCGTTCACCCGGACGAATTGCAGGTCCCGGCCCACGCGCAGCTCGATCTTGTCCACCACCGTCGCCGTGTCCCAATTGCCCACCACCTCGGCGATGAAGCCGGAGAGGCGGTCCTGCGCCCCCGGCAGCAGGCCGCGCAGCAGGCTCTCCACCGTGGCGTTGACGCGGGCGCGGGCGTTCTCGTCCTGCTCCAGCAACGCACCGAGATTGCCGAGCAGGCCGGAGACCAGCGCGACGGTGCGCCCATCGGTCCGCCCGGCATCGTTGGCCAGCGCGGTCTTCAGGCGGTCCCATACATCCATCAGCCAGATATTGACGGTGGGGTGGGCCATCGCCTCCCGCATCGCCCGGCCGATGGTGGCGGCACGCTCCGGGTCATGTTCCAGCTTGTCGATCTCGGCGAGCAGCCAGGTCTCGAAGGCGGCGCGCAACTCGCTGTCATCCGGCTCGATCTTCTCCAGCTCCTGGTTGATCGAGCTGAGGATGCGGCGGGCAACGGCGGCGCCGGCCAGCCAGCCCATCAGGGCGCCACCCTCGGCCCGCACGCGGGCCTGGATCGCGTCTCGCAGGCTCTCTTCCTTGCTGGAGAGCACGACGCGGATCTGCGTCAGCGCCAGGCCGAACACCTGCTGGTGCTGGCCGCCGGCCATCAGCGTGCGCAGCAGCCGCGCCAGCATGCGGGCGGCGGCAGGGCCGGAGACGATGCGCGGCAGGATGCGCCCCAGCAGCCGGCGGGCGCGGCCATCCTCCACCGAGAGCAGCACGCGCGGCAGGCTGGCCGCCAGCGCCTCCGCCGCCGGGCGGGTATTGGCCGGGTCCTCCAGCACGCGGCGGAGGATGGAGGCGACATCGATGCGCGCCATGACCCGGCGCATCTCCGCCTCGGTGAACACGTGGTTGGCGACGAAGCGGCCCAGCCCACGGCCCAACCGTTCCTTCTGGCGCGGGATGATGGCGGTGTGCGGGATGGGCAGGCCCATCGGCCGGCGGAACAGCGCCGTCACCGCGAACCAGTCCGCCAACCCGCCGACCAACCCGGCCTTGGCCGCCGCCTGCAACAGGTCCGTGGCATAGCCCGGCGGCATCCAGTACGCGCCGAGCATCAGCGCCGCCATGACCACCAGCAGGCCGCCGGCGAAGGCACGGTAGCGGGAGAGGTTGCGGCGCAGCGCCGCTTCCGGATCGGGGATGGGAACGGCGGCGGGCGAGGGCGGGGGAAGCGAGTCCATGCGCCATAGGTAGGGTGATTCGCACCCGCCGGTAACCGGCCGGGCGGCGGCGGCGCATGGTTTTCGGTGGTCAGCCTTGCAGGCAGGACAGTTGGCGCCAAGATGAGTGTGATGTTATGACATAACGCAACATGACCCCGCACCACGCCCATTCCCACCCCGAACCCTGGCTGACCGATCCGCTGGCGCTGGCCGCCGGCACGGCGTCCCGCCTGGTGCTGGCCGCGGTGTTGCTGGTGGTGCTGTGGGGTGGCGTATTTTGGGCGTTGGCGGCATGAGCGCTGAGATCCGGCTTTCCAACCTCACCCTCAGCCATGGGCGGCGGGCGGCGGTGCACCATGTATCCGGCCAGTTCGCGCCGGGCAGCCTGACGGCCATCGTTGGCCCCAATGGCGCCGGCAAGTCCACGCTGCTGCGCGCCATCGCCGGGCTGCACAAGCCCGATGCCGGGGACCTGGCGGCGCCGCGCGGCTCCATCGCGCTGCTGCCGCAAGTCGCCGCCGTGGACCGCGCCTTCCCCATCCGGTGCCTGGACGTGGTGCAGTTCGGCCACTGGTCCCGCGCCGGCGCCTTCCGCGCCATTCGCACGGCCGAGCGCGCCATGTCCCTGGACGCCCTGGCCGCCGTGGGGCTGGAGGGCTTCGCCAGCCGCCCGGTCGGCAGCCTCTCCGTCGGCCAGTTCCAGCGCGTGCTGTTCGCCCGGCTGCTGGTGCAGGACGCCCCGGTGATCCTGCTGGATGAGCCGTTCAACGCGTTGGACACCCGCACCATCACCGATCTGCTGGTGCTGGTGCGCCGTTGGCACGGCGAGGGCCGCACCGTCATCGCCGTGCTGCACGACATGGAACTGGTGAAGCGCGAGTTCCCCGAGACGCTGCTACTGGCGCGCGAGGCCATCGCCTGGGGCCCGACCGCCGAGGCACTCTGCGCCGAGAACCGCCTGCGGGCCCGGATGATGTCCGAGGCCTGGATGGACGAGGCCGAGGTCTGCGCGCGCGACGCCGCCTGACATGTCGTTTCTGGATCTGATCTGGGGCCCCTTCGTCGAGTTCGGCTTCCTGCGCCGGGCGCTGGTCGGTTGCCTCGCGCTGTCCCTCGCCGCGCCGCCGCTGGGGGTGTTCCTGATGCTGCGGCGGATGAGCCTGACCGCCGACGTGCTGGCGCATGGCATCCTGCCCGGCATCGCTGCCGGCTTCCTGGTTGCCGGGCTGTCCGTCACCGCCATGTCCATCGGCGGGCTGGTGGCCGGGCTGGTGGTCGCGTTGGGCGCTGGCGTCATCTCCCGCGCCACGGGGGGACGGGAGGATGCGGCGCTGGCCGCGCTGTACCTGGTGGCCCTGGCCCTGGGCGTCACCTTGATCTCCACCCGCGCCGGCTCAGTCGAGCTCTCCCACCTGCTGTTCGGCAGCGTGCTGGGCGTCGATGACCCGGCGCTGTTCATGATGGCGGGCGTCGCCAGCCTGACCCTGGTGGCGTTGGCCTTCGCCTGGCGGCCGCTGGTGCTGGAGTGCTTCGACCCTTCCTTCGCCGCCGCGGCCGGCATGCGCGGTGGGTTGTGGCACCTGCTATTCCTGGGGCTGGTGGTGCTGAACGTGCTGGCCGCTTTCCAGGCGCTGGGCACGCTGATGGCGGTGGGGCTGATGATGCTGCCCGCCGTCGCCGCCCGCCACTGGTCCCGCGACGTCGGCGGCATGGCCTATGCCTCGGCCGGCATCGCCATCTTCTCCAGCCTCACCGGCCTGCTGCTCTCTTACCACCTGGACCTGCCGAGCGGCCCGGCCATCGTGCTGGTGGCCGGCGCAGCCTGGGTGGTGTCGCTGGTGGCCGGGCCGGTCGATGGGCTGCTCGCCCGATGGCTGAAGCGCCCGCATCTGGCGGGGTGATGCGGGGGATTGAAGGCGGGGGAAGGAATTCCCCGGCCCCCTTCTGTTCTTTCTGCCAGTTGGCGCGGCGCTGCCGGACTGAGAGCGGGCGCTGCTTGATGATTTCAATAACAGACCAAGTGGGCTGAGCTTTCAGTCGCCGGAGGTCCAAGACCTCCGGCGCACCCAACCGGCTTTCAGGCCCGATTTCTCAGCAGCCACACCGGCAGAAACTCGAAAAAAGAAAAGATGAGGTCCGGGGAATTCTTTCCCCGGCCTTCTCCCCGCCCACCCTGGACCGCGCCCCGCGTGCGGATCATGCTCCCTGATCGGACAGGGTGACTCGCCGGCAGGCGACGATCGCCCCGTGACTGTCATTTCAGAGGAAATTCCGCATGGAACAGCGCGCATTGGGCAAGACCGGCTTCACGGTCGCGCCCCTGGCCTTTGGCGGCAACGTGTTTGGCTGGACGGTGGACGAGGCGCAGTCCTTCAAGCTGCTGGACGCCTTCGTGGCCGGCGGCGGCAATTTCATCGACTCGGCCGATGTGTATTCCAAGTGGAAGGAAGGCAATCAAGGCGGTGAGTCGGAGACCATCATCGGCAACTGGCTGGCCGCGCGCGGCGGGCGAGACAAGGTGGTGATCGCCACCAAGGTCGGCATGGATTTCTCGCCGGAGCGGGGCGGCCTGTCCCGCCGCTGGATTTCGGCGCAGGTGGAGGAGTCGCTGAAGCGCCTCCGCACCGATCATATCGACCTGTATTACTCGCACCGCGACGACGACAAGGTGCCGCAGGAAGAGACGCTGGAAGCGCACGCCGCCCTGGTGAAGGCCGGCAAGGTGCGCGCGCTCGGTGCCTCCAACTTCAAGGCGGACCGGTTGAAGTCGGCGCTGGAGATCAGCGACCGGGCTGGCCTGCCGCGCTACGGCGTGCTGCAGCCGCTGTACAATCTGTATGACCGCAGCGAGTTCGAAGGCCCGTTGCAGGATCTCTGCGTGGCCGAGGGCATTGCCGTCGCGCCCTACTACACGCTGGCCAGCGGCTTCCTGACCGGTAAGTACCGCAGCGAGGCCGACCTGTCGCAGAGCGCGCGTGGCGGCAAGATCGGCACCAACTACCTGAATGAGCGTGGCCTGCGCATCCTGAAGGCAATGGATGAGGTGGCGGCCCGCCTCAACGTCAAGCCGTCCCAGGTCGCGGTGGCCTGGCTGGCGGCGCGGCCCGCGGTGGTGGCGCCGATCGCCAGCGCCACCAAGCTGGACCAGCTGGAGGAACTGCTGGCGGCGGCGCGGTTGAAGCTGGATGCCGAGGCGATGCAGGCGCTGGATGCCGCCAGTGCCTGATATGGCCTGATCCTTGCAGATGTGCGGGGTGCAGCGCCATGCTGCGTCGCACCCCGCGCCCAAGGCCAGCACCCATGCTTGATGTTCTGCTATCCGTTGCCCGGCCCAGACCGCAGAGAAAGGTCGGCCGATGAGTGGCGACGCGGCACTGGCCACGCTGGAACGCGGCGTCCGGCAACAGCTTGAGTATCTCGATTACCCCAGCCATGCCTGGATGCCGCCGGCGGCGGCGGGCGTGCTGGATGTCGCCATTATCGGCGCTGGCCAGACCGGGCTGGCGACGGCCTTCGCGCTGCGGCGGCAGAAGGTGGGCCATATCGCGGTGTTCGACCGCGCGGCGCCGGGCGGCACCGGTGTCTGGACCACCTTCGCGCGGATGCGCACGCTGCGGACGCCAAAGCACGTCACCGGCCCGGATCTCGGCGTCCCGGCGCTGACGCCACGCGCCTTCTTCGAGGCGCGTGACGGCGCCGAAGCCTGGGCAAGCCTGCACAAGATTGGCCGCGAGGACTGGCAGCGTTATCTGGACTGGTACAGCCGGGTGCTGGACCTTCCGGTGCGGCATGGCCACGCGCTGACCGCCATCGAGCAGGACGGCGCGCTGGTCCGCCTGCGCTTCGCCACCCCGCAGGGCGAGGCGGTGGTGCGCGCCCGACGGCTGGTGCTGGCCACCGGCATGGATGGCTCCGGCGCCTGGGTCACGCCGCCGCCCTTCGACACCCTCCCGGCGGAGAAGGTGCTGCACACGGCGCAGGAGATCGACTTCGCCGGGCTGGCGGGCAAGCGGCTGTTGGTGATCGGCGCCGGCGCCTCGGCCTTCGACAATCTGGCGACGGCGCTGGAGGCCGGCGCGGGCGAGGCAAAGATGCTGGTGCGCCGGCCGCTGATGCCGCGCGTCAATCCGTTCCGCTGGATGGAGCAGGCCGGGTTCCTCGGCCAGCACCATGCACTGCCGGATCTGCTGAAGTGGCGCTTCACCCGCCACATCTTCGAATTGAACCAGCCGCCGCCGCAGGAAAGCTGGGACCGGGTGGCCAGCGACCCGCGCTTCTCCATCGTCATGGGCGCGCCGGTCGCTGGGGCACGGATGGTGGGGGACCAGGTGGAGCTGGAGACGCCGAAGGGGCGCTTCCAGGCTGATGCGGTGATCCTGGGCACCGGCAGTACCTTCAACCTGGGCCTGCGGCCGGAACTGGCGCCTTTCGCCGCTCATATCCGGCTGTGGCGGGACGCCTTCACGCCGCCGCCGGGGGAGGAGAGCGCGCTCTGCGCCGTCTCGCCCTACCTTTCGGACGACTTTAGCTTTCAGGAAAAGCAGCCGGGCATGGCACCGCTGCTCACCCGCATCCACTGCATCACCTATGCGGCGACGCTCTCCATGGGCCTCTCGGGCGCCAGCATCAGCGGCATGAAATACGGCGTGCCGCGTCTGGTGGACGGCATCTGCCGTGCGCTGTGGCGAGAGGATGCGGAACTGCACCTGGCCGCGCTGCGTGGCTTCGACCTGCTGGAGCTGACATCGGTCATTCCTGGGGAGGCCGCGGAATGAAGCCCTCCGCCCTCAGCACCCATGTGCTGGATAGCGCCAAAGGCATCCCCGCCGCCGGCGTGGCGGTGGAGCTGTGGCGCGAGGGTGCGCTGGTGACACGCGCCTTCACCAATGCCGATGGCCGCACCGATACGCCGCTGCTGACGCCGGAGACTTTCCAGCCCGGCCGCTACGAATTGCGCTTCGCCATGGGCGCCTATTTCGGTGTCGCGGATGGCTTCCTGGATATCGTCACGCTGAATGTCGGGCTGGCGGCGGGGCAGGGGCACTATCACGTGCCGCTGCTGTGCTCGCCGTGGTCCTACAGCACCTATCGCGGTTCGTAGGGGGAGGGGTCGTTCAGTTCCGGCGGCGGGTTCGCCGTCGGGTCGCGCTCGATCAGCCCGGCATCGTTCTCAGAGAACTTGCCGACGCGGGCGGGCACCGGCCAGCAGGCGAGGTCCTCCGCCGGGCTGGGCTTCAGCAGTGCCAGCAGCTCCGGCGTCGCCGCCGGTTCCTCGCCCAGCCAGAGCGGCCATGCCTCGGGCGGCAGGATCACCGGCATGCGGTGGTGCACCAGCGCCTGCTTGGCATTGGCATCGGTGGTGATGATGGTGAAGCTGCGCAGCCAGGTGCCGTCCGGCTGCTGCCAGCCTTCCCACAGCCCGGCCAGCGCCATCAGCGCGCCATCGCGCAGCGCCACGGCATAGGGCTGCTTGCGCGCACCCTCCTGCCGCCATTCATAGAAGCCGTCAGCCGGCACCAGGCAGCGCCGCTTGGCGAAGGCGTCGCGGAAGGAAGGCTTCTCCGCCACCCCATCCGCCCGCGCGTTCATCAGCTTCGCGGCACCGCTGGCATCCTTGGCCCAGCGCGGTACCAGGCCCCAGCGCAGGATGCCGAGGCTCCGCTGCCCGGTCTGCGGGTTGCGGCGGAGCACGGGGGCGTCCTGCGTCGGCGCGATGTTGTAGGAGGGCGGGTGGTTGGGCGGCGCATCCAGCGCGCCGAACACCTTGCTGACCTGTGCGAGGTCACGCTGGAGGAGGTACCGCCCGCACATTCACCCGGCCCGCTTGATGTTCCAGAACACGGCCTGCCCCATGGCCATGTCCGTCAGGTTGCTGCGATAGGCCTGCAGCCGGCGGTATTCTCCCAGCGGCACGTAGGGCACGTCCTGCATCACCTCGGTCTGCAGCGCGCGGGCGATCTGCTTCTGCGCGGCGAGGTCCGGCGCGGCGAACCAGTCCTGCCGCAGCGCCTCGATCTTGGCGTTGTCCGGCCAGCCGAACCAGGCGCGGGCGCCGTTGGTCCGCAGCGCCAGGTGCCCGGCGGGGTCGATCGTGGTGGAGAGGCCGGTGCAGAACGCGCTCCAGCCGCCTTTCTCCACCGGCTCGCGCGAGGAGCGGCGCTGGCTGATGGTGCCCCAGTCACCGCTCTGCGAATCCACGTTCATGCCGGCTTCGCGCATGACATGGGCGGAGACTTCGGCCAGGGCGCGCAGCGTCGGGTAATCCTCCGCCTGCAGCATCACCACGCGCTCGCCGTTATAGCCGGCGGCGGCGAGGTCGCGCTTCACCTTGGCCATGTCGCGCGGGCCTTTCAGCACGTCCAGCCCAGCATCGTTGGCCAGCGGGGAATCGGAGCTGAAGCAGCCGACGCCCGCCTTCCAAGCCTGCGGGTCGGTGCCATAGGCCGCCTGCATCATGTCCTCCTGGTTGATGCCGCCCAGCAGCGCCCGGCGGATGGCCGGGTTGTTGAAAGGCGCCTGCAGGTGGTTGAAGCGCAGGATGGTGCTGTAGAAATCATCGCCGTAGGCGACCTTCACCTGCCGGTTGCGCGAGAGCATGGGTGCGATGTCGCTGCTGGTGCTCTCGATCCAGTCGATCTCGCCATTCATTAGCGCGGCGGCGGCGGTGGATTGGTCGGGGATGATGTGCCACTCGACCCGCTCGAAATTGGCGCGCTTCGGGCCGGCGGTGCGGTCCGGCGTGCCATCCGGGCGGGGCACGTATTGCTCGTTGCGGGCGTAGACAACGCGCGCGCCGGCCAGCCGCTCATTGGTCACGAAGCGGTAGGGGCCGCTGCCGATCATCTCCGTCACCTGCTGGGAGGAGGGCGTCGCCGCCAGCCGTTCCGGCATGATGATGCAGAGCGAGGCGCCGACCTTACCCAACGCCGCCGGCAGGGTGGGGAAGGGGCGCTTGAAGCGGAAGCGGATCGTGCGGTCGTCCACCGCCACGATCTCGTCCGCCACGCTGAGCACTTCCTGCCCGTACATGTCGCGCGAGCCCCAGCGGCGGATGCTGGCCACGCAGTCCTTCGCGCGCACCGGCTCCCCATCATGGAACTTCAGCCCGTCGCGCAGCGTCAGCACCCAGGTCTTGTTGTCGTCCGAGACCTCGTGCCCCGCCACCATCTGCGGGTGCGGCTGGTACTGGGCGTCGAGGCCGTAGAGCGTATCGAACACCATGAAGGCGTGGTTGGTGGTGACGGTGGCGGTGGAGAAGATCGGGTCCAGTACCGCGAGGTCGGCCTGAGGCACGAAGCGCAGCAGGTTGCTGCCCTGGGCGCGGGCCAGGCGTGGCGTGGCGAAGCTGGCGGCGGCGGCGGCGCCGAGCAGGGTGCGGCGGCGGATCGGCGGTGTGGTAGGAAGGCGCATGCGGAACTCCTGGTCCTGGAAGGGGCAGTCAGGAACGGTGGCCGTGAGCGTGTGTGGCGTTCGGAGCGGTCATGTCGTCCTGAATTGGTCAATCCGCGACGATCACTCTCCAGCCGGCGATGTGCCGGGCCATTCGGCCCGGCCCGGGCGCAAAGGTCAACCGCCGAGAGACACTTCGCCCCGGTTGTCTCGTTGCGTGATGCGGGTGCCGAAGGGCTCTGACAGCCTCGCGAAGCGGGAGAGGATGCGCGTGGCATCCTCGCCTTGCGCCAGCCGGGGGCGGCCGCGGCGGTGGCGTGCCTCGCCAAGGCCAAGGCTGACAGGAACGATTTCGATGCGCGCCAGGGCACCATCGGCGAAGGTGCAGAAGGGTACGACGGTTTCCCAGAATTTGCGTTCGGAGGGAAAGCCCTTGGCGTCGTTATCGGTGCGCTGGCGATAGACCAGGCCGGGCGTCAGCTCCGGGTCCGCCTTGAAGCGCTCGTAGGAATCGGAGGGCAGGCGCGGCACCAGCTCGTTCTGCCCGATGAAATTGCCCAGGCTGTAGAAGATGGGCTTGCCCTTGTAGATTTCCATGCCGCGCAACAGATGCGGCCCGTGGCCAACAACCAGGTCGGCGCCTTCGTCGATCATCTGCCGGGCGAAGGCCGGAATGAATTCGGCCGGGATTTCCTTGTCCCCATTCTGCTCATGCGCATGCAGGCTGACGAGCACGACGTCCGAGACCCCGCGTGCCTCCCGCACCCAGCGGGCGATGCCGGCGACATCCTTAGCATTCGGCGTGGTCTTCAGCGCGGTCTTGTCCGCCGCGCGGAAATTCAGCGTGTCGAAGGGGAACACCGCCGGGTCGGACGGTGGGTGGCCGAAGCCGAGCTGGATCTTGAACTGGCGGAACTGCTCGATCCCGAGCCCCAGCGCGATCTCCTTCAGCACGGCCAGCTGGGCTTCCGTGACCTCGTGCATCGTCTCGAACCGCAGGGGGTTCAGGCCGGGGCGGCCGGGCATGTCCGGCCGCTGCGCGCTGGCTTCCTGCCCCTTGGCGAAGGTCGCGCTGCAGGACAGCATGGCAACGGTGCCGTTGGGATGCTCCCGGTAGGCCGGGCGGCGCGCGTCCTCCAGGTTCCGGCCGGCGCCGGCATGGGTGATGCCGCGCGCGTCGAGCGCCTCCAGCGAGTGCAGCAGGCCGGAGATGCTGTAGTCCAGGCAATGATTGGTGGCGGTGGCGAACAGGTTGAAGCCGGCGTCCGTCAGTTCATCCAGCACCCAGGCAGGGGCACCGAAATGCGACCCGCCGCTTTCCAGCGCCGGATCGCCCCGGAAATCGTTGGCCAGCACCTCAAGATTGGTGAAGGCCAGGTCGGCGCCGCGGATCAGGTCGAACAACGGCGAGAGCAGGGGGTCCTGCCGGCTCAGCAACCTGCGTTGCAGGATGCTATCACCGGTCAGCGCCAGGCGGAGGGAGGCAGTCATGCGCGAAACGTCCCTGATGTCCGCGCGGGACTATGGGCGCCTTCCGCCCGCCTGTCTCCCCACCTTCAACGCGGCAGAAGCTGTTCCACCAGGGTGGCGAAGTAGCTGGCGCCGACAGGAAGAATCTCGTCGTTGAAGTCGTAGCGCGGGTGGTGCACGCCGGGGTCGTTGCCGGTACGGCCGGCGCCCAGCATCAGGTAGGCGCCCGGCTTCTCGTTCAGCATGAAGGAGAAATCCTCGCCGCCCATCGTCGGCCGCTCCAGCTCCTTCACCCGTGCCTCGCCGGAGACGGCGGTGGCCGCGCGCTGCGCCAGGATGGTGGAGGATTCCTCGTTGACCGTGGCGGGATACATGCGGTGGAAGCTGACATCGGCCGTGGCGCCGAAGGCGGTGGCGATGCCGGTGGCGAGGTCCCGCACCTTCTTCTCCAGCAGGTCGCCGATCTCGGGCTTGAACCAGCGGGCGGTGCCGCGCAGCAGCACCGTCTCCGGGATCACGTTGTGGATGTGGCCGCCCTGGATGTGGCCGATGGTCACCACGCCGGATTCCAGCGGCTCCACGTTCCGCGCCACGATGCTCTGGAAGGCGGAGACGATCTGGGCGGCGATGACGATGGGGTCGTTGCCGTTATGCGGCATCGCGCCATGCGCGCCCTTGCCGGTGATGGTGATGTCGATATTGCCGACCGCCGCCATCACGGGCCCGACGCGCCAGTGGAACTCGCCCGCCGGCAGGTTCGGCCAGTTGTGGATGCCGAAGACGCGTTCCATCGGGTAGCGGTCGAACACGCCTTCCTGCACCATCACGCTGGCGCCGCCGAGATTCTCCTCCGCCGGCTGGAACAGCAGGTAGGCGGTGCCGGCGAAGTTGCGGGTCTCGGCCAGGTACTTGGCGGCACCCAGCAGCATGGTGGTGTGGCCGTCATGACCGCAGGCATGCATCTTGCCCGGGGTTAGGGAGCTGTAGGGAACGCCGGATTCCTCGACGATCGGCAGCGCGTCCATATCCGCGCGCAGGCCGATGCCGGGGCCGGGGGCCGCGCCCTTGATGATGCCGATGACGCCGGTCTTGGCCACGCCGGTGATGACCTCGTCCACGCCGAATTCGCGCAGCTTCTCCGCCACCTTGGCCGCGGTGCGCACTTCCTCGAAGGCCAGCTCGGGATGCTGGTGGAAGTCGCGGCGCCAGGCGGTCATGTCGTCATGGAAATCGGCGATGCGGTTCAGAACGGGCATGGTGGGGCAATCCTACTAAAGCTCTCTGTCATGCTTGTGCGGCCCGGCGCCGCTGGCAAGGGTGTGACGTGACAAAGTGTGGCGGCACGCTGTCCGCCCGCCGGCACGGGCCCATCTGTTACAGGCATGATCCGCCGTATTCTGCTGACCCTGTTCCTGCTGGCGCCGCTGGCCCTGGCCGGCGCCTATTTCGCCGGCGTGGTGCGCCTGCCGCCCGAGTGGGACCCGCGCGCGCCGCTGGACTTCCGCGCCGAGCCCAACATGATGACGCGCTGGAAGCTGGCCCGCATGCGGATGCAGCCAGAAAGCTGCTTCGCCGCCTTCGAGGCCTCGGGCCTGACGCCGCAACGCCTGCCGGACCGGGCCTCGGATACCGGGTGCCCGCTGGTCGATACGATGCGGCTGGAAGGCGAAAGCGCCGTGCTCAGCCCGGCACGGCCGATGGTGACCTGCCCCGTCGCCGCCGCGTGGCTGTTGTTCGAGCGGCACGCACTGCAACCGGCGGCCGAGGCGCATTTCGGCAGCACGGTCAGCCGGGTACAGCACCTCGGCACCTACAACTGCCGCAACGTCTACCACCGCGACCAAGGCCGCCGCAGCCAGCACGCCACGGCCAACGCCATCGACATCGCCGGCTTCACCCTGGCCAATGGGCGGGACGTGCGCCTGGTGCGGGACTGGCAGGCCGAAGGTGCCCCCGCCGCCTTCCTGCGCGACGTGCGCGATGGCGCCTGCCGCTACTTCGGCGCCGTGCTGGGGCCGGACTACAACACCGCGCATCGCGACCACTTCCACTTCGACAAGGGGGTGTGGTCACGCTGCAGCTAGGTCAGGGGAAGGCCGGGGAAGGAATTCCCCGGACCCCATCTTTTCTTTCTGCTAGTTCAGCGCAGCGCTGCAGGACTGAGAACTGCATGATGATTTTAATAATGGGCCACGCGGGCTGAACCCTCAGTCGCCGGAGGTCCAAGACCTCCGGCGCACCCAGCCGTCACTCAAGACCACCTCATCAACACCCACACCTGCAAAAACTCGAAAAAGGAAAAGAAGGGGTCCGGGGAATTCTTTCCCCGGCCTTTCCTTCTCGAAGCCCACCCCGGCCCCGAAGCCCGAATGACGTTCCAGCCACGGTACAGACTTGCGTGAAGCGTCCGGCGCGGTTTCGATGGAGCGGACATAGAGGGGACCTGATCCATGCGGCATGCCTTTCCGGCGCCTTTCCTGCTGGCGGCGCTGTGCTGCATGCCGGCCCTGGCGCAGCCCGCGCCGCAGGCACCCCGGGATCTGCGGCCCACGCGGGATGTCACGGTCACCTACGCCCTGAATGGCGGCGCCGATGTGTATATGAGCCAGAGCTGGGACGCGCGCGGCAAGCGGCTGCGCATGACCACCGCCGGCGAGCCCGGCTGGATGTTGATCGATTTCGGCCGCAGCAAGGCCTACATGGTCGTGGACCGCACCCGCCGTTTCATCACCCAGCCAGAGCGTTCCGCCACGCCGGACCCGCTGAGCCTGCCGCCAGATGCGCGGCTGACGCGGGTGGGCAATGGGCGCGTGGCCAACCAGCCTTGCACGGACTGGCGAGTGGATAGCGTGCAGCTGGCCGCCACGCTGTGCATCACCGCCGACAACGTCATGGTCCGAATGGTCCAGCAGCGTACGGATGGAGAGGCTCGTCTGGAAGCGCGCAGCGTCTCCTTCGCCCCGGCCGACCCGGCGCGCTTCCGTGTGCCAGACGGTTATCGCGAGGTAACGCGCTAGAGCATGATGCGTCCACGCACCGTGCTGTCAGCGCGTGTTCGATCGCGTGCTCCAGGCCCGCCGTTGATTCCACCTCAAGCCATCACGCGCCAGGAATTGCTGGCAGCCGCGCCGGTGGAGGCCGGCGCGGCATGCCGCCACGCCTGGCTTCAGCCCAGCGCTTCTTCCAGCAGTTCCAGCGCGGCGGTGGCGAAGGTTTCCATGTTGGCGGCACGGTCGGCGGAGGCTGTTTCCAGCGTCCGCTGCCTGGCGTCCGGCCCCGCCACGGCCAGGCACGCATGGCCGGCGGCATCGCCATAGCGGTTGCCGGTCGGCCCGGTCGCGCCGGTTTCCGCCAGGCCCCAATCGGCGCCCAGGCGTTGCCGCACACGCTCCGCCAGCAGGGCGGCATAGGCCTCGGTGGAAGGGCGCAGCCCCGCCATGTCCTCGGCCGTGATGCAAAGCAGCGCCTGGCGCGCGGCGGCGGTGTAGATGACGCCGCCGCCGAGGAAATAGGCCGAGGCCCCCGGCACCCGCAGCAGCCGCGACGCCACCAGCCCGCCGGCCGAGGATTCAGCCACCGCCACGGTTTGCCCGCGCGCGATCAACCGGGTGGCGACGCGCGCCGCCAGGGCATCGGGCACGCCGGTGTCGGTCAAGCCGTTGGGCTCAGCACATGGATGGCGCGGCTGGCGACCATGGGGCCGGACGCCTTGCCATAGGCCACCATGTGCGGCGCGGCGCCATGCGCGCGCAGGGCTTCCGCGCTCGCCCACTTCTCGACCACCATGAAGGCATCCTCGCCCAACGGGGCCTGCGGGCCGCCGAAGCCCGGCACGTCGATGACGGGGACGTATTCGATGCAGCCATCCTCGGCCAGCACGGCGGGCATGTTGGCGCGGAACAGCTTCAGCACGTCCTCCCGCTGGCCGGGCTTGGCGGTGATGATGGCGATGACATGGATCACAGGCGCATTCCTCTGGGGTTCGGTCACGCCGCCTGCCGGGCGTGGGCGGCGCCGCGCACCAGATCGGCGGCTTTCTCGCCGATCATGATGCAGGCGGCATTGGTGTTGCCGGATACGACGGTCGGCATGATGGACGCATCTGCCACCCGCAGGCCATCGATGCCGTTGACCCGCAGCTGGGGGTCGACCACCGCGCCGGCGTCGCCGCCCATGCGGCAGGTGCTGCTGGGGTGGAAGATGGTGGTGCCGGCGCGGCGCAGGTGGCCCAGCAGTGCCTCGTCGCCCTCGCAGGCGGCGCCGGGCAGGTATTCCTCGGCGATCCACTCGCTCAGCGCCTGGGTGGCGGCGACGCGGCGGATTAGCTTCAGGCCCTCGATCATGCAGCGCCGGTCGCCCTCGGTGGAGAGGTAGTTGGCGCGGATGGTGGCGGGCAGGGCAGGGTCGGCGCCGGGCAGGGTGATGCTGCCGCGGCTTTCCGGCCGCAGCTGGCAGACGCTGATGGTAAAGCCTGAGAAGGCATGCAGCCCGCCGCCCGGCTTGTCCGCCGAGAAGGGGATGAAGTGGAACTGGATGTCGGGTGAAGCACTTTCCGGCAGCACCCTGGCGAACAGCCCGGCGACGCCGGCGCTGATGGTCAGCGGCCCGGTGCGGTTGAAGGCGAATTGCGCACCGATGCCGAGCCGTCCGAGCAGGCTGGACATATGGTCGTTCAACGTGACGCGGCGGGAACAGCGGAACACCATCCGCGCCTGGAAATGGTCCTGCAGGTTGCGCCCGACATCCGGCAGGTCATGCACGGGGGTGATGCCCAGGGCGCTGAGTTCCTCCGCCGGGCCGATGCCGGAGAGCAGCAGCAGGCGGGGGGAGGCGATGGCGCCGCCGCAGAGAATCACCTCCCGCCGCGCGCGGATGGCGTGGCGCACCGGGCCCTGGCGGACATACACCCCGGCGGCGCGCTTTCCCTCTATCAGCAACTGCTCGGCCGCTGTGTGGGTGACGATGGTGAGGTTCTTTCGCCCGCGCGCCGGCTTCAGGTAGGCAGTGGCGGCGCTGCATCGCCAGCCGCCACGCGCCGTCACCTGGAAGGGGCCGACGCCTTCCTGGCTGGCGCCGTTGAAGTCGTCGTTGCGCGGCAGGCCGATTTCCTGTCCGGCGGCGATGAAGGCCTCGGTCAGCGGGCTCTTCATGCCGAGGTCACTGACCGCCAGGGGGCCGCCGGCGCCGTGCCACTCGTTGCGGCCGCGCTGCTGGTCCTCCGCCCGGCGGAAATAGGGCAGCACGTCGGCGGCGGACCAGCCGGTGCAGCCCAGCTGGCGCCAGTGGTCGAAATCCTCATGCTGCCCACGCACGTAGAGCAACCCGTTGATGGCGGAGGAGCCGCCCAGCACCTTGCCGCGCGGCCAGGTGATGCGGCGCCCTTCCAGCTCCGGCTCCGGCTCCGTCGTCAGGTTCCAGGACAGGGTAGGGTGGTACATGGTCTTGGCGTAGCCGATCGGCACGTGCAGCCAGGGGTTCCGCGCCGGCCCGCCGGCTTCCAGCAGCACCACGTGCACCGCCGGGTCTTCCGAAAGCCGCGCCGCCAGGGCGCAACCGGCGGAACCGGCGCCGACGACCACGTAATCCGCGTTTTCGGGCAGGCTGCTCATGGCCTGGGCGTCCTCCGCACTTCTTGTCGTTGCGGAAAGCCTACGCCCGGCTTCGGCCGCCGCCTAGAGCGTGATCGGTCTGGGGCGACCCCGACTGAAAGGGCAATTCAGACAGTCGGACAGCCAGCCACTTGGGGCGCGCCCCGCCGGCATGCACGGGCTTAACCCGGGCCATGCGCGGGTCTATCCTGGCTGGCCTGGGGCGGAGGGCTCGATCATGCTGGTCCATCACGGGGAGTCGCGCAGCCTGCAGGCGGACCGCCACCTGGCGTGGTCCCTGGCCGGCATCGCGGGCGGGCTGAACGCGGCTGGGTTCTATGCCGTCGGCCTCTATTCCTCGAACATGACCGGCAATGTCTCCGCTCTGGCGGACCATGGGGCGCTGGGGGATTTCGGGCCCGGGCTGTTGTTCCTGGCCATCGTCCTGACCTTCATCGGCGGCGCCATAGTCTCCACCCTGCTGATCAATGCCGGGCGGCGGCGGGCGCGGGCCGGCATCTACGCCTTCAGCATCCTGGCCGAGGCGGTGCTGCTGGCCGCGCTGGCGGCGGTGGATCTCTGGCTGGGGGTGGGCAGGGGCGCGCTGCTGGTGTTCGGCCTCAGCTTCCTGATGGGGTTGCAGAACGCGGTGGTCACGCGGCTGTCCAACGCCCGGGTCCGCACGACGCACGTGACCGGCATGGTCACGGACATCGGCATCGAGCTGGGCAACCTGGCGGACAACGCCTGGCACCGGGGCCGCCAGCATGTCTCCGACTTCAACAGGGAAAAGCTGGTGCTGCATGGGCAGACGGTGCTGTCTTTCCTGGGGGGCGGCGTACTGGGGGTGCTGGGCTACCGGGCCATGGGCGGCTGGCTGCTGTTCATCGGCGCGGGGCTGTTGCTGGCCCTGGCGATTCCGGCACTTCTGGCCACGCGGCGACATGCGGTATCATGATACCACAAAGTTTTCCTTGACCCTCCCGGCCGCATTGGCCATAAGCCGGCCTCTCTTTCCGTACCAGGATTAGTCGAAGCTTATGCTGCAAACGCAGACCCGCTCGCTGAAGCCGGCGGAGGTCAAGAAGGACTGGGTGCTTATCGATGCGGAGGGCCTGGTGCTCGGCCGTCTCGCGGCACTCGTGGCCACTCGCCTCCGCGGTAAGCACAAGCCGCAGTTCACCCCGCATGTCGATTGCGGCGACCACGTTGTCATCGTCAACGCCCGCAAGGTGCGCGTGACCGGCAACAAGGCCGAACAGTCCGTGTTCTACTGGCACACCGGCTACCCCGGTGGCATCAAGGAGCGCACGGTGCGTGAGCGGCTGGAAAGCCGCTTCCCCGAGCGCGTCATTGAGAAGGCCGTGGAGCGCATGATCACGCGCGGCCCGCTCGGCCGTAAGCAGATGAAGAACCTGCACGTGTATGCTGGTGCCGAGCACCCGCATGCCGGCGCGCAGCCTTCCTCGCTGGACGTCGCTGCCCTCAACCGCAAGAACAAGGTGGGCTGAGGCCATGAGCGAGCAGACGACCGCCACCTCCCTGTCCGAGCTGAAGACCCTTGTCGCCGGTACCCCGGCCGCGGGTATCGAGTCGGCTCCGCGTGAGCCGAAGAAGGATCAGTTCGGCCGTTCCTACGGCACGGGCCGCCGCAAGAACGCCATCGCCCGCGTGTGGGTGAAGCCGGGCAAGGGCGAGATCCTCATCAACGGCAAGAAGCAGGGCCAGTATTTCGCCCGCCCCGTGCTGCGGATGCTGATCGCCCAGCCCTTCCTGGTGGCCGACCGCTACCAGCAGTTCGACGTGTACTGCACGGTCACCGGTGGTGGCCTGTCCGGCCAGGCCGGCGCCGTGCGTCACGGCCTGTCCCGCGCCCTGGTGAACTTTGAGCCGGGTCTGCGTGGCATTCTGAAGAAGGCCGGCTTCCTGACGCGCGACCCCCGCGTGGTCGAGCGGAAGAAGTACGGCAAGGCGAAGGCACGACGCTCCTTCCAGTTCAGCAAGCGCTGACGCTGGGCGGGCCGGCGTACGCGCCGGCCTGTGCCAACAGGCTGTTTCATCGGAAAGGGCGGGTCCGCAAGGACCCGCCCTTTCTGTTTTGGGCCGGATCACGTTTCGGGCCGGGTCACAGGCAGGCCGCAGGCGGTAGGCGTGAAACCGGTTCACGGTTAGGCTAAGCTACGACCCCGACAGGAGGGCCAGATGGCCAAGGGCGCGATTCCCACGATCTTCATCGACGGCGAGGCCGGCACCACCGGGCTCGGCATCCGCGAACGGCTGGAAGCCATTTCCGGCCTCGCCCTGCGCTCGATCGCGCCGGAGCGCCGCAAGGACCCCGAGGCCAAGCGCGCCCTGATGGCCGAGGTCGATCTGGTCGTGCTGTGCCTGCCGGACGCCGCCTCCAAGGAGAGCGCGGCGATGGCCGCCGGCCTGGGCGCTGACGCGCCGAAGCTGCTGGATGCCTCCACCGCGCACCGGGTGCATCCGGACTGGGCCTATGGCGTGCCGGAACTGGCGCCGGGCCAGGCCGAGATCATCGCCAAGGCCGCCAAGGTGGCCAACCCGGGCTGCTACCCCACTGGCGGCATCCTGCTGCTGCGCCCGCTGGTCGAGGCCGGGCTGCTGCCGGCGGACTACCCGGTCACCGTCAACGCGGTCTCCGGCTACTCCGGCGGCGGCAAGGCGATGATCGAGACCTTCGAGGGTGGCGAGCACCCGGCCTTCGAGCTCTACGGCCTGGGGCTGGAGCATAAGCATGTGCCGGAGTTGCAGACCTATTCCAGGCTGACGCGCCGGCCGATCTTCGTGCCCAGCGTGGGGGACTACCGGCAGGGCATGCTGGTCTCCATCCCGCTGCACCTGGACCTGCTGACCGGCACCCCGGCGCCCGAGGCGCTGCACGAGGCGCTGGCCGCCTACTACGCCGGCTCCGAGTTCGTGAAGGTGCTGCCGCCGACGACGGATGCCAAGCTGGAGCCGGAAGCGCTGAACGACACCAACGGGCTGGAGCTGCGCGTCTACGGCAATGCCGCGCGCGGGCAGGCGGTGCTGGTGGCGCGGCTGGATAATCTGGGCAAGGGTGCCTCCGGCGCCGCCGTGCAGAATATCGGGCTGATGCTGGGGGTGGATGTCTCCGCCCGCCTGGCCGAAACCGTCTGAACCGAAGGGACCGACCGCCGCATGCCCCCGCTCTACCCGTTCGAGGGCAAGCTGCCCGCCATTGACCCCACCGCCTTCGTGGCCCCCACGGCGGCGGTGATCGGCGATGTCGAGGTCGGTCCCGATTCCAGCATCTGGTATAATTGCGTGCTGCGGGGGGATACGTTTCCCATCCGTGTTGGCGCCCGCAGCAACATCCAGGACGGGACCATCGTGCATGTGGCGCGCGGCAGTCTGCCGGCGCTGATTGGCGATGACGTGACTGTCGGCCATGCCTGCATCATCCATGCCTGCACCCTGAAGAACCACGCCGTCGTCGGCATGGGGGCGACCGTGCTGGACGGCGCCGTCATCGAGGAAGGCGGCATGCTGGGCGCCGGCGGTTTGCTGACGCCCGGAAAACGGATCGGCCCCGGCGAGTTATGGCTGGGATCCCCCGCGCGCCTGGTGCGGGTGATGAGCGCGGAGGAGCAAGCAGGATGGAAGCGCAACGCCGAACATTATGCCGGCCTGGGCCGGCGGCACCGGGACTCGCTGGCCGGATGAGGCGTGGCACCGCCGCCCTGGCCGTGGCTTTGCTGACGGCCCTGGCCGCCTGCGGCACGGCCCAGCCGCCGCCCACCGCGCTGAACGCCGCCGCCACCAGGCTGGATGCGGACCCGGTGCGCGCTGCCATCCGCGGGGCCGCCGACACCTTCGCCTACCCCGAAAGCGTGCAGAACCGGCCGCAGGAGGCCGCGATCGCCGTGGCGCAGCTGGAGTTCATCGCCGTCGAGATCATGGCGGGGCGCACCAGCATCAATTTCTCCGGCATTGTTGGCCCCGCGCTGCAAAGCGGGCGGTTCGAGGTGCGGGACTACCTGGGCATCGCGCAGGACGCGCCGTCCCAGCCGGTAATCGACTCGCTGCTGGCGACGCCGCCGGCGCTGGGCAACACCGCGATTTTCACCGCCGGGCCAGCGGAGACGATGCGCCGCCTGGCAGCCCTGCCGCGACTGGCGCAGGCCAACAGCGCCACGGCCATTGCGCGGCAGCAAATGGAGTTCGGGCCGCCGGAGTTTCCCGACCTCTAAGCATGGCTCGTTGAGAGGGGTGCCGCTCCTCTCAAACTTTCCCCGCCAAGGGCCTTCGGAAACCCATTTCCAGGGTTCTTCGGTTGGGGAGCTTAAGTCTGGCTGCAGCAAGAGACCCATCCTGGCGGAGCCTGCTGAATCGTGAGTGCAGGGGATCGTATCCCCTGCCAGGGGAGTTCGAGGAGGCAGCGCCCTCGCGTCTCGACATCGGCCAGACGATGTCCGGTTTCTTCCTGCGAACGCTGGTAAGAAGCGCATTCGTGACCACTCCCCACCTATCAACTGAGACCGATCACGCAGCACGGGCTGTGCGGCGACCGCGCCTTGGGCGATCATGCGGCGAACGCCGTCGCGCCCTTCTGACCGGAGCTTCCGCCCCCATGCGCCCGATCCTGCTGCCTGCCGTACTTCTTTCCGCCGTGCTGATGGCGGGCTGCGCGGAGCTGCGTGCGCCGCGCGTTGCCCAGCCCGTGCCGCTGGCGCTGCTGCCGGTAGGGCAGGACCCGGTGCGGGCGGGGATCGAGATGGCCGCCGCCGATTTCAGCAACCAGGGTGTCGGCCTGCGCGGCAAGCCGGCCGAAACCGCCCGCGCCATCGCCCGTCTGGAGTGGCTGACGGCCGTGGTCTCCACCGACCCGCGCTACCGCGCGCTGCCGATCGGCCTGGGCATGGCGTTGCGGGCCTCCGTGGTGGAAACGCGGGAGGCGCTGGGCATGGTGGCGGATACGCCGCCGGCCCTGGCCACCAGCAGCCTGACCAACATTGCCGCGGCGCTGGATGCCGGCACCACACCAGTGGTCCCGGCTGATATCTTCCCGGCAGGGGCGGAGCGTACCCTGCAGCGCCTGACCGCGCCCGAGCCCTTCCCGCAATCCGGCATCGCCACTGGCCGCCTGGCGGATACGGTGGCCGAGCTGGACCGCTCCGGCGGCTGGAATCCCGGCGCGGGCGACCCCCGGCTCTGAGGCCGGCCGCTCCGGACTGAGCAGGCGGAAGCGCGATCATGCGGCCAGACAAAGGCCGAAGGCCTATGGTCCGGCGGGCCATCTTGCCTGGATGGCTTGGGCACAGGGTCGAGGCCGGCCGGGCATTTCTGCCGGCCGGCTGGTGAACAGCAAGGCCGCAAGGGCCGATGCAGTCGAAAGTCGCCCGTGTGTGTCCGCCGCAGACGGCGTCCGCTTGGCTCGCGTCGCCGGTTGCCTGGTCCCGGCGACGATCCTTTCTTCAGACTGTCGCTGACCGCACGGAACCACTGGCGGCTTGAGCCTGGAGCGATCCCGCTCAATCCGCCGTGGCGCCGCTGGCGCGGACCAACGGCACCCACAGCGCCAGTTCCGATTGCATGAAGCGGGCGAAATCGGCCGGGCTGCCCTGCTCGATCGGCGGCAGTTCCATCTCCCGCAGCTTGCGCGCGGTCTCCGGCTCCATCACCGCCTGCCGGACCGCCGCGTTCATGCGGGTGACGATGGGCTCCGGCGTGCCGGCCGGGGCGAAGACGCCGAACCAGGAATAGGCCTTGTAGTCCGGCAGCCCGGCCTCCCGCGCGGTCGGCACCTGCGGCATCAGCACGGAATGCTCGTCCGTGGCGATGGCCAGGCAACGCAGCGCGCCGCTGTTGTGGTGCTGGGCGATCAGCGCCGGCGTGTCGAACCCCATGGCCACCTGGCCGGCCAGCAGGTCGTTCAGCATCGGCGCGCTGCCGCGATAGGGCACGTGCTCGGCCGTGCTGCCGATGGTGTTGAGGAAGCTGACGGCGGCGATATGCGCCGAGCCGCCGGCCCCACCGGTGCCATAGCTGTACTTGCCCGGGTTGGCCTTCAGCAGCGCCACCAGCTCCGCCAGCGTGCTGACATTGAGGGAGGGATGCACGGTGATGCAGATCGGCACCAGCACCGTCGGCGCCACGGCGACGAAATCCTTCACCGGGTCGTAGGGCAGCCGCTCCCGGTACAGGCCGACCGCCAACACGTGGCTGGAGATGGTACCCATCAGGAATACGCTGCCATCGGCCGGGGACTTGGCCACGGCATCCGAGCCCAGCGTGCCGCCGGCACCTGCCCGGTTCTCGATGACGACGGACTGGCCCAGGACCTTTTGCATGCCCGGCGCGATCATCCGGGCGGAGACATCGGTGCTGCCGCCAGCGGCGAAGGGCACCACCATCCGCACCGGGCGGTTCGGCCAGTCCTGCGCGGCAGCGATGTTGGGCAGGGCGAGGGCGGCCGGCAGGGCCAGCGCGGCGCGGCGGGTGAGCGTCATGGTCGTTCCGATCAGAAGGCGTCTGCCGGGATGCTGCGGCGCATGGCGGCGCGGGTCAAACCCCGCAGCTTCCCGGCGCGGGGCGGAAAATACGCGCGGCCGTCGTCGCCTGTGCAAACAACAGGCTACGGCCGGCGAGCTGCCGCTTTCGACGGCGATCCGCAGCCAGGACCTGATGGCTGAGGGGCGGTTGGGGCCGGGGGCATGGCGCGCACCATGCCCCTTGGCCTTCACCAGGCGCGCCCGCGCCTGGCCGTCATGGCCGTCGGCGGCGGCGCTTCAGCCGCGGCGGACGTTCAGCGGCAGCGGGATGCCCTTGCGGATATCCGTCAGCCCCTTCTTGTAGGCGCTGTCCACGAAGTACTGGCCGAGCGGGATGTAGGGCACGTCCTGGAAGGCCTGGGTCTGGATGTCGCGCGCGATGCGCTTCTGCGTCTCAAGGTCCGGCGCGTCGAAATAGGCGTCACGCAGTTCTTCCAGCTTCGGCGAATCCGGCCAGCCGAACCAGGCATTGGCCCCGTTGGCGCGCAGCAGAAGGTGGCCGGCCGGGGTGCTGAACTCCATGCCGCTGAACAGCGCGATCAGCGCGTTCCAGCCGCCCTGGTTCGGCGGGTTCTTGTTCTGGCGGCGCTGCAACAGCGTGCCCCAGTCGGAGGTCGCGTCCTCCACCTTGAAGCCGACCTTCTGCAGCACGTCGACGCCGACGGACATCAGCGCATTCTGGTTGGACACGTCGGTGGCGTGCAGCGCGACCACCGGCATGTTGCCCTTGCCAGCGGCGGCGATGGCGGACTTGGCGGCATTGATGTCGCGCGGGCTGCTCAGGGCCTCCAGCGCCGCATCGTTCACCAACGGGCTACCGGAGGGGAAGAAGCCGATATTGTCCCGCCACAACTTGCGGTCGTCGCCGGAGACGGCGGCCATGAAGTCGGATTGCTGGATCGCCTTCAGCAGCGCGCGGCGCACCGCCGGGTCATCGAAGGGCGGCTGCAAGTGGTTCAGCCGCAGGTTGGCCAGGGTGCCGCTGCTGTCGATCAGGTCCAGCACCACGTCCCGCGCCCGCACCAGCAGGGGCCGCAGGTCAGAGGGCACGACTTCCCACCAATCCACCTCGCCCGCCTGCATGGCGGCGGCGGAGGTGGCGGGGTCGGGGATGACCTTCCACTCCATCCGCTCGAAATGCGCCAGCTTCGGGCCGGCGATCATGCTGACCTTGCCCACCGGCGTCGGCACATACTTGTCGTAGCGGCGATAGACGATCTGCGAGCCGGAGACCCGCTCATTCGCCACCATCTGGTAGGGGCCGGACCCGACGACTTCGGTGAACGGCTTGGTCGGGTCGACGTTGGCGAAACGCTCAGGGTAGATAAAGCAGGGGTAGGAGGACGCCTTGCCCAGCGCGTCCAGCATCAGGCCGAAGGGACGCTTCAGGCGGATCTCGAAGCGCCGGTCGTCCAGCGCGCGGATTTCCTCCACGCGCGGCGCCAGGGTCTGGCCATGGGTGTCCCGCGGCATCCAGCGCTTGATGGAGGCCACGGCATCCACCGCGCGGATCTTCTCGCCATCATGGAAGGTGGGACCATCGCGCAGGGTGAAGATCCAGCGCTTGCCGTCATCCTCGACCGTGTGACCTTCGGCCAGCTGCGGCTGGGGGATGAAGTTCTCGTCCACGCCGTACAGCGTGTCCCAGCACATGTGGCCGTGGTTGCGGGTGGGGTAGGCGGTGGTCCCCAACGGGTCCAGCACCGTCACATCCGCCTGCGGGATAAAGCGCAGTGTGTGGGCGGCCGCGCCTTGTGCCAGCGCCGGGCGGGCGAAGGAGAACCCGGACACGGCCGGCAAGGCCGCGGCCCCGGCGATAAAATGACGCCTCTTCATCGTAATTCTCCTCATTCCACAAAACGGCTTATTGACCGCTCAATGACACCATGGGGAGAAAACTGCCAGACGCCGAGACAGAAAATCCAGTGAAGCCGGATCAGGCCGCCCGCAGGTTGCCCAGAAGCCCCTTCAGCGACTGCCGCAAGGTACCGCCCTGCGCCGCCAGTTCATTGCCCAGCTCATGCAACCCGGCGGCGGCCTTGGTAGCCTCGGCGGTGGCGTGGCTGACCGCCTGAACCTCCGCCGTCACGCGGTCGGTGCCCGCCGCGGCTTCCTGCACGTTGCGGGCGATCTCCCGCGTCGCGGCGCCCTGCTGCTCCACCGCCGCGGCGATGCTGCCGGAGATGTGGTCCACCTCGGCAATGACGCTGGCGATGCCGTCGATGGCTTCCGCCGCTTCCCGCGCCGCGCCCTGCATGGCGGCGATCTGGCTACCGATCTCCTCCGTCGCCTTGGCGGTCTGGCTGGCCAGGGACTTCACCTCGCTGGCCACGACCGCGAAACCCTTGCCGGCCTCGCCGGCCCGCGCCGCCTCGATCGTCGCGTTCAACGCCAGCAGGTTGGTCTGGCCGGCAATGTCGCCGATCAGCCGCACCACGTCGCCGATGCGCTGGGAACTGTCGGAGAGGCCCTGCACCGTGGTGTCGGCGGCCTTGCTGCGTTCCAGCGCCCGCCGCGCCACGCTGGCGGCATCGGCCACCTGGCGGGTGATCTCGGCGATGGCGGCGGAGAGCTGCTCGGCCGCCGCCGCCACGGTCTGCACGTTGCCGGAGGCTTCCAGCGCCCCCTGCGCCGCACCCTGGCCGCGATCCCCCACCGTGGCGATGCTGCCCACCAGCGTCTGCGCCCGGTTCCGCAGCAGGGATGCGCTCTGCGCCAGTTCCTCGCCCACCGCGCCGATGGAGCGTTCCACCTGGCCGGCCAGGGCCAGGGTGGCCTCCTGCTGCTCCCGCTCCGCCGCCGCGCGGCTATCGGCCTGGGCGGCGCGCAGGTTCTCGGCTTCCACCGTGCCCTGGCGAAGCACCTCCATCGCCTGCGCCACCTCGCCAATCTCGTCGCGCCGGGCGCGGCCGGGCACGTCCACCGTGTTGCGGCCGCCGGCCAGGGCCTGGGCGGCGCGGGCCAGCGCCTGCAGCGGCCGGGCCAGCCGGTCCGCCAGCAGCCAGCCCGCCAGCAACGCCAAAGCTGCCGCCGCCAGCGCGGCCAGCAGCGCATCCCGGTCCGCCGCGTCGGCCATGGCGGCGCGGTCCTCGACATCGATGCCGATCTCGATCACGCCCATCACCTGGCCATCGACGCCGCGCAGCGGTTCCGCCGCCACGATGGCGCGGCGGTTGCCGATCGACGCCTCGGCCTGGAAGGCGCCGCGAAGGGCGCCCGCCAGCGTGGCGGATGGCAACAGGGGGCGGCCCTGCTGGGTGGAACCGATGGAAGCCAGCGACTCGCCACGCTGCTGGAAGAAGGTGACCTCGGCGGAGCTGGCATCCTTCACCCGCGCCGCCAGCGAGTCGCCGATGGCCAGGCCCAGGTCGATCACCGCGCCCACGGTGCCGTCCGGCCGCAGGATCGGCGCACCGGCGAAGGCGCTGATATTGTCCCGCCCCGGCTCCAGCCCCGAGACGCCCTGGCGCGTGCGGTAGGTCTCGCGCACCGTGGTGCGGCGGCTGGCGTATTCGTCGCCACGCGAGGCGGGGTCGTGCGACCGCAGCAGCACCACGCCGGGCGCGACGGAGGTGGTGAGGATGATGCGGCCGAACTGGCGCTTCATCGCCTCATAGGCCGCTGCCATCTGCGCCTGTAGCGCGGCGTGATCGCCCGCCAGAGCGGCGCCGGCCACCGGCGGCGAACTGGCCAGGACCAGGGCGAGGCTGGAGGCGAGGCGTTCCTCCTCCTCCAGCGCCGTATGGACAGCGGCGCGGCGCTGGCTGACCTCTCGTTCCGCTTCCTGCCGGGCCGCGCTGGCCCGCTGGGCGGCATTCAGCCCGTAGAGCAAGGCGGAGGCACCCAGGCTGGCGGCGAGGATGGCCACCGCAATCCGTGTCCGGACCGAATCCAGCGTTCGCGCCATGGCTTGTCTCCTCCAGCCTCACATGCCGATGCCGGTCATGCTGACGGGAAGAGATTGCTACTTCCTTGCCGCGCCGGGTTTTCGGCGGTGCCTCAGGGGCAATTCAGGCTTTTGCCGCTGATGGCGCGGCAGGGAATCCTCCTGCCTCGAAGGACGCGCCGCCGGCCACATGCAAGCCACCTTTGACCAGGTCGCCGACGAAGCCGGCGCGGAAAAGACCGCAGCAGTCCCTCAGCAGGCTTCGGGCAGGAACACCCGGCTCGGCGCCACGAATTCCTCCTGCGCCGCCACTGTCAGGATCTCCCGCGAGCCCGCTTCGGCCGTGCGCCGCAGCAGGCCGTAGATGGAGGACGCGGCGGCCGCGGCGGCGGCGGCCACCGAGCCGGTCTTCAGCCGGTGGAACAGGAACAGCGCTGCGATGGCATCGCCCGCCCCGTTCACCGAGAGCGGCAGCATCGGCGTGCGGACACGGTGGAACTCGCCACCCTCGGCCGCCAGCAGCTCGATCTGGTCCTCCGGCGTCTCCGCCACCTTCAGGGAGGTGACCAGCACGGCGCGTGGCCCCAGCGCCTGCAACGCGGCCACTGCCACCTTGGCCTCGGCCAGGGTGGTGACGGGCAGGCCGGTCAGGTTCTCCAGCTCGAACTGGTTGGGGGTGATCAGGTCGGCGGCGGGCACCGCGCGGTCCCGCATGTATTCCGGGATGCCAGGGCGGACGAACACGCCGCGCCCGACATCGCCGATCACCGGGTCGCAGCAATAGAGCGCCTTGGGGTTCGCCGCCTTCACCTTGGCCACGGCGGCCAGGATGGCCTCGCCGATCGCCGCATCGCCCATGTAGCCGGAGAGCACGGCATCGCAGCGGGGCAGGGCGCCACGGTCCTCGATGCCCTGCACCAGGTCGCTCACCAGATCGGCGCCGAAGACCTGGCCGCGCCAGGTGCCATAGCCGGTGTGGTTGGAGAACTGCACGGTGTTCACCGCCCAGACCTCGGCCCCCAGCCGCTGCAGCGGAAAGACGGCGGACGCATTGCCGACATGCCCGTAGGCGACCCAGGACTGGATGGAGAGGATGTTCATGCGGCGGCTCCTCGCGGCGGCGCTGGTGGCGATCGGGCCATCGCGCCGGTGAAGGTCTAGATCAGGATGGCGGCCGATAGAAGCGGGGGGCAGGGCGATATCTGCGGCCCGGAAGGTCGATTCGCACCGGGCGGGCTGGCGCCAGTGGCTGGAAAGGCGCCGGTCCTGGCCTGGCGGGGCCGCGAACAGGCCCTGGCTGTTGCGTTTCCGGGCCGGCGCGGGCTAGAAGCGGCGCTTCGTGCGGCCGGTCGGCATCGGCTGCTCCATTTTGTATTGGAACACCTGCGCCATGAAGCCCGATATCCACCCCGACTACCACGTCATCAACATCATCATGACGGACGGCACCACCTTCCAGACCAAGTCCTGCATGGGCAAGGAAGGCGACACCCTCCGCCTGGATATCGATCCGAAGTCTCACCCGGCCTGGACCGGCGTGCAGCGGGTCATGGACACGGGCGGCCAGATCGCCAAGTTCAACAAGCGTTTCGCTGGCATCGGCACCCGTACCAAGGGCTGAGCCCTCGATACGCCGATACGGCACCGCCGGGCCTCACCGCCCGGCACGCATCGACGAAAAAATGCGCCGCTCCCTTGAACGAGGGGGCGGCGTTTTTTATCTGTGGTCATGCCAGCGGCGCCCGGTTTTCGGGGTCGACGGCGTGGTTGGATGAACCAGGGGTCGCCCACATGGGGGCCCTTCAGGACACCCAGCTGCCCCAGCAACGGACCCTTGCTTTGATTGAGAAGGTTCTGATCATGACCAATTTCGACGCCACCCCCCTGTTCCGTTCCGCCATCGGCTTCGACCGCCTGTCCCGCCTTGTGGACAGCGCGCGCGCGGCGTCCGAGGGCCAGTCCTACCCGCCCTACAACATCGAGCGGACGGGCGAGGACTCCTACGTCCTGACCATGGCCGTCGCCGGCTTCGGCGAGGAAGATCTGGACATCACGGCGCAGGACAACGTCCTGACCGTCTCCGGCAAGGCCGCCCCGCAAGCGCCCGAGCAGGAGCGCCGCTACCTGCACCGTGGCATCGCCGGCCGTGCGTTCGAGCGCCGCTTCGTGCTGGCTGACCACATCCAGGTCCAGGGTGCGGACCTGACCAACGGCCTGCTGCACGTGTCGCTGAAGCGTGAGGTGCCGGAAGCGCTGAAGCCCCGCCGCATTGCCATCGGCAACGGCCCGGCCTCCCAGCGCCCGGCCATCGAGGGCCAGGCGACCGAGAGCCAGTCCATCGCCGCCTGATATCGGCGTGGCTGCGTGAGAAGCAGGGCCGGGGCGGTAACGCCCCGGCCCTTTTTCGTACCCACTGCGCCGCCGCACATGGCTGCCCATCGGGGCCTGTTGCGCCGCAACACTTGCAATACAGCCCGGTAACGCGCATATCCCGGCCGTCGGCGCGTTACAGGTGCCGGCAGAGCCTCTGTTCGCGTGAACGGCCATCGCCTGATCGATGGCCTGGAACAGAAGGCCCCGGGATTTCCCCTGGCCCTGTTATCATCGGTACGGCCCATCCACGCGGGGCGTTCCTCACCCGCCGCGCGGCGTGTCTGGAACGGCATGTGCGCGCCCTGTCTGGATGTTCTGAATGACCGACTTCGCTTCCCTCGGCCTCGCCGAGCCTATTCTCCGTGCCCTCGCCCAGGAAGGCTACACGACGCCGACGCCGATCCAGGCGCAGGCCATTCCGCACGTGCTGGCTGGCCGTGACCTGCTGGGCATCGCCCAGACCGGTACCGGCAAGACCGCCGCTTTCGCGCTGCCCATCCTGCACCACCTGGCCGACCGCAAGGCGCCGGCCCCGCGCGGCGGCTGCCGCGTGCTGATCCTCTCGCCGACGCGCGAGCTGGCCTCGCAGATCCATGACAACATCAAGTCCTATGGCCGCTTCCTCGGCTTGACCTCTGCCGTGGTGTTCGGCGGCGTCGGCGCCCGGCCGCAGGTGCAGGCGCTGCAGCGCGGCGTGGACATCCTGGTCGCCACCCCTGGCCGCCTGCAGGACCATGTGCAGACCGGCGCCGCCCGCCTGCAGGGCACGGAAGTGCTGGTGCTGGACGAGGCCGACCAGATGCTGGACCGCGGCTTCTGGCCGGCGGTGAAGCGCCTGTCCTCCGTCATGTCCAAGAACCGCCAGACGCTGTTCTTCTCCGCCACCATGCCCGTCGAGATCGCCAAGATCGCCGGCGAGATGCTGAAGGACCCGGCCAAGGTTTCCGTGACGCCGGTGGCCTCCACCGCCGAGCGGATCGAGCAGCGGCTGATCCATATCGACGCCAGCCAGAAGCGCGTGCTGCTGTCCGAGATGCTGCGCGCCCCCGGCATGGGCCGTGCGCTGGTCTTCGCCCGCACCAAGCATGGCGCGGACCGCGTGACCAAGCACCTGAACGCGGACGGCATCGCCGCCCATGCCATCCATGGCGACCGCAGCCAGGGCCAGCGTGAGCGCGCGCTGCAGGACTTCCGCAACGGCCGCGCCGCCATCCTGGTCGCGACTGACATCGCCAGCCGTGGCATCGACGTCGATGGCATCACGCATGTCTTCCAGTTCGACCTGCCGGACACCCCCGAGGCCTACGTCCACCGCATCGGCCGTACCGCCCGTGCGGGTGCTAGCGGCGAGGCCATCACCTTCTGCGCGCCGGACGAAGTGCTGAAGCTGAAGGCGGTTGAGAAGCTGATCGCCATGAAGATCCCGTCCGAGGACCGCCGCAGCGATGCGGGCCGGGCCGAGGCCGCCGCCGCCCAGCCGAAGCAGCAGCCGCAGCGCGGCCGCGGTGGGCGCCCGGGTGGCCATGCCGCCGGCCAGCGCCAGGGTGCGC
>NZ_JACTVA010000050.1 GCF_014490485.1 Teichococcus aerophilus | reverse complement strand
CGCGCGATCCGGCGCCGCCAGGTCCAGCGCCCGCGCCGCCGCCCGGCCGGCGATGCGCCCCATGGCCAGGGCAACCCGCGCCCCGCCCGGCGCCGCGCCATCGCCGATGGCCAGCACGCCGTCGATATCGGTGCGCCCGGCGGTGTCCGTCACAGTTTCCAGCACGCCGGCAGCGTTGGCGCGATGGGCGGCGCCCAGGGCGCGCGCCAGCCCGGTTTCAGGCACGAAGCCATGGTGCAAGGCCAAGGCACCGGCCACGAACACGCGCTCGCCGGCCGGGGTGGCGGCGCGCACCCGTTGCAGCCGCCCCTCCCCCTCGCAGGCCAGCGCGCGGGAATGCCAGAGGACCGGCACGCCGGCCCGGCGCAGCGCCAGCAGGTAGCGGGTGCCATCCCAGGCCAGATCCGGCGCCGCCAGGCCCATGCGCAGCGCGGCACGCCAGGCGCGCGGGCCGGGGCGGGGCGCCGCTTCCAGCACCGCCGCCACCTGCACGCCGCCGGCCAGCAATTCGCACGCCAGTTGCAGGTTCAGCGGGCCGTTGCCAGCCACCACCACCCGCTCGGCCGGGGCGACGCGGCCAGCGCGGGCCAGGGTCTGCAATGCACCGGTGGTCATCACCCCCGGCAGGGTCCAGCCAGGCAGGGCCACCGGGCGCTCATGCGCGCCGGGGGCCAGCAACAGCTGGCGCGGGCGGAACAGCACGGCGCGGCCCCGCAGCACGGCCGCCACCTCATCCCGCGCGAAGGCGCCCCAGACCAGGGCGCCGGTTTCCACCGCCACCCCGGCCGCGGCGGCCTCGTCCCGTAATGCGTCGCCCCGTCGGTGCTGCGCGTCCGGGCGGGCGGCCTGATGGGCGGCCAACGGCTTCAGGTACTGGCCGCCGGCGGCATCCCGCTCGTCCAGCACCACCACAGCGGCGCCGGCCCGCGCGGCCTCGATAGCGGCGGAAAGCCCGGCCGGACCGGCACC
This sequence comes from Teichococcus aerophilus, assembly GCF_014490485.1. Taxonomy (GTDB): domain Bacteria; phylum Pseudomonadota; class Alphaproteobacteria; order Acetobacterales; family Acetobacteraceae; genus Pseudoroseomonas; species Pseudoroseomonas aerophila. The sequence continues at coordinate 35,240 of NZ_JACTVA010000050.1, read as the reverse complement.
GACCACCAGCAGGTCCGGTGCCCGCTCCTCCAGCGCCTCGGCAGGCTCCGCCAGCGGCGCTGGATGCGACGGCGGAGTGGAGCTGACCTCCAACCCCGGCGCCGCCTTCACCTGGCAGGCGCGCTCGCCGCCTCTGCCCTCCACCGTCACCACGCAGTCCCAGCACGCACCCATGCCGCAATACACGCCGCGCGGGTCGCCGGCGGCAGTGTGGCGCAGCGTGACGACGCCCTGTGCGGCCAGGGCGGCGGCGATGGTCTCACCCGGCAGCGCGGGAATCTCGGCACCATCGAAGCGGAAGGTGAAGGGCGGGCCGAGCGGGGCCAGACCAGGGGAATGCAAGCGCATGCGGCGCGATTCGCTATCCGGAAAGCTGCACGCAGGATATAGCCATGGTGCTCCACTCGTATACACTCAGTATGAGAAATTGCTTCCCCGGAGCCCGACTGCATGACCGCCGATCCCTTTCGCGGCACCCATACCGTCCTCGTCACGCCCTTCACCGCCGACGGCACGCAGGTCGACCACCCGGCACTGCGGCGGCTGGTGGAATATCAGGTCGAGAACGGCGTGCGCGGCCTCATCCCGCTCGGCTCCACCGGCGAATTCCTCAGCGTATCGCGCGAGGAACGCGCCGCCATCGTCGAGACGGTGGTGCGCCAGGCCGCCGGCCGCGTACCCGTCATCATCGGCACGGGCGCGGAGGATACGAGGGAAGCCGTCGTCCTCTCCCGCGAGGCGGAGGCGATGGGCGCGGATGGCGTCATGGTCATCCCGCCCTTCTACTCCGTGCCGACCGAGGACGAGCTGTTCGCGCATTACCGCGCCATCGGCGAAGCCATCGGCATCCCGGTGATGGTCTATAACAACCCCGCCACCGCCAATGTCGACTTGCTGCCCGCGACCGTCGCGCGGCTCTCCCGCATCGACAATTGTCGCTACATCAAGGAATCGACGCTGGACCCGACGCGGGTGCGCGACATCATCGCCCTGTGCGGGAACCGGATGACGGTCTTCGCCGGCGTTCTGGGCTATGAGAGCGCCTTCCTCGGCGCCGTCGGCTGGGTGGCGGTGTGCTCCAACGTCGCGCCGCGCCTCTCCTCGGCGATGTTCGACGCCGCCCTGGCCGGGGACCGCGCCACCGCGCTGCCGCTGTACCGCCAGCTGGCACCGCTGCTGCCCTTCGTCGGCGGCCCCCGCTACGTCTCCGGCACCAAGGCCGCGCTGCGGCTGGCGGGGATGGAGATGGGGCCGCCGCGCCCGCCCCGCCTGCCATTGCCCGATGCCGACCTGCCGGCCCTGCGCGCCGTGCTGGGCGGCATCGGCCTGCTCGCCGCCTGAATGCTGAACCTTCCAGACCAGAGGCCAGGATTTCCCATGCGCACCCTCCCCGCCCTCGCCGGCGCCCTGCTGCTCGCCCTCGCCGCGCCTGCCTTCGCGCAGGCCCCCGCCGGCTGCACCCAGGCAGTGCCGAATGCCGAGCTGGTGACCCCCGGCACGCTCACCCTCTCCACCAACCCCACCCTTCCGCCGATGCAGTTCGTCGACTCCACCGGCGCGCTGCGTGGCATGCGGGTGGAGCTGGGCGCCGAAATCGCTAAACGCCTGTGCCTGAAGGTGGAGAATGTACGGGTGGAATTCGCCGCCATGATCCCCGGCCTCGTCGCGCGGCGCTGGGACATGATCAACACCGGCATGTTCTTCACCGAGGAGCGCGCCAGGCTGATGCAATTGGTGCGCTACGAGCAGCAGGCCATCTCCATCTCCGTACCCCGCGGCAACCCCCGCAAGATCACCGGCGTGCAGGACCTCGCCGGTCTCTCCATCGGCGTCGAGCAAGGCGGGTTCGAGTACAATCGCGCGCTGGACATCGTGAAGCAGGTGCAGGCCGCCGGCGGCGCCGCACCCACCGTGCGAGCCTTCGACAACTTCGCCATCTCCTTCCAGGCGCTGCGCGTCGGCCAGGTGGAGGCCGCCATCTCCATCGACAGCACCGGCAAGGAGTACGAGACGCGCGGCGACTTCACCCGCGCCGTCAGCGGCCTGTTCCCCACGCCCATCGCCTTCGGCGCCCGCTCCCGCATCCTGGCCGAGGCTGTGGCGAAAGCCCTGGCGGAGATGAAGGCGGACGGCTTCTACACCCAGCTGCTGGCCCGCTACGGCGTGCGCGGCTGGGACGAAGCCTTCACCGTCGTCGGCCCGAACTGAGCCGGGCGGCATGCGGATCTGGTCCTGGGAGGGATTCCTCGGCTACCTGCTGAATCCTTACCTGCTGGAAGGCGCGATCCTCTCGGTAGGCCTCACGGCCGGGGCGCTGGTCTGCGGCCTGGCGCTCGGCATCGGGCTGGCGCTGATGCGGCTGTCCGGCCGGCGCTGGCTCAGCCTCATGGCCGGGTTCTATTGCTGGCTGTTCCGCGGCACGCCGCTGCTGGTGCAGCTGCTGGTGATCTACACGGCGCTGCCGCTGTTCGGCCTGAAGCTCTCCGTGCCCGCGGCGGCGCTGCTCGGTCTCTCGCTGAACGAGGCCGCCTACCTGTCCGAGACGGTGCGCGCCGGCATCCAGGCGGTGCCGCGCGGGCAGTCCGAGGCCGCGCAGGCGCTGGGGTTGCGCGGCAGCCTGCGCTTCCGCCTGGTGGTCTGGCCGCAGGCACTGCGCATCATCATCCCGCCGCTCGGCAACAGCGTGAACGGGCTGCTGAAGACCACCTCGGTCGCCAGCGTGATCTCGATGGACGAACTGCTGCGGAGGACGCAAATTCTGATCCAGGAGCGTTTCCTGGTGCTGGAACTGTTCGCCGTGGCAGCCCTGTACTACCTGGCGATGACGACGGCCTGGGACCTGGTGCAGCGTGTGCTGGAACGCCGCTACGGCCGTGGACACGCGCTGGAATCCGCCGACCGGCGGTGATGGAGACATGACGATGCGACAATTCGACCTGGTGGTCCGCGGCGGCACCCTGGCCACGGCGGCGGAGGTGTTCGAAGCCGATATCGGCGTGCGCGACGGCCGCATCGCCGCCATCGGCCTGGACCTGCCGGCGGGCACCGAGGAAGTCTCCGCCAAGGGCATGATCGTCACCCCCGGTGGCCTGGACCCGCATTGCCATATCGAGGAACTGAGCGCCGATGGCGGCGTGCATGAGGAAAGCTTCGCCAGCGGCTCCGCCGCCGCGCTGGCGGGCGGCACCACCGCCTTCATCTGCTTCCTGCCGCAATGGAAAGGCCACTCCCTGGCGGCCTCCGCCCCTGGCTATGAGCGGCGCGCCCTGCAATCCCGCGCCGACTACAGCTTCCACCAGATCATCACCGACCCGACGCCCGAGGTGCTGGAACGCGAGGTGCCGGCCCTGGCCGCGCGCGGCGTGCAAAGCCTGAAGGTGTTCCTGACCTACGACCCGCTGCGCCTGACCGATGCCGAGTTCCTGCGCGTGCTGGCCACCGCCAAGCGCCTGGGCCTGATGGTAACGGTCCACTGCGAGAATTTCGACGCCATCGGCTGGCGCATCGAGGCCCTGCTGGCCGCCGGGCAGACCGACCCCATTGCCCATGCCTGGGCCCGCCCGCCCGTGGTGGAGCGCGAGGCCACCTACCGCGCCATCGCCCTGGCCGAGCTGGTGGAGCAGCCCATCCAGGTCTTTCATGTCTCTTGCGAGGCGGCGGCGGCCGAGATCGCCCGCGCCCAGGCGCGCGGCGTGAAGGTGTGGGGCGAGACCTGCCCGCAATACCTCACCCTCTCCCACGCCGACCTGCTGAAGCCGGACTTCGAGGGCGCCAAGTTCGTCTGCTCCCCCGCCCTGCGCGAGGCCGGGGAGAACGAGCGTGTGTGGAAGCGCATCCAGGACGGCACGCTCGGCGTCGTCTCCTCCGACCATTGCGGCTTCTCCTTCGCCACGGCCAAGCGCGCCCCGGGCGCCGGCGGCTACGGCCAGGGCGGCGCCACCGCGCGGGCGGACGGCACCCCCGCCTTCAACGCCATCCCCAACGGCGTGCCCGGCATCGAGACCCGGCTGCCCGTGCTGTTCTCCGAAGGCGTCTCCAAGGGCCGCATCGACCTGCCCACCTTCGTCCGCCTCTCCTCGGCCAACGCGGCATCCTTGTTCGGCCTCGGCGGCCGCAAGGGCACCCTGGCACCCGGCGCGGACGCCGACCTGGTGCTGTGGGACCCGGATGCCGAACGCACCATCCACAACGGCGCGCTGCACCACGCCATCGACTACACACCCTGGGAAGGCTTCGCCGTGAAGGGCTGGCCCTCCATCACCATCCGCCGCGGCGAAGTGGCGGTGCGCGATGGCGAAGTGCTCGCGGCGCCAGGCAGCGGCCGGTTCCTGGCGCGCGGCTGACACGCGTCCCGGCGCTTGGAGGAATGGGGGGAAAGGCCGGGGAAAGAATTCCCCGGACCCCTTCTTTTGTTTTTTCGAGTTCGGGTTGTGGCTGTTGGGGGCTGTCTCGATTGCGGAGGGGGGCGGGCGAAGTCTTGCGCCTTTGGCGCCCGGCCAATTCCTGAACCGGAGAGATTTTATTAATTCTGCGTTCGACATCGGAAGTTCAGCTCCCAACATCTGAAACAGCGCGCCAGACCGCAAAATCCGACAGGTCGCTTCTGCGCCTACCATTCACACGCCATCACGGCGCGATGGCTGGACCAGTTAGTAAAAGGCTGTTTCAGAAGCCTGCTGGCTGAGGGGCGCGGCCAGAATGGTTCGTGCCAGCATGGAGGTGGCGCAGGCCCAATGCAGGGACATCGGGCCAAGCCGCCGACAAAGCTGGCGCGGAAAAGACCGCGGTGACCGACACGGCAGGCTTCTGAAACAGCCTCTCAGCACATGGGTCTTCAATCCTGAAAGACTGTCCATCGCAGACGGCAATGGCACGCCCGTCCGCATTGGCGCACGAACCGATCCACCGGCCGTCACGCCGGGCGGCGATCGCGCTGGGAATGCAAGCCGCACACGACAGGTCGAGTAGCACGCACAGGCAGGCAAGCCTCAACCGCGCACGGCGTAATCCAACGGAATCTCGGTGGTCGACTTGATCTCCTCCATCGCGAACATGGAAGTGACGTCGGTCAGGTCGATCCGGTTGATCAGCCGGTTATACACCGCGTCGTAGGTCTGGATGTTCGGCACCACGGCACGGATCAGGTAGTCGATCTCGCCGCTCATCCGGTAGAAATCCATCACCTCCGGAATGTCCGCCAACGCCTGCCGCAGCCGCTCGTACCACGCGGCATTATGCTGGCTGGTGCGAATGGCGATGAAGACGGTCACGCCGACATTCAGCTTCTCGCGGTCCAGCAGCGCCACCCGCTTGCGGATGATGCCGGCCTGTTCCAGCTTCTGCACCCGCCGCCAGCATGGCGTGGGCGATAGCCCCGCCACCTCCGCCAGCTTGGCGATCGGCATGGAGGCATCGGCTTGCAGCGCCGCCAGGATGCGGCGGTCGAATTCATCGAGCGTCATGCAAGTCCTGAAAATTCATTCCTGAAGAATCTCCGTTGCAGACATTCCGTACTCACACGGTCCTGCGGTCGGCAAAAATATACCATCGATAAGGCCGAAACGGGGATTTTATTTCCCGCCTGGACACACTTCGCCGCCAATGGAGAAAATTCTTGCGCTGCGTCCGTCCTACACTGCGTGCGGAAGGCAAGCAGGGCGCCGACCGGACGGGGAGCAGGACGATGATCATCACCAAGCCGCGCACCAACCTCGACGTCATGCTGGATCGCGTGACCCAGGCCGCCCGCAGCCCCGAGGCCATCCGTCCCGCCGCCGTCGGCGAAGCCCTGGCCGATTTCGTGCACGATCCGCAATTGCTGGCCGGCATTGCCTGCCCTTGTTGCCCTGACCGCTATATCCGCCACCTGCTGCATGCGGACCCGGAAGGCGGCTTCGCCGTCGTTGCCCTGGTCTGGCGCCCGGGGCAGATGAGCCCCATCCATGCCCACCACACCTGGTGCGCCCTTGGCGTGCATCGCGGCACGCTGACGGAATCCTTCTACCAGCGCGGGGCGGATGGGCAGGAACCAACCACCACCGCCACCTGCCTTCGCCGCGCCGGCGACATCAGCCACGGCGCCGCCGACCCGGACGTGATCCACCGGCTGGCCAATCTGGGCGGCACCAACGCCCTCTCCATCCATGTCTACGGCGTGCCCTATGAGCGCTTCGGCAGCGACGTGAACCTAGTGTACTCGGCCTGACAACCAGCCGCCCGCCGGTCAGGCTCAAGAGGGACGGTCCCCCAGCACCCCCATGTCCGCCAGACGGAAAGCGGTCATCTGGTAGTGACAGAGCTGGCCACATGGAATCCATCAGGCCCGCAACGCCCCGTCTGCTCGATCAAACATCGCAAACGCCCCCAGCCCGAACCAGGGTGGGCGCATCTTTCACCAAACCCCACAAAAGGGTTTCCAAAGGCCTCAGGCCTTTGGCGGGGAGAGTTTGAGAGGGGCAGCGCCCCTCTCAACCCGCGATCACTCAGCCGCCGCCGCCGACGGCCTTCCGCAGCCCTACGGCGCGTTCCACCACGATCACCAGCAGCAGCGTCACCAGGATCAGCACCGCTGAGGCCGAGGCTACCAGCGGGTCCGTGCGGCTTTCCACATAGTGGTACAGCGACACCGGCAACACTTTGAGCTGCGGCCCGACGATGAAGAGGGAGATCACCACCTCGTCGAAGGACACCAGGAAGGACAGGGCACCGGCGGCAATCAGCGCCGGTGCCATCAACGGCAGCGTCACCCGGCGGAACACCGTGAAGGGGCGCGCGCCCAGCGTGCCGGCAGCGTCCTCCACCGCGGGCGGTAGCGTCTTCAGCCCGGTCGCCAGCACACGCAGCGCGTAGGGCAGCGTCAGCGTCAGGTGCGCCAGCACCATGCCGAACCAGCTGCCCACCAGCCCGCGCCCGACAAAGACGATCAGGATGGCCAGGCCCAGCACGATGCTGGGCAGCAGCAGCGGCGCCGTGAAGACCGAGAACAGGATATCGCGCCCCGGGAACTCCTTCCGCACCAGCATGACGGCGGCGGGCAGCGCGATGGCCAGCGACAGCACCGTCACCACAAGGCCCAGCACCACGCTGTTGCGGAAGGCCAGCAGCAACTCGCTCTCCCGCGCCAGCGCCACGTACCAGCGCGGCGACCAGCCAGACGGCGGCCAGGCGATGAAGTTGTCGGCGGAGAAGGAGATGGGAAACACCAGCAGCACCGGCGCCAGCAGGAACACCAGCAGCAGCGCCACCAGGACGCCGTAGGCGATGCGTGGCAGGGACAATGTGTTCATCCGCGCCTCTTCAATCCACCAGCTTCGAGAGCTGGCCGTACACCGCCAGCGCGGCGCCGAACACCACCAGCACCAGGATCGACAACGCCGAGGCCAGCGGCCAGTTCAGCGTGACGATCGCCTGGTCGTAGATCTCGGTGGCCAGCAGGACCACGCGGCCACCGCCCAGCAGCTTCGGCGTAATGAAGCTGCTCACTGCCAGCACGAAGGTCAGCAGGCAACCCAGCAGCAGCCCGGGCAGGGAAAGCGGCAATACGATGCGGCGGAACACGGTGAAGGGCCGCGCGCCCAATGTGCCGGCGGCATCCTCCAGCGTGCGGTCCAGCTTGCCGAAGCCCGCCAGCAGCGACAGGATCATGTACGGCATCAGGATCTCGGTGAGCCCGATGATCACCCCGGTCTCGTTGAACAACAGGCGCGGCGGCGTCATTCCCATGGCCCGGATCACCCCCGGAACAAAACCCTGGTCGCCCAGCAGGATCATCCAGCCATAGGTGCGCACGACGGCAGACACCAGCAGCGGCGAGATGCACACCACCATCATCAGGTTGCGCCAGCGCGCGCCGAGCCGGCTAACCCACAACGCCACCGGGTAGGAGCAGAGCAGCGTCAGGAAGGTGATCAGCAGGCTGGTCCAGACCGTGCCCAGCAGTATCTCCCAGTAGAAGCTGTCGGTCAGCAGGGAGGTCCAGGTCGCGGTCGTCAGCCCCTCCTGGATGCTGCCGCCGGGGCCGGAGCCGCGGAAGGACAGCATGGCCAGGTTGATCACCGGCGCCAGGAACGTCAGCACGTTCACCAGCAGGATCGGCGCCAGCAGCGCCATCAGCACCGTGCCGCCGCGCCAGTCCGCCCGCGGGCGGGTGAGCAAAGCCGCGCTCATGCCTCGGTGCCCGCCGGGAAGGTGAGGGTGTCGTCCGGGCTCCAGGCCAGGAACACCGCGTCGCCTACAGCAAAGGATTGCGGGCCGGAGACGGTGCTGCTCTCGACCAGCATGGTCTCTGCCCCCATCGCCACCTCGTAGTGCAGCGCGTCGCCAACGAAGGTGACACGGCGCACCGTGCCGGGCTGCACATTCCGGCCTGCGGCCTCTGGCTGCGCAGTCGCCGCCGGCGTCATCTGGATGCGGTGCGGCCGCACCATCAGTAGCAACGCCTCCCCGGCCGGGCTGGTGCCGGCGGTGGCCAGCACCGCCTCCCCCACCCGCACGCCGCCGCCCTCCAGCCGCGTCCCGCGGAGGTGGTTCATCCGGCCGACGAAATCGGCCACGAAGGGCGTCGTCGGCCGTTCATACATCTCCAGCGGCGTCGCGATCTGCTCCAGCCGCCCGGCGCGCATGACGCCGATGCGGTCGCAGATCGCCATCGCCTCCACCTGATCGTGCGTTACGAACACGGCGGTGATGCCCAGGCGCTGCTGGATGTCGCGGATCTCGTTCCGCATCTCGTCCCGCAGCTTGGCATCAAGGTTGGACAGCGGCTCGTCCAGCAGCAGGATGCTGGGCTCGATCACCAGGGCCCGCGCCAGCGCCACGCGCTGCTGCTGGCCACCGGAGAGCTCGCGCGGCTTGCGGTCGGCCAGTGCTTCCAGCCGCACCATGCCCAGCGCGCGCATCACGCGCTCCTTCGCCTCGGTGCGGGAGACCTTGCGCATTTCCAGCCCGAAGGCGACGTTCTCCGCCACCGTCATATGCGGGAACAGCGCATAAGCCTGGAACACCACCCCCATGTCGCGCCGGTAGGGCGGCAGGGCGGTCACGTCCCGCCCCGCCACCAGGATGCGCCCGGCGGTGACCGGCACCAGCCCGCTGATCATCCGCAGCGTCGTCGTCTTGCCGCAGCCGGAGGGGCCCAGCAGCCCCAGCAATTCCCCCTGCCGCAATTGCAGCGATAGCGCGGAGACCGAGGGTGGCAGGTTGCCGTAGCGCTTTTCCAGCGCCTCCAGGGTCAGGTGCACGGAGTTCAGTCCCGCCGCGGGCGCCGCATCGCGCGGCGCCTCCCCGGCGGCGTGCGGCGCACGCGCGATGGCCATCGACATTCCCGCCGGTCAGCGCCGGTTGATCACGCGGCGGCGCCATTGTTCGGTGATGCCGTCCCGCACCTTGGCGACCTCGATCCAGTTGACGTCGATCATCTTGGCCATCCGCTCCGGCGTCGCCGCCGTGCGGGCCAGCGCCTCGGCCGAGACCTGCGTCTTGGCATTGGTGGGTGCGTAGAACATCGCTTCCGTGAAGCTTTTCTGCGCTTCCTGGCCCAGGGCATAGGCCATGAAGGCCAGGGCGGCGTCGTTGTTCGGCGCACCCTTCACCAGGTTCAGCGTGTTGATCTGGAAGACCGAGCCTTCCTCCGGCAACGTCACGCCCAGCCGGTCCGGGTTCTGCGAGGAAAACAACTGCCCCCGCGCGTTCCAGCCGACGCCGAGCGTCAACCCGCCGCTGATGATGGCACTGTAGACATCCGGCTTCGGGTCCCAGGTCTGCACGCTGGGCGCCATCTCGCCCACCAGGGCGATGCCCTTGGACGGGTCCTTGATGAAGTCGGTGCCGCCGGCCAGCCGGTCGGCCACCATGGTCAGCGCCAGGCCGACGATGTCCGGCGCGGCCGGCAGGCCGACCTGGCCCTTGTATTCCGGCTTCCACAACTCGCGCCAGGACGTCGGCGCCGGCTTCACCTTGGCAGCGGAGTATAGCAGCACGGCGCTGTCGAAGGTCACGGCAGGACCGGCCAGGCCGGGAATGATGGCCATCGGGTTCAGCTCGGCCAGCACCGGCAGACGGGCATTGTCCACCGCATCGTAGAGCTGCTCATCCGTGCCGGCCTTGGCGACCGAGGCATCCATGATGCACAGATTGGTCTGCGGCGCCGCCTTCTGCGCCCGCAACATACCGAGCGACTGCGCGGAGTTGGGCGAGCCGTAGTAATTGACCTTGATGCCCGGATTGGCGCGCATGAACGGGTCGACCACCGCGGCCTTGTATCGTTCCTCGAAGATGCCGGTATAGGCCATCAGCGTGATGGTCTTCTCCTGCGCATGGGCCGTGCGCACCCATGGCGCGGCGAGAACGCCGGTGGCCGCAGCCCCCAGCAGCAGGGCGCGCCGATCGAACATGGTCACCATTTTCCGAAGCCTCCTGAAGTCGTCCGTAGCCCGTGTGCTACCCGGCCTCTCTGGGCCCTGCGGGTAGGGGGCGGGTTTTCCCGCTCCGCTTGCATTTGTCCCACGCATTGCAACTCCATCCGGGTGCGATGCGGCCCTGTCGGGTCCAGCGTTCCAGCAGGACCGGCAAAGGTCCAACAGTTTTTTCTTGTCGAGGCAGACAAGCGGGCTTTGTTAAGGGCTAGGTGCCGTGACCGGCGGCGGAGGAGAAGGCCGGGGAAGGAATTCCCCGGGCCCTTCTTTTTTTCTGCGGGTTTGGTGCGAAGCTGCAGACTGGTCAGTGCGGCCCTGACAATATCGGAAATTCGGCGCCGTGCGCTGGGCACGCATTCACTACAGATCCCGGACCTCCGGCACAACCGGCGGCTCCCTGCCAGACCTGCCTTCGTAACCCCTGTGCCCGGCAAAACTCGCAGAAAGAAAAGATGTGGCCCGGGGGAATCCTTCCCCCGCCGTCCTTCTCCCCCAGTTTCAACCGGGCGGCCAAGGCGCGCAAATCCCAGAAAGCGGAAGCCCGGCCAGCCGTCGCTGATAAGTTCCGGTTATCGCAACCGAACGGCTTTTGTCGTTTGCCGGCCCGCCCTTTTGCGCAGCAGCATGGGCGTCACGGTGCCGGCCTGGCGCGGCATGCCGCCTCCGGGCCGGATCCGATCACATGATGCCCGTCCCGCGGCTGCGCCAGCCCGCGACGATCTCGCCCAGGGGAGCTTTCCGTGATGCAGCAGCCAGTGGCCCAGCGCCCGATGCCCCAACGCGAGATCCGCGTCGCCGTGGATATCGGCGGCACCTTCACCGACCTGGAGATCTTCGACTCCGCCACCGGCGCCATCCACCAGCACAAGACCCCCAGCACGCCGGCCGATCCCTCCATCGGGTTGCTGGCTGGCATCCGCGCGGCGTCGGAACGCTTCGACTTTCCGCTCGGCGCGGTGCGGCAGGTGCTGCACGGCACCACGATCGCGACCAACGCGGTGCTGGAACGCAAGCTCCCCACCGGCGCGGTGCTGACCACCGCGGGGTTCGAGGATCTGTTGCAGATCGGCCGGCATGGCCGCAAGGACGTCTATGCCCTGACCGCCAGCCCGGCCGCGCCGCTGGTGCGCCGCTCGCTCTGCCTCGGCATCGCCGAGCGGATGCGGGCAGATGGCAGCGTCATGACCCAGCTGGACGAAGCCAGCGTCCGCCGCGCCGCCGCCACGTTGCGGGAGGCGGAGGTGCGCGCCATCGCCGTCTGCCTGCTGCACGCCTATGCCAACCCGGCGCATGAACGCCGCGTCGGCGAGATCCTGGCCGAGGCGCTGCCCGGCGTCGCCGTCTCCCTCTCCTCCGACATCAGCCCGGAGCTGAGGGAGTATGAGCGGCTCTCCACCACCGTGCTGAACGCCCTGCTGGTGCCCATCGTCGCCGGCTACATGGGCAAGCTGGAGCGGCGGCTGGAGGAAGAGCGCTTCGGCGCCAAGGTCTACCTGGTGCAATCCAACAGCGGCGTCAGCGGCCTGGCGAAGGCGGGGCGGGAGCCGGCGCGGCTGCTGCTCTCCGGCCCCAGCGGCGGCGCGGCGGCGGCACGGCGGCTCTCGGCGGCGCTGGCCGAACCGAACCTCGTCGCGGTGGACATGGGCGGCACGTCCTTCGACGTCTCGGTGGTGCATGAAGGCCAGGTGGCCATGGTGACGGAGGGCGAGATCGACGGCCTGCCCGTGCGCCTGCCGATGGTGGAGATGCGCACCATCGGCGCCGGCGGCGGCTCCATCGCCTGGGTGGATGATGGCGGGCGGCTGCGCATCGGCCCGCACAGCGCCGGGGCGGTGCCGGGCCCGGCCTGCTACGGCCGCGGCGGCACCCAGCTGACGGTGACGGATGCCAATCTGCTGCTGGGCCGGCTGGATGGCGCCTCCTTCCTCGGCGGCTCCATGCCGCTGGAGCGGGATGCGGCGCTGAAGGCCGCCGCTGCCACCGCCGCCCCGCTGGGGCTGGAGGCGGAAGCGACGGCGGCGGGCGTCATCGCCATCACCAACGCCAACCTGGCCGGCGCCATCCGCCTCAGCCTGTTCGAGAAGGGGCTGGACCCGGAGGATTTCGCGCTGCTCTCCTTCGGCGGTGCAGGCGGCGTGCATGCCTGCGAGGTGGCGGAGGAACTGAATATTGGCCGGGTGATCTTCCCGCCGCATGCCAGCACCCTCTCCGCCTGGGGCATCCTCTGGTCGGATATCACCCACGATCTCGCCGCCACGCAGATCGCCATCCTCGCCACCGCTGGCCCGGCCCTGGCCGAGCAGTCCGGGCGCCTGCTGCGCGAAGCCGGTGCCCTGCTGGATGAGGATGGCGTGGAGCCCGCCCAGCGCGGCTTCGAATGGTCCGCCGATTGCCGCTACGCCGGCCAGGCCTTCGAACTCGCAGTGCCGCTGGCCACCGCCGATTTCTCCACCGCCGGCCTCGATGCCCTGGCGGAAGGCTTCCACCGCATCCACCGCCAGCGCTTCTCGCACGAGGATCGCGGCGTGCCGGTGGAGATCGTCGCCCTACGGCTGACGGCGCGTGGCCGCCTGGCCAAGCCCGCCACCGGCAACGCGCCACCCGCCGCCGCTGCCGCCGCGGCCCCCACCACCCGCCCGGTGCTGGTGGAGGGGCGCTGGCAGGACGCCACCATCTGTCCGCGCGAAGGCGTCGGCGCCAGCCTGCGCGGCCCCGCCGTCATCGAGGAAGCCTATACCTCCACCTACCTGCCCCCCGGCTGGGTGGCCGAGACCCACGCCACCGGCGCCCTCGTCGCCCGTCGCATCGCGGAGTGAAGACCATGGCCCCCACCTCCATCGACCCCGTGCGGCAGGAAGTCATCCGCAACGCCCTGGTCACCGCCGCCGAGGAGATGAGCCTGACCATCTGGCGCACCAGCCGTTCCACCGTGGTGCGCGAAATCCTCGATTTTTCCACGGCGGTCTTCGATGCGGAAGGCCGCAACGTGGCGCAATCCGCGCGCATCCCGGTGCATCTGAACTCGATGTCGGATTGCCTGCGCCACATCCTGGAACACGCCATCCCGCTGGAGCGGTGGGAAGATGGCGACGTCGTCGTCACCAACGATCCCTATAGCGGCGGCCAGCACCTTCCCGATATCCAGACCTTCCGCCCCGTCTTCGTCGATGGCCAGCGCGTCGCCATCGTCGGCACGCTGTGCCACCATGTCGATGTCGGCGGCGGCGCGGCAGGCAGCTACTATGCCGGTGCCACCGAGATCTTCCAGGAAGGCATCCGCATCCCGCCCCTCTTTCTCGCCCGCAAGGGCGTGCTGAATGACGGCGTGTTCGAGATGCTGCTGCACAATGTCCGCCAGCCGGACGAGACGCGGGGCGACCTGCAGGCGCAGATCGCGGCGCTCGGCGTGGGCGCCCGTGCCGTCTCCCGCATCGCGGCCAAGTACGGCACCGGCAGCCTGGGCGCCGCCATGGCGCAGATCCAGGCGGGGTCGGAACGGATGGTCCGCACCGCCCTCGCCGCGCTGCCCGACGGCGAAAGCCGGTTCGAGGAACTGGTGGACGATGACGGCCAGTCCGACACCCCGATCCGCCTCTGCCTGCGCGTGGTCAAGCGGGGGGATGGCATCACCCTGGACTTCACCGGCTCCTCCCCCCAGGTGCCCGGCCCGGTGAACAACACCCCGGCCATGACCTGCTCGGCGGTGTATTACGCGCTGCTGGCGGCGCTGGGCGGCGACATCCCGGCCAACTCCGGCTGCTACGGCCCCATCTCGGTCGTCCTGCCGGAAGGCAGCGTGGTGAATGCGCGCTTCCCCGCGCCGGTCGCCGGGCGGATGGTGGTGAACCACCGCATCGCCACCGCCGTGTTCGGTGCGCTGGCGCATTTCATGCCGGGCCGCATCCCCGCCGCCTACTACGCCATCTCCTATGTCTATGCGCTGTCTACCCAAAAGCCGGACGGCAAGCGTCAGGTCTATTTCGACATCGAGGTCGGCGGCTGGGGCGGCCACGCCGGGGGCGATGGCGCCAGCGCGCTCTCCTGCGGCCTGCACAACAACACCAATGCGCCGATCGAGATGGTCGAGACGCGCTACCCCGTCACCTTCACCCGCTACGGCCTGATCCCGGATTCCGGCGGCGCGGGCACGCATCGCGGTGGCCTCGGCCTGGTGCGGGAATGGCGGCTGGAAGCCGAAACCGGCAGCCTCAGCACCAATTTCGAACGCTTCCGCATCCCGCCCTACGGGCTGGAAGGCGGCCAGCCCGGCTCGCTCAGCCGCACCACGGTGCGGCGCGCGGACGGCGCGGCGGAGAGCCTGCGCTCCAAGGTCTCCGGCATCGCGCTGCGCAAGGGCGACGTGGTGACCATCGAGACCTCCGGCGGCGGCGGCCATGGCGATCCGGCCGATCGGCCAGCGGAAGCTCTGGCGGCCGACCTCGCCGAAGGCTTCGTCACCCCTGAAGGCGCCCGGCGCGACTATGGCACCCAGAAGGAGCAGGCCGCATGAGCACCCTGACCAACGGCATCCCGCTGACCCTGGCCGAGGTCGAGGTCCTGACCCGCGACGCGCTGCGCGCCAGCGGCGTCAGCGCGGCCAATCTCGGCCCGCTGGTCGCCTCCGTCGTCGCGGCGGAAGCGGACGGCATCCACAGCCACGGCCTCGCCCGGCTGCCGACCTATTGCGAGCACGCACGCTGCGGCAAGATCGACGGCCAGGCCACGCCGGTGCTGGCGCGGCCCCGCCCGGGGCTGGTGCAGGTCGATGCCCGGGACGGCTTCGCCCACCCCGCCATCGAGCTCGGCCTGCCGGCGCTGATCGACGCAGCGAAGGCGCAGGGCATCGCCGCGCTGGCCATCACCAACTCCTATAATTGCGGCGTCGTCGGCCACCATGTGGAGCGGATCGCCGCCGCAGGGCTGCTGGCGCTGGGCTTCGTCAACGCCCCCGCCTCGATGGCGCCGGCCGGCGGCACCCGCCCGGTCTTCGGCACCAACCCGATCGCCTTCGCCGCGCCGCGCGGCGACGAACCGCCACTGGTGCTGGACCAATCCGCCAGCGTCGTCGCCAAGAGCGAGCTGGTGGTGCACCAGCAGCGCGGCGAGCCCATCCCGCTCGGCTGGGCCATCGATAAGGACGGCAATCCGACTACCGACCCCGCCACGGGCCTTGCCGGCAGCATGGTGCCCGCCGGTGGCTACAAGGGCGCCGGCCAGGCGCTGATCGTCGAGATGATGGCCGCCTGGCTGACCGGCGCCAGCCTGTCGCTCGATGCCTCGTCCTTCGCCGACAACAAGGGCGGCTCACCGCGCACCGGCCAGTGCTTCCTGGCCATCGACCCGGGCCCGCTGGCCGGGCCGGATTCGGCGGCGCGGCTGGCGCGGCTGTTCGGCGCCATCGAGGAGCAGGATGGCGCCCGCCTGCCCGGCAGCCGCCGCGCGGCCGCCCGGGCCCGGACCGCGGATGCGGGCATCGTCATCCCGGCGGCGCTGCATGAGAAGTTGCTGGCCTATGCCGCTGGCTAGGCTACGCAGGGCCAGCGCCCGGTTACCGAACCGCGGTGACAGCAGCCAACATCGCTTCTGTCGCCTCGCGTCTTTTCAAATCATATATATTTTTCGGCGAACGTGGAATTTTGAGACATTCGTCAGCTAACGCGTCCGCCGACCTCACTTAATTCGCAGCCGAATGTCTTATTTTCCATTTCAGCGTCATTTATAAGGCATTTCTACTCATTCGCAGAAGAAGAAGGGGGCCGGGGAATTCCTTCCCCGGCCCCCTTCTTCTGAACCCCGGTGACTTGGCGTATCGCCGGCCAGCAGATTCATAGCTGCACCACGACATCAAATTTTCATTGCGCGCACGATCCGGCTGCCCCCTGCCGTCGGGGAAACGCGCCCGGTATTTTCTGCCGGCACGCGGCACCCGCGCAGCCTTATGAATTGGTCTCGCAACAAACACCCTGCAAACCACTGGGAAGTTTGGCTCTGGGCAGCGCGCCGATCCCTTGCGAGAGGGCTGATCCAGCGTGTCATTGCACTCGGAGAACCACGGAGTTTTCAGTGCCGTTTTCCTCTCGTTCTGGTAAAGTCACTTTAGCAGAGTGAAAACGAGCACCTGATGTCGCACCGGACCTGTCTCATCCTGCACGGAAGCGAAAACCGCGATCTGGGCGGCCCCTCCATCCGGGTGCCCAAAACGGTGAGCTTCCTGCGGGACCGCGGGCAGGATGTCGAGTTGCTGCACCTGCATCGCCAGGCCATGGAGCTGGAACGCTTCGGCATGGCGCATGTCTTCAACGTCTGGCCGCTGCGCAGCTGCCGCACCACGTTGAGATTCGCCCGCTGGCTCGGGCTCAAGACCGTGCTGTCGCCGATCCTGCTGGATTACAGCCGCTCGCCCAACCACCAGGCCCGGAACGGCTTCCACGGCCCCTACCCGCTGGCGGAGCTGGCGGAGATCTTCCGGCTGGCCGACCACATCATCTATCTGAGCGCGGTGGAGCGTGACCACGCGGCGCAGCTCGGCCTGCCGCTGCGGCCACATTCCATCATCCACAATCCAGTCGATGCGTCACTGTTCACGCCCGGCGATGGCCAGCAGTTCCGCGCGACCTTCGAGAGCCAGACCGGCCGCCCGGCACCCGAGCGCTTCGCACTGTCCGTCGGCCGGATCGAGCCACGCAAGAACCAGCTGGCGCTGATCAAGTCCCTGGCCAGCAGCGAATGCCCGCTGGTGCTCATCGGGCACGAGGCGGATGTCGAATACTCCGAGGCCTGCCACGCCGCCGCCGGCAAGAACGTGCATTTCCTTGGCCGGCTACCGCATCAGCGGGACGTGCTGGCCTCGGCCTACCAGGCGGCCTCGACCTTCGCGCAGGTCAGCTGGTCGGAAGGCGGCTCGCTCGCCGCGCTGGAAGCCGCGGCCTCCGGCTGCCGGCTGGTGCTGAGCGACCTGCCCAGCAACCGCGAGTATTTCGGCCACCACCCCAGCTACGTGGCGCTCGATAACCATGCCGCCATCCGCAAGGCCGTCCTCTCGCAGGTGGCCGCCCCACGGGAAGACGGCACGCTGCGGGAGATCGTGGCCAGCGAGTTCGGCTATCAGCGCCATGTCGCGGCCCTGTCCGCCGTCTATCGCCGGCTGCTCGCCCCCACCGTGGCCGTCGCCGCCTGAGGCACGCCTACGTCAGCCGACAGACCCGGGCGTGCTCAAAGCCGATCGGCGCCGCCCCGGCGCCCCGCCCTTCCTGCCATGGCCAATCGAGGCAATAACCGCGCACGACGTGCGGGAGGTGATGCCGGATGCCTGAGCGGGACCATGACCCTGGCAAGGAAGCCCTGCGCCAGCAGATCCAGGCGGCCCTCCAGGCACAGGACCTCCACCGGGCCCGCCGCCTGGCCGACACCGCCCTACGGCGCTTCGACGACCCCGGCATCACCCGGCTAGGGCTGACCTGCCGGTTGCTGCAGGTGGATAGGCCGGGCGCCCTGCACCTCTTCACCGCCCTGGCGCCGCAGGACTGGGCCGATACCTTTGCCGGCCTCGCGGCGCCGGAAGGCCGCCTGCTCTGGCACATCGCCCGCGACGTGATCCTGCACCACGCCCACGCGGCGCTGGACCTGCCGCGATGGCGAGAGGCGGAAGTGTCCGCCCTGCTCGCCCTCCTGGCGCAGCTGGAAGCGGAGACCTTCGCGCAAGCGCTGGACGCCCTGCTCACCCTCGCCCGCCAGGATGAACGGCCGGGCGCCGCCCTGCTGGCCTTCGCCGCGTTGCCGCGCCGCCAGCCCCCCCCGACACCCCCGCAGTGGAACGACGCCGCGACGAGCCTGGCCGCGGCCTGGCCAGCCCTTCTGGCCAACACCCCGCCCTTGCCAGATGCCGTGCTGGACCACGGGGGGATGGTTCTAACCCCCGATGCCGCCGCGACGCTGGCGCCCCTCCTGGCCGAAGCACTGACCGCCGCGCGGCCGCCTTCCACCGCCCTGGCCTTGCTGGCACCCGTGGCGCAAGCGGCGGCGAGCATGGCCGGCCCGGCGGCAACCGAACGCTTCCTCCGCCGGTACGAGGACCGGGACGACGCCGCCGCTGCCCGCCTGCTGCCCGCCCTTCGGGCCATCCCACCGGCAAGCGGCGCATTCACCCTTCCGGCCGAGCCTAGCCTGGACCACCTGCGCGCCCTGGCTGCGGATGGCGTCTGGCTGCCGCTGCTGCTGCGGCTGGCCCATGCACCCGACGACGCGCACGAGGCGGATGCGCGTTACCAGCTGCGCTTCAACCCGGCCCTGCTGCGCCTGCGGCCCTGGCTGCGGCAGTCCCTGGCGCAGTTGCCCGACGGCCCCGCAATCCTGCCCGCCCTGCAAACCCTGCTGCAGGAAGGCGACCGGACCACCGTGCTGGCCACCCTGGCCGCCCGCCCCGCCCTGCAGGCCAGCGAGGCCGGTAGAATGCTGGCCCTGCAGGCCACCGCTGCCTCCACCGAGTGGCGAAACGCCCTGCCGCCCGTGCCGCCCGGCGCCCTGGCCAGCCCCAACGCCGTCCGCACCGCCTTGCGGCTGCTGCTGGCGGAGCTGGAGCAGGACGCCGCCCAGGCCCTGCTCGACGCCATGCCCGCCGAGTACGCCGCGCAACGCCAGGCCCTGCAACTGGAGTTCCTGCGCACTACCGGCCAACTGGCGGCGTGGGACGCCCTCGCCCGTTCCAGCGGCCCACTGGACACCGCCCCGGCTGAGTTGTGGCGCGAGCTCCGCCTGTGGCAGGACGAGCAGGCCGGCACCGCCCCTTCCGCCGCCCCCACCGCAACCGGTGGGGAACCTACGCCGGACAGCCTGCGTGCCGATATCCGCAGCCGGATGTTCCAACGCCGCTTCGACGAAGCCGCCACCCTCGCCGCCCGGCTGACCACCGCCGCCGAAAACCCGGCAGACTGGTACACGCATGTCCTGGCGCTCTGCCAGGCCGAGCGCTTTCCGGCCGCCTTGGCGGTGGCCCTCCAGGCCCGCGCCCACTTCCCGGCCGACCCCCGCTTCATCGGCAAGCTGGCGCAGATCGCCGAGGCCATGGACGATTTCGAACTGGCCCTGCACAGCTGGCAACTTCTCGGGTCGCGCGATCCCGCTTCGCCACAGGCCCATGCCGGCACCGCCCGTGCCCTGTTGGCGCTGCACCGGCCCGACGCGCTCCGCACCCTGTTGGGCGGCCTGGAGGCCGATTGCCCAGACCGGCTCTGGGTCCATAACCTTCGCGCCCTCTGGCATGCACGCGAAGGCCAGCCGCAAGCCGCACGCACCGCCTACATGGCCGGGGAACAACTGGCCCATCGCTTCCTGCAATCGGTGCGGGAGCATGCCGGGGCCGATCCGCGCCAGGCCTATGTGCATGGGCGCTGGCTGCCCCATCCCCAGGCCGAACACGCCCGGTCCCTCCGGCTGTTCCAGCAGAACTTCGCCGCCCGGCTGGCAGATACCCGCCGCACCACCATCATCGTCGGCAACTCGCCGCAATTGCTGGGCGGCCAGCTCGGCGCTGAGATCGACCGCTTCGGCACCGTGCTGCGGCTGAACGACTTCACCATCGACGGTTTCGAAGCGCAGGTCGGCCAGCGCACCGACCTCTGGTACTCGTCCGGCAACCGCCACGCCCGCAAGCACGACATGCGGCATTTCGACCTGGCCGTCATCGGCACCAGCCCGGCCCAGCAGATGCCGGACCTGGAAGAGTTCGGCCGGCTCCGGCTCGGCCTGCAACTGGACCCGGCCCGCTGCTGCCTGCTACCGCCCGCCTACGCCGCCCTCTCCGCCGGCGCCGCCTATCCGAAGCCCACCAGCGGCCTGCGCATGATCCTGCTCGCCAACTACCTCTGCCCCGCCGAGATCCACATCGCCGGCTTTGACTTCTTCGTCCGGCACAAGGAACACTACTTCGACGCCGGAACCGGCGCGCACAAGCCGGGCGAAACCCATGTCGGCTGGTATGAGCGTGACCTGGTGGAACACGTGCTGGAACCCTTCGGCCGCATTCGTAGCCTGGGGTGAACGCGCTTTTGCTGCTTGCCTCGCGAAGACTGGGAGAAGAAGGAATTCTCCCTCCAGACCTCCCTCATCTATTTTTGCCGTATGGGTGCTCGCTGCGCGGTCACGATGCCATTGAGGCGTCGCCCGGATAGACAGGTCTCTACAGACCTCTTCCATGGGTAAGGCCCGGAAGCGCGCGTTGTTCAAGGCGGGCTCTATAGGAGACCGACAGCTTCAGCGGCCCTCTTCACAATCGGCCGGCACCTGGGTGCTGCCGATACGCAGCATCCAGATTCAACCAAGCAGTCCCGGGGCAGACGCCAACTCGCGGAAAAAAGAAGGGGGACCGGGGAATTCCTTCCCCGGCCTTCCTGTCAGTCTCAGGCCGAAACCGTCTCGGCAACCGCTTGCTTCTGTTCCACCGCACCGCCGGCGCGCAGTGCGCGAAGGAACCGCTCCGTCGCCTCGGCCTTGCCCGTGTAGAAATCATCAGCGGCGATGGTGAGAACCTCGCTGCTCACCGCGCTCCGCTTCTCGGCCTCGTTCCAGCCCTGGGCGGCATCGCGCTTGCCCAGGCCGAACACCAGCGCACGGCCAACGCGCAACAGCAGTTCCTGCTCCGCCAACATCGTGGCTTCCGAGCGCGCCCTGCCGCTTTCCACCGCCGCCGGCGCCGCTGCGACCAGCACGGAGGCCAGGCGCGCGACCGAGGGATAGAGCATGTTGACGAATAGCTGGTGCGCTTCCGGATAGTAGCGCGCCGCGCGATGCGTCAGGTTGCGGTCCGCGATCTCCTGTTGGTCGCGCAGCAGCAGCAGTTCCGGCGCGATTTCCACATCCAGCACCATCTCCATCGGCTGCTCGGGCGGGGCCGGCGGCGGCGGGGCGGGCGGCTTGGGCAGCGGCGGCGGCACAGGCGGGGCCGGCGGTTTCGCCTGCGCGGCCTCCGGCGTCTTCGGCATCTCCTTCGGCGGCAGTGGCGGAATGGGCTCGCTCACCGGCGGGGGCGGCGGCGGCTCGGTCCGCAGCAGCGGCGGCGGCAGGATCTTGCGGGGCTTCGGCCGCATCCGCTTGACGCCGAGCGAGGCCAACAGCTGCGCCAGCTGTTCCGACACATCACGCGAGAGATCGACATCGGGGGACATCTCGTCGATCAGCGCCACCAGCCATTTGGGCCGGTTGGCGCGGACGAGGCCGGAGAAATCGCCCAGCCGCACATGCTCCTGCACCCCGGTCAGGTAGCGCAGGAACTGGCGATATCCATCGGCCCGCACAGGGAACTCGTCCGCCAGCTCGATCAGGACGGAGAAATGCCGCGCCCCGAAGGTGATGCCGAAGGACGGCGCATCCAGCGTCCATTGCTGGCCGCGGCGCATATCGTAGAATTCGCCGCCATTGACCACCGCGCAGAAGCTGGTGTCCGGCAGCATATCGTCCTCGTAGGACGCGTTGCGGTTCTCGCGGATCGGGTGCGCCGGGTCGTAGAGGTAGTGGATGGCGATGCCGTCCGGCAGCCGCACCGTCTCATGCCGCGCATAGCGGCGCGCGATCCGCTGCGAAAGGGAGAACAGCCGCTTCACCCCCTTCAGACCATGCGTCTCGGGCAGCATCCGCAGCTCGATACCGTCATCGATGCGGAAGAACTTGTTGTAGATCGCGGCGGGCAGCCAGTTGCGCGGCACGGGCGGATTGCGCTCATACGGATCGGCGAGCGTATCCTGCTCCGGCCGGTTGCCCATCAGCACCACCTCGGTCCAGTCCTGGTCCAACGGGCGGCCCTCGGCCTTGGCGACCTCCGTCACCTCCAGCACCACCGCGGCCTCACCGGTCACGGGGTCGACGCGCGGAATGCGGCCATAGACGCCGTTGCGCTTGCCGATGGTCACCTCATGCACCCGCCCAGCCTGGCAGGAGCGATAGCGGACGCCCAGCTGGTTGGACGGCAGCGACGCCACCTTAGCCCCCATGCCGAAATTCCGGTCGAGCCCCTTCTCCTTGCCGATGGAGGAGGCGATGTCGCACATCCGGAACAGCTGCTCGGCATCCATGCCGGGGCCGGTATTCCAGATGCAGAGCTTGCGCACCCCAGCGACCTGCACCGAGCCGACATCGACCTGCCGGCCACCCGACTTGGCATGGGACGCGGATTCGAGGGCGTTCATGAGCAGCTCGCGCAGCATCATGACCTTGGGGCAGCGCTCAATCATGCTGGCGACCAGGAAGTCCTCGTCACCTACTCCCAGCTTCGCGAACAAGTGATCCACAGAATGACTCCCCAAGATCTGCGCGCAGATCGGACACGAACAAAGCGGAGTTTAGCACAGCGCAAGCCTAAATTGCACTCTAAGCCCGCAAAGATAACACGAGGGGAGAGTTGGCATCCTGCCGGGCGCGACCCTGCTATGCCTCATGCTGTGTCTGCACTTGGCGCCGCACCGCAAACCGGCCTCAAACCTTGGAAAACACCCAGGGCAGCTGGTCGGATGCTCAAAGCCGCAGGAGCAGCCAGGTGAGCAAGAAAGCGACGCTCTGGCTTGTCGACGGAAAAAAGGTTGGGGAAAGAATTCCCCGGACCCCATCTTTTTTCTTCGAGTTGACGGTTGCCGCATGCGGCGGTCCGGCCGGAAAGCGGAGGCGACATGCGTTACGAGCGAGACACCTGCCCTATGACCCCTCGCGGCTCAGAGGGCATGGCGCGCGGCCTCGGAGCATTCCCGGAGCCGGAGAGCGGCACACATCACCGCTCACCGGCCCGGCAGCACAACCTCAGCGGTAAGGATCGTCCTTCACCAAGAACTCGGTCACATACTTGGCCACGCCGTCTTCCAGCGAGGTCAGCGGCGCGTTGTAACCGGCCTGCCGCAGCTTGGTCATGTCGGCCTCGGTCCAGTACTGGTACTTGCCGCGCAGCTTCTCCGGCATCGGCACGAACTCAATCTTCGGCTCCTTGCCCAGAGCCGTGAACACCGCACGTGCCAGATCCGCCCAGCTGCGCGCTTGGCCGGACCCCAGATTATACAGGCCGGAAGGCGCGGAGCTGCGCAGCAGCCACAGGATGATGTTGCAGATATCGTCGACGAAGACGAAATCGCGGCACTGCCCGCCATCGACATAATCCGGCCGGTCGGACGCGAACAGCCGCGCCGGTTCCCCCTGCCGCACCGTGCCGGTGATGTTGTAGACGGCGCTGCGCATATGGCCCTTGTGGTACTCGTTCGGCCCATAGACGTTGAAGAACTTCAGCCCGTACCAGTGCGACGGCGCCGGCCGGCCCTGCGAGACTTCCCGCGCCACGCGGCGGTCGAAGATATGCTTGCTCCAGCCATACAGGTTCAGCGGCTGCAGGGTGGCCAGGAAGTCCGGGCTGTCCTGGTCCAGGAAGCCGGCCTCGCCATCGCCATAGGTGGCGGCGGAGGAGGCGTAGATGAACGGGATGTCCGCCTGGGTGCAGTAGCGCCACAACATCAGCGAGCAGGCGAAGTTATGGTCCATCACCTCATCGCCATCGGCGGCCGTCGTGTCGGAATTGGCACCGAGATGGATGACGCCATCCAGCTTCGGCGCCGTCGCCAGCCAATCCTTCAGGCTGTCCAGCGGCACGAAGTCGGCGAACTCGTGCTTGGCCAGGTTGCGCCACTTGCCTTCCGTGCCCAGCGCATCGCAGATAACCACATCCGTCTCGCCAGCCTCGTTGAGCCGCGCCAGCACGTTCGATCCGATGAAGCCCGCGGCTCCGGTCAGTAGCAGCACCTGTGATTCTCCTCGTCATCGGATGGCCACGGATCGGCCGGCACCGTGGCATTGCCCATGCGGGCCACTTTACAGCCAGCGCGCGTGATCGCCACCCTGCGCATGCGGGTAAGCCGCAGAATCCACGCGGATTCCAGGCAACAAGGCTTCGCGCGGCATGAGGCGGCTATCCCTCGCACGCCGCTTATGGTTACCTTCGCGCCGATGCCCCGCGGTCAAGGCGGCAGGCGAAATCAGGATCCTTCAGCATGGCTTCCATGAACAGCGCCGCATCAGGCACCGCCTCTCCGCTGGCGGCGGCGGATTCCGCCGCATCCTGGCTGCGGGATGCCGCTTGGCCCCTTTGGCTCGAGCATGGCGTGGACTGGGCGCGCGGCGGCTTCTGCGAAAGCCTCGATCTGCAAACCTTACAGTCGCCGGCACAGTTCCGCCGCCTGCGCGTGGTGGCCCGCCAGGTCTTCGTCTTCTCCCACGCCCACGCCGCCGGCCTGCCCCGCGCCGGTGACGCCGTGGAGCTCGGCATCACCTTCCTGCGCGATAAGGCCCGCGCCGCCGACGGTGGCTACGCGCAGCGCTTCGCGTTGGATGGTGCGGTCATCAGCGATCATCGCGACCTTTACGACCACGCCTTCGTCCTGCTCGCCCTCTCCAGCGCCAGCCGCCTGCTGCCGGCGGCGCCGCTGCGGCAGGAAGCCCTGGCACTGCTGCAATATCTGGACAGCCAGTTCCCGCACGCACTGGGCGGCTATCTGGAAAGCCTGCCGCCGGCGCTGCCCCGCCGGCAGAATCCGCATATGCACCTGCTGGAAGCCTGCCTGGCAGCGTCCGAGGCCTTCGGCGACGCCATCTTCCTGCAACGCGCGGGCGACATCGTCAGATTGTTCCTGGATCGTTTCCTCGACCAGACCCACGGCACCCTGCCGGAGTTCTTCGACGAGGCGCTGCGGCCGCTACGCGAGAATGGCCTGTACCTGGTCGAGCCCGGCCATCATTGCGAATGGGTCTGGCTGCTGGACTGGTACCAGCAGCTCGCGGCGGGGAAGGGTGTCGCGGATACGTCGACCATCGCGGGCGCCAATCGCGGCCTGATGTCCTTCGTCGACCGTTTCGGCATCAATCCACAGCTCGGCACGCTCTACGACGAAGTGGTGGTCTCCGGGGACGTGCACGGCTATGGCTCACGCCTCTGGCCGCAGACGGAACGGCTGAAGGCGGAAATCCTGCGGCCCGACGCCAGTCCGGCGAAGATCCAGGCCGCCTTCGCTGCGCTGGACCGCTACCTGACTCCCGCCCCGCGCGGCCTGTGGCACGAACGACTCGACCAGACCGGCCACGCGTCGGTCGAACCGGCACCGGCCAGCAGCCTGTATCACCTGACTGCCGGGATCGTGGTCTCGCAGCAACATCTGGCGAAAGGCACCGTCCCGGCCTGACGCCATCGGGCGATGGAACAGCAAAAGCTGTTCCATCGCCTATTGCCTTCGAAGCTCCTCTGTTTCGCGCTTCAGGCAGAGGCCGGCCACCTCGCGCCACTTCCAAAGCGGGACCCGCGCCCCGCCGTTACTGCCCGACGCTGCTATTCGGCCGCGACGCCGGTCATCGCCTGGCTGCGGGCAATGATGTTGCTGGTCGAACGTCCCGGCACCAGGTCCAGCAGTTCGACCCGGCCACCGCGCGCCAGCACGACATCGGCGCCCACCACCGTATCCACCGTGTAGTCAGCGCCCTTGAACAGCACGTCCGGCTTCAACTGGGTGATCAGTTGCAGCGGCGTATCCTCGCTGAAGCACACCACGAGATCGACCGGCCGCAGCGCGGCGATCACGGAGGCCCGGTCTTCCAACTCGTTGACCGGGCGGCTCTGGCCCTTCAGCCGCCGCACGCTGTCATCGGTGTTCAGCGCCACGACCAGCCGGTCGCAGGTATCGCGCGCGGCCTGCAACATCGTGACATGGCCGCGATGCAGGATATCGAAGCAGCCATTGGTGAAGCCCGCGGTCAGCCCGCGCCGCTGCCAGCCTTCGATGATCGAAGCCGCCTGGCCTGCGGAGACCAGCTTGCCGCCAGCCGCACCTTCCTGCGCATCCGCCTCGACGGCCGAGATCAGTTCATCCAGGCTCAACGTCGCCGTACCCAGCTTGCTGACGACGACGCCCGCGGCGGAATTGGCGATCCGCATGGCACGCGGCGGCGCCTGCCCGGCAGCCAGGGACAGCGCCACAACGGCGATCACCGTATCGCCGGCGCCAGATACGTCGAAGACTTCCTTGGCGTTGGCGGGGACGGCATGGATCGACCCATCCGCCTCAGCCAGCAGCATGCCTTTCTCGGAGCGCGTGACCAGGATGGACTCGACACCAGCCTCCGCCATCAGACGCTGCGCCGCCTCGGCCACCTGCTCGTCGGTCTCCAGCGGGCAGCGGGCGGCGGCCTTCAGCTCCTTCAGGTTCGGCGTCATCACAGTGGCACCGGCATAGAAGGCAAAATCGTCGCGCTTCGGATCGACCAACACCGGCATGCCGAGGGCGCGCGCCTCGGCGATCGCGTGCTGCACCACCTCGGCGCAGAGCAGGCCCTTGGCGTAGTCGGAAATGATCAGCGCGTGGCAGCCTGGCAGCAGGTTGGACACCCGCTCGCACACCAGCGCGGTTTCCCCGGCGCCGATGCTGTCGGCGGTTTCCTCGTCCAGCCGTACCACATGCTGCTGGCTGGCGATGATGCGGGTCTTGGAAATGGTCGGGCGGCTGCGGGTGCGGATATTCGCGTCGACGATTCCGCCGGTTTCCTCGATCAGCGCGGCAATCTCGCGTCCCGCCAGATCTTCGCCGACCAGCCCGATCAGCACCGCCTCGCCACCCAGCGAGGCAATGTTGCGCGCCACGTTGCCGACGCCGCCGAGCATGGCCCGGTTTTCCTTCATCCGCACCACCGGCACGGGGGCCTCGGGCGAGATGCGATCGATCTGGCCGTAAAAGAAGCGGTCCAGCATGACGTCGCCCAGGCACATGATGCGCCGGCCATCGAAACTGATCATCTCAATTGTCCTCCAGACCCATCATGCGTATGCGTCACTCGCCTGGATGGCCGCCGTCGCGAAGCACCGGCACGGAAGACGGGACTTCTGCGCTAAGGGCTCCAAAAAAACGACGCGCTCCGCCGCGTTCGTCAAGCGAACCGGAGCGTGTTCCCCCTGGATGGATTTTCAGCGAACATATCAAACTCTCTGTAAACTGCCAGCGTCGATTGCGTTACATGCAAGTTTGCCTGTCATTTCATTCGGCGACTTCAAATGGCTGGCGCGCACGCAAAATTTGTTCGCTCGCGCTCGATACTCTCTTTTTTTGTATTGTTCGGTAAATTTGCACGTCTGGGGAAGCGCTGCTGATCCCGCCATGACCCACCCGCTGTCGCTGCATGCTCGGCGCCGAACGTCCGATGCCCCTCCCGGCTGATCTGCGAGATCGAAACGTTTGCGTCGCCGCCACGATTCTTTGCCGACGCAGCAGCGATACGGTCCTGTCGGCCCACCACAGCCTCGCCTGCCTGAGGGTGCGCCCGCCTTGAACCCGCCTTGAACTCGCACTATCCGATGCGGCCGATGCACAGCGGCATAAGGCTGAAGGATTGACTGTCATGGAGACCGGCGACCAGCCCGGCGCTGCGGAGCAGGAGAGGGTCGAGACGGCCTTCGCGGTGCTGCTGGGCCGGCTGCCAGGCCATGCCGAACGCTCCTGGCAGGGCGACGCCGCCGCACTCCTGCGCCGCCTGGCCTCCTCGGCCGAGTTCTTCGACCGCGTCATCACCCCCCTCGCCCAGGGTGCCCCACTGCCGCAGGAAGGCCTGCACGCCGTGCCGCCTGCCTGGGTGGTGGAATGGCTGATCTCCGCGCTGCACCCGCCCCACGCCACCAGCCACGGCCTGCGCTCCGCCAGAAGTTGGACCGCCTTGATCGGCGGTCTGTTGCAGGACCCGGCGGCTGTCTCCCGCCTGATGTCGGAGGCCCACCGTCGGGAAGCCCTCAGCCTGCTGGCCGGTCGCGCCCTGCCGCCACTGCAGGCCCCGCCACCGGCGACGGCGGAGGCGCTGGCGGCCCTGGAGACCGGCCTGCAGTCGCTGCCGCTGCGGGACCTGGAAGCCCTGGCCGGCCGGCTGCACCACCTGATCCGCGTCAAGCAGATCCAGCGCCTGCTCAAGGACCGGAAGTGGGACGAGGTGGCACAGCTGCCGCGCCCCGCCAGCCACGCCTCGCCGCAGGATGCGGAAGTGCTGACGCTGATCGGCCGCGCCCTGCTGCATCTGGGCCGCTTTGCCGAGGCAGGGAATATACTGCTGGGCATCGCCCACGCTCACCCCGCCGATGCCGCCGCGCAGTTTCACGCCGCCGTCGCGCTGCACCGGATGGGGAACCTCGATCAGGCCGCCGCCTTCGGGCGCCGCGCCCGCGCCCTGCGGCCGCAGAGCGGCGAGTTCCTGCAGGAATACGCCTCGGTCACCCGCCGCCGCGGCCTCCTGCCCGGCCTGGCCCCGGCCGAGCGCGAGGCCTTGCTGCGGGACAGTATCGCCCACTGGCGCGAAGCCGCGCGGCTGGAACCCGCCCGGGACGAGACCAGCGGCCGCCGCATCGTCCAGACCCTGCTAGAACTCGGCGCGTTCGAGGAAGCGCAGCGGGAGGTGGACGCTCTCCTGCTCCGCCATCCCGGCAAGCCGGATCTGCTGATCCTGGGCGGCCAGGTCTGCCTCGCCCGCAACCAGGTGGCCGAGGCCCTGGCGATGGCGGAGGCAGCGCTGCGACTGGACCCGGCGCACCAGGGCGCGCGCTACCAGCTCCGCTCCCTGCGCCCGCTGTTGGAGGAGACGGCGGCGCGGGGCCAGGACGGCCTGGCGGTGCTGACGATCGACCCCGTCTCCGGTCTGGCCGAGGGCCGTGGCTACGCGCTCGGCGCCACGGGCTTCCAGGCCCATCCCACCATCGCCCTGCCAGCCAGCGAGGCCGCCGGGGTGTTGCTGGACCGGCTGGATGCGGAATGGGTCCTGCTGGCCGGGCCAAGCGAGCGGCCCGACATCTCACCCGCTCTCCTGCGCCTGGTCCGTGACAGCGCCGTCTCCTGGTGCGGCCGGCTGGTCCTGGCCAGGGCTCAGGCGCGGCCCCTCGTCCTGTGGCGGCGGGAATTGCTGCTCGGCCTGCTGGAATCCGGCCTGCTCTCCAGCCTCGCGGCGTTGGGCGCGGACCTGGCCCGCCATGCCGAGATCGTCGCCACCCACCAACCCTGGGCACCCGCCGCCACCCCCATCCTCAGCCCGGCCTCAGGCAGCAAGCCGCGCGGGCTGGCCGTGCTCATGTCCCGCCACGGCATCGTCAAGTTCGGCGGCGGCGAGCAGTTCCTCGACAGCATCGCCGGCCATTACCAAGGGATGGGCTTCGAACCGCTGATCCTCGGCACCCGGCCGGACCAGCAGGGGCGCAGCGGCGTCGAGGACGGGCGGCCCTACGCCTTCGTGCCGGACCGCCCCGCCGCGCTGCGGCGCTTCTTCCTGGAACGCCGCCCCGCCATTGTCCACGTCCTCTCCGGCCTGGGCTACGAGGTGGCGGCGGCGCTGGACTACCTCGACATCCCCTTCGTCTACGGCCTGCATTTCTGGCGCGACGCGCTGGGGGCGTTCGAGGGCGACAGCCGCTTCTTCGCCCAGGGCGACACCCAGCCGGTGCCCCGCCCCGGCTTCCGCGCCATCATCCAGCGCGCCGCCGCCGTCTACAGCAACTCCGCCTACACGCAGCAGGTGCTGGAGGAAGCCTTCCAGGTCCGCACCCCCATCATCCACTCCCTGCCGCGCGAGGTAGAGCAGGCGCCACCGCCCCCGGCCGGGGATGGTCCGGTGCTGCTGCTCAACGCCAAGGCGGAGAAGGGCTTCGACCTGTTGCTGGCGGTCGCGCAGCTCTGCCCGGAAATCCCCTTCCAGGCCGTCGCCAGCCAGTCCGACGCCGCGGAAGCCCAGGCGCTGGTGGCCGCCAGGGGCCTGTGCAACGTCGCCATCCTGCCCCGCACCGACGATGTCGCCACGCTCTACCAGCAGGCGAAGCTGGTGGCGGTGCCCAGCTACCGCTTCGTCGAGACCTTCAGCCGCGTCTGCATCGAGGCGCAGCGCTTCGGCAAGCCGGTGCTGGGCTCGGACAAGGGCAACGTCCCCTATCTGCTGCGCCAGTCCGGCCTCATCCTGCCGGAGGACGCGGCGGCCTGGGCGGCGCAGCTCCGCCGCATCTACGGTGACCCCGCCTATTACCAGGAACTGGTGGCGAAGGCGGCCGAGAACTCCCGCCGCTACGCCCATGACGGCCAGCGCCGCGCCCTGCACGGCGTCGTCTCCGGCCTCAGCCAGCCGCTGCTGGTCGGGGTGGGCTCCGGCATCGGCAACATGCTGCATGTGGGGCCGATGATCCGCAACATCGCCCGCCGCCTGGGCCGCCGGGTGGACATCGTGGTGGCCGAGGACCACCAGAACAGCCTGTTCCTGCTGCAGAACAGCGATTACGTGAACACCGTGTTCTCCCTGCGCCAGAACGTCCTGCGCCGGCGCTACGACGTGGCCTTCCTGACCCATTGCTTCGGCGCCGCCCGCCTGCCCTTCCAGGCACGCCACACCCTGTATTCGCGCGACTGGATGCCCTTCGAGCCCGGTGGCCGCTTCCACGAAACGCTGTTCAACCTGGAGGCCGCCCGACACCTGCTGGGCATCCCGTATGACGAGGCCGACATCACCGGCTACTTCGTCGCCGACTATCGCTATCGCCGCCCGCCGGAGGGAAGGCGCATCGGCATCCATGGTGGCTCCAAGGGCGGCTTCTGGCTCAGCAAGCGCTGGCCGGACTACACCCGCCTTTGCCGGGCGCTGGAACGGCTGGGGTTCGAGGTTGCCTCCTTCGGCATCCCGGAAGAGCATGTCGAGGGCACGCTGGACCTCACCGGCGGCAGCATCGCCGAGATGACGGAGCGGATGATGACCTGCTCCTACTTCATCACCAATGACAGCGGCCTGATGAACATCGCCAACGCCCTGGGCATCCCCATGACCGCGCTGTTCGGCCCCACCAATCCGGCGACGCGCGGGCCGCTGGGCCCCGCCAGTTCCTGGCTCGGCCTGCGTAAGGACTGCGCGCCCTGCGAGGTCACGCCCAGCGGCCGGAAAATCTTCCAGGCTGGCGAATGCCGCTGCATCGCCGAGCTGAGCTATGAAATGGTCGAGCAACACATCCTGGCCGACCTGAAGAAGTTCGGCATCCTGTCATAGAAATCGCCGCGAGACGACGCAGCTCGTTACTGATACATCCAGGCAGTCTCCAGCAATTCCGCCGAAGGTTGTTTTCCGCCGATGTTGACCGCACAGCGGCCTGTCATCATAACCGCGACGGGGGCCTGGAGATTCTCGACCGCATGATATCACTGCCGCGCGCGATGAAGCATGTCGTCGTCACCAAGGAAGGCGACCCGCTGTGCCGCGCCGGCCGTGCCCGGCTGATCTGGGCGGCCAACACCGCCGAAGCCACCGCCGCCCTCGGCATCCCCTGCCTGCTGGCCGGCGGCGCCAACGCCTTCACCTACCCGGTCGAGAGCATCGCCGGCACCTTCGCGGCCTATCGGGCGCTGGAAGCCCTCTACGGTGTCTCCGGCCAGTTCGACCTCGCCCTGCTGCACCCTGACCCAGGGGAGGAAGCCTGGTCGGTCGACGGCGATTTCCGCCGCCACGTGCTGCCCCACGCCGCCTTCGTCCAGACCCGGGACCCACGTATCGTCCTGGCCTGCGTGAGACGCAGAATCCCCTATATCTTCGAGCACCATGCCGAGGACTACCAGGATTCCTTCGCTCCCTGGGACGAGCTGCGCCTGGCCTCGCCGCTCTGCCTCGCCGTCGTCGCGATCACAGAGGCGGTGAAGGCGCAGCTCCTCGCGCGCCGGGTTCCCGCGGCGAAGATCATCGTGCTGGACAGCGGCGTGAACGCCCGGGCCGCCCTCCGGCGGCCGGAGGCTGCGTCGCGCTGGCGTCACAACCTGCTCACCCCGCCCTACCACAGGCTGGCGGTCTATACCGGCGGCATGCAGGCGGAACGCGGCATCGGCGACCTCATGAACGCCGCCGCGGCGTTGCCGGACACGCTGTTCATTCTGGCTGGTGGCCATGACGTGGAGCTGGCCGACTGGCGCAACCAGATGGTCCGCCATGGCCTGGGCAATGTCCGGCTGATCGGCTACCAGAACCACGAAGTGGTCTGCGAGCTGCAGCAGGCCGCCGATGTCCTCATATTCTCCCGCGCCGTCGGCAAGCGGGGCGAGATCACCTCGCCGCTCAAGGTGTTCGAGTACCTGCTCTCCGGCACCCCGGTGGTGGCGGCGAAGATCCCGGCGACGCAGCGCCTGGCGGGGCAGGAGCTGGCCAGCCACCTGTACGATCCCACCATCCAGGGCGACCTGCCCCGTGCCCTGGCCGCCAGTTTCAAGGCTTTCCCCTACCGCATGGAAGGCTACGGCCAGAATATCCGTGCCGGGGAGCCGTTCATCTGGCAGGAACGCCAGCGGAGGCTGATGGATTTCATCGGCGACTTCCCGATCAAGGTCACGTTCTGAGCCCCCTCATCCCGCCTGCCGGAGCCTGAAGTGTCGCTGAAAGACCGCATCATCCAGACCGCCGCGCGCCACCCAGGCCTGCTGGACCAGGACATCGCCTTCGACATCGTCTTCGTCATGCATGTCAGCGCCAAGGGCTGGATCCTGGAGAAGATCTGCCGGCGGGTCGCCGAAGCCAGTGGCCTGACCTACAGCTTCGTCTACAGCGAACGGAACGACAGCATCACCGCGCCCATCCCCCGCGCGCGCGCCTACTTCTTCGCGCATTACGCCATCTATGCCTCCGCCCTGGCCGTGCATCCGCAACTGCACGGCGCCTCCCTGTTCGTCTGGTTCACGCACCCGGATTTCGGCAAGGGCATCGGGCTCGACGACCTCGTCTACGCGCTGCAACAGGCGGATCTCGTCTTCACCGCCAATGCCCAGCATGCCTCGGCCCTCATGGTCATGGGCGTGCCCCGCACCAACATCCGCACCATCTATGGCGGCGCCGATCCCGCGCTGTTCCGCGCCAGGCCACGCGGCAACGGCAAGGTCGCCTTCGTCGGTGCCTATTACGAGCGGAAGCAGCCGGAACAGATGCTGGCGCTGATGCGCGCCATGCCGGACGTGCCCTTCCTGCTGATCGGCCCCGCCGACAGCTCGGTGCAGAACAAGGAACTGCTCTGGTCGAACTACAGCCGTTTCGCAGAGCTGCGGGCCCTGCCGAATCTGGAAATCGTCGAGGGCGACTACGAGGATTACCCCCGCTACTTCGCCGGAATCGACGTCTTCGTCTCCCTCTCCTCGCTGGAAGGCGGCCCGATCGCGCTGATCGAGGCGATGATGGTCAACGCCGTCCCCGTCGTCACCCGCACCGGCTTCGCCGAGGAGTTGGTGCGGCACGGCGAGAACGGCTTCCTCGTCTCGCTCGATGCCGTGACGGCGGAGATCGTGCCGCTGGTCCGTCAGGCCCTGGCCTTCACGGGCGACGTATCCCGCGGCACGGAGGCCTGGTCCTGGGCCGCCTTCGGTGCCGGCATCAGCCAGGCCATGCGCTTCCCGCTGAAAGGCAGGTTCGAGCTGGATTTCGGCCGGCAGCACCGCGCCGCGCGCCGCTACCTGCGCGAAGGCTGGGAACTGCCGGAGACCCTCGGTGCCTGGCAGTTCGCGCCACGCGCCACGCTGCTGCTGCCGTTGCAGCCCGGGCAAAGCCTGCAAAGCCTGGCACTGCAGTTGCAAACCGGCACCATCTTCGAAGCTGGCACCATCACCGTGCGTCTGCTGCTCAACGACCAGCCGCTGGCCACCACCGAGCTGCAGATCGGGCACCGATGCGAACTGGCGCTGAGCCATCTGCCGCCCGACATCCTCCAGCCGGTGAACCGCCTGAGCATCGAGGTGCTCACCCCGCCCAACCTGTTAATCGGCGACGTACCGCGGCTGCTCCGTCTCAATCACATCAACGGCGAGACACAGCCCATCGACGGCCGCCCGCGCCTGCGCCGCGCCAGTGGCGCGGTCCTGGCCGTGCACCAGGAAGCGGAGGACGACGCCACCGCCACCGAATTTCTGTTCATGGCCGGCGAGCCCGCCGAAGACCTGCCCGCCTTCGGCTGGAACGAGGCGGAACCCAACGGCACCTGGTCCAACCAGGCCGAAGCCAGCGTCGTCATCCCCATCGCCCCTTCGCTCAAAGGCAAGATCCGCGTCGTGGTCAACGGCCGGGTGTACGAACCCGTCCGCACCCGCAACACCTCCCTCGCCATCACCCTGTCGGACGGCCGTTCCGACGCGACCGGCGAATTCAAGGTGGATGGCTCGCAGCAGGATTTCACGGTGGATTACGAGAACCGTGGCGGGCGGCGGATGATTCAGGTTCTCATCGCCTTGAACGACATCTCCTCCCCCTCCGAACTCGGCATCGACGCCGCAGACCGCCGGCGGCTGGGCTTCATGCTGAGCAGCATCACGCTCAGCACACTGGCCTGATGGAGCAGGTTTGAAGAGGAAGGCCGGGGAAAGAATTCTCCGGACCCCTTCTTTTCTTTCTGCGAGTTGGGCGAAGCGCTGCAGGACGGAGAGCGGGCGCTGATGTTGATATTTAAAATGGGCCACACGGGCTGAACCGTCAGTCGACGGAGGTCCAAGACCTCCGCCGCACCCGACCGTCACTCAAACGCACGGCTTCAACAGCCCCACGCAAAAAACCTGAAAAAGAAAAGAAGGGGCCCGGGGAATTCATTCCCCGGCCTTACCGTTCTTGCCGTATCAAACCCGGCAGCGGCGACGAATGGCACGGGCGTCCGAGCTAACCACAACACAGTACCACCGGCACTCCCGGCAAGAGTGGCCGTCCCGCCGACCTCAGGCCAGCGGGACGGCCTGTTCGCTCAGGGCCGGCCGATGGAGGCGTAGGTGAAGCCGGCTTCGCGCATCTGCGCCGGGTCCCACACGTTGCGCAGGTCGC
>NZ_JACTVA010000005.1 GCF_014490485.1 Teichococcus aerophilus | reverse complement strand
GGTCTTGATCACATAGCGCAGGCCGTTGAACACCTCGCGCAGCGTATGCTCGCGCTGTCCGGCGTCCTCCGGCAGCATCGTCAGGTAGGGCGCTACCAGCGCCCATTCATCATCGGAAACGTCAGAAGGGTACGGCTTGCGGGCACTCATGCCCCTCAGCCTGATCATTACCCGCCCAAAGGTCCATAACAGCCTCTAACTTAATGCAGTGGCCGACTTGGATAACGGGCGTATCTACGGACGTCGATCTTCCGGCATTGGAATAACGCACGCCACTCCCCCATACCTGTAGAGGCCGGAAGCCGGGCAATACTCCTTTGCTTCCGGGTAGAAGCCGGATGGTGAAGTGCCCGGATGCTCGCGCAAACGTCACGGAAGGGGCGCTTGCTGATTCGGACAAGGCCCGCTCCATTCTGCGTCACATGCAAATGGAGATGACCATGGCGTCGCGCCGCGGCTTGCTGGGCTTGCTTGCTGTCATTCCTCTGGCCCCGCTGGCGGCCAGGGCCCAGGCGACGATCGGCCTGGCCGAGCGGCGCGCCATCGCGTCCTACCGCCAGGAGAAGTATCCAGCGATCGAGGCTGGCATCCAGCAGGCCGCCGGCTTCCCCGTGCCGGTCGATGTGGAATGGGACCAGCTGACGCTTCCCGGCGATGCTGCCTACTACGCCCAGGATGACTATTTCGGGAAGACGATCTTCGAGCCACTGACAGCGGCCCTGCGCAGCATCACCACAGATCCGATGGGCCGCGACGCATTGAAGGCGAAGCTGCAGCGTATCCATATCCGCTACGACGAGAAGACTGCCCCGGCCTCGAACTATCCCAATGGGCTGACGTTCAAGGATGGCATGCTTGATATCAATTGGCGCCCCTACGCCAATACCGCCGACCTGCAGGACCGCACCCAAGCCATTACGCAGCTGCTGGAACGCAACCTCTGATGCCGAAGCTGGCGTGGCTTGCATGTCTGCCGGCTCTCGCCAGCCTCGCCGCGCCCGAGGCCCGTGCGGATCCGCCGATATCAGGCCAGTATGGCGGCCTGACCCTGGCCGTTAGCGGTGACAGAGTGAGCGGCGTGTTTTCCGAGGGTCGTGCTGGCAACGGCAGTGATGCCGCACCGCAGTTCTCCTGCCGCTTCCTGTTGCGCGGCCAGTTGAGCGGCGGCCGCGGCATCGTGCAAACATGGTATCCCGGCGAGGAAGCGATCCCGGGAAACCTCTCATTCGAAAGCGGGCGCGCATCCCTGATGCTGCGCGAGAATCACGATGGCTGCCTCATGACGTCCGGCGACATGACGCAGCAGCCCTACAGCTCCGTAGTTAACCGGCAGGGCGAGGGATGGGTCGATGTGGCTCTGGTCAAGGCAGATCGCGCGGCCTTCCGTCCTGCTCCCGGTGCACCGGCCCCGCGTGCGCCGTACGTGGTGGAGGGCGATCCACTGGTGGTTTTGGAACAGCGCGGAAGCTGGGTGCGGGCACGATATGTGGCTGGTTCCCGCGCCGTGACAGGATGGCTTCCCATCAGCGAGCTGGAGCTGGCTTCGCCTGGTTCGCCCTGAGGCTTTAGAGCTGGTCCGCTACCTGGGCCACCTAGGGTCTGGTGGTGTGTGACAGGATAGTTGGATCGTAGCAGTGATCGGGGTGCCCGCTCTGCCGCCAAGGTACCCTTCGGACTTATCGCTTCAAAGCGCTGATACGATTCCGCACCCTCGATGCAATTGCATTCGTATCGCGCCGCTAGAAGCTGGTTCATGGAAACCGAAAGCCGGCACCGACAGCCTAACTCGCAGAAAAAAGATCGGGGTCCGGGAAAATTCCTTCCCCCAGCCTTCCTCCACAGATGCCACTCAGCCCCCGCCACCTTGCCGGCGGCGCAGGCTCCGCAATGTGGCCTCCGCCTCGTGCCGCGCTGTCTCGGCCACCAGGGCGGCGAAGTCGCTGACGATGTCGGAGCGCGGTTGCCAGGCAGGGAAGAACAGGCCGTAGGGCAGCGGGATCGACGGCACGAAGGCGCGCAGGACGAGGGATGGCGCGGGGGAAGAGCGGGCGACGAACGGGTCGGCCAGCGCCACACCGAGCCCCGCCGCCGCCATCTGGCAGACCACGACGCCGTTGGAGGCCTCGAACCGCGTACGCGGCGTGAGGCCGGCGTCGCGGCAATGGCGTTCCAGCCCTTGCCGCAGCAGGGAACGGGGGTGGGTGAGGACCATGTCGTGCCCGGCCAGGTCGGCGACGGTGACGTGGGACAGGCGGGCCAGCGGGTGGTCCCGCCGCATGACGGCGACAGCTTCCACCTCGCAGAGCGGTTCCACCTTCAAACCGGGATGCGCCAGCGGCAGCACGGTAACGCCAAGGTCGAAATGCTCCTGCTCCACCACCGTCTCGGCATCCAGGCGGATGCGGGTGTCCACCACTGCGGTGAAGTCCGGCACCCGCTTCGCCATGACGCGTAGGGCCTGGCTGAGTAGCAGGCTGGCGACCTGAGGGGCGGTCAACAACCGCAAGTGCCGGTCGGTCTGGCCCTGGCGGATGCCGTTGGCCAGCCGGGCTAGCCCGTCGTGCCCGGCCAACACGCGCTCGGCATGCTGGTAGAAGCGCAGGCCTTCGGCGGTGAGGGCGAGGCGGCGGTTGTCGCGGCTGAACAGATCGAAGCCCAGTTCCTGTTCCAGGGCCGAGAGCAGGCGGCCCACTTGCGGCTGGGTGCGGCCCAGCCGAGTGGCGGCGCGGGAGACCGATCCGGCTTCCACGAAGGCCCGCAGCGCTTCCAGTGACCTCAGGTTGTGCAAGCCGGCCTCCCATGTGCGTTTTCCGCATGATCTGATCGTTATAATGCATTTGACGCACTGACATAGCTTCGGCATCGGTGACAGCGTCATGACACCGCCGGCCCGCGTGCCGGCAACCGGGGGCCCGACGATGTCCGATAGCGATCACGGCAGTGCCGCCTGGCTGGTTACGCCCTCCGACTACGCGGCAGCGCGCCCGGTGGAGTTCGCGCTGCCCGCCGTGCCGGAGTCACGCTATCTGACCATGCGGGATGGCTGCCGCATCGCCGTGGATGTCTGGCGGCCGGAAGGCGCCACCGGCCCCGTGCCCGCTATCCTGATCCTGACGCCGTATTACCGGCGCTTCGCCGTGGCGGCGGGCAGCGATGCGGATGCCATCCCCAACGCCGGCAAGTTCGTCCGCTACCTGGTGCCGCGCGGCTATGCGGTGGTGGTGGTGGATGTGCGCGGCACAGGCGCCTCCTTCGGCACGCGGGACAGTTTCCGCTCCCCGAAGGAGCGCGAGGATTCGCGGGAGATCACCGACTGGGTGGTGGCGCAGCCTTGGTCTGATGGGCAGGTCGGCGCGACGGGCATTTCCTATCCCGGCGCGGCGTCCGACTTTCTGGCCAGCACCGGGCATCCGGCGGTGAAGGCCATCGCGCCGCTCTTCGCGGTGTGGGACACCTATGCGGATAACTACTATCCGGGCGGCATCCTGCTGAAGCAGCTGGCCAAGAGCTATGACGACCTGATGGTCGCCATGGACCACGACCGGCGGGACCTGCTTCGCAACTACGTCTACTACGCCAACCCCGACCTCGCCGGCCCGCATCCGGTAGACGAGGATGCGGATGGCGCGCTGCTGGCGGCGGCGCTGCAGGAGCATCAGGGCAATTTCCGCCAGCCGGATTTCATGGGGGAGTTCCGCTTCCGCGAGGACCCGCTGCCCTATGATCCCTCCTTCAGCTCGGCCTCCTTCAGCCCTTATTCGGTGAGCGAAGGCATCGGCCAGGATGTCGCGGTGCTGGCGACCTCCGGCTGGATGGATGGCGCGGGCTATGCCAATGGCGCCATCGCACGGTTCCTGACGCTGCGGGACAACAAGGTGCACCTGCTGCTGGGGCCGTGGGACCACGGCGCGCGTTGCAACATCTCGCCCTGGCGCAGGGAGCAGACGTCGGAATTCGCCCTGCTGGGCGAGTTGCTGCGCTTCTTCGACCATTACCTGCTGCGGCGGCCGACGGGCCTGGAGGCCGAGCAGCCGGTGCACTATTTCAGCCTGCATGAGGAAGCCTGGCGCGAAGCGGCGTCCTGGCCGCCGGTGGAGGATGTGCAGCGCCTGTACCTGGGCGCCGCGGCCACGCTGGCGCCTGTCGCGGGCCCGGCGGACGAGGATTGCGTCCGTGCCGATTTCGCCTGGGGCAGCGGCGCCGGCACGCGTTATGAGCGCATCGCCGGCATCAACAGCACCACCTACTACGCCGATTGGCAGGGGCGGGAAGCGCAACTGGTGGGCTGGTCCTCCGCCCCGCTGGAGCAGGCGATGGAATTGACCGGGCACGGTCTGGCCGATCTCTGGCTCAGCGCCGACACGCCCGACGCGGCGGTGTTCGTCTATGTCTCGGAAGTCGAGGCGGATGGCACGGTGCGCTACGTCACTGAAGGTCTGTTGCGGGCGCTGCATCGCAAGGAAAGCCCGGCGCCGGCGAATTACCGCACCACCTGGCCGTTCCGCTCCTTCCGGCGGGAGGACGCGGCGCCGCTGGTGCCAGGGCAGGTTGAGCGCATCCGTATCCCGCTGCTGCCGACTTCCTGGGTGTTCCGTGCCGGCAGCCGTATCCGCCTCTCGGTGGCCGGCATGGATGCCGACCATTGCGTGCAGGTGCCGCATGGCCGTCCGCCGGTGCTGAGCCTGTCGCGTGGCGGCGAACAGGCCTCGGCCCTGGAACTTCCATTGCGTGCCCGCCGCTGACCATGCAGCGTGACGGCGGCCGGGATCGGCCGCTGCCGCGTCGCCATCGCGTTTCCTGCTGCGTCATCCGGCATTCCGGCTGACGCAGGCTGCTTCCACCGTGCCCCAACTAACAGGAGTTGCCCATGCGACGCCGTGACCTTCTTGCTGCCTCCGGTGCCCTGGCCACCATCGGTTGGGGTGCTCTGGCGCCCCGTCCTGCCCAGGCCGCCGGCAAGGCGTTGCAGATCGGGCTGGGTGGCGCCTTCACCACGGTGGATCCGCATTTCTACCACGCGGTGCCCAACCACACCGTGGCGATGCATATGTTCGAACGGCTGATCAACCGCGCGCCGGACGGCCGGTTGATCCCCGGCCTGGCCACGGAATGGAAGCCGCTCTCCGACACGCTGTGGGAATTCAAGCTGCGCCCCGGCGTGAAGTTCCACGATGGCGGCGACTTCACCGCCGACGACGTGGTCTTTACCTTCGAGCGCGCGCGCGACGTCCCCAACAGCCCCGGCGGCTTCGGCGGCTTCCTGCGCGCGGTGGAGCGGGTGGAGGTGATGGACCCGCTGACCATCCGCCTGCACACGCCGGTGCCGGCGCCGGATCTCGGCCCGAACCTGACCTATGTCGGCATCGTTTCCCGCCGCGTGGGGGAAGGGGCGACGACGGCGGACTATAACTCCGGCAAGGCGGCGATCGGCACGGGGCCTTACAAGTTCGTCTCCTACACCCCTGGCAACAGGGTGGAGATGGCGCGAAACGATCTCTGGTGGGGGCCGAAGCAAGGGTGGGATAGCGTTTCCCTGCGCCTGCTCAGCAATCCCGCCGGGCGCACCGCCGCGCTGCTGTCCGGTGACGTGGACCTGATCGACACGCCCTCTGTCAGCGATCTGCCGCGGTTGCGTGACGACAGCCGCATCCAGGTGGCGGCCATTCCGGGCATCCGGCTTATTTATCTGGTGCCGGATCTGTCGCGCGAAGGCGAAAGCCCGTTCGTGACCGACAATAGCGGCAAGCCGTTGGCACGGAACCCGTTCCGCGACCTGCGCGTCCGTCAGGCGCTCTCCGTGGCCCTGCAGCGGGACGCGCTGGCGGACCGGGTGATGCTGGGCACTGCCACGGCCACTGGCCAGTGGATGCCGCCGGGTGCCTATTCCTACGCCCCTAAGCTGGCCGCGCCGCAGCCGGACCCGGAGCGTGCGCGCCGCCTGCTGGCCGAGGCCGGCCTGCCCGACGGCTTCCGCCTCACCCTGCACACGCCGAACGACCGCTACCCCAACGATGCCCGTCTTGCCCAGGCCGTGGCGCAGATGTGGACGCGCATCGGCGTGCAGACCACGGTGGAGGCGATGCCGTGGAGCACCTATGCCGCGCGCGGCGGCCGGCAGGAATTCTCCATGGGGCTGTGGGGCTGGGGCAGCGCTACCTTCGAAGGCGGCTACATGCTCAGCCAGTGCTTTGCCACCTACAACAAGGAACGCAGCCTCGGCCTGTACAATTACGGCCGCTACAGCAATGCGGAATTGGACCAGATGTCCGCCCGCGCCGTCTCCACCGTCGATGAGGCAGCGCGCGAGGCGCTGCTGATCGAGGCGACGGAGAAGGCCATGGCGGATGTGCCCATCATCCCGCTGTTGATGCTGCAGAACCTGTGGGCGGTGCGGAAGGGCATTACCTTCGCGCCGCGCTCGGACGAGCGCACGCTGGCCGTCGACGCCAGCCTGGCGGGTTGAGCATGGGCGCGCGCCCAGACCCGATGCCGCATCTGGCCCGCCTGGCTTCGGCACAGGCGGAACCCGGCCAGCCACAGGCCGTTCTGAGTGCGCTGGACACGGCACTGGCCGCGGTGGTCGGCCACCGCCTGTGTACCATGCAGGTGCATTATGCGGGCGGGGAGGCGGAACGCGTGTACTCCAACCAACCCGGGCACTACCCGGTGGGCGGGCGCAAGCTCGCCTCCAACGCGCCGCGGATGCGGGAACTGATGGAGCATGGCCGGCCCATCCTGATCCGCACCGAGCCGGAGTTGCGCGCCAGCTACCCGGACCATGCCGGGGCCAGCGCCCTGGGCTGCGGCAGCGCCATGAACACGCCCGTACGTTGGCAGGGGCGCACCCTGGGCCAGGTGAATCTGATGCATCAGGCCGGGTGGTACACCGAGGACGACCTGCTGCTGGTGCGCAGCTTCTGCCAGTTCGCCGTGCCTGCTTTCCTGCTGCTGGCCGAGCGCGCCTAGAGCATGCTGGTCGCGTGACACAGGCTTTCAGTGTTTCCACCTCAAGCCATCATGCTCCAGGCCCTCGCCAGATCCGTCACCGGCGCCCGGCATCATGCCAGCCCGCCCAGCCTGAAGGAGGATCGCCGTGACTGATGGAGTGAACCGCCGCCATCTGCTGCGGGGCGCCGCTGCCCTGGCGCCCCTGATGCTGCCGGTACGCCAGGCCGGCGCCCAGACGGCGCCCTGGCCACAGGCTCAGCCCATCCGCATCATCGTCCCGTTCGGCGCCGGCGGCGCCACGGACATCGCCGCGCGCGTCATCGCGCAGGAGATGCAGGGGACGCTGGGGCAGAGCATGGTGCTGGAGAATCGCGGCGGTGCCGGTTCCACCCTCGGCACCGGCTATGTCGCGCGCCTGCCGCCGGATGGGTACACGCTGCTGATTACCACCATCAGCGGCCTGGCCATCGGGCAGACGCTGTACAGGGACCGCATCCAGTACGATGCGGACAAGTCCTTCGCCCATGTCGCCATCATGATGGGCACCCCGTATCTGCTCTGCGTCGACCCGAAGCTGCCGATCCGCAGCCTGGCCGATTACCTCCAGGCCGCGCGCGTCAAGCCAATGGGCTACAGCACCTCCGGCGTCGGCGGCGTCGCGCATCTGCTGGGGCTGCGGCTGGCAAGGGCGACCGGCGCCACGCTGGAACATGTGCCCTACCGTGGCTCCACCCAGGCCATCACCGACGTCATGGCCGGCGTGGTGCCGAGCGTGCTGGACAGCCTGACAGCGACCAGCGCGCACATACGCTCCGGCGCCCTGCGGCCGCTGGCGACCTCGGCGCCCGAGCGCTCCGCCGACTTCCCCGACGTACCGACCTTCCGCGAGCTGGGCCATGCCGATGTCGTGGCGGATGGCTGGGCCGGCCTGGCCGCCCCGGCAGGCACGCCACGGCCTATCCTGGACAAGCTGGCCGAGGCTGTGCGCAAGGCCCAGGCCAGCCCGAACGTACAACGCCGCTTCGCCGAGACCTCCACTACCCCGGGCCGGCTGTACCTGGATGATGCCCAGGCCTTTGTGCGGCAGGAAGTGGCAGCGTGGGCGCCGGTGATCCAGGCGTCCGGGATTACGCCGGATTAACAGTGTTGAGATTGGGGATGGAAGCGAAGGCTGGGGAAAGAATTCCCCAGGCCCCATCTTCCTTCTGCATGTTTTATCAGTTTTCTGTAAGGGTTCGCCGGACGGAGCGGCCGACCAAATCACTTCTCCTTCCGAGACCATCGGACTCCTACCTCGCAATGGAAGCCTGGAGCTAACTCGAAGAAAGAAGATGGGGTCTGGGGAATTCTTTCCCAGCCT
Organism: Teichococcus aerophilus; assembly: GCF_014490485.1. Classification (GTDB taxonomy): domain Bacteria; phylum Pseudomonadota; class Alphaproteobacteria; order Acetobacterales; family Acetobacteraceae; genus Pseudoroseomonas; species Pseudoroseomonas aerophila. The sequence goes on along the minus strand of NZ_JACTVA010000005.1, from coordinate 152,894 downwards.
TGATTCACCGAACCAAGCCGAGTGTTCTTAAAGAACCCAAACAAGGCGTGGCACGGAAAGGCCATTGAGCCGACCATGCCCGAAGAAAGCCCGAGCAGGAGACAAGCGATGCGCGGAATCGTGGTGGCGGCGCAGCCGGAGGCGGCCGAGGCGGGTGCGGAGGTGCTGCGGCAGGGCGGCAACGCGGTGGATGCGGCCATTGCCTGCGCCTTCAGCCAAGGCGTGGTGGACCCGCAGATGTGCGGTGTCGGTGGCTTCGGTGCCATGCAGATCTGCTTGCCGAAGCGTGGCGTGCATACGGTGCTGGAGTTCTTTGCCCGCGCGCCGCTGTCTGCCACGCCGGATATGTGGGAGAGCAAGTTCGTCGGCCAGTCCCGCGACGGCTTCGTCTTTCTGCTGGACGACCAGAGCAACGATATCGGCTACGGTTCGGTCGGCACGCCGGGGAATGTGGCGGGCTATACGGAGGCGCTGACGCGCTTCGGAACCATGAATTTGCGTGAGGTGGTGGCACCGGCCATCCGGCAGTCGCGCCGAGGCGTGATGGTGCGGCCCTATGTGCATTACTACTGGGCGCTGGACCACGGCGGTGATGGCCAGGTCAATGTGGAAGACAAGCTGCGCTTCAGCGAGACGGGGCGGCAGGTCTATTTCCGCCCGGACGGCCGGCTGAAGCGGCCCGGCGATGTGCTGCATAACCCTGAAATGACACGCACGCTGGAGCGCATTGCCGAAGGTGGTGCCGAGGCCTTCTATCGCGGTGACATCGCGCGGGAGATCGCCGCCGACATGGCGGCACGGGGCGGCGGCGTGACGATGGAAGACCTGGCGGCGTACCGCGTGCGGGAGAAGGCGCCGTGCTGGGGGAGCTATCGCGGGCTGCGCGTTGCGTCCAACCCGCCGCCCGCGGGTGGCGGCTCGCTCATCGAGTTGTTGCATATCATGGCACAGTTCGACCTCGGCGCGCTGGAGCATGGAAGCGCGGAGCACCTGCGCATCCTGGCCGAGGCGATGAAGTGGATGACCATCGACAAAGACGCCCATATGGGCGACCCCGACTTTGTCGATGTGCCGCTGGAGCGCCTGCTCTCCACCGAGCACGCCGCCGCGCTGGCCGCCCGCATCCAGTCCGGCGAGAAGGCCGACGTGCCGCGCGCGGAGGAGCCGAAGGACCCGCCGGACACCACGGTCGTCTGCGTTGTGGACGCCGAGGGCAATGCCGTCTCGCTGACGCACACGCTGGGCATCCCTTCCGGCGTCATCACCCCCGGGCTGGGCTTCATGTATAATGGCTGCATGAGCGGCTTCGATCCACGCCCCGGCCGCGCTGCCTCCATCGCACCCGGCAAGAGCCGCGGCAGCGCCATGGCACCCACCATGCTGTTCGAGGGAGACGCGCCCCGCATGGTTATCGGCGCCCCCGGCGGCACCTACATCGTGCCGGCGCTGGCCCAGTCCATCAGCAACGTGGTCGATTTCGGCATGAGCATGGCGGAGGCTGTGGCAGCGCCGCGCATCGTCGCGCTCAGCAATACCATCGATGTCAGCAACCGCGTTCCGCATGGGGTGACGGATGCGCTGGAATCCCAGGGCTACCCGATCGCCCGCTCCTACCAGAGCTTCGCCTTCGGCGCGCCGCATGGACTGGCCTGGCGGGACGGCGAATGGAGCGGTGGTGCCGACCCGCAGCGGGATGGGATGGTGATGCGGGCCTGAGGGGAATGGTCGTAGGAGGGGAAGGCCGGAGAATTCCTTCCCCGGCCTTCTCATTCGACGGCCCCAAACTTCAGCGGAACGGAATGGCGTACATCAGGCCGCCTTGGTTCCACAGCCCATTCAGGCCGCGCGAGAGCTTCAGCGGGCTACCGCTGCCGACATTGCGTTCGAAGATTTCGCCATAGTTACCGACAGCTTTGACCGCCGCCAGCATCCAGCCGTTGTCAAGGCCGAGGCGAGAGCCGAACTCGCCGGCCTGGCCCAGCAGGCGCTGGGTGGTCGGGTTGGGGCCACTAGCCTGCATGCCTGCATTGGCCTGGGTGACGCCCAGTTCCTCGGCTTCCACCAGGCCGTAATGCACCCAGCCGATGATGTTGGCCCACTGGTCGTCGCCATTGCGGGTGAAGGGGCCGAGCGGTTCCTTCGAGATGGTCTCGGCCAGCACCATGTAGTCGCTGGGCTTGGGCGCGACAGAGACGGCGCCGGCGAGAGCCGAGGCATCCTGCGTCATGGCATCGCAGCGGCCGGAGAAGAAGGCTTGGTACATGGTGTCCACCCGCTCGAACACCACGGGCTGGAAGGTCAGGTTGTTGGCGCGGGCGTAGTCGCCCAGCGTGACTTCATGGGTTGTGCCCTGGGCGACGCAGACCGTGGCGCCGTTCAGCTCCGACAACTTGGTAACACCGGCCTCGCGCTTCACGGCGAAACCCTGGCCGTCGTAGAAGTTCACTGGACCGGCGTTGAGGCCGATCGAAGCGTCGCGCAGGAAGGTCTGGGTGGAATTGCGCATCAGCACGTCGACTTCGCCGGATTGCAGCGCGGTGAAGCGGTTCTGCGCCGTCAGACCAACGAAGCGGACCTTGCCGGCATCACCCAGCACGGCGGCGGCGACGGCACGGCAGTAATCCGCATCGATGCCACGGAAATTGCCCTGGCTGTCCGGCACGGAGAAACCGGCGAAGCCGGTGCTGACGCCGCAGATCAGCTGGCCGCGCTGCTTCACCGTATCGAGCGTTGCGGCCTGGCTGGCGGCCGCGCCGGCGAACAGCAGCCCGGCGGCAAGGAAGAGAGTTTTCATGGTGTCATGTCTCGACAGGGATGTTGAATAGGGCTGCGGTCAGCGCGGCAGGCTGGCGATGGCGGTATCGACGGCCTCGCCCAGCCGTTCGACGATCAGGTCGATCTCGGCGGCGGAGACGATGTAGGGGGGTGCCAGCAACACGTGGTCGCCGCGCTGGCCGTCCAGCGTACCGCCGCCGGGGTAGCAGCCCAGGCCACGGGCGAAGGCGGCATCCTTGATGCGCTGGTGCACCTTCAGGGCCGGGTCGAAGGGCGCGCGGCTGCTGCGGTCGGCCACCAGCTCGATGGCCTGGAACAGGCCGCGGCCGCGGATGTCGCCGATATGGGCGTGGTTGCCGAAGCGCTCTGTCAGCCGTTCCTCCAGCCGCGCGCCCATGCTCCGGACCTGCGCCAGCAATCCGTCCTCACGGATGACGCGCTGCACCTCCAGCGCGGCGGCGCAGGCGATGGGGTGCGCCAAGTAGGTGTGGCCGTGTTGGAAGGCGCCGCTGCCGCGCTCCACCGCATCGGCGATGCGGGCCGAGACCAGCACGGCGCCGATGGCCTGGTAGCCACCGCCCAGCCCTTTGGCGATGGCTTGCAGGTCGGGCGCGATGCCCTCCTGCTCCCAGGCATGGCGGGTGCCGGTGCGGCCCATGCCGCTCATCACCTCGTCCAGGATCAGCAGGGCGCCGTGGCGGTCGCAGATCTCACGCACCGCCTGGAAGTACCCGGCGGGGGCGGGGACGCAGCCGGCCGTGGCGCCGACCACCGTCTCGGCAACGAAGGCGGCCACCGTGTCGGGACCCAGGCGCTGGAACTCGGCTTCCAACTCGGCGGCGAGGCGGGCGGTGAAGGCGGCTTCATCTTCGCCCTGCTGCTGTTCGCGATAGGCGAAGGCGGGGGAGACATGGCTGAACGCATCGGTCAGCAACGGCGCGTAGGGCGCGCGGCGGCCCGCATTGCCGCCGGCGGCCAGCGCGCCCAACGTGTTGCCATGGTAGCTCTGCCGACGGGCGATGTAGCGGCTGCGGCGCGGCTGGCCGAGTTCCAGGAAGTACTGGCGCGCCAGCTTCAATGCCGCCTCCACTGCTTCCGAACCACCGGAGACGAAATAGGCCTGGGCCAGCCCACCCGGCTCGTGGCCCACCAGTTCCTCCGCTAGCGCCTCGGCCGGCTCGTTGCTGAAGAAGCCGGTATGGGCGTAGCAGAGTCGGTCAGCCTGCCGCTTGATGGCCTCCACGATACGCGGATGCTGATGGCCGAGGCAGGAGACGGCAGCGCCGCCGGAGGCGTCCAGCACCTCCCGCCCGCCCTGTTCCACCAGCCAGACGCCATGCCCGCCGACAGCCAGCGGCGGCGCGGTGCGGGAGGAACGGTGCAGCACGCGGCTGCGGGTGACAGGGGCGTTCATGGGCGGCGTTCCTTCTCCGGCACGTATTCGGCCAGGGCGGCGAGGCGGGCTTCGGTTTCGCGCAGGCGGGTCAACGCGGCTTCGCCACCCAGCGCGAAGGTGGCGGCGGCCAGGGCCTGCGCCGTGGCCAGCGCACCGGTCAGGCTGGGGAAGAAGCCCGGGCCGGCGGCGGCATCGAACAGCAGCAGGTGGTGCGCGCCCTCGGCGATCGGTGCGTCCGGTGTGTCCACCAATGCGATGGTGGTGCAGCCGACAGCCTGCGCCGTGCGGGCGGTCAGCGCGATGGAGCGCGAATAGGGCGCGAAGCTGAACAGGACGACGGCATCCCCGGCCTGCAAGGCGCCGATATCCAGGTCCTCCGGCGCGGCGCCGCCGATCAAGCGGACGCCATCCGGCCGGAACAGGCGCAGCTGGTAATGCAGCAACTGCGCCATGCCACGGCAGGAGCGGAAGCCGGCGATCCAGATGCGCGACGCGGCATGCAGGGTGCGGGCGGCGGCGGCGATGGGCGCCGCATCCAGCCGGCTGATGCCGGCGGCGTCGCTGGCCAGCATTTCGGCCGGCAGTTGGGTGGCGGGCTCGGCCCCGGTGGGGCGGACGCGGCCGGAGAAGGGGGCCTGGGCGCTGTCGCGGCGGACCTCGATCAACGCGTCCCGCAACGGTTCCCAGCCGCTGTAGCCCAGGGCCTGGGCCAGCCGGGTGAAGGTGGCAGGGTGCGTGCCGGCGGCGGCGGCCAGGTCGCGCATGGAACGGGTGACGGCGTCGAAATCATGCCGGGCGAGGAAGCGGCCTGCCTGCTGCAACCGGGGTGGCAGGCCGGGCAGGGCACGGCGCAGGGCGTCGATCGGTGTGTCATCGGCCATGTAATGAGTGTTGCGGGCGAGTTGGAGTAATGCAACATTTGTTTTATGGAGTCGGCGCATCGCTTCGATCGTCGTGCGGCCCGAGCGTGCGTTCCGCGGTCACGGCGCGCGATACAGCCCATGCATGGCGCGGCTTATGCCCTTGGTCATCCCGTCCCGGGTCATCCCGCTTCAAAGGAGTGCGAGCGTTATGCGGATTGCCCTCATCCATGCCCTGCGGCACTCGCCGCCGCCGATCGAGGCCGCCTTCGCCCGCCTGTGGCCGGAAGCACGGCTGATGAACCTGCTGGATGACAGCCTCTCCGCCGACCTGGCGCGGGACGGCGCGCTGACGCCGGCGATGACCGGGCGCTTCCAGGCGCTGGCGCGCTACGCAGTGGGCACGGGCGCGGACGGCATCCTGTTCACCTGCTCCGCCTTCGGGCCGTGCATCGAGGCGGTACAGCGGGACTATCCGCGCCTGCCGGTGCTGAAGCCCAACGAGGCGATGGTGGAGGAAGCGGCACAGTTGGGCGGGCGCATCGGCCTGCTCGCAAGTTTCGCCCCGACGCTGCAATCCATGCCGCCGGAATTTCCGGCCGGCATCACTTTGCGGCCGCTGCTGGCGGAGGGCGCGCTGGACGCACTGAACCGTGGTGACCAGCCGGCACATGATGCCCTGGCGGCCGAGGCGGCGCTGCAACTGGCCGATTGCGATGCGATCGCCCTGGCGCAGTTCAGCCTGGCCTCGGCCGCAGCTCAGGTGGCTGCTGCGACCGGCAAGCCGGTGCTGACGACGCCGGACAGCGCCGTGCGCAAGCTGCGTGGCCTGCTGACGGGTGCTGCTGCCGCCTCGCGCTGAATGCACGCCACGTTGAAGCCCGGACAGGTTCGTGCCAGACAGGGCCGACGGCTTTCCCTTCCGCACAGGATGTCTCGCCATGGCCCATGCCATCACGCCGATCCACGCAACGCCGGCGCTGAGCAACAACGAACCGCTCGACACCGGCGCGGTGCGGCAGCTGCGCGTCGAGCTGGCGGCCTGCTTCCGCATGGCGGCGCGGAACGGGTTGCAGGAAGGTATCTGCAACCACTTCTCCGCCGTGGTGCCCGGGCGGCCGGACCTGTTCCTGGTCAATCCCTACGGCCTGGCCTTCGCCGAGATCACGGCTTCCAGCCTGCTGGTCTGCGATCTGCATGGCAATGTCGTCGAGGGCGAGGGCCAGCCGGAGGCCACGGCCTTCCACATCCATGCCCGCCTGCATGAGCACAAGCCGCGCGCCAAGGTCGCCTTCCACACCCACATGCCCTACGCGACGGCGCTGGCGATGCTGGAAGGCCCGCCGCTGCTCTGGGCCGGGCAGTCGGCATTGCGCTTCCATGGCCGCATCGCAGTGGACGAGAACTACAACGGCCTGGCGCTGGATGGCAGCGAGGGCGAGCGCATCGCCGCCAGCGTCGGCGATGCCGACATCGTCTTCATGAAGAACCATGGCGTGATGGTGTTGGCCGCCACGGTGGCCGAGGCCTGGGACGATTTGTACTACCTGGAACGCGCGGCGCAGGCGCAGGTGCTGGCGTTGAGCACCGGCCGCCCGCTGAAGACGGTGCCGGAGGAGATCGTGCGCCGCGTGGCCGCGCAGGAAGCTGCCGGCCGGGCGGAGAGCGCGGCGAAGCATCTGGAGAGCGTCAAACGCATCCTGGCCCGGCAGGAACCCGAATTCCTCGCCTGACGGATTTCGCCGCCCGGTGCCGCTGATCTGGTGGAAACCGGCGCGGGCGGGGCCGTATTCGGCGATAACGGTCTGCTCGTGGCGCTAGCATGGCGCCATGACCGACCTCATGCACCGCCAGCAGGATTCCGCCGCCATCGCGGCGGAGCTGCGCCGCCTCTCCCCGGCTTATGCGCCGACACCGCTGCTGGACCTGCCCCGCCTGGCCGCCCGGCTGGGCGTAGAGCAGGTGCTGGCCAAGGATGAGAGCCACCGCATGTTGCGGAGCTTCAAGTCCCTGGGCGGCACCTATGCCGGGCTGCGCGCCCTGGCCCGCGCGGCGGGCGGCGATATCGCGACATTGCTGGCCGAGCGCCCGGCGGGGCAGCCGGCGCTGGTCTGTGCCAGTGACGGCAATCACGGCCTGGCCGTGGCGCTGGCGGCCAGCCGGGCCGGGGCCGCTGCAAGGGTGTTCCTGCATCGTGCCGTCCCCGCATCCCGCGCCGCGCGGATCGCGGCGGAAGGGGCCGAGATCGTCTGGGTGCAGGGCACCTACGACGATGCGGTCGATGCCGCCGCGGCCGCCGCGCGCACGGAGGGCGACATCCTGGTAGCGGACACCACGGATGATCCGGACGACCTGGTGGTCGGCGATGTCATGGCCGGCTACGGCGTCATCGCCGCCGAGATCCGCCAGCAGATGACGGCAGGGGGTATGGCGCCGCCGACGCATGTGTTCGTGCAGGCCGGCGTCGGCGGGCTGGCCGCGGCGATGGCGGCGGGGCTGACGCAGTGGTTGGCGGCCCCCGCGCGCGTTGTGGCCGTGGAGCCGGAGGAAGCGCCCAGCGTTAGTGCCGGGCTGGCCGCCGGCCGTGCCGTGCGGGTGCCGGGGGCGCTGGAGACAACGGCCGAGATGCTCTCCTGCGGCGAAGCCAGCGTGCCGGCCCTGGCCGTGCTGCGCCGGCACGGTGCCGTGGCGATGACGGTGCCGGAAGCCGGGCTGGAGGCTGCGCCCGCGGTGCTGTGCGCGGCCGGCGGGCCGGCAACCACGCCTTCCGGCGCCACTGGTCTGGCCGGGCTGCTGCAGGCAGGAGAGAACCGAAGCTTCGGCCTGGATGCCGGCAGCCGCGTGCTGGTCCTGGTCACCGAGGCAGCACTGGACGACGGCGCGGCATGACGCAGGACCGGCAAGCCCTGTGGGCGGAATTGCGCGCCTGGCGGCAGGACTTCCACGCGCATCCGGAATTCGGCTTCGAGGAGCACCGGACCGCGCGTCTGGTAGCCGAGCGCCTGCGCGCCTGCGGGATGGAGGTGGCGGAGGGCATTGGCGGCACCGGGGTGGTGGGTACGCTGCGGCTGGGCCAGGGCAATGGCTGCATCGCCCTGCGCGCCGACATGGATGCGCTGCGCATCCAGGAGCAGGGTGCGCTGCCCTATCGCTCCACCCACCCGGGCGTCATGCATGCCTGCGGGCATGATGGCCATATGACGATGCTGCTGGGCGCCGCGCGCATCCTGGCGGCGGAAGGTGGCTTCGATGGCACGGTGCATTTCGTGTTCCAACCGGCCGAGGAATGGGGCCAGGGCGCCCTGGCCATGCTGCGGGACGGCATGCAGGAACGCTTCCCCTGCAACGAGATTCACGGCCTGCACAACCAGCCGGCACTGCCGGCCGGGCAGTTCGAGACCCGGGCTGGCGCGGTGATGTCGGCAGAGGATAACTTCATCATCACGCTGCGCGGCATGGGCGGCCATGCCTCCCGCCCGCAACTGGGGCGGGAGGTGCTGGTGGCCGCATGCTCGCTGGTGATGGACCTGCAGACGATCGTTGCCCGCCGGCTGGACCCGGCCGAGACGGCGGTGCTGTCGGTGACCGAGCTGCTGACTGACGGCACGCGCAACGCCTTGCCGGGCGAGGCACGCATCCTGGGCGACGTGCGCAGCTTCCACCCCCGCGTCAGCGCCGAGGTCGAGGCCTGGATGCGCCGACTGGCCGCCGGTACGGCCACCTCCTACGACTGCGCGGTGACGGTGGACTACACGCGCGAATTCATCCCGACCATCAACGACCCCGCCGCGGCGGAGGCAGCGCTGGCGGCGGCGCGGCAGGCATTAGGCGAGGACAGGGTGCGGCAGATGGCAGCGCCCAGCACGGGGTCCGAGGATTTCGCGCGCTTCCTGCAGCAGGTGCCAGGCTGCTTCGCCTTCATCGGCAATGGCGAGGCCTCCCTGCCGCTGCACCACCCCGGCTACGATTTCAACGACGACGCCACGCCCGCCGGTGTCGCCTATTGGGTGACGCTGGTGCGGCAACGCCTGCCGGTGCGCGCATGAGGCGTGTGACGCGGGCCGCGCCGGATGCGTGGGAGGGGGGGGTGACAGCAGGCGCCGCTGCTGGTCAGATGACCGCCGTCGCGCAAGGAGACGTCAGGATGAAGAACAGTTCCGAAGTCTGGAACTTCGTGGATGCGAAGCAGCAGAGCTTCATCGAGCTCAGCGACCGCATCTGGGGCATGCCGGAACTGAACTTCCGCGAGGTCCGCTCCGCCGCCGAGCACGCCGCGCAGCTGCGCGGCGAAGGCTTCCGCGTGCAGGAAGGCCTGGGCAGCCTGCCGACCGCGGTGATGGGCGAGGCTGGCGAGGGCGGCCCCGTCATCGCCATCCTCGGCGAATACGATGCGCTGCCGGAACTGAGCCAGGAAGCCGGCGTGGCTGAGCACCGGCCGCTGCCAGGCGACGGCTCCGGGCATGGCTGCGGCCATAATCTGTTGGGCTCCGGCGCCATGCTGGCGGCGACGGCGGTGAAGGACTGGCTGAAGGCGCAGGGCCTGCCTGGCCGCGTACGCTACTATGGCTGCCCGGCGGAAGAGGGTGGCGCCGGCAAGGCTTTCATGGTGCAGGACGGCGCCTTCGCCGATGTGGACATCGCCATCTCCTGGCACCCCGGTGCCTTTGCGGGGGTGATGGAGGCACTGTCCCTCGCCAACACCACCATCGACTTCACCTTCACCGGCCGCTCCTCCCACGCCGCCGCCGCGCCGCATCTGGGCCGCTCGGCGCTGGATGCGATCGAGCTGATGAATGTCGGCGTCAACTACATGCGCGAGCACATGCCGAGCGATGCGCGCATCCACTACGCCTATCTCGATGCCGGTGGCATCGCGCCCAACGTCGTGCAGGGGCGGGCCAAGGTACGCTACGTCGTCCGCGCACTGGAAGTGGCGGACGTGCATGCGCTGCTGGCCCGCGTGCGCAAGATCGCAGACGGTGCCGCGCTGATGACGGAGACCAGCGTCGTCTCCGAGGTCAAGAGCGCGATGAGCAACCTGCTGGCGAACGCGCCGCTGGAAGATGCCATGCAGCGCAATTTCGACCGGCTGGGGCCGCCGCAATACGATGCGGCGGATCTGGCCTTCGCGGCGAAGATCCAGGCCACGGTGTCCCGCCAGGATGTCGAGACCGCCTTTGCCCGCTCCGGCGCCCGGCGGACGGAACTGGCGCTGTGCCAGGAGATTGCGCCGAAGGTGGTGCCGGGCACGCGAATGGTAGGCTCCACCGATGTGGGCGACGTCTCCTGGGCAGTACCGACGGTGCAGGCCTGGGGCGCTACCCACGCCATCGGTACGCCGGGCCATTCCTGGCAGTTGACGGCGCAGGGTAAGATGCCGGCGGCGCATAAGGGCATGGTGCATGTGGCGAAGGTGATGGCGGCCACCGCGGCCGACTTGCTGGCCGATGCTACGCTGCTGCATCAGGCCAAGGCCGAGCACCAGGCAAGGTTGGAGCAGACGCCTTACATGCCGCTGCTGCCGGCCGGGCAGAAGCCCGCGCTCGACATGTGCTGAGGCCACCAGGCCCGGCGGTGAACGCCGCCGGACCTTTTGGCGGAGCAGGGGCTTGCTGGCAGGGGCGAAGCGTTCTCCCTTGAAGCGTGATCGCCCTAAGGCGTGAATCACGCGATCAAACAAAGCGCTCGAGCGTGCTCTGCGAACAGAGCACGCTTGAGCGCCAGGATTGCTGGTAACCGGACGACATGCTGCCTCCCAACACGACACCCCGGCTGATCTGCCTGGGCCACGCCACGCTGGACCGCAGCTATGTCATCGGCCGTTTCCCGCCGATGCCACGCAAAGTGAAGGCGCTGCACGCCTTCGCCAATGGCGGCGGCATGGCGTCCTCCGCCGCCGTGGCCGCTGCCCGGCTGGGGGCTCGGACCTCGCTTTGGGGCCGGGTGGGCGACGATGCCGACGGCCTGGCCATCCGGCAGAGCCTGGAGAGCGAGGGCGTTGCCACCAACGGGCTGCGCCGCATCGCCGGTGCCGTCTCCGCCACCTCCGCCGTGTTGATCGACGCGGAAGGGGAGCGGCTGCTGGCGCATCATGATGGTGAAAACCTTTCCGTCGATCCGGACTTCCTGCCGCTGGGGGAAGTTACCGGCGCGGACGCCGTGCTGGCGGATCTGCGCTGGCAGGAAGGCGCGCTGGCGATGTTCGCCGCCGCCCGCGCGGCTGGCGTGCCGACGGTGCTGGATGCCGATGTATCCGACCTGCCGGATCTGCTGCCGCTGCTGCGCCTGACGGATTACGCCGTGTTCTCCGAAGGCGGCCTGGCGGAGTTCGCCGATGGACCGGCGCTGGAAGCTCTGGCGCGGGTGCGCGTGGCTGGTGTGCGGCATGCCGGCGTCACCCTGGGTTCCGCCGGCTATCTGTGGCTGGATGCGGCGGGGCAGCCCTGCCGCCAGCCGGCCATTCCCGTCCAGCCCGTGGACACCAACGGGGCCGGCGATGCCTTCCACGGTGCCTTTTCCTGGGCCATCGCGGGTGGGCTGGGGGATGCGCAGGCGGTGCGGCTGGCGGTGGCCACGGCAGCGTTGAAATGCCTGCATCCTGGTGCCCGCGCCGGCCTGCCGCGCCTGCCGGAGTTGCAGGCCTTCCTGGGTGGTTTGCAGCCCGCTACGGCGATGGAGCCAGCCGGGCCCTGAAGGCGCGGCCTTCCGCAGTCACTGGCGAGACCTGCGCGGCGGAGTACGATATCCGGCGCCTGATGCGACCGAAAACGATCGCCTCCTAACGCATATCGACATTGGCCTCGGGGGCAAGAAGGCCGGGGAAGGAATTCCCCGGACCCCATCTTTTTGTTTGCAAGTTTTTAGGGCCTGGCTTTGGAAGCGTCAGTCTTCTGAAACCTCGATCGGAGTGGTGTCCAAAGTTCTTGATCTCCGACTTCGGGCCTGGCTCCCGCTCTTAATAGTCATCAAGGCTGCGCCTGCCAGTCTTTAAGCCCCACGCCAAATTCGCAGAAAAAAAGATGGGGTTTCAGGGGAATTCATTCCCCTGACCTCCCCTTTCCCCGCGCCTGATGCATGTCGATGGACTTTAGGACACCGGAACCATGCCGGGCGGCAGCCGCGCGGAGTGGCGCGGGATCAGCGTGCCACGGAGCAGCACCACTTCCTGCGGCAGCACGGCGCCGCCGATCCGTGCCAGCAGCAGGTCCATGCCCCGGCCGACCATGGCGGCTAGCGGCTGGGCGATGGTGGTCATGCGGTAGGGCGGCCGGCTGGCTGGGCCGATACCATCGGTGCCAACGATGGAGATGTCGCCGGGTATGGAAAGGCCGGCCTCGCGCAGTGCGTCCATCGCGCCCATGGCCAGGATGTCGCTGACGCCGAACACCGCGTCGGGCCGCTCGGCCAGGGGCAGCGCGGCGATGGCCTGACCGGCGGCGTAGCCGGCCGCGTGGCTGGCGCCACCGGTGATGATGGTGGGGGCAGGCAACCCGGCCGCCATGGCCTGGGCGGCGAAGCTCTCCGCCCGTTCGATGCTGGTGGAGGTAGCGGCATTGCCAGTGATGACCGCCAGCTTGCGGTGACCGGCAGCCACCAGCAGCCGTGCCAGCTCCGCCCCCGCCGCACGGTTGTCGCAGGACACGGCACAGCCATGCTCGCGCGCTACGCGGTTCACCATCACCACCGGCACGCCATTGGCGGCGCAGATGGCCGCGGCACGGGAAGACAGCTCGGCCGAGGTGATCAGGCAGCCATCGACGCGGTATTGCAGCAGTGCTTCGGCCGTCGCGTCCTCGATCGGGCCGGGGCCGGCATGCAGCAGCAGCAGGCGCCAACCGCGCGCAGCTGCCTGGCTGACCGCCTGTTGCATCAGCTCGGCATAGAACGGGTTTTCCACCGGCCCCAGCACCAGCCCGATCAACCCGCTGCGGCCGCCGACCAGCGTGCGGGCCAGCACGTTGGGGGTGTAGCCGGCCTCCACCGCCAGCGCCGCGATGCGGGCGCGGACCTCGGGCGAGATGCGTGGGTCGTTCCGCAGGGCGCGGGAGACGGTGGAGGCCGAGACGCCGGCGCGCCGGGCGAGGCTGCCCACGGTGGCACGCCCGTTCGGCTCGGCGCGCCCGGTCCCGCGCGCCTGGGGCTCATCATCCATGGGCCATGGTTACCAGTCCGCGTGTTGCAGTGCAATCGATCGCTCAATGGAGGCCAGGGAAGAATCGGCTTTCCAGGCCAATTTTTTGTGCTAACGATTGCACAGACAAGCCGCCCCGGTGAGCGAGGGCGACGGCACCGGAGGAAGACGATGCAGATCGCGGGCAACAGGCCGTGACCGGCCAGACCATCACCCAGAAGATTCTGGCGGCGCATACGGAAGATGGGCGCGCCGAGCCGGGCAGCATCGTCACCATCCGCCCGGACGTGGTCCTGCTGAACGACGTTTCTGGCCCGCTGGCTTTCGAGCAGTTCGAGGCCATGGGCGCCACCCGGCCGTTCGACCCGGCGCGCATCGTGCTGGTGGCCGACCATTTCGCCCCGGCGCCGGACGTGACCGCCGCGGGTGCGATCGCGATGACGCGGGCCTTCGCGCAGCGCCACGGCATCGAGCATTTCTACGAGCCAGGGCGCGGTGGTATCGAGCATACGCTGCTGGCGGAGCTGGGCATGGTGGGCCATGGCACCATCGTCTTCGGTGCCGACAGCCACACCTGCACGGCGGGCGCGTTCAACGCGCTCGGCATCGGCTTCGGCTCCACCGACCTGGCTGGCGCGCTGGTGATGGGCCAGCTGTGGATGCGGGTGCCGGACAGTATCCGTGTCGAACTGGTCGGCACGCCGGGGCCCTATGTTTCGGGCAAGGACATCATCCTGGAGCTGATCCGCCGCATCGGCTCGGACGGCGCGGCGGATGCCGCGTTGGAGTTCGGCGGGCCGGGCGTGGCGGGCCTGCCGATGGATGCGCGCATGGCCGTGGCCAACATGGCGGTGGAAGGCGGCGCCGATACCTGCGTGTTCGAGGGCGATACGCTCTCCACCACCGACATGGCGCTGCGTGGCGTTCCGACGGCGCCGGCCGTGCTGGCGGATGCGGACGCCGTGTACCGGGAGCGCATTGTCATCGACCTGTCAGCGCTCTCGCCCATGGTGGCGCGGCCGCCTTCGCCCGCCTCTGGCGTGCCGGTGGGGCAGTTGCGCGGGCAGCGGGTGGATCAGGTGTATGTCGGCAATTGCTCCAACGGCACGATGACGGATCTGCGACAGGTGGCCGACATCCTGCGCGGCCGCCAGGTAGCACCCGGCGTTCGCATGGTAGTGGTGCCGGCGACGCAGAAGATCTGGCGCCAGGCGTTGGCGGAAGGCCTGCTAGATGTGATGGCGGCGGCCGGCGCGGCGATTTCGACCCCCACCTGCGGCGCCTGCTTCGGCGGCCATATGGGCATCCTGGCGGCGGGCGAAACCGCTATCGCCACCACCAACCGCAACTACCGTGGCCGCATGGGGCACCCGGACAGCCAGGTATTCCTGGCCAATGCCTGGGTGGCCGCCGCCGCCGCCGTGGCCGGCGAGATCGTGCCGCCGGACGAGATTGCCCAGACCGCAAAGGCCGCCGCATGAGCCTGACCTTTCAAGGCCGCGTCCACCGCTTCGGGGACGAGGTCAACACCGATGTCATCCTGCCCGGCCGCTACCTGGCGCTGCGCAAGCCGGAAGAGCTCGGCAAGCACTGCATGGAAGGGATCGACCCCGATTTCATCCATCGCGTGCAACCGGGCGATATCCTGGCGGTCGGGCGCAATTTCGGCTGCGGGTCGTCGCGTGAGCATGCGGTGATCGCGCTGAAGGCGGCGGGCGTGTCCGCCATCGTCGCTGTCAGTGCCGCGCGGATCTTTTTCCGCAACGCGGTGAATCTCGGCCTGCCGGTAATCCTGTGCCCGGAGGCCGCCACTTCGCTGCGCGAGGGTGAGGAAGCCCGCGTCGCGCTGGAGGATATGAGCGTCACGCAGGGCGATGCCGCCTGGCGCGGCCTGGCGCTGGGCGATGAGGTCCGCGCCATCCTGGCGGCCGGTGGGCTGGTGCCGCGCGTGCGGCAAGCCCTCGCTGCCTGAATCCGTTCGTTTGAGAGGAAATATCCCATGGCTGATCCGCGCCTGAAGGCCGCCCTTGCCGCCAAGACGTTCATCGTCGCCCCCGGCATCTACGACATGATCTCCGCCCGCATCGCCGACCGCATGGGCTTCAACGCCCTGTATGCCACCGGCTACGGCACCGTCGCCTCGCATCTCGGCATTCCCGATGCCGGCGTCGCCACCTTTACCGACATGGTCGGGCGGATGGGCCGCTTCAGCCAGGGCTGCTCCACCCCCGTTATCGCCGATGCCGATACGGGCTATGGCGGCCTGCTGAACGTGCGCCACACCGTGATGGGCTATGAGGCCGCCGGCGTCACCGCCATCCAGCTGGAAGACCAGGAAGTGCCGAAGAAGTGCGGCCATACGCCAGGCCGCCGTGTCATCGCCGCCGAGGACATGGCGCTGAAGATCGAAGTGGCGGTCGAGGCGCGCAAGAGCGACGACTTCCTGATCATCGCCCGCACGGATGCGCGGACCACGCTGGGGCTGGATGAGGCCATCCGCCGCGGCAAGCTCTACCGCAAGGCCGGAGCCGACATCGTCTTCATCGAAAGCCCGGAGAGCGAGGAGGAGATGAAGCGCATCGGCGGCGAGATCGATGCGCCGCTGCTGGCCAACAACGTCGATGGCGGTGGGCGCACGCCGATTCTTTCGGCCGAGAAGCTGGCGTCCTTCGGCTACGACATCGCCATCTACCCGGCGCTGGGCTTCCTGACCGTGGCGGCGGCGCTGGAGCGTTCCTACGCCCACCTGCGCAAGGCGGGCGACACCAATGCACTGCCGGAAGGCGTCATCTACGATTTCGGCCAGATGAACGAGCTGATGGGCTTCCCGGAAGTCTGGGATTTCGACAAGCGCTGGGCCCGCCCCGACGCGTCCCAGGCCGCGGAATAGCCTTCGATGCCGTCGATGGACTTCGCCACGACGCCCCGCATCGTGCTGCGTGACGGCGCGCTGGACGACCTGCCGGCGCTGCTCGCCGAGCTGGGCGCCCGGCATGTGGCGCTGGTGACCGATGCGGGTCTGGTGCGGGCGGGGCTGGTGGCCCCGGTCGAGGCCAGCCTGCGCGCCGCCGGCCTCGCCGTCACACTCTACGACGACGTGCAGGCCGACCCGCCGGAACGCATCGTCCTGGCGGCGGTGGAGCGGTTGGGCGCTGCGGGCGTGGACTCGGTGTTCGCCATCGGCGGCGGCAGCGCCATGGATACGGCGAAGCTCGTGGCCTACCTGCTGCGCTCACCGTGTGAACTGGAGAGCATCTATGGCGTCGATCGCGCCAAGGGTCAGCGGTTGCCGCTGATCCTGGCGCCGACGACGGCGGGTACGGGGTCCGAGGTCACGCCTATCTCCATCGTCACCACGCCGACGAAGGAGAAGCGCGGCGTTGTCTCCCGCCGCCTGTTGCCGGATGTAGCGTTGCTGGATGCCAACCTGACGCTCGGCCTGCCGCCGGCTGTCACGGCGGCGACCGGCATCGACGCCATGGTGCATGCGATCGAGGCGTTCACCAGCCGGCGGCTGAAGAATCCGCTATCCGACATCCTGGCGCAGCAGGCGCTGTCCCTGCTCTCCACCAACCTTCCGCTGGTGCTGCGGGACGGGCAGGACAAGGCAGCGCGTGGTGCGATGCTGCTGGGGTCCTGCCTGGCCGGCATGGCCTTCGCCAATGCGCCCGTGGCGGCGGTGCACGCGCTCGCCTACCCGCTGGGCGGCCGCTATCACCTGCCGCACGGGCTTTCCAATGCGCTGATGCTGCTGCCGGTGCTGCGCTTCAATCTGCGCGCCGCCGCTCCCCTCTACGCCGCCCTGGCGCCGAGCGTGGGCGCCGAGACGGCGAACGCCGAAGGCTTCCTCCGCGCCATCGAGCAACTGGTGGCGCAGTGCGAGATGCCGAAACGTCTGCACGAACTGCAGGTGACACGCGAGAGCCTGAAGCAACTTGCGGCCGACGCCATGCAGCAACAGCGCCTGCTGATCAACAACCCTGTGGAGCTGACCGAGGCGGATGCGCTGCGGCTCTATGAGGAAGCTTTCTGAGACCGCCTGAAGCGTCGTCCCCGCACGCCCGGTGAGCCGAGGTGTGCAGCAAGCACTGGAGCACGCCCGCCGCGCCTGCCTGCGACGGGCATGTTCCCAACCCTGCATAACGGAGGAACATCCATGATAAGAACAACGAACCTGACGCGCCGTGCCCTTGGCGGCCTTGCCGCCGGCTTGCTCGCCGCACCCGCCGTCGCCTCCGCCAATGCCGTCGCGTCCTGGCCGGACAAGCCGGTGCGCGTCGTCGTACCGTTCGGTGCGGGCGGCGCTATCGATACGCTGGCACGCGTCTTCGGCCAGCGCTTCCCGACTTTCGCGAATGGCCAGCCGCTGGTGGTGGAAAACCGCTCCGGCGCCGGCGGCATGGTCGCGGGGGCCTATGCCGTCACGCAGCCCGCCGACGGCTACACGCTGATGATGGCGGATATCGGTGCCAACGCGCTGGGCAAGGAATTGAACCCGCGCCTGAGCTACGACCCGATGACCGCTTTCACGCCGCTGATGCACATGGTCAACCTGCATGCGGTGCTGATCGCCAATCCCGGCGTCACGCAGATGACGGTGGCCGACATCATCCAGGAAGCCAAGCGCAAGCCGGAAGGTTTCGCCTACGCCTCGGCTGGCGTTGGCAATGGCAGCCACCTGATCATGGCGCTGCTGGAGCGTGAGGCGGGCATCAAGATGGTGCATGTGCCGTATCGCAGCGGTTCCGAGACCACCACGGCGGTGATGCGCGGCGATGCGCAGCTCTGCTTCCCCTCGCTTTCCTCCACCCTGGCGGCGTTGCGGGGCAAGCAGGTGCGTGCGGTGGCACTGGGTGCCGGGCCGTCCCCGCTGCTGCCGGACGTGCCGCTGATGCACGACACCATCCCGGGCTTCGACGTCGCCATCTGGTACGGCCTGGCCGCGCCGGCCGGCATGGACCCGGCGCTGGCGGACAAGATCAACGCCACCTTCGCCAAGATCGCCGAGCTGCCGGATGTACGGCGTGCGGTGGAGGAGAACCAGGGCGGCAGCATCGTCGGGGGCTCGCGGCAGGATTTCACCACCTTCCTCCAGCGCGAATACGACCGCTGGACGCCGGTCATCCGCGAGGGCGGCATCCGCGTCGAATAAACCATGGGGGCAGGCTTTGGCGCCTGCCCCTCAGCCACGCCCCCAGGCCCGGCTCAGTGCCACTGCCTGTTGGAAGCGTTCGTGCAAAACGGCCGGGAGAATGGCATCGGGCATCACCGGCCGCCAGGGCTGGGGCCTTGGCCGTTCCGGCTGCCCGGCGGCGTGCAGGCAGAGATGCAGCACGCCCAGCGCCGTAACGTCCGCCGCCTCCGCGACCTCGATCGGTCGCCCCAGCGCCGCGGCCAGGAAACCTGCGAAGAAAGTGCTGCGGCTGAGCCCGCCATCGATGGCGATGCGCGCCGGCGGGCCGGCGCGGTCCCGCATAGCGCCGACAAGTTCCGCCGCACGCATGGCAATGCCTTCCAGCACCGCACGGCGCAGCAGGGCCGGACTGGTGCCGAGTTCCAGGCCCAGGAAGCAGCCGCGTGCATCCCGGTCCCAAT
The DNA here is from genome assembly GCF_014490485.1 of Teichococcus aerophilus. Lineage (GTDB taxonomy): Bacteria > Pseudomonadota > Alphaproteobacteria > Acetobacterales > Acetobacteraceae > Pseudoroseomonas > Pseudoroseomonas aerophila. Next base: position 134,137 of record NZ_JACTVA010000005.1, on the reverse strand, counting down.
GCGGGCAGCCCAGCCCGGCGAGCGCCGGCACGAAGGCCAGGCCCTGTTCCAGCGCCGAGGGACCGTCGAACGCGTCCAGCTGCGCGACATCCGCCAGCAGGCCGACGCCGCCGAGCCAGTCCACCGCTGCGCCGGCGGTCAGGATGCCGCCATCCAGCGCGTAGCGCGGCGGCTTGTCGCCTAGTTGCCAGGCGCAAGTGGGGAGCAATCCGTCTGGCAGGCCCGCGGCGGGCAGGGTGTCGGTCAGGCCGAGCGCGAAGGCGCCGGTGCCGAAGGTGATCTTCAGGTCGCCAGGGTCGGTGCAGCCATGGCCGAACAGCGCCGCCTGCTGGTCCACGATGCTGGCCACCAGCGGCGTGCCATCCGCCAGGTGACCGAAATCTCCGGTCGTGGGACGGATGGCGGGCAGGCACTCCATCGGCACGCCGAAAGCCGCGCACAGATCGGCGTCCCAGCACAGCCGCCGTAGATCCATCAGGCTGGTGCGGGACGCGGTGGAGACATCCGTCGCGCAGGTTCCGGTCAGGTTGTGCAGGAAGAAGGCGTCGCTGGTGCCGAGGCGTAACCGGCCCTGACGCAACAGGTCCCGCGCGCCGCCGGCGTGGTCCAGCAGCCAGCGCAGTTTGGTGGCGGAGAAGTAGGGGTCGAGCGGCAGGCCCGCGCGTTCCAGCGTCAAAACTTCCACGCCATCCGCGCGCAGGCGGGCGACGGCGTCCCGCGTACGATCATCCTGCCAGACGATGGCGTGGTGCAGGGGGCGGCCTGTGGCGGCATCCCAGGCGACGGCCGTCTCACCCTGGTTGGCCAGCCCGGCGAAGGCACAGGGGCCGGCCAATGCGATCAGCTCCCGCAGATGGCGCAGCAATTCGCCGGCGTCATGCTCCACCCAGCCGGGGCGGGGCAGGATCTGCCGCTGTTCCCGCCGGCCGGCCAGGGTGAAGCGCCCGTCGCGCCAGACATAGGCCTTGCTGGAGGTAGTGCCCTGGTCCAGTGCCAGAATGCCGTTCATGCCAGTTCCACACTAAGGCTTCTCACACCGCGCAGCACGGCGGCGGGCAGGGTGAGGGTGATGCGCCGATCCGGCAGCGCGTGCAGCCTGCGCTCCTGCACCACCTCTCCATCGGCCAGCACGCGCAACCGGCCGCGCTTCTCGCCGCTGGCACGGGCGCATAGGCGGATGGGTGCGTCGCCTGGCAGCAGGCGCTGCGGGTAGACATAGCGCAGGCCGCCTTGGGCCTGCACGGGAATGCCCTGCGCGGGCGCGGGCAGGGTGCCCGCCAATGCCTGCGCCATGGCCCGGGCGGCGGCGATGCCTTCTAGGGCGGCGGCGCCGGAATGCTCCACTGGGCGCAACACGTTGCCGGCGGCGAAGAAGGCGGGGTCGGTGCAGCGGAAATGGTTATCGATGGCCGGCCCGCCCGTGGCGGCATCGAACTGCAGGGGCCCGGCGCGCACCAGCGCGGCTTCCGGCACGAAGCGGCCGCTGAGGATGACGCCGTCGCAGGCGATGCGTTCCTGCCGCCCGGCTTGCTCCACGCGCACGGCTTCGACGCGCGCGCCGCCCTCGATGGCCACCAGCCGCGTCGCGGTGCGCACCGGCACGCCCAGCAGGTGGTGGGCGATCCAGTCGCCAGGGCGGCGGGCGGTGATGCGCGGCGCTTCCTCCAGCATCGCCACCGGCCGGATGCCGGCATGGCGGGCGGTGAGCAGGGCGGAGAAAGCCACCAGCTCCGTGCCCAGGATCACCGGCTGCTGGAAGGGGCGGACGCCACCGGCATAGACCAGTTCCTGGAACGCCCCGGTGCCCAGCACGCCCCAGGGCCTGGTGCCGGAAAGCAGGCGGGCGCCGCGCGGCATTTCGCGGATGCCGGCAGCCAGCAGCACGGTATGCGCCCAGAGCCGCTCCATCCCACCCGGACCGCTGACCTCCACCCCACCGCCGGGTAGCAGCGCGGTGACGGTGGTGTTGGTGCGGATCTCCGCCCCGCGCGCTGCCGCCACCAGCTTGCGGGCATACGTGGGGCCGCTCCACAGGCGGTGGAAATCCAGCATGCCCCAGCCGGGATGCGCGGCGAAGCGCGGCAGCCCGCCGGCTTCCGGGTTACGCTCCAACACCAGCACGTCGTCATGCCCGGCGCGCACCAGGGTACGGGCGGCGGAAAGCCCGGCGGGGCCGCCGCCAATGATGATGGCGCTGCGCATCATGCGCTGCTGCCCTGGATCGGCGTGACCAGCCCCGGCACATGCGGCGCGGCGATCTCCATTACCCGCCAGGTGCAGTAGAAGCCCTGGCAACGGCCCATCATGCAGCGGGTGCGGCGCTTCAGTCCGCCCAAATCGCCGGCCGGCAACGGACCTTGCAGCGCGGCGGCGATTTCGCCCCGCGTCACCATCTCACAATGGCAGACGATCTCGTCACGCCCCGGCCGCTGCCAGGGGCGGGGATGCTCCTCCGTCAGGTTCGGCACGGGGGTGAGGACTGGGTCCGCCGGTGTTGGCAGCGGGCCGAAATGCTGCGCGTACAACCGGTGCAGATGCGCGGCGATGCCCAGCGAGCCGGTGAGCCCGGTGGAGCGGATGCCCCCAACTGTGATCCAGCGCCGCTGCGGTAGCGCCTCGATCTGGTAGTCCTTGAACTGGGTGGCGGGGCGCAGGCCGGCATAGGTGGTGGTCACCGGCTCGGCCGCCAGGGCGGGGATCATGCGGCGGCCCTGGGCCAGCAGCCCCTCCAGCATCGCCTGGTCGACCGTCGCGTTCTCCCGGTCCTGCTGCTCCTCTGCCGTGGGGCCGACCAGCAGATTGCCATAGGCGGTGCGGCAGATGACGACGCCCTTGGTGCGCTCATTCGGAACCGGCAGGATGATGGCACTGGCCAGCGGATAGGCCGTCTTGTCCAGCACCACGAACTGGCCTTTGCGCGGCCGAATCTCGAACGGGCTGGGCCGGGCGATGGCTTCCACCGCATCGCCCTGGTTGCCGGCGCAGTTCACCACGACAGAGGCGCTCAGCGGTCCCTGGGAGGTCTGCAGCGTCCACCCCGCCTCCGCCTGACTGCCGCCGGTGACGCGGGTGTTCGGCAGGAAGGTGCCACCCATCGCCAGGCCCTGGCGGGCATAGGCCAGCGGGGCGGACCAGGCGTCGATCACGGCTTCCCCCGGCACCAGCACGCCGCCCAGCAGGTCATCGGCCAGATGCGGTTCCCGCGTCCGGACGTCCTCGGCGCTGATCTGCCGGACATCCAGCACGCCATTGTCATGCGCGCGGGCGACGATGCCGGGCAAGGCAGCGAGGTCAGCCGGGCTCCAGGCAACGACGATGGCGCCGGTCCTTAGCAGTGGCAGGCCCAGGCCCTGGTGCAATGCCTGATAGCGGGCATGCCCCTCCCGCATGCAGGCGGCTTCCAGGCTGCCTGGGATGGCATCGAACCCCGTATGCAGCAGGGCACTGTTGGCTTTGCTGGCCCCGCTGAGGATATCCGCCCCGCGCTCGACGAGGGCGACGCGCAGACCGGCCAGGCTGAATTCGCGGAAGATGGCGCAGCCGACCACCCCGGCACCGATGATGGCCATGTCGTAAGCAGGGGCGTCGGCGTTCATCCCCGGATGATATGACCGAACGGGCAAAAAATCTTCCTTCAAACCGCCTGTTCAGTCAAATTCCGTCGAAAGCGGCGCGGGCGGTGCCACCACCACCTCGGTCCCAGCCGCTTTCAGCGCCGCGGCCATGGAGGGCGGCGGCGGCACGTCGGTGACGAGGCGGTGCAACCCCGCCAGGGCGCAGAGCGGGAACAGCGCCACACGGCCGAACTTGGCCGCATCGGCCAGCACCGTTACGCTCCGGCAGCGTTCGATCATGGCGCGGGCGATCATCGCCTCCTCCAGATCGAAGTCATGGAGGCCGGTCTCGGTGATGCCGCCGACCGTCAGCACCGCATGGTCCGGGCTGAAGCCGGCCAGTTGCTGCAGCACCAGCGGGCCGACATTCTCGCCCGCATTCGCCCGGTGCTCGCCGCCCAGCAGGAAGGTGCGGTTGCCGCCCTGCGCCGCCTGTTGGGCGATGCCTGCCGCGTTGGTGATGATGGTCAGGTCACCCCGCCGCGCCAGCTCCGCCGCGAAGGCGAGGGTGGTGGAACCGGTGTCAATGCACAGGGCCTCCCCCGGCTGGAACAGCGGGATGGCCGCCGCGGCGATGGCGCGCTTGCCCGGCAGGTTCTCGACCATACGGCGTTGAAACGCACCTTCGCCGACGCTGCCGGATACCATGGCGCCGCCATGCACCTTGCGGAGCAGGTGCTTCGCATCCAGCTCGGTCAGGTCACGCCGGATGGTTTCCTGCGAGGCCCCCAGGCGGTGCGCCAGCGCCTCCACTGTCATCCGCTGGTGCTCGGCGACCAGCCCGACGATCCGGTCCCGCCGCTCAGCCGCACGCATCGGGTGATCCTTTGTCCATCAGGACGGGCTTACCGCCAAAAGGGCGCGGCGGGGAAGGTTTGGGGGGAGCTGGGTGGTTGCAGTTCGGACCGAGGGGGCTTGTCCCCTCGGGCTTCCCCGGCAGGGGATGCGATCCCCTGCACCCGCGTTTCTTCAGATGTGATGCTGGATCAAGGCACGCGCGAAGACAGGATTATTGCACGCCGAAGCAGTTGAAAGCGTGATTAACATTTTTGGAGACTATCAATGGACAGGGCTGCCGCATGACAGCGGATGCTCTGCGTCCAGACCCCATTTAATGGGCACAGCTTCGTAGGCCCACCCCAACACCGGGATTTGCAAAGGCCTTAGGCCTTTGGCGGGGGAATGTGAGAGAGGGTAGCGCCCCTCTCAAGAACCAGCCCCTCAACGCGGCGACCTGACGTCAGAAGCCGCGTCCGCCATGGTGCCCCGACCACGCCACTGGGTCCGCCAGGAAGTGCTCCAGCAGAGCCTGCTGTGCCTTGTTCAGGCCCTCGCCGGGCTCCAGGCGCCGCAGGTCTTCCCAGCTGGCCAGGTAGTGCAGGCGCAGGCCCAGTTCCTGCAGCCGTTCCTGCCCGCCGGGGAAGACCGCGTGGTGGAAGATGGAGAAGACGTCGGTGACGACGGCGCCGGCCTGGCGCAAGCCACGGGTGAAGGAGGCCTTGCTGCTGGCATCGGTGGTCAGGTCGTCCACCAGCAGCACGTTGCGGCCTTCCACGCTGCCGCCTTCTACCTGGGCGTTGCGGCCGATGCCGAGGGGGCGCTTGCGGACATAGCGCAACGGCAGGTCCAGCCGCTCGGCCAGGAAGGCGGCCCATGGGATGCCCGCCGTCTCCGCCCCGGCGATGATGTCGATGTCCAGGGAAGGGGAGCGGCGCAGGGTGGCGATGGCCAGGTCGATGACGGTGCGGCGCCAGCGGGGCCGGTCGACCAACAGGCGGCAGTCGACATAGACCGGGCTGGCCCAGCCGGCGGCCAGGAAGAAGGGCTGGTCCTGGCTGACCTGGATGGCGCCGGCCTCCAGCAGCAGGCGGGAGATACTGCGGCCGGTGATGGCCTGATGGCTGTCGCGGCTCACGCGGCCAACTCCCGCAGGGTGCGCCGGAGCAGCTCGGCACCGACATGGAAGTCGCTCATCTCCATGGCCTCCTTCGGGTTGTGGGAGCCATTGGCGTTGCGGACGAAGATCATGCCGCTGGGCACGCCGGCATTGGCGAATACCGCGGCGTCATGGCCGGCGCCACTCGGGATGGGTTCGTCCGGCTGGCCCATGGCCTGCAGGTTGGCCCGCAGGCGGGCGATCAGCGCGGCATCCATCTGCGCCGGCGCGGCATCCACCCGCCGGCCAGGCTCGAACCGCACGCCACGCTCCTCCGCCAGCCCGGCGCATTCCGAGAGAAAGAGGTCGTAGAACGCCTCCAGCGTTTCCGGGCTCTGGGAGCGGATATCGAGCGAGAAGGTCATGCGGCCGGGGATGCGCGCCATGGCGTGCTCGCGCGGGTCGGTGCCGATGATGCCGGAGGTGAGCACGAGGTCGCGGCCGCGTTCCAGCAGGGTGCGCCAGTGGCGGTCCAGCCGGGTGATCAGCTCGGCCACGGCAAAGACCGCGTCATGGCGCAGCCAGCGCGGCACGGCGCCGGAATGGCCGGCCTCGCCGAGGCACTCCACGGCCCGGTGGCGGAGGTTGCCACGGATGCCGGTGACGACGGCGGCGGGCATGTCCCGCGCCACCAGTACCGGGCCCTGCTCGATATGCAGTTCCAGCCAGCAGGCCAGGGAGGCGGGGTTCAGCAATACCTCGCCGCGCTCCACCCGGTCGGTGTCGATGCCGACGGAGCGCATCGCCTCCCCCAGGCTGCGCCCGGTGGCCACGTTGGCGGCGGCCAGATCTTCCGCCCGCAGGCGGCCGAACAGGGCAGAGGAGCCCAGATAGGCTTGGCCATAGAAGGCGCTTTCCTCCCCCCGCAGCGCCAGCAGGCGCAGGGAGCGGCGCGGCTGGAAGCCTTCGCGCCGCAACTGGCCCAGCGCCAGCAGCCCCGCCAGCACCCCGGCGGCGCCATCGAAATTGCCACCCTGCGGGACTGAGTCGAGGTGAGAGCCGCAAGCCACGGCGGGCAGGGTGGGATCGCTGCCGGGCAGGGTGGCCCATAGGTTGGCGCCGGTGTCCCAACTCGTCTCCAGCCCCAGCCGGCGTGCCTCGGCCTCGACCAGCTCCAGCGCCCGGGTCTCGGCCGGGGTGTAGCATTCGCGGGTGATGCCGACGCCGTCGAAGCTCTCGTCCCGCAACTGCGCGAACAGCCGCTCGGCCAGATGGTCAGTCATGGTGCCGGGGCGGCCCAGGCAAGATCGGCTTCATGCGTATCCTCGCGCTTCAGGGCGCCGGTCAATTCGGCGACATGGCCGATGCCACGGGCGGCGCAGAACTGCGCCAGACCGTCGATCACCTGCGTCATCGCCTCGGGTTGCAGAAAGGTGGCGGTGCCGACCTGCACGGCCGTGGCGCCGGCCAGCATGTATTCGGCGGCATCCAGCGCGGTGGAGATGCCGCCGCAGCCGATGACAGGAATGCGCACCGCCCGCGCGCATTGATAGACCTGCCGCAGCACGATCGGCTTCACCGCCGGGCCGGACAGGCCGCCCATGATGTTGCCCAGGCGTGGCTTGAAGGTCTGCAGGTCGATCGACATCGCCAGGATGGTGTTGGCCACCACCAGCGCGTCCGCGCCCTCATCCTCGCAGGCCAGGGCGACAGCGGCCATGTCGCCGGTATTGGGGGTCAGCTTGGCCCAGAGCGGCAGGCTGGTCGCTGCCCGCAGCCGCCGCATGACCGCGGCGGCGGAGCCGGCCTGCATGGCGAAGGCTTTGCCGTCCTCCTCGATATTGGGGCAGGAGATGTTGGCCTCGATGGCGGTGACGCCCGGCACGCTGATTTCGGCAGCCAAGGCGGCGAAGCCTTCCGCCGTGGGGGCGGAGATGGAGACGACCAAGGGCGGCCGCCAACGCTGGTAGAAGGGCAGGCTGTCCCGCAGGAAACAGGGCACGCCCTTGGACGGGATGCCGATGGCGTTAAGCATGCCGCCCGGCACCTCCGCCACGCGGGGCAGCGGGTTGCCGTCCCGCAATTCGCGCGTGATGGTCTTGGTCACCAGGGCGCCGAGGCGGTCGAGATCCATCACCCGCGCCAGCCCCTCGGCAAAGGTGCCGGAGGCGGGCATGACCGGACTGGCCAGGGTCAGGCCACCGATGCGCACCGTCATGTCGGTCATGCCACGGCCTCCAGCAGGTCGAAGACCGGGCCATCCCAGCAGACGCGCTTGTGCAACGTCCTGCCCTCCACCTGGAAGTCCCGCACGCAGCAAAAGCATATGCCAAGGCCGCAGGCCATCTGCTGTTCCAACGCCACTTGCCCCGGCAGGCCGAATTCCCGCGCCAGATCCTGTTGCAGGCGCAGCAGGCGGGCGGAGCCGCAGGTGAAGAAGGCATCGCAGCGCCCGGCGGCGGTCAGCGCACGCAACTGACGCTCGACATAGGCGGGGCTGCTGGTGCCGTCGCTTTCCGTCACTGCCAGGACCTCGGCGCCCTGGGCGCGGAACTGCGCTTCGGACACCACCAGCTCCGGCCGCCTGGCGCTGAGGATGGCGGTGACGCCGATGCCCTGCGCACGGGCCGCCCGGGCCAGCGGCGCCAGCGTCGCCAGCCCGGCGCCGCGCCCGACCGCGACGATGTGGCGCCAGGCGGGGTCGAGCGTGAAGCCCTGCCCCAGCGGGCCGAGGATATCCAGCTGATCGCCGACCCCCAGCATGGCCAGGCCACGGGTGCCGGCACCGGTGACCTTGTACAGGAACTCGACGGTGCCTGTTGCCGGGTCGGCGCCATAGACGCTCATCGGCCGCCGCAGGAAGGGCGCCTCGCCAGGCGGAGCGGGGCAGAGCAGCTGGAAGAACTGGCCGGGGGCCGCGCCGGCAGCGACGGCGTTGCACGCCAGCCGCATGTGCCGGTACTCGCCATTGACGGCTTCGTGGGAGATGATGAGTGCCTTCTCCGCAACCGCGCTAGGCTGGAAGGCGCTGTGGCCGCGGAGCCCCATGGATGGCTGGGGACCGGCTTCGTCACGCATTCGGAACTCCCTTTCCAATCCATGCCACCGGTGCCAGAGCCGGAAGCGGTGGCCGCCCCCGCTTGTGCGCTTGGCCGAAAGCCGGGACGGGCAATGGCACGATGCCAGTCTGCAATCCCCACTCCGCTCGCCAAAGTGCCGATTTTCGCCTAGGGTGATGCCGGTTCGGCATCGGAAAGAAGGCAGAGACCATGGCCAGGCCGCTGCGGATTCATGCCGCTGCCTTGCAGTATTTCGATGCGGTGCGCCGCGCCGGTTCCATCCGGGAGGGCGCCCGGCGGCTGAACGTCGCGTCCTCCGCCGTGAATCGGCAGATCCTCAAGCTGGAGGCGGAACTCTGCGCGCCGCTGTTCGAGCGGCTGCCCGCCGGGCTGAAGCTGACCGCGGCCGGCGAGGTGCTGGCACACCATGTGACCACCGTGATGCGGGACCTGGAACGCGCATCCTCCGAGCTCGACGCGATCAAGGGCCTTCGGGTCGGGCATGTCGAGCTGGCGACACTGGAAGGGCTGTGCCACCAGATCGTGCCGGAGGCGCTGCGGGCGGCGCATGCGGCCTATCCCCGCCTGACCTTCGGCGTCGGTGTGATGGGAACGGAGCAGATTCCCGCAGCGATCATGGATGGCGACGTGCATCTTGGCCTGGCCTTCGAGGTCCGGCGGCGGGCGGAGTTGCGGCAACTGGCCGTGGCGCGCTTCAGGCTGGGTGCGGTGGTGCGGCCGGACTCGCCGCTGGCGGCCCGCGCCGTGGTGTCTCTGCGTGATTGCCTGGAGCAGCCGTTGATCCTGCCGAAGTTGAACTTCGCTAATCGCGACCAGCTGCACGCGCTGTTCTTCCAGTCGCGCCTGCCGGACCGGGGACAGTTTGAGGCCGGCTCGGTGGAGATGATGAAGCAACTGGTGCTGCGGGGCATGGGTGTCGCCTTCATGACACGCGTCGGCGTCGAGCAGGCGTTGCAGCGCGGGGAGCTGGTGCATGTGCCGCTGCACCACCAGCGTGGGCCGGTGTTCAGCGAGTTAGGGCTGTATGCGCGGGCCGATACGTCGCTGCCGATCGCGGTGGAGGCGGCGGCGGCGCTGCTGGCGACCGCCATGCGGGAGTGCGAGGCAATGGAGGGTGGCGGAGAGGTTTGAGAGGGGCGCCGCCTTTCTCAAATCTTTTTTGCCGAGGGCCCAAGGCCTTCGGAAACCCCGGCTCCGGCACCTGGAAACCGCGCATGGTTTTGGCGGGCGCCAGCGAGCGGCTCGGCCACTGCTGATGGCCCTTATCAGGGCGAGCGATCTTGGCGGCGCCGGCCTTACGGCCGACCTTACGCCTCGGGCAACCTGTTACAATCTGCGGCGTTACACCCAGATACCCAGGAAGAGGAGACGGGTCATGGGTCGCGGAATTCTGCTTTGGCTGCTTGGGGTGCCGATCCCGGTGATCATCCTTCTCGCGCTGCTGTGGCGCTGAGACACGGGACAGACCCTCATGCCCCTGGAAGCAAGAAGCCCCGTTGGTAGCGTAGCCGCTGCCAGCACGCAGGAGGCCACGCAATCGGCCATTTCCTGGGGCGCCATCATCGGTGGCGCCGTGGCGTCCATGGCGATCACGCTGATCCTGATCGCCCTGGGTTCCGGCCTTGGATTGTCCGCCGCCTCGCCCTGGAGTGGTGAAGGCAACACGGCCACCACGCTGGGCGTGGCGACGGTGATCTGGCTGATCATCGTGCAGTGGTTCTCCTCCGGCGTCGGTGGCTACATGGCCGGGCGCCTTCGCACCAAGTGGAGCAGCATCCACGCGGATGAGTCGTTCTTCCGCGATACCGCCCACGGATTCCTGGCCTGGTCGCTGGCGACGCTGGTGACGGTCGGGCTGCTGGCCTCGGCTGCGTCGTCCGCCATCGGTACCGGTGTGCAGGCGGCGGCGAGCGTGGGTGGTGGTGCGGCGCAGGGTGCGGCCGGCGCCATGTCCGAGCTGACTGAAGGCTACGACATGGACAGCCTGTTCCGTCGGGCGCAACCGGATGCCAACGCCAACGCGGCGGATGCTTCGGCCGAGGCCGGCCGAATCATTGCCAATGGTGTCGCCAATGGAGATGTGCCGGAAGCCGACCGCGCCTATCTGGCGCAGCTCGTCTCCGCCCGCGCCGGGATCTCCCAGGCCGACGCGCGTAGCCGGGTGGATGCCACGGTGACCCGTGCGCGTGAGGCTGCCGAGAAAGCGAAGACGGCGGTGGACGAGGCCCGCAAGGCCGCGGCCAAGTTCTCCATCTACACGGCGCTGTCGATGCTGATCGGTGCCTTCGTGGCCTCCGCCGCCGCGGGTTGGGGTGGACGGCTGCGCGATACATAACAGGCTTGGTGCATCGGACACGGCCCGGCGGAGCGATCCGCCGGGCCTTTTTTATGCTCCGTTCGTGGCGGAGGCGGGGCGATCTTGGCGTTCGGGGGCCGTTCAGGCCACCGCGCGTGGGCCATCGGCCATGGCGGGCGGAGGTGCCGCTCGTGGGTGGCGCAGCGCCCCGGGCGGCTCCCCGGTGACACGCTTGAAGGCCCGGCTGAAGGCCGCCAGCGAGGTATAGCCCAGGCGCTGCGCGACGGCGTCGAGCGGGACCTTGTCCTGCGTGATCCATTGCGCGGCAAGGCGCATCCGCAACTCCGTGATGTAGCGCAGCGGCGGGATGCCCAGCACGGCCTGGAAGCGCTCGGCGAAGACGGAGCGGGAACTGCCCATCTCCGCCGCCAGGGCGGCGACCGTCCAGTCCCGCCCCGGGTCCCGATGCAGCGCGGCGATGGTGCGGGCCAGCCTGGGATCGCGAATGGCATCCACCAGGCCTGAGGCGCCGCCGCAGCCGCATTCCACCCAACCACGCACGATGGTGGCGGAGACCACATCCGCCAGCCGGGCAAGGATACCGGCGAAGCCGACGCGCTGCAGCCGGGCCTCGTTCTCCATGGCAGTCAGGATCGGCAGCAATTCCGGCTGGCGGTCCAGCAACGTACTGACCAGCATCACCTCCGGCATCAGCGCGACCAGGCTCTGCATGCCGCCGAGTTCGAACTCCATGGCGCTGCTGAAGATGATGGTGCTGCCGGCATCCGGTGCGTCGCAGCAGGCGGTGATGGCGCAGACATTGTCGCAAAGCGGGGCGGAGCTGAAGCTGGCGATGTCGCGGCACTGGGCCTCGGCGCTGGAGAGCAGCTGATGGGCGCCACCATGCGGCAGGAACACAGCGGTGCCGGCCTCCAGCGGGTGCAGCACACCGCTGGCGCTGCGCAGCACCACATGGCCCGCGGCGATGAAATGGAACTGCGCCCGCCGGTCCGCAGCGCCGAAGCCCAGGCCGAACGGCGCCGTCACCTGGATGCGGCGGCACTGGATTCCGCGCAACCGCATGCCGAGCAGCAATTCGCTCATCAGGTCTGGAGCAGGCTGGGTCATGGCGTGATCGCCGGCGTTTCGGTCAACAATATCGGACGTGATGCCATAGATCGTCCGACAGCTCAACCTTACTTTGCGCTGCAACACAGGTTGCAATGCGAGGATGGGTCATGAGTAGCGATGGAGTAGGCGTAGCGCCGGATGGCGCGCGGGAGACTCCGGCCTGGGCGGCCGTCGTCTCCCTATCCTTAGGCGTGTTCGGCCTGGTCACGGCCGAATTCCTGCCGGCCAGCCTGCTGACGCCGATGGCGGCGACGCTTGGCGTGTCGGAAGGCGTGGCGGGGCAGGCGGTAACGGTGACGGCGATGGTGGCGCTGGCCGCCGGCCTGCTGGCCGCGCCCGCGACGCGGGGCATCGACCGGCGGCTGGTGCTGATGGCGTTCTCGGTGCTGTTGATCGGGTCCAATCTGCTGGTGGCGTTCGCGCCCAACCTGGGCTTGCTGCTGCTGGGGCGGGTGATGCTGGGGGTGGCCCTGGGCGGCTTCTGGAGCATGGCGGCCGCCATGGCGATGCGGTTGGTGCCGCAGGAGATGGTGCCCAGGGCGCTGTCCATGATCTTCAGCGGCGTGTCCCTGGCCACCATCGTGGCGGCGCCGCTGGGGAGCTATCTGGGCGGGATGTACGGGTGGCGCAGCGTCTTCCTACTGGCCGCCGCCATCGGCGTGGTGGGGCTGCTGGCGCAGTTCGCGACGTTGCCGCCGCTGGCGCCCACCGGAACGGCGAAGCTGCGCACCCTGGCGATGGTGCTGGGGCGGCGGGGCGTGGCACTAGGCATGCTGTGCACCGTGCTGGTGTTCGGCGGGCATTTCGCCCTGTTCACCTATATCCGCCCGATGCTGGAGCTGACGGCTGGCGTGGATATCGAGCGCATGGCCCTGATCCTGCTGGGCTTCGGCGTCGCCAATTTATTCGGCACCTTCCTGGCCGGTTTTCTGCTGCAGCGCAGCCTGCGCCTGACCTTGATCGCGATGCCGGTACTGATCGGCAGCTCGGCGCTGGTGCTGGCCCACCTGCAGGTGGGGCTGCCGCTGCAGGCGGCGGTGGTCGCGCTGTGGGGCATGGCGTTCGGTGCCGTGCCGGTCGGCTGGTCCACCTGGGTGGCGCGAACCGTGCCGGACGAGGCGGAGAGCGCCGGCGGGCTGATCGTGGCGGCGGTGCAGCTGGCCATCGCCTCGGGCGCCGCCTTGGGTGGGCTGATTTTTGAGATGCGGGGCGTGGCGGGCGTGTTCGGTGCCGGCGGCGTGCTACTGCTGCTGGCCGCGATCCTGTTGGTGCCGCGCGTGGGGCGCGACCTTCCGACGGAGGGCCATGCCGGCCAGCACCCCGCCGTACTGTGAGGCCGCACCATTCTAAGCTGACGTGCCCGCATCGCTGATGCGGGCCCACGGCCGGGCTTGATGGCGGCGACGGGTGGCAGCTCCGCGATAGCCCCCTTGTGCTCCGGCCGCTTCCCCCGGCAAAGCCCGGGAGAGGTTGGAGGAGACGGACCCGTCATGTCGAACGCGGCGGAGCGCGCCTATCAGACCATCCGGCAGCGAATCATGGATGGCAGCTTCCCGCCGGGCTCGCCATTGCGGGAGGAGATGCTGGCGGCGGAGATTGGCGTCAGCCGCACGCCGGTGCGGGACGCGCTGCGCCGCCTGCTGGCGGACGGGCTGGTGGAGAGCGAGCGCAACTACGGCACCTTCGTCGCCGAGATCACGGGCGATGACCTGCATGAGGTGTACCAGCTGCGCGCCATGCTGGAGGGCTTCGCCGCCCGCCGCGCCGCGCAGCGGATCAAGCCCGAGGAATTGGCGGAGCTGCGCCGTCTGGCCGACGCCATGGAGGCCATCGAGACACCGGACGAAGCCGGCACCGCCCGCTTCAGCGGCCTGAACCGCGACTTCCACATGACCATCGTCCGCGCCGCCGGGTCGCGCCGGCTGGAAGGCATGATGGGGTGGGTGGTGCAGGTGCCGCTGGTGCTGCTCAAGCAGTATCGGATGCAGGAATGGATCAATATCGGCCGCTCCAACCGCCAGCACCGCGAGATCATCGAGGCCTTGGCGGCCCGCAACGCCGAATGGGCGGGGCTGATGATGGGCGCCCACCTGAATTCGACCAGACCAGCGAGACTGGTAGCGGAGATCGAGGCCAAGGGCGGTTGATTGTACACACTAAGGGCAGTGGCCGTGGATAACTGCTTCAAACAGGAGCGGTTCGGATAGCCACGGCGGGCCAAACTTGAGGCGCCCCGGATTTTGTGCGTGACGCGCCCCAATAATTGTACACAATGACCTCGACCTATTCAGGGGGAGAGGCGGATGCAGCGCCATGATCGGCCATGGCCGGCTTACCGGCCGCAGCAGAGGTCTGGAGATACGCACTGCGCAGCTTGTCCGGCCCCCAGGCTGAGGCGGCTCCGGACGGCGCATGGTGTAGACGTCATGCGGAACAGGGCAGGCGGCCTGAGTGACGACCATGGCGTGTGACCTGGGTGCCCCCATGGTGGGCAGCAGGCAGGCGGGGCGGGCACCGGTGCTGGTCGCCGGCGCCGGACCGGTGGGGCTGGTCGCCGCGGCCGCGCTGGCAGAGGCGGGCATTCCAGTCACCGTCGTCGAGGCCGAGCGGGACCTGCCGGACGGCTTGCGGGCTTCCACGTTCCATCCGCCGACGCTGGATATGCTCGACCGCTTCGGGGTCTCGGAGATTCTGGTGGACCAGGGGCTGATCTGCCCGCAATGGCAGTTCCGTGACCGGCGCGACGGTCCCGTCGCCACGTTCGACCTTGGCCTGCTGCGGGATGAGACGGCACACCCCTACCGGCTGCAATGCGAGCAGTGGCGACTGACCCGCCTGCTGCGCGACAGGCTGGCAGCCAACCCAGATGTCCGCTTCGTCTACGATGCCCGCGCGGCCGGCGTGACGCAGGATGCCGACGGCGTGATCCTGCGAATCGAGCGGGAGGATGGCAGCGCGGAATCGCTGCGCGGCAGCTGGCTGATCGGCGCGGACGGCGCGCGCAGCGCCGTGCGTAAGGCGATGCAGATCGGCTTCCAAGGGCAGACCATCCCGGAGCTCTACCTGACGTGCTCCACCACCTTCCAGTATCAGGAGGTGATGCCCGTGCTGACCAACATCGCTTATATCTCCGACCCCGACGAATGGTTCGTTCTGCTACGCACCACCAGCGTCTGGCGCCTGCTGCTGCCGACCGATCCGGCGGAGCCGGAGGATGTCATGCTCTCCGACGCGCGTATCCAGGCCCGGATGCAGGCGGTGCTGCCGAAGGCGGGCGACTACGAGATCCGCCATCGCACCGCCTACCGGGTGAATGAGCGGGTGGCGGAGCGCTACGTCACTGGCCGCGTGCTGCTGGCCGGGGACGCGGCGCATGTGAACAATCCGCTCGGTGGCATGGGCATGAATGGCGGCATCCATGACGCCTTCAACCTGGCCGAGAAGCTGACGCGGGTCTGGCAAGGGGCCGACCCGGCCGTGCTGGGCCGATATGAACGGCAGCGCCGCAAGGTGGCGCTGGATGTCGTGCAGCAGCAGGCCTTGCGGAACCGAGCCACGCTGAACCAGCGCGACCCGGCGGTGCGGCGTGCGTCGCTCGACGACCTGCGAGCGACTGCGGATGATGCCGCCAGACACAAGGATTACCTGATGCGGACTTCGATGATCGCCTCCCTGCGCGCCTTGGACGAGGTGGCCTGACAACGCCACGGGGCATGGCGCAGGCCATGCCCCGGACCTGGCTTCAGTTGGCGGTCGCGCCGGACGCCTTGATGATGTCGCGATACTTCAGCGTTTCCGTTTGCATGAATGCCGCAAACGAATCCCGGCTTTCACTGCTGCGCGGGATTGCGCCCAGCTCGGTCAGCTTCTTCTGGACGCCAGGATCGGCAATCGCGGTAACGGTGGCCTTATGCATAGCATCCAGAATGGGAGCCGGGACATTCGCCGGGGTGACAACGCCGAACCAACCTGTCGAGGTGATGTCGACACCGGCTTCCACCAGCGTCGGTACATCGGGGAAAGCTGAAAGGCGCTGGGTGCCGGTCACGGCAAGCGCTTTCATCCGGCCCGCCCGTACCATTTCCGCGACAGCGGAGACGGACTGAAACAGAACAGTCGTGCGGCCTTCGATCAGGTCGCTGTTGAGCTGCCCGGAGTTTGTGTAAGGCACATGCTGCATATCCAGCCCCGTCGAGAGGGCAAACTGCACGCCGGCCAGATGCTGCGACGAGCCGGCACCGACGGAGCCGTAGTCGATCGACCGACGCTGCTTTGCGTAGGCAATGAACTCCGCGACGTTGCCGGCCGGCAAGGATGATGGCACGACCATGATATTTGGCATCAGAACCATTAGTGACACGGCGGCGAAATCCCGCTCGGGATCAAAGGGCAGTGTCTTGTAGATCCATTGGTTGACCGCGTTCGCCGCGATGGATGCCAGGCCCATCGTGTATCCATCGGGTGCTGACTGCGCCACCTGCGCCATGCCGATATTGGTGCCAGCGCCCGGGCGGTTGTCGATGATGATGGTCTGGCCGAGCAAGGCACCAACACGCTCCATGACGATGCGGGCGACGACATCGCCAGAGCCACCGGCTGGGCCGGGATTGACGAATCGGATGGTGCGCGCTGGCCATCCACCTTGCGCACGGGCGATGCCGGGGAGGGCCAGCGATGGAATCGCCGCAAGCAGCGAGCGGCGACAAAGCGAAAATGCAGGGCGCATCAGCTGACCTCGATGTTTTGGTGTTTTGCGGGATGCAGGATGCATGCCAGGATGCCCACACATCAAGTTCCATGATGAAGCCTGGTTGGATTCATCATCCATGAGGAGAGAATCGGGAATGCCAGACGCTCAAGGCTGGCGCGCCAAGTTCGGCGTGCTGGGTCCGTCGACCAACACCATCGTCCAGCCGGATTTCGATGCGCTGCGCCCGCGCGGTGTCACCAACCATTACAGCCGCATCTTCACGCCGAATGCCCAGGCCATCAGCAACGAAAGCTTCCGCGCCGGTGCAGAGGTGATTGCCGGCAACACGCTGGACGCTGTCCGCAGCGTCATGACCTGCAAGCCGGACCATCTGGTGATGGGCATGTCCGCCGTGACATTCTTCGACGGCGTCAAAGGCGCGGATCGCTTCGTGAAGCAGGTGGAGGACGAGTCCGGCCTGCGCATCAGTGTCGGCAGCCACGCCTGTACGGCGGCGCTGAACCGTCATGGCGGCATCCGGCGGTTGGCCGTCCTCTCGCCCTACTGGCCTTCGATGAACAGCGAGGTCTCGCGCTACTTTGGCGACATGGGCTTCAGCGTTGTGCGCGATGTGGCCCTGCAGTGCCCATCCTGGATCGCTATTGCCGAGGTGACGCCGGAGACGCTGCGGAATACGCTGCGGGAACTGGATGGCGATGACATCGATGCCATCGTGCAGGTCGGCACCAACCTGTCCATGATGCGGCTGGCCGCGGCGGCAGAATTGTGGCTTGGCAAGCCCGTCATCGCCATCAACACCGCGACCTACTGGCACGCGCTGCGCAGCAACAACATCCACGACCAGATGGACGGCTTCGGCCCCCTGATGGCCGAGTTCTGAGCGGGGCCGATGGCATGAACGAGTTGGATATCTATAGCCGGCAGGGCATGGGCGCCTCCATCGGCATGGGCGAGAGCCCCGCGCTGATCATGGTGGACTTCGTCGTTGGCTTCACCGACCCAGCGCATTTTGGTGGCGGCAACATCACCGATGCCATTGCCTGCACCGTTCCGTTACTGGCGCATGCGCGGCAGCGCGGCTGGCCCGTGGTGCATACCCGCGTGGTCTATGCCGATGACGGCGCGGATGCCGGTGCCTTTACCCGCAAGGCCACAGGCCTGCTGAAACTGACCGAGACGAGTCCGCTCAGCCAGATCGTGCCAGAGCTACAGCCACTGCCGGGCGAACTGGTGATCCGCAAACGCCAGGCTTCCGGCTTCTTCGGCACCGAACTGGCCGGCTGGTTGCAATGGCGCCGTGCCGACACGCTGCTGGTGACGGGCTGTACCACATCCGGCTGCGTGCGGGCGACCGTGGTGGACGCGGTCTCCCACAACATGCGCACCATTGTCGTGCAGGATTGCGTTGGTGACCGCGCCATGGGGCCGCACCAGGCAAACCTGTTCGACATGCAACAGAAATACGCGGACTTGATGGATAGCACGGCGATTATGGCGCGGAACTGAGGGGGGACTGAGGAAGGAGGGCGAAGAAGGAATTTGCCCGTCCTTTTCCTTAGATCTCGTCAGTTGCGACGGCCCAGGCGCTGACCGGCGATATAGCCCCACGCCATGTTGGGGCCGATGGTCGTGCCGGTGCCGACATTGCGGGTGCCGATCGGGTTGGCCATGGCCAGGCCGGCGGCGAAGAGTCCCGGAATGATACTGCCGTCCGGGCGCAGCACTTCGGCATGTTCGTTGGTGCGCGCGCCGCCCTTGGTGCCAAGGATGGAGCGGCTAAATGGCATGGCCAGAAAGGGCGCCTGGACGATCGGCTTGATGCCGGCCCGCCGCCGCCTGTCGCCGGCCGAAGCGGCATCGGCCCGCGCGGGGCGGGCGTAGTCCTCGTCCAGCCCGGCCGTGGCAAAGGCGTTGAAGCGAGCGACGCTGGCCGCCAATGCATCCGGCGGCACGCCGATTTGCCCTGCCAGCCCGGCCACGTCCGGCGCTTGGCGCATCCAGCCAGGATCAGCCTTGGCGGCCCAGCGGACCGGTGGCACCTCGCTCACCATGCGGGAATCGGTGATGACCCAGGCTGGCAGATTCACGGGCTCGCCACTCACCGGATCGCGCCTGTCCAGTACCTCGCCGATGTTGAAGGTGAGCTCATTAGTGAAGCGCTCGCCATGGCGGTTCACCAGCATGGCATAGGGCTCGGTATGGAAGGGCACAGGCTGTGCCAGAACCTCGCCCTTGTAGCGGACCGGGATGGCGGGGGTGATAGTCGCCTGGTCCATGTGGTCGAGCGCGGCGCCGGCGGCCTCGGCCATGCGCTGGCCGTCACCTTCATGCGCGCCCGGGCTACCGCGAAAGTCGACCGGGCCGGGGAAATGGCGGCGCATCCGCACGGTGTCCCATTCGAAGCCGCCGGTCGCGATGACGACGCCGGCGCGGGTTGCCCAGGTCTCAGGCCGCCCCTGGTGCTCGACGACGGCGCCGGTCACGGCGCCGGTCTCGTCTTGCGTCAGCGCGACGGCACGCGCGTTCAGCACCACCTTCACCCCGGCGTCCAGGCAACCGCGCAACAGGCCGGTGACCAACGCGGTGCCCTTGCCGCGCGTGTTGGTCAGCAATCGCCAGAGCAATTGCGGCCACAGTTCGAGCACCGTCCGGTAGGGCTTGTGGTAGAGGTCGGTGGTGACCGCCTCATGATAGGTGAAGATCTCCGGGATGGTGGACTTGCGGATTCGGAAGGCGAACCGCCCCGCCCGCCAGCGGCTCAAGGGCAAAGGCGACATCATGCGGCCGCGCGCTTTCGCGCCTGGCAGGGTGCGGAGTGGATCAGGCTCGGTGGTCAGGGCGAAGCGCAGCGGGGTGTTGGCTTCGACGAAGCGCAGCATCTCCGGCGCGGCGTGGACGAAGGCCTGCCAGAGCAACTCCTCCGTTTGCGCCCAGCCCGAAGGCGCGGCGGCGCGGATATAGGCGAGTGCATCCTCGGCGTTGTCGTCGATACCGGCTTCCGCCGCCAGATGGTTTGCGGGAATCCAGGTACCGGCGCCGGACATGGCCGTGGTGCCGCCCAGCCGATCGGTCTTTTCCAGCACAGTCACAGAGAGTCCGCGCTTCGCGGCTGCCAAGGCTGCCGTCAGCCCTGCCGAACCGGAGCCCAGCACCAACACATCGGTCGCATAACCTGTCATCGCCTGATCCACGCCTGAAGCCACCGGTTGTCTTTGCACCGCGGCGGGCTCACACGCCAGGGAGTGGGTAGGCCGCTGGCGGCGTGGCGAGATCACGCGCCTTCTCGAAGCGCCTGCCGTGAAAAATCTTACGTTCCGGAATGCGTGTGCGTGAGCTTGCAATAATCACGCTTTGAGAAAGACACCGGTTCAACATGGCGTCAGGCCGCGTGATAATATCAGAAAGATTGAATTAAAGTATCTTAAGTAAAATCCGGCACATTACCGAATCGTATTGAAACTATGTGAGCAGTTGCAGCATAGTCGTGGCCAAGATCCTGCTTGGGGCGGCCCGACACGCTTGAGGGCGGACGCAAAAGGGATTTGTTGCTGCAGGAGGTGAGCCCGTGAGCGACATGAATTTCAATTCGCCTGGTGTCCGTGCGCCGGGAGGCGAGGCGCTGCTGCAAGCGGCCTTGCTGGTCCCGGATCTGCGCGACCGCTACTCCTGGAAGCGGGCTTCCAAACGCATCCTCGATCTCGTTCTATCCGGCACGATGCTGATGATTCTCGTCCCGGTCCTGCTCGCCATTGCGCTGGTGGTGTGGAGCGACGGCGGCAAGGTGCTGTTCGGCCATGCGAGGATCGGACGGGGTGGCAAGGTGTTCCATTGCCTGAAGTTCCGCAGCATGGTGCCGAATGCGGAGCAGGCGCTGTCGGCATTGCTCGAACGGGATGCCAGAGCGGCTGAAATGTGGAAGACGCATCGGAAGCTCGATCGGGACCCCCGTGTCACCTTGGTAGGAAACTTCCTGAGGGCCACGAGCCTCGATGAGCTGCCGCAGCTTTATAACGTTCTGCGTGGGGACATGAGCCTGGTTGGCCCCCGGCCCGTCGTGCATGCCGAGTTGGAAGAGCAGTACGGGCCCAACGCGGCCGCGTATCTCTCCGTGCGCCCCGGAATCACCGGCTTGTGGCAGGTAAGCGGCCGGAGCGATACCAGCTACGAGCAACGCGTCGCTCTCGATACTCTGTACGTGCAGCAACTGTCTTTGCGGACCGACCTCAAGATCCTGGCCAAGACAGTCCCGGCGGTGCTGCTGCGCAAGGGCGCCCGTTGAGGCCGAGCCTATGAAGCCGTCTTTACTGGTGAGAGCAAACACTGCTTTGGCCGCGATTCGTTAAGCTTTGGCTTGAAGTGCGTTTACGGTCAATTCCATTGAACACGAAAATGAATAGTGGCAACCTTCACCGTGACAAAGCGGAGGAGAGTAGCGTTCGGCTGCCATTCAATGAAGAAAGCGAAGGTGTGAAGAATGGCTTTCAACCTGTTCTTCGCCATAACGTGCAACGCCAGATATAGATGAAGTAGGCTGCTTATGGGATCGAGAAACCGAGGCGCTGCCTTTGGTATCGTTCTGGGATTGATCATTGCGTTGCTGTTCTGGCTGGTATTGGCCATGCTGGTCTTCTAAAGCGACGAGCCGGCGCGCTGGTGGTGGGCCGACCTATATCCGCCCTCGCGGTACAACGCTCCGCCTATACTTTGTAAAAACCGTCAAAGAACTCTGGTGCGGTGCGGCATAATATTTTACGATTTCGCAATGAAGTGCTGTCGCCCGGATCATCGACGTCACCGCCCGAGACCACCGCGAGTTTTGCTTCCGCGTTGCCTGGGCCTTGCCGCCACGCTGGCCGTGGTCTGGCCGTCGGCAGCCCTGGCGCAGTTCATTGGCCCGGAGGCGACAGCACGCGGTGTCACCGTCCTCAATCGCCCACGGCCCGATTTCGATCCACTGGGCGTTCGGCTGCCAGGCTATCGGCTGGATGCATCGTTGGAAGGTGGTGTGGGCTATGACGACAATCTGCTCCCGGGGCAGGGGCGCCGCCGGTCCGGCAGCTTCGCCGAGGAAGCCTTATCGGTCACCGGCGCCAGCATGTGGACGCGGCACGGCATCGAAGCTACCGCCACACAAATCACCCGGCAGCATGTACGGGACAGCAATCTGAACTGGAACGACTACGCCATTGGTGTAGCAGGCCGCTACGACATTGGCCGCGCGTCCTGGCTGCGGCTTCGTTACGACCATATCCGAAGCCACCTGGACGTCGACGATCTGGACGTGCAGCAAAGCGGCACGCGCACCCCGGCGCCATACGACACCGACATCGTGCACGCCGCCGGTTCCGTCGCCTTCAACCAGCTAAGACTGGGGGCTTCGCTGGATTACCGTTGGCTGCGCTATCAGGATGTGACGGTCGCCGGTGTGCGTGACCCGCTGTCCAACAACGATCATCAGTCGGCTTTGGGCGAGTTGAACGCCGAGTACAGCGTTCTTCCCGGCCGGGCCTTGCTCGGCGTGGTCCGGCTGCAGGATATCCGCTACGACCGTGCCGGCCAAAGCGGGCGAGACTCGTTGACTTGGGAGGTGCAGGGCGGCGCGCAATATGACGTGGACGGTCTGTGGCAGGCCAGGCTGCTGCTTGGTTACCGGCGCCGGGACTACGAGCAAGCGGGGCTGAAGCCGCTGTCCGGCCCGGCCTTCGAAGGGCAGGTGGTCCTGACGCCGTCGCAGCTGGCGACCGTCACCGTCGCGATCCAGCGCAGCATCGAGGAATCGATCCGCCAGGACAGTGTCAGCTACACGCGAACCTCCGCGCGCGCGGCGCTGGATTACGAGATGCTGCGCAACCTGATCGTCACGGTCGGGACGAGGGTGGAGCGTCGCGATTATCCCGAGGATGTCGGAACCGTCACCGACGCGATCGGCGTGTTGGAGGCACGCTGGATGCTGAACCGCAGCATGACGCTGATCGGGACTTTCCAGCATACCGAACGCCTCTCCGCGCCGGCCGGCATTCAGGAATACGGGCGCAACCAGGTCCTGATACGGCTGCGGTTCGCGTTGTGAGCCCGGGACCTGATCTGGCCCGGAACAAATCGTCTGGCTTCGGCAAAGGAACAGGAATGCTCCACTCTCCACGCTGCTCCCTGACGCGACGCATGGTCCTGTGCGGCGCGTTGCTGCTTTCGGCATGCGCTGCACCGGGTGCGGGCCTGCCGCTTTTGCCGGAGGTAACGCCGGCCGCCTATGCGCTGGGGGCGGGGGACCAGTTGCGCGTTACCGTCTTCAACGACCCACGCCTGACCGGTGAGTTCCGCATCACCGACACAGGGACGGTCGCGCTGCCGCTACTGGGCGCCATTCCTGCCGCTGGCCGCACCACCACGCAGTTTGAGCGCTCGGTGGAACAGCTGCTACGGGAGCGAAACCTGTTCAACGAACCGTCCGTCGCGGTCGAGGTCACGCAGTACCGGCCGGTCTTCGTGCTAGGGATGGTGGAGCGCGGCGGGCAGACGCCGTACCAGCCGGGCATGAGCGTGCTCTCAGCGGTGGCCGTTGTCGGTGGTTTCAACTACCGCGCGGTGACCGATGTCGTCTCAGTGACCCGCGCTGATCCCGGAGGTGTTCCGCGCGAGTATCTCGGCACGCGACGCTCGCTGTTGCAGCCGGGCGATGTCGTCACCGTATTCGAGCGCCGCTTCTGATGTTGCGCGGTCTTTTGCTGACGGGCGCATTTGTGGCCAGTTCCGTGCCCGCCGCCTGGGGGAACCCGCAGCCGCCAGCGCTGCGGCCGGGTGAGTTGTGCCGGGCAGCCATCGCCGTGGTGGAGCGTGAGGCGCGTTTGCCGCCGAACCTGCTCAGCGCCATTGCCACCGTCGAATCAGGCCGCGCCGATCCGGCTTCGGGCCGCCTGGTCTCCTGGCCGTGGGCCCTGAACGCGGAAGGTGCGGGCCGGTTCTTCGGCAGCCAGCCGGAAGCCGTGGCCGCGGCACGGCAGTTGCTGGAGCGGGGCGTGAAGTTGATTGATACCGGCTGCCTGCAGGTGAACCTGTTCCATCATCCCGATGCCTTCGCCTCGCTGGACGAGGCGTTCGATCCGCTCGCCAACGCGCGGTATGCCGCCGGCTTCCTGAAGCGGCTGCATGCCATCTCGGGGGACTGGATGGTTGCCGCCGGCCACTATCACTCACAGACCACGAGCCGCGCGGATCTCTATCGCATGCGTGTCCTGGCTGCCTGGGCGGGGCGCGCGCCGGCTGCCCCGCAGATTGACCGTGCGGCACAACGTCGGGAAGATCTGGCCAATGCCTGGACGGCGGGTGGTACGGGAATGGTGCTGCGTGCCGCCGCCCCGGTCGGCAGGACCCGCTCCACACTCGATCCCCTGGCCATGATGGCCGATGCCTGGACACGGGGCGGCAGCGCCACGCGATTGCCCGCCTCCCCGCCATCCATGCGCTGACCGGCAACCGGCCCGCCTGGCATGCCGGCGGTGGATACCCTGCTCAGGGCGAGGCCATTGCGCTTTCGGCAACAGGCGTTGCGCTCATCGTGGCAGCAACGCCATCAAAGCCATGCGGGTGCTTCTGGCGCCAGGTCCAGGCGGTGCGCACCACCTGCTCCAACGAACCGTAACGCGGGCTCCATCCGGTGTCCCGGCGCAGCCTTGCATTCGCGGCGACGAGCACCGCCGGGTCTCCTGCCCGGCGGGGTCCCTCGGCATAGGGCACGGGCCTTCCACTGACTTCGCCCACCATCCTGATGACATCCAGCACCGAGTAGCCGTTGCCGTTGCCCACATTGTACCGGACGCTGCGACCCTGCTTCAGCACATCCAACGCGCGCAGATGGGCGTCGGCCAGGTCGGTGACGTGCACATAGTCGCGGATGGCGGTGCCGTCCGGCGTGTCGTAATCCGTACCGAACACGGTCAGCGGCGGCCGGATGCCAAGCGCCGCGTCGATCGCCAGCGGAATCAGGTGCGTCTCCGGCGTATGGTCCTCGCCCAGCCGGCCTTGCGGGTCGGCGCCCGCCGCGTTGAAGTAGCGCAGGCAGGCCGAGCGTAGGCCGTGGACCCTGTCGGCCCACTCCAATCCACGCTCGGCCATTAGCTTGGACTCGCCATAGGCAGAGACAGGCGCGAAGCCAGCGTCTTCCTCGATGGGGATGATCTCGGGCAATCCGAACAAGGCGGCGGTCGAGGACAGCACGAAGCGATCGCAGCCGGCTTTGACCGCCGCCTCGGCCAGCCAGAGCGTATTGCTGAGGTTCTCCGCCATGTAGCGCAGCGGCTCCCGCATGCTTTCGCCGACCAGGGAGAGCGCGGCGAAGTGCAGCACCCCATCGAACTTCCAGTTTGCGAATATCTCGGTGAGGTTCTTGCGGTCCCCGACATCCGCGACCACCAGCTCCGCTCCGGCTGCCACCGCCTGGCGGTGCCCCTGGCGCAGATCGTCCAAAACCACGACGTCGTCCCCGCGTTCGCGCAGGGCCAGGACGACATGGCTGCCGACATAGCCAGCGCCGCCGGTGACCAGGAAGCGTGCCATCTCAGTGCCTCGCCATGGATGTTGGTTGCGCTGTTGTCGATGGGCCCGCATGGGCGGCCTGTCCGCCCCGGCGGAGAAGTTGCTGCACGACGGCGGCGGCGAAATCCTGCGCCGTATCGGCAACGACGATGCCCTGCCGCATACTTGGCGGCAGGCCACGGATGCCGATGCGCGTGCTGACCATCGGCTTGCCGAAGGCCAGCGCCTCCATCACCTTGATGCTGACGCCGGTACCATAGCGCAGCGGCACGACCGGCACCGCGACGTCGCGGTAGAAATGCCCGACCTGTTCCAGCCTCGGCTTCACATGGATGTCTGATACGTGGCCGACCAGCGAATGCACCTTCTGCGACAATGTTCCCGCCAGCAGGACCCGTAGACCGGGCATCTGGCCACGCAGCAAGGGAAGGATGTCGTCGCGCAGATAACGCACCGCATCGAGGTTCATGACGTCCTCGGAGCCGATGAAGCCG
This sequence comes from Teichococcus aerophilus, assembly GCF_014490485.1. Lineage (GTDB taxonomy): Bacteria > Pseudomonadota > Alphaproteobacteria > Acetobacterales > Acetobacteraceae > Pseudoroseomonas > Pseudoroseomonas aerophila. The sequence continues at coordinate 108,403 of NZ_JACTVA010000005.1, read as the reverse complement.
ATGTCGTAGGGCTCTGCCGCGCTGGGCGGGGTTTCTGCCGCATCCGGCACGGTGTAGCGCCATGGCTGATGGCGCACCTTGCCAACCAACTGTGGAAAGGCGGCATAGCGCGAAGCCTCCTCGCTCGAGGCGGCCAGGATGCGGTCGCATCGCGACAGGGCCGCCAGTTCCGCTGCCCGGGAACGGTCCGGGTTGGTACGACGGAACCTGTGCCGCAGCCAAGCCGCGCCATGATCGCGCAGGATTTCGCGCGGGGAGAGCTCGCGGAACAGGTCGCCATATGCCATGTCGTAATCCAACGCCTTGCGGACGAAATCGTCGTGCAGGTCGAGCGAGATGCGGATGCCCGGCAGCAACGCCAGGATCGGCTGCATCAGCAGCAGGGCATGAATCTTGTGGCAGTAGATATGGGCGATGCCCTGCTGCCGAATCCAGTCCGCCACTAGCCGCGCCATGGCCGGCCGGCGGCTTTGCAGGAACGGGTGGCCGACGAAGACGTCGCCGCTGATCCAGCGATGGGCTTCCCGCACCGCCTGGCCCGCGCGCCCCAGGGGGCTGCCGCCATTGTTCCACCCCGGCAGCATCAGATGGCCGCAGGAAATTTCCGCATAGGCCGCGGCGGAGGCTGGCGACAGCGCCTTGCCGGCGTCCTTGTAGAAGGACAGGCAGAAGATCCGGCTACCCTGGCGGCGATACTCCTCCGCGACGGAGAGATAGACCTGGGAGGAACCATTGCCGGGCGGCAGGAAGGGCTCGTCGGTGACGAACAGAGTCGCCGGGGCTGGCGTGGCGTCGGGCATGGTGTCAGCGCTCCTGCGGCATGAGCGTGGGGGCGGGCCTGGGCCAGGACGCAGCCTGATTCTGCCAGGCGATCTGCCGTGCGACGAGACCGGCGACGCGCACCCGCCAGCACTCCAGGTTGACGCGTACGATGCTCCAGACGAACAGCAAGGTGAGCAGGTCGTTGCCCTGCAGGATACGCGATTCACTCAGGTTGCAGGCCAGGAAGAAGCCCAGCACCATGGCGGCCCAGCCGACCAGGCCATCCGTGCCGTGCCGCGCATGCACCAGCGCCAGCAGGCGGTTGAGCAGCACTGCCAGGCTGGCCAGGAACAGCGCGCTGCCGATGATGCCGGCATCCAGCAGCAACTGCAGGTAGCCGTTATGGGCATGCAGTTCGTACTGGCGGGACCAGTACCAGAAAACGGCGCCGGGCGCGGCCTCGCCCAGCCAGAAGATGCCGTAGCCGAAGCCGGCCCAGGGGCGCTGCGCGACGGCGCCGAGCACGAAGGCCCACACGGTGCCGCGGCCGGAGAAACTTGGGTCCCGGCCCAGCGCGGCGGCGACCAGGGGCATGATCTCGCCACCGAAGGCCAGGATGATGGCGGCGCCGCAGCCCAGTACGGCCGGCGCGGCCACGCTGATCAGGCCACGGCCGGAGGCCGCCAGCGCGGCACTGCAGAACAGCCCGATGCCGGCCAGCAGTGCCAGCAGCGGCGTGGCCGAATGCGCCGCGCCCAGCCCGACCGCGCAGCCCACCAGCAGTGCCTTGTCTGCCAACCGGTTCCAGCGTCCGCCGTCGCCGCTGGCCATGTGGTGGATCACCGCCAGGATGGACATGGCCATGAACGAGCCAAACAGGTTCTTGTGGGAGAACAGGCCGCGCAGATAGCCGTTATGGTCGAAGCCCAGCAGCGGGTTGACCGCCGCGTGCAGGATGGAGCCCACCAGGGCGATGCCGGCGGAGATCCGCATCGCATCCACCAGGCCCTTTGGCCCCAGGCGCAACCCCAGGCACAGCCCTGCCGCCAGCGTGCCCACCATGGCGAAGACGCGGCGAAGCGTCGGCTCCGGCAGCGGTGACCAGAAGGCGGAGAGCGCGCACCATGCCATGAAGCCGATCAGCGGAAAGCCAATCAGCAGGAAGGCGCGCGGCCGTACCGTCCAGGCCAGCAGGGCCAGATGCATGCCGTACAGCGCCAGCATCACCGCCTGCCGGGCGGCGTCACCGGATTCTTGGATGCTGGCGACGTCGCTTTGCGAGGGCTGGCCCACCGGCTGGCCGCCGATCATGGCCGGCAGGATGCTGCCGATCAGCAGGATGCTCACCACGCCCAGGCCGATGTCGAATGGCTCGCCGCGCGGCGCGCTGGGCAGGGGCTGCGGGGCCGTATTCATGCCCGCTGGCCTCCGATGCCCGCCGGGGCCGGCAGTTGCTGCGTGGCGGCGGCGGCCAGGGCGGGGCGGCCCCGGCGAATGGCCCCGGCGGCGGGGAAGTCGAAGGTCGCGAACCGCGCCATATCGACGCGGGTCAGCACGACGCCGGCCAGGGCCGTGCCGGTCTCCTGGATCTGCTGCTGGGTGTGCCGCGCTAGCGCGGCCGGCGTGCGGCCCCAGCGCGCCACCAGCACGGCGGCATCGGCCAGGCCGCACAGCGCCCGCGCATCGCTGGCCACCAGCAGCGGCGGCGTATCGATCAGGATCAGGTCGAACTCGCTCCGCAGCTGGCACAGCAGGGCCGGCAGGCGGGGGGAGCGGGAGAAGGCATGCAGCTGCGCTTCCCACCGCCCGGCCGGCAGCACGAACACGCCGCTGGCCTCATGCAGCCGGCCGGCGTCGCGTGGGTTGTCGACGCGCCCGGCCAGATAGCCCGCCACGCCCGGACAGGCCCCGATATCGAAGGCGCCCTGCTGCCAGGAGGAATGCAGGTCGCAATCCACCACGACCACACGCTGCCCCGCTGCCGCAGCGGCGGCCAGGCAGGCCAGGGTGGTGGATTTCCCCTCCTGCGGCAGGGCGGAGATGATGGCGATGACGCTGCCACGGCGCGGCGCCTCCGCGCCTTCCGCTCTGGCCGGGCCCAGCTTGTCCTGCAGGCCCAGCACGGCTTCGACGAAGTCGCGCGGCTTGCCGGCGAGGATGGCCTTCACAGCCCGGTCCGGCCGCCCGCGCAGCTCTGGAATATGGCCGAGATAGCGGACGCTGGCGGCGAATTGCCGGGTCACGTCATCCTGGCTCCGCAGGGTGCGGCTCTTCCGGAACTCACGGAAGCCAATGGCGGTCATGCACAGGCCGAGGCCGGCGATGAAGGCGGCGGCAAGCACCAGCGGCACCTGCGGCCAGGTCGGCCGCGCCGGCACGGTCGCGGGGGAGACCAGCCAGCCATCGGTGTCGTTGAAGCCCACCTGTTCCGTCGTCCGCAGGCGGGAGAGGAAGGTCTCGTAGACCGCCCGGTTGGCGTTGCCCTCCAGCTGCGCCGCCTCCAGCTGCGTCTGCCGCACCGTCAGGTCGTTGGCCTGGCGGCGGAGCGCCTGCAAGCGGCCCTCCAACGCGCCACTCAGGGTTGTGGCGGCGGCCACATCGGCCTGCAAGGCCGCCAGCCGCGCCCGCGCCTCGGCCTCCATCTGCCCCTGGGTAACGCGGCGCTGCGCCTGGGCGCGCCGCAGCGCCAGGCTCTCGCTGCCAAGCTCGATGGAAAGGCGGCCGACTTCCTGGTTGGCCTCCGCCGCCGTGGTGCGCAGCCGGTCGATATGCCGGTCGCCGCCCGCCGCCGTTTCCCAGTCCAGCAGCGACAGGATGCCGGTGCGCTGCACCAGTGCCTCGGCCGAGGCGAGCCGGTTGGTGGCGCGCTCCTTCTCCACGCGCGCCTGCAGGATGCGCTCGCCCAGCCCGGCCATCTCGGCATTGATCTGCGGCAGGTCGCGGCCATCCACCTGCAAGGCAAGGCGCAGCGCCGCCATGCGCTGGTCGGCCTCCAGCACATGCGCCCGCAACTCCTGCGCGCGGCGCTGCAGCCATTCGGCCGCCCGCTCGGCGGCTTCCTGGCGGCCGCGCACGCGGTTGGCCAGGTAATTCTCGGCCACCGCGTTGGCGGCCTCCGCCGCCAGGGCCGGGTCGGCGGCCGAGAGCCGGATCCGCGCCAGGGTGGACCGGCCGATCGGCGTCACCTGCACCGCGCTGCCCAGCTGGTCCACCAGCCGGTCTTCCGTGCTGCGCCCGGCCTCGTTGCCCACCGCCGCATCCAGGTCCAGCGCCGCGGGGCTGACCCGGCGGGAAAGTGTGGCAGTGAATGCCGCCAGCCTGTCCTGCGGCGCATCTCCCGCTGCTGCCAACCGCTCCGCCCGCCGTGCCAGGCCGAGTTCCTGCACCACGCGGGAGAGTGAGGCGGGTGAATTCATGATCTGCAGCTCGCCCTCCACATCGGGCAACTGGGTCTCGCCGGTGCGCGAGACGGCATCGGTATTGGCGATGTCCGACTGCCGGGGGGCCGCCATGATGATCGCCTCCGCCGTGTAGCGGGGCTCGGCCAGCTGGAGATATGCGCCGGCGACCGCGGCGGTCAGGCCGGAGATCAGCAGCAACATCTTCCACTCGCGCCGCGCGGCGCGCAGCAGCTGGTCGATGGCCTGCGCGGGCCCGGATTGCCGGACCGCATCATCCATCAGGAGGGCCATGGAGGCATCGACAGCGGGCAGGCGGTTCATCGCAGAGAGCTCCTTTGGGGTGGGCAGGCCAGGATTTGCGATTGAATTAAGTATATCGGTATCGAATCGAAGAATCCACAAAATCGAACGAGTCAAATTATAGGAGATTCATCGATAGTATTCAGATTCGCGCATAGAGAGCCCGAATGATTGAATCATAATGCGATTATCGATCGGTTCATGATTCAAACGTAAGGAATTATGATTTCCAAGATGGCATGTATTGCTTGAGAATTACACTTAACGTAGCCGATTGGGCACTTCTGACTGATGTCGCCACGTATGAGGGATCTTGATGCCAGCTGGTAATTTCCGCCTGACCTTCGACGCCGAATTCAATGACCCCCAGCAGCCACTCTTCCTGGACCAGGGGGGCGCCTTTTCTCCCACCCTGGCGCATTGGGAAAACCTGCGGACCTTCGCGGATAACCACGAGCAGCAGACCTACGTGGATGCCGGGTTCGGCGGGGCCGATGCCTATAATCCCTTCAGCGTCGCCGACGGCGTGCTGACGATCACCGCTGTCCCGACGCCGGAGAACCTGAAGGACGACGTCTCGACCCCCTACGTGTCCGGTGTGCTGGAGACCTCGGGGGGGCCGGCTTCGGAAGGGACGCAGCCGGACGGCTTCTGGCAGCAATACGGCTACTGGGAGATGCGGGCCGAGCTGCCGCAAGGGCAGGGGCTGTGGCCGGCCTTCTGGCTGGTCGGCATGGGCGAGATCGATATCATGGAGGTGCTGGGCCACGACCCCTGGGTCGTCCACAACTCCACCCACGATTTCCGCGGCAACCCCGCCCAGCACACGACGAACGCGGCAGCGGTGGGCACCGATGTCTCGGCCGGCTTCCATACCTATGGACTGGAATGGACCGAGGACGCCCTGGACTTCTACTTCGACGGCCAACTGACCACGCATCTGGACGGCGCCGCCTTCCGCGACTTCGGGCCTTCTTTCCTGGTGGTCAACCTGGCCGTCGGCGGCGACTGGGGCGGCAACCCGGACAGCACGACGCCGTTCCCCGCCGAGATGAAGGTGGACTACATCCGCGTCTACGAGGAGGACGCCGCCGGTGCGCCGATCGAGGCGGAGACGCCGGCCACGCCTGCCAGGCCGGGCGTGGACCCGATCCTGCTGAGCACGACGCCGGTGTACCTGAACGGCGCGGATGGGGACGACAAGCTGGTGGGCCACGCCGGCGATGACTGGCTGCAAGGCGGCGGTGGCAATGACACCCTGACCGGCCATGACGGCGATGATGGCCTCTCCGGCGGTGCCGGCAACGACCATCTGTGGGGCCAGAACGGCAACGATACGATCTACGGCGATGCCGGAGACGACGTCATCCTCGGCGGGCAGGGCGACGACCGCATCTATGGCGGCGCCGGCAACGACCGCATGGCCGGGGACGAAGGCGCCGACATCTTCTCCACCCACGGCAATGAAGGCGATGACATCATCACCGACTTCACCCGTGGCACCGACAGGATCGAACTGGTCGGCGTTTCCGCCAGCGACGTGAGCTGGCAGGCGACCACGCGGCAGGGCGCCGATGCCATGCTGGTGACCTTCGCCGGGGGCGATACCCTGACGCTGGATCACCTGCAGGCACTGAGCCAGAGCGACTTCATCTTCGCCTGAGCCGAGGGCAGGGATGGCTCTCATCGCGCCGGCCCCGCCGGCCGCAGCGAGCCATCCCCGCCGACCGAGAAGATACGCGGCGCCGTGTCCAGCCGCAGGCTCTCTGCCACCACGAACTGCGTGCCATCCGGCGCACAGCCAGGGGAGAGTGGCGCGGGCTGGCCCGCCAGGCACAGGCGCCTGGGGGCGACGATCATGCTGCCCTGGGCCTCGGTGTTCCACCCGACCAGGACGCTGGTTGGGCCCTCCGCCGCGCCGAAAGCCAGCAGGAACTCGCCGGTCCGGAACGTCTCCACCCGGCCCTGGTACTCCAGGCCGCGCAGTGCCCCGGCGATGCGCGCCAGCGCCGTATGGACCGGCTTCGGCTGCCCCCAGTGATCGACGATGCCGAAGCTCGCTTCCTTCTGGCTGGCATCCGGGCCGTCGTCCCACCAATCGTAGATGATGGTCAGGGGAATGCCGGCCATCCGATCCAACAGCCAGAGCCTGGCGACGTAATCCGCCTGCCGCTGCCGGGTCCAGGCGCCGCCGGTGGAGGAATAGCCCCACTCGCTGTTGACGATCGCCGGCGGCGTGCGGCCCTGCGCCTGCGCGACCCGCTGTACCACGCCTTGCAGCCTCGCCCAGTCTTCCAGCACGTCTTCCGGCGCGCGGTCGCGATAGGGGTGCACGCTGACAGCGTCGAAGCATCCGGCGCGGTCGGCCTCGGCGAAATCCTCCAGGAACCAGCGCAGGAAACCGGACGCGGCCGGCCCTAGAACGACGGCGCCGGCATCCTGTGCGCGCACGGCGCCACAGGCCTCGGCGGCGAAGCCGATATAGGTGCGCAGGTCGACCGGCATGCCGAAATTATGGTCGGGCTCGTTCCACACTTCCCACGCGACGCGGCCCTGGTAACGCGCGGCCGCCAGGCGCACGAAGGCCATGAACGCGGTCCGCGCTTCGCCATGCTGGGGCGCGGCGTAACCAAGCGAAGGTGAATCCGGCCGCCCCGGTACCCTCTCCGCATAAAGCGGGTTGGAGTAGGCGAGGATGAACAGGGCCTGCAGGCCGTTGGCTTCCAGGTCGCCCAACAGCACATCGGCCGCCGCCCAGTCATAGCGCCCTCGCCCAGTCTCGACCTGCGCCCAGAGCAGATCCGTCCGCACCACCTGGAAGCCGAGTTGCCGGATGCGTGGCAGATCCCGCGGGCGCCCGGGCGGAAAGTGGACATTGACGCCGAGGCCCGCCGTAACGCCGCCTTCGCCCAGCCAGGCCTGGATGCGGCCAGCCGGCTGGGCGTGCGCGCCCATCGAGCCTGCCAGCAACATGGCCATGGCCAGCCGGTCAATCCGCATGGCGGCCGTGCTCCATGAGGAGGCGCAGCGACGAGACCGAGGTCGCTGGGCGGAACGTCGCCCGGATGGAGACGCCGTGGATCAACCGGTGCATCCCGCGCACATGCAGGGCCAGCAGCACGGCCTCGCTCAGCACGGCGGCGATGGGCGCGCCCGCCAAACCTAGTACCGGCACCAGGGCCAGATTCGCCAGGATGCCGCACAATGCGGCCCAACCCAGGTAACCAACCTTTTGCGCGACTTCGGCCGGGCTGACAAAGGTGGCGCTGAAGGATGCGTGCACGAAGCGGATCGGCAGGGCGAGGGAGAGGATGGACAGCACCATCACCGCATCCGGCAATCCATCGCCGAACAGTAGCGGGATCAGGATCGGGCTGCCGAGCCCAAGCACCAGCATGCCGGCCACGCCCGTCGCCAACATGGCAATGACACCCAGGTGGAACACCGCGCCGAACCGCGCGCGGTCATGCACCGCCCAGCGGCAGATGATCGGCGTGAGGAATTTCATGTAGACGACCTGCGGCAGCATGGAGGCCGCCGCAATCAGCAATAATGCCGCGCTGTAGGAGGCCGCCGCGGCGCCGCCGACCTGCCAATCGAGCAGCACGACGGCCCACTGGAAGTACAGCACGTAGAAGACGGTCATCAACGCGAAGGGCATCGCCAGTTTCGCCACGGACACCAGCGACGGGGCTGTGCGGTCTACAAGGCTGGCAGGGCCATCCGGCGGCAAGGCGAGGCTGGCGGACCAGAGCGGACGCAGCAGCCACGCGCCGGCGGCAGCAACCGCCATTCCGGTAAGGCCGTACAACAGCAACACTTCTTCCAGCGACGGCGGGGCGTCACGCGGCAGTACCATCAGGCAGAGCAGCAGCAACCGCAGTGCCTGCGTCGCCGCCTGCCAAAGCGACAGCGCGCCATAGCGCCGTTCCAGCTGCAGCCGCGCGGAACCCAAATCGACCGCGGCCTGGCCGGCGACAATGGCCAGACCAGCCAGGAAGGCCAGCCATTGCGCCTGCCCGGAGACGCTGCTGCCCACCAGCGTATACGCGCCCAGCAGCACCGTTGCGAAGGCGCCGCTCAGCGCCAGCAACCGGCCGAGAGCCGGTGTCCAGCGATAGGCCTGCCGGCCTTCATCACCGAAGATTTGCAGCAGCAGCCAGTTAACCCCGGCGCAGGCAACGGAGGACAGCAGGTTGGCCACCGTCAGGATCGCGGCCAACTGGCCGTACTCGACCGCGGTGAGCGAGCGCGCCAGGAACGTCTGGGTCAGCAGTGACAACAGGGACGCCATTAGCGTACCGCCCAGCAACGCGCCGAGGCCACGAAGGACCAGATGCAGGCCGCGATGGCGCCCCTGCCGGCCGGTCATGCCGCGAGCTCCGCGATGCGGGATCTCGCCGCGGCCACCATGCCGCGATACAGGGCAGCGTGCCGTCCGATCTGCTGTTCGAGAGAGAACAGTTCAGCGGCGCGGCTTCTGGCGGCCGCATGCATGGCGCTGCTCCTCGCCCGGTCGGCCGCCAGCCCGCTGAGCCTTTTCGCGAAGAGCGCGGCGTTGCCGGACGGCACCAGATGGCCGGTGACATTCTCCACCACCATCTCCCGCAGGCCGGGCATGTCCGTGGCGACCACGGGCAGGCCGAGATGCATCGCCTCAATCACCGCCATCGGCAGGCCTTCCCAGAGCGAGGGCAGCACCATGCAGCGGGCCCTGGTGAGGGCACGCAGCGCATCCGCGTGCGGCAGGCTGCCAAGGAAGGTGAAGCGGTCCTGCAAGGACAGTTCACGTACCCGCTGGCGCAGCGCCGGGCCCAACTCGCCATCGCCGACGATGAGAAACCGCAGGGCAGGAGCAAGCCGAGCGATTTCCGCCAGTAGAAGCGGATTTTTCTGGTGATGCAGCCTGCCGATGAAGGCCACGTCGTGGTCCGGCGCGCGCGGAGGGCCCTCGGCGCCGGGCTGCGCAGCGCCATTGTAGATGACATGGCTTGTTGTCGTGCCACCGAGCAGCCCGTCCTTCGAGGCCAACGCGGCATCGCTTTGGGACACGAAGACGACGGCCTGCGCGGCGGCGATGCAGAGCCATTCGCTCCACCGCGCGAAGGTCCGGACGCCGATGGCTTTGTTGCCGTAGTGGAAGCCATGCACGGTATAGGCGATGGCCGGACCAAGCCCACGTGGCAACAAGGCACAGGGAAGCCCCGCCCTGGCGCCGTGAGCATGAACGATACTGGGCTTCGTCGCCCGAATGACCGCCTGCACTTTGCGCGAGGTGAACAGGGAGGCGGCGCGCCGCGAGAAATCCAGCTCATGCACCACGATGCCGAGCGACCTGGCGGTGCTGACCAGCTCCGTTCCCTGCTGGGTGGCTATACTGACGGAGACGCTGTGATGCCGCAGCCCGGACGCCAGTTGCAGAACCGCCGTGGTGCCGCCACCCATCCTGCCATCGCCGATGACCTGGAGAACTGAGACCGACATCACGCCGCCTCCCCCGCTACCGCAATGGCGGTGACAGTCGGCTGAAACGGCAGCGGCAAATCGGCGACGCTGCGCCAACGCCTTGCCGGGCCCTGCTCGGCCAAGGCCATGTCGAGGGCAGCCAGGAAACCTTCGCGAAAGCGCGCCTTGGAGAAGTTTCCCGCATGCTGCGCGATCGCCTGTGGGTCGAAGCTGTGCTCGGTGGCTTCGAAGCGCCGCATGGCATCCGTCAGGGACGGGATCGATTGCTCGGAGAAATGCAGGCCGGAAACCGGCGTGACGGTTTCCAGTGCGCCTCCGCGCCCATAGGCGATGACAGGTCGGCCACAGGCCATCGCTTCCAGCGGAACGATTCCGAAATCTTCCTCGCCCGTGAACAGCAAAGCGCGGCAACGCGCATAGTGGGAGCGCAGCGTGGCGTCGTCGACATGCCCCAGAAAGGCCACCAGCGGTCCGGCCTGGCGGGCAAGGCGTTCCTTCTCGCTGCCGCCGCCAATGATAACCAGCCGGCGGCCAAGCGCTTTGCAGGCGTCGATGGCGAGATCGACGCGTTTGTAGGGAATCAGCTGCCCCGCATATAGATAGAAATCTCCGGCCGTTGTCCCAGCCGCCATCGCCCCGTTGAAAAGGTCGAGGTCCACCGGCGGGTAAACGACTTCGGATGGGCGCCGATAGAATTTCCGGATCTGATCCGAAATGTTGCGTGAATTGGCAACGAAGAAATCGACCCGGGCGGATGCCGTCTGGTCCCACTGCCGCAGCCGGTGTGCCAGGAGAGAGACAAGCGGCCGGAGTGGAAGCGGCACCTGCTGCCGATACTCCTGGTACATATTCCAGATGTATCGCATCGGCGTATGGCAATAGCAGACATGCAAGGCATCCGGACGCGTCAGCACCCCTTTCGCCGGCCCTGACTCGCTGCTGATCACCAGATCATACTTTCGGAGATCGAGCTGCTCGAGCGCGAGCGGCATCAGCGGCAGGTACGCCTGATACAGCCGGGCGGCGAAGGGCAACCTCGCGATGAACGTCGTCGAAACCCGGTGCGCCCGGATCGTGTCCGAGATCGCCTCCGGCCTATAGACATGGGTGAAGATATCCGCCTCGGGGAAGAGCTCGCAGAGCGATTCGAGAACCTTCTCGCCTCCCCGCATGCCAACCAGCCAGTAGTGGATGATGGCTACCTTCATCTGGCCCCTCATGTCTCGGGCTCATCCAGGCCACGGCTCTGTCCGCTCGCTGGAAGGTGACCGAATGGAAAGCTTCAGAGGTGAGGTAAGGCTTGGCTTTGGTTGCAGTGCAAGATGTTTTGCTGAAGTAACAAAGACACGAACAAATTTCGTTGCGCGCAGGAAAAGCCACCTGGCTAGATTTCAGATAGCTATATTCTCTCTAAAAGAAATATTTTTGCGCTATTTCTCACGGACTCCGCAGCCAGTCTGCCGCACTGCAGCGTGATCAAGTTTTGTTGATTGGATGCAACGATATGCTGCAACGCAGAATTCCGCGCCGTCCTTCCACGCATAAGCTTTAGGTGCCCTAAGAGAGGAGCGCGGAGCATGCCCGATGGTCTGAATACCCAAGCCCTGCCGTTGCCGAAAGACCCGGTCGCGCAGCTTGCGCCCATCTTCAATCCCGACCCCGCACGCTTCGCCGTATCACAACTCGCCGCATTCCAGAAGTTTTGCGCAGTGCGGACAGGCCTGTGCTTCGAGACGTACGCATCCTTCGACGACTTCGCGGTTCAGCAGTCGCAACTCTTCTGGCAATTGTTTCTTGAGTGGTGCGATCTTCCTTGGAGTGGCAACTCAAATCCTGCCTGGCAGGGGCAAGGAATCGCCGACGCTTGCTTCTTTCCCGATGTTCGGCTGAACTTCGCCGAATGTGTCCTCGGCGGTGGCCGGCACAAGACGGACGACGACATCGCCCTGATCAGCTGCAAGGCGGACGGATCCTCGGTCAGCACCAGCTGGGCAGAGCTGCGCAGCAGGGTTACCGAGGTCGCACTCGCGCTTCACGTACGCGGCCTGCGGGCGGGCGACCGCGTTGGCGCCGTATTCCGCAATGATGACATGGCGATCATCACCTGCCTGGCGATCGCAGCACTCGGTGCCAGCCTTTCGACCTCGGCGCCGGAGATGGGGGTGGAGGCCATCGTGTCCCGCTTCGCGCGGCTGAAGCCGGATCTCATCATCTCCCACGGCAGCAGCGGGGACGATCCCGAACTTCCGCTGCGCGTGCATCATGTTGCCGCAGAGGTCGCACCTCGCCTGGGCATGATTCTACTGGGCCGTGCCTCTGTTCCCTTGCCGGCCGAGGCGCCCGCGGTGCTGCTGCTGTCCGACATCCCGTGGGCATCGGTCAAGGGTAGGGCGTGGGCACGCTTCGATTTTAACCAGCCACTCTTCATTCTGTTTTCTTCAGGCACCACGGGCGCACCGAAATGCATCGTCCACGGCGCCGGCGGTACCTTGATCGAGCACCTGAAGGAACATCGCCTGCACTGTGACCTGGGCGGGCGTGACAGGCTGTTCTTTTTCACCTCCACCGCCTGGATGATGTGGAACTGGCAGCTCTCGGCACTGGCGGCTGGGACGACGCTTGTTCTGTACGACGGCGCCGTGACCGGGCCCGAAACCCTGTGGCGTATTGTCGAAGAACATCGCGTCACGGTTTTCGGCACCAGCCCGCCCTACCTGAAACTCTGCGCGGACCATGGCTATGTGCCGGCGCGACAGACCGATCTTGCCTCGTTGCGGGCCATCCTCTCCACCGGATCCATTCTTCGGGACGAGCAGTTTGACTGGGTCGCCAGCCAGGTGAAGCCGGTGCCGCTGCAGTCGGTTTCCGGTGGCACCGATATCATCGGGTGCTTCGTGCTCGGCCATCCCGGCCTGCCGGTGTTTCGGGGAGAGGCGCAGTGCCGCAGCCTCGGCCTCGACGTCCGGGCAATGCTAAAGGATGGATCGAGTGCTGCAACAGAGGGCGAGCTGATCTGCGCCAATCCGTTTCCCTCCCGTCCCGTCGGCTTCCTCAACGATCCGGATGGCAAAGCGTTCCGCGCCGCATATTTCGCTGAGAACCCCGGCGTCTGGACCCACGGGGATCTCATCTCGGTATCCCCTCACGGCGGCTTCCGCATGCGGGGCCGCTCGGACGGCATTCTCAACGTTCGTGGCATCCGCATTGGCCCTGCTGAGATTTATGCGGCGTTATCAGGCATCGATGGCATCAAGGATGCCTTGGCGGTCGAGCAGGTGTTGCCGGATGGCGCATCGCGCATCGTTCTGCTCGTCGTTCTGCAGGACGCGACGTTGCTCGATGATGTGCTCAGCAGGGCGATACGTCGGCAGATCGGCGAGCGCACATCGCCCGCCCATGTTCCCGCCGTCTTGGCCCAGGTCAGTGACCTTCCGACAACCCATAGTGGCAAGCGTTCCGAACGTGCGGCGTCGGACGCGGTCAATGGGCGGGCCATCGCCAATCGCGCGGCGCTGCGGAACCCCGAGATTTTGGAGGAACTTGCAAATCACTCCGCCCTGCAAGCGCCTCTTGGCATCGTCGCTGGCCAGACCACCGATCCAGCCGCTTCAGTCACAGAGCGACTTTGCGGCATCTGGAGGCGCCTGTTCGGCTTCAACGCCGTTAGCGCCGAGGATGACTTCTTTCTTCTCGGCGGCGACTCGATTATGGCCATTTCGCTCTTCGCCGCGATCGAGGCCGAGTTCGGCCAGGATCTCCCGATGTCCGTGCTGTTCCACGCCCGTACGGTGGCCGAACTAGCGCAGCTGATTGAAGCGGGTGGTACGGAGCGGAACGTCTCTCTCGTGCGCGTCAGCGATGGCGCCGGGCGGCCGGTCTTCGCGGTGCACGGGATGTCCGGCACCGTCGTGGAGCAGCGCCAGTTCCTGGGACATCTCGGCGCCCTGTCCGGCCGTCCGGTCTACGCCCTTCAGGCCTATGGCCTGGATCAGGACAAGCTGCCGCACCGGGATATTCCCGCCATGGCCGCGCACTACATTGCGGCACTGCGCGAAGTCCAGCCACACGGTCCCTATGCGCTATGCGGCTACTCCTTCGGAGGCCTGGTGGTCTACGACATGGCGCGACAATTGGCCGAAGCTGGCGAACGCATGGATATGCTGGCGCTGCTCGATTCAGGCTTCCATCCGCGCAACCTGTCGCTGCGCGACTGGCTGCGATTCCGCCTCGGGCGCTTCGCGGTCTATCGCGACGCCATGGCTGGCATGAACACCCGTGAGCGCCGGGCTTATCTTCGTCAGGAGCTGGCGAACATCGGCAACAGCATTCGGGTGGCAGCCGGCCTCACCCCAAGTCGGAACACTGTGGCGACGGCGGAGACAGAGCGGCCGCTGCCGCCGCCACTGGATCGCGTGCGGGCCGGGTGTGAGCTGGCTTATGCCTCCTATCGGCCGCAACCCTTCCCCGGTCCGGTGATCCTATTTCATGCCGAGCGTCGCGATCCGCGAACCTGCGATTCGCTGCCGCTCTGGCAACGTCTGTCGTCTCAACTAAAAATTGTCGGTGTCGCGGGGTCGCATCACGAGTTGGTCGTAGGTTCCTATGCGCAGGACTTGGCCCGCCATGTTGCCGCGTATTTGGGCTTGCACGCTACGCAGGAGCGGTAAGGGATGATCGCCTATCGCGGCGGATTCTGGTCCGAAGCGTCAGGCGGGCGCAGCCTGGAGGCCTGAACGCGGTCGGCCGGGCTGCCGTTTGCGCCTGGCGTCCCGGCGTAAGGGCGGCCGTGTAGATATTGCGGCCTGTCACTCCGCGCGTTACACCGCATGAATGAAGAACAGGCCGATCCCGGCGCCCCATCCCGAGGTCTGGCCGCATCCTGGCACATTACTGCGCGAATACGTGCTGCCCGCGCTCAACCTGAGCGTGAGTCAGGCTTCCGTCGAACTCCGGATCACACGGCAAAGCCTTCATCGCATCATGGCGGGGCAGGCCGCCATCACTGCTGAGACCTCGCTGCGGTTGGAGCGCTTCTGCGGTGTGCCCTCGCGGTTCTGGCTTCGCAGACAATCCGACTATGAATCCGGGCGCGCGAGGGACCGCATGAGCGACGTGCTCGCGGCTATCCCAGCCTATGCCCTCCCCAAGACCGTACTGGATCAGATCGGGACCACCGATGCAGAGTGAAGTAGGCCCGCCGCACAAGGCCCGCACCGGCGTTCCCGGCCTGGATGACATCCTGGTCGGCGGACTGGCCCAGGGCCATCTGTTCCTGCTGGAGGGCACGCCCGGCACCGGCAAGACCACCATTGCCCTGCGCTTCCTGCTGGAAGGCTCTGCAGCGGGGGAGAAGGGACTCTATATCACCCTCTCGGAAACCGACCGTGAGCTGCGCAGTGGTGCGGCCTCTCATGGCTGGACCCTTGATGAAAGTATCGAGGTCTTCGAGCTGGTGCCGCCGGAGAGCCTGCTGGACGCGTCCCAGCAGCAGAGCCTGCTCTACTCCTCCGACCTTGAGCTTGGCGAGGCGACGCGGCAGATCTTCGAGATGTTCGAGCGTGTGCGGCCATCCCGCGTCGTCCTCGATTCGCTCTCGGAGATCCGGCTGCTGGCGCAAAGTTCTTTGCGGTACCGGCGGCAGATCCTGGCGATGAAGCATTATTTCGCCCGCTCGGGCGCCACGGTGCTGTTGCTGGACGATCTGACCTCGGAGTCCCTTGACAAGACGGTGCACAGCGTCGTCCACGGCGTGATCCGCCTGGAGGAGCTCGCACCCGATTATGGGGCGGAGCGGCGGCGGCTGCGGGTGTCCAAGTATCGCGGACAGTCGTTCCGTGGCGGCTTCCATGATTTCACCGTCAAGACCGGCGGCGTCCATGTGTTTCCCCGGCTTGTCGCCGCCGAGCATCGCACAGGCTTCACGCGTGGTCGCATGACCAGCGACATTCCCGAGTTGGACGATTTGCTCGGCGGCGGGGTCGAGCAAGGGTCGAGCGCCCTGGTGCTCGGCCCGGCTGGCACCGGCAAAAGTACTTTCGTACTGCAGTTTCTGATCGCCGCTGCCAAGCGCGGCGAGAAGGTGGCCATGTTCGTCTTCGACGAGGAACTCGGCTTGTTGTTCGAACGGACGCGGGCCATGGGGTTCGATCTCCAGGGCCTTCGCGACAGCGGCATGCTGCATATCGAGCAGGTCGACGCCGCCGAGCTCTCGCCGGGCGAGTTCGCGCATCGGGTGCGGGAACGGGTGGATTTTGCCCAGGCCAAGACGGTGGTGATCGACAGCCTGAACGGCTATCAGGCAGCCATGCCGGATGAAAAATCGCTCATCCTGCACATCCACGAATTATTGCAGTACCTGAACCGCCAGGGCGCGACCACGTTCCTGACCGTGGCGCAGCATGGGCTGGTGGGTGACATGAAGTCACCTGTGGATATCACCTATCTGGCGGATACGGTCATCCTGCTGCGCTACTTCGAAGCGATGGGCAGGGTTCGCCGGGCGGTCTCGGTCATCAAGAAGCGTACCGGGTCGCACGAGGATACGATCCGTGAGTACCGCATCAGCGCCAAGGGCCTTCAACTTGGCATACCGCTCGACGAATTCCAGGGCGTGCTACGGGGTGTCCCGACTTTCGTTGGTGCCGCGATGCCGTTGATGAACGGCACGATCACCGAATAATGCCTCACTCAGCCGTCTCGTCGCCGCGGGCTTTGGTCTACATGCCGCATGGGCGGGATGCCACCATCGCGCAGGCCCTGTTGGCGGAGGCGCAAGCTTCCAGCCTCGTCTGCCAGGATCTCGGCATGTTCGAGGCCGCGCTGGACGATGAGGCGGGCTTCGGCGTGGTGACGGAGGAAGCGCTCCAGAGCGCCGATCTCCGCGGCCTCTCCGCCCGGCTGGCGCGCCAGCCGGCGTGGTCCGACTTCTCTTTCATCGTGCTGACCCGCAGCGGCGGTGGATTGGAGCGGAATCCGGCCGCCGTGCGTCTGCTCGACATCCTGGGCAACGTCACCTTCCTGGAGCGCCCGTTCCACCCGACGACCTTCATCAGCCTCGCCCGCTCCGCCTTACGCGGACGGCAGCGTCAGTATGACGCGCGGGCGCGGATCGAGGCGCTGCATGAGGGCGAGAGCAGGCTGGCGACCGCGCTGCAGGCCGGCCGGCTCGGCCCTTGGGAACTTGATGTCGAAGCCCGTGTCCTGGCCGCGTCCACCACCTGCAGGACAGTGTTTGGCCGCAGGCAGGACGCGGATTTCGGCTACGACGACCTGGTCGACAGCATCCATCCAGAGGACCGGGCCGAGGTGCTCGCCCGTATCCGTGCCAGCGCCGAGACCGGTAGCGACTTCGCCACCGAGTTCCGCACCCTCTGGCCGGACGGCACCGTGCACTGGGCGGAGTTGCGTGCGCGTCTGGTGCGGAACCGCCAGGCCGGCAAGACCAGGCTCGTCGGCGTCTCCTCGGATGTCACCGATCGCAAGACGGCGGAAGATCAACTCCGCCGCCTGAACGAGACGCTGGAAGACCGCGTTGCTTCCCGTACGGCCGAACTCAGCCTGGCGCACGACGTCGTGCTGGCGGAAATCGCGCAGCGCGAGCGGACTGAGGAGCAGCTGCGCCAGTCCCAGAAGATGGAGGCGGTCGGCCAGCTCACCGGTGGCCTGGCGCATGATTTCAACAATCTGCTCGCTGGCATCACGGGAAGCCTGGAGCTGCTGCAGCTTCGCATCGCGCAGGGCCGGGTGCATGAGATCGCCCGGTTCGTCAACTCGGCGCAGGAAGCCGCCGCGCGCGCGGCGGCGTTAACGCACCGCCTGCTTGCCTTTTCCCGCCGGCAGACGCTGGATCCCAAGACCACCGATGTCAGCCAGCTGGTGGCGGGAATGGAGGACCTGGTCCGCCGTACCGTCGGGCCGGAGATTTCGCTGGAAGTCGCGCGGGCGGATAATCTGTGGCTCACCCTCGTGGACCCGCCGCAGCTTGAGAACGCCCTGCTCAATCTTTGCATCAACGCGCGCGACGCCATGCCCGATGGCGGCCGGCTGATCATCCACGCCTCGAACGCCAAGGTGGACCATCAGGCTGGGCAGGACCACGACCTGCCGGCTGGCCAGTACGTCGTCCTCACCGTCACGGATAGTGGCGTGGGCATGACGCCGGATGTCATGGCGCGTGCTTTTGACCCGTTCTTCACCACCAAGCCGCTGGGCCAGGGTACCGGCCTGGGCCTCTCCATGATCTATGGCTTCGTCCGGCAATCGGAGGGGCATATTAGGATCCAGTCCGAAGTCGGCCACGGCACCACCATACGCCTCTATCTGCCGCGCCATGACGGCTACCTCGTCCGCATGGATGCGCAATCCGGCCTGGCGGACGCACCGCGCGCGGAGAAGGGCGAGACGGTACTCGTGGTGGATGACGAGGCCACCGTGCGCATGATCGTCACCGAGGTGCTTGAGGATCTGGGCTATGCGGCGGTCGAGGCCGCGGACGGCCATGCCGGCTTGCGAATCCTGCAATCTGACCTGCATATCGATTTGCTGGTAACGGATGTCGGCCTGCCGGGCGGCATGAATGGCCGGCAGCTGGCCGATGCGGCGCGATTGCTGCGCCCCGATCTGCGGATCTTGTTCATCACCGGTTACGCGGAGAACGCGGTGCTCGGCCAGGGCAGCCTGCATCCCGGCATGCATGTCCTGACCAAGCCTTTCGCGATGGATGCACTGGCGAACCGGATCAAGACGCTGATCGATTCCAGGGCTTAGGACTGGCCGCTGCGGCCCTGTCCTTGCGCTCTACAGGGGGCGTGTCCTGTTGCCGCAGACAAGCCCGCCTCCTCAGCCGCCGGTCGTAGCGACGGCTGGCGGCCAAAGGAAAGATCGGGTCCGGCGAATTCGTTCCCCGACCTTTCCCCGCGTGCCGTCACGGCGATACCACTCCCAACCCTCAGACTGCGTTTCGCCTTAGGCCATCCGGTGCTGTAGGAAAAACCGCAGTATTTCACGGGATGCGTCCGGACCACGTGGGTCGGTATAGCTGCCCGGCGCATGTCCACCGGCCCAGGCGTGGCCGCCGCCTTGGATCAACCAATGCTCAAGCTGCGGCTCACCCTGGCCGTTGCGGTAGCGGCTGATGGTGTAGCGGTGGCCGCCCGGCACCTGCCCATCCTGGCGCTCCGGCTTCATGCCCAGGCCGGCGCCGAATTGCGCCAGGACCTGGTCGCCATTGCGCGGATGCACCGTGCCGTCCCGGTCGGCATGGAAGACGATGGCGGGTGGCGTGCGCTGGCCGGCGGCAGCGCGGCTGGGCGCCGCACCGCCCTGCCGCATGGCGGCGAAGGCGGAGGGCATGTCCCGCGCCGCACCACACGCCAGGCCCGAATGCACGCCGATGGCGGCGTAGAGGTCCGGATAGACCGCGCCTAGAATGGCTGCCGCCGCACCGCCGGCGGAAAGCCCGGCGACATAAACACGGCGGGCGTCAACGGCGTAGTCCCGCATGATCTGCCGCGTCAGCCCGGCCAGGATCGCCGGCTCGCCCTGGTCCCGTTGCTGGTCGTTGGCGTTGAACCAGTTCCAGCATTTTTGCGGATTGGCCGAGGCCGGCTGGGCCGGATAGGCGACAAGGCACCCCTCCGCCTCCGCCAGCACGTTCATCCCGGTGCCCGTGGCGAAGTCCTCGGGCGACTGGGTGCAGCCATGCAGCATGACGATCAGCGGCACTGCCGCGCCGCGATAGCTGGCGGGGACGTAGAGCCGATAGGCGCGGGTCCCTGTTGGGCCGCTATAGGTCAGGGCATGGAAGGCGGCACCGGCTGGCATGGGCGAATTGGCTGGCCTGGCGGCGGTGCCGTTGAAGACAGTGGCGCGAGGGGCCGCAGGGCCCGGGCTGACAACGCCGGACGCAATCGCTTTCGGTAGTGCCCGCGCCAGGTCGATCACGCGCCGCGGTCGCACTGTCGCGTCCCTCGGGCCTGTCGCCGCCTGCCCCTGGCAAAGCTGCTGCAGCAACTGGGTCGCATCGTTCAATTGGCCCGCCTGGGTCAGGCGGAGCGCTTCGGTCATGCCTTGGAGGCGCGGGAAATTCATGGGTCCAGCCTTCTGAAAAGGATCAAGGCACGGCGCATCGAGGGGGCACGCTGGGCCGCTGGCCGTGGTGGCTCAGCGAAGCCGTTCGGCAAGGGCTGCCTTCACCGCGGCACTCGCTTGCAGCGCGCCCAGCACGGAGAGCGAGCGGATAGTGGCGCGGGCTAGTTCCGCCGTGACATCGGGGGCAATGCTGGCGAGGCCGAGGACGCGGATATCCAGCATCTCGCCTGCCGCCTGGACCTGCTCCAGGTCCGCGCGGGTGAAGTGCCGCATGCCGAGATCGAGGCTTCGCCGTGCGACGGATTGCCGCGCGGCCTCGGCATGGCGTTCGATCTGGTTACGGATGGCGGTGCGGATGAAATCGGTCCGGTTGGCGTAGAAGCCGTCCTGTACCAGCAGGTCGATATGGCCGAGATCGACATAGCCGAGATTGATGGTGATCTTCTCGCTGTCACCGCCTTTGGGGCGCAACTCGGTCACGTTATCCGTCATGATGCGCCATCCATATACCATCCGTGTGGATGGTAGATGGATGGCATCGAGGCTCACTTCAAGGCCGGCCCCGTACCCGCCTGCTTCAGCCTCCCGCCCAATCCACCCGCCGGGTCACGACCATGACGGCCGAGAGCGCGGCGAACAGTGCCACGGCGCCCGCCAGCAGCGCGTAGGCCTCCAGGCTCAGCACGACGTAAAGAAAGCCGAACAGCCCGGCCAGGATGGCGGCGAACAGCCCGGTCAGCCCCGGCCTGCGGGTGACGGCCGCCGTGTAGGCCGAGGACTGGATGACCACCGCAGCGGCGCTGATGGCAAAGGCGGCCGCGAAGCCCAGCGGTTCGCCGAAGGCCACCAGCAACAGCGGGAACAGCACCACGGAAAGTCCCAGCAGCCCGTACTGCACCAGATGGATGCGGACCGCCGCCACCAGCTCGAACAGCACATAGGTCAGGAAGGCGAGCGCCAGGAACATCGCCGCGTATTTCGAGGCGCGGGTGACCATGCGGTAAGTCGGCACTGCTTCCAGCAACTCGACACCCACCGGCATGCCGGCCTGCGCCAGGCCCTGGCACCAATTGGCGCTGAGGTTGCGCACCAGCGCCTGGCCGGTGCCTTCCCGCCAACTGGCGTTGAAGCCGCTATCGGTGATATCCGCACGCACCGGCAACCCGGCGCCCTGGAAGCTCGGCGTCGGCCAGGGCGCTGCCACGGTCAGGTTGGCATGGCGCGCCAGCGGCATAAGGCTGAAGCTGCCGGTGCCGCGCAGCGCCAGGCTTCCCTGCAACGCCAGGCGCTGGTCCGGTGCTGGCGGGCCCGCCAGGCCCAGTTCCCAGCGGATCAGCTCGGCGCCGACGCAACTGGCATCCGAGGCATCGCCCGCGACCAGCTCCCGCCCGTCGGCGGAAAGCCGCGCACCGCCGGCGGCAGCACGTAGGTCGGAGGCCCCGGTCACCAGGAAGGCCTGCGGCCACAGCAGCTCGGTCCCATCCGGCACCTTGATGGCCGGGATAGCGAGGGTGGCGGAGAGCGCGGCCTCCGCCTCATAGACCACGGCCTCGAACAACCCGCGGCGGCGGCGTTCCGGTGCCAGCCGTACCTCGGCATCCAACTGGGTGGGCAGCACAGCGATATAGCCGGTGTCCCAACGCAGCGGCTCCATCGTTGCGGTGACGCCGGGGCGGGGGGCGGCGGTGCGGGTCGGCACCACCAGCACAGGGCCCAGCAGGGATTGCGGCTGCCCCCAGCTCTGCGCGACGCCTCTGCGGACCTCCTCGCTGTAGGATTCGCGCTCGCCGATGACGGCCTCGATCATCAGATGCGGCACCAGCAGCAGCAACAACAGGCCGCCGACAAGGCCGAGCTTGCCGGCACGGCCCAGGCGGAATGGCGGCCGCGGCGCGGCAGGCAGCGGGGGCGGGGCAGGGACATCGTTCATGCGCGGGTCTTCCTCAAACACCACGCCATCCTCGCCGCCCGCCGTGCCGGGCGGATGACGCTCGCTGGGAAATGCCTTGCCAAACCTGTGCAAATCCGGTGCAGAGGCGCCGTGAGCAGGGCCACCACCGTTGCGCCGCCCCGCAGGCGGCGACACGTACGGAACGACACCACGCAACGGGAGGACGGATGCCGCGCATCCTGATCGTGGACGACGATGCGGCGATCCGGGACATCGTGCGCTTCGCACTCTCCCGCGCAGGGTTCGAGGTGCTGGAGGCCGCCGACGGCGCCGCCGGCCTGGCGCTGGCCCGCGCGCAGGCCCCCGACCTGATGGTGCTGGACGTGATGCTGCCGGAGATGGAAGGCACCGAGGTCTGCCGCGCGCTGCGCGCCACGCCCGGCCCGGCGGCTTCGGTGCCGATCCTGTTCCTCTCCTCCCGCGACGATGAGGTGGACCGCGTGGTGGGGCTGGAGATCGGCGGTGACGACTACCTGACCAAGCCCTTCAGCCCGCGGGAACTTGTGGCACGAATCCGCGCTGTGCTGCGCCGTGGGGCCCCGGCAGCGCCGCCGGTCCCGGCGCCCGCACCGGCTCCGCCACCTGCCGGGGAGGCGCTGCACCATGGCCGCCTGGCGCTGGACAGCGGCACCGCCCGCGTCACCTGGGATGGGCGGGACGTGGTGCTGACCGCCACCGAATTCGGCCTGCTCCGCACCCTGCTGCGCCGCCCCGGCCGCGTCTTCACCCGGGACGCGCTGATGGATGGCGCCTATGTGGTGGAGCGCGTGGTCTCCGACCGCACGATCGACAGCCATATCAGGCGGCTGCGGGCCAAGTTCGCCGCGCTCGGCGCCACGCCGGTCGAAACTCTGCCGGGCTTTGGCTATCGCCTCGGCTCATGCGAATAGGCCTGCGCCGCTTCCGGCGGCCCCGCTTGCGGACGTTGCTGCTGCTCAGCAACGTCGTCGTGCTGGCGCTGCCGCTCTCCGCGCTCTGGGCGCTGCGGCTGTATGAAAGCGCGCTGGTCCGGCAAACGGAATCGGAGCTGCGGGCGCAGGCGGCGGTCCTGGCCGGAGCCTGGCGGGCCACGCGCGGCATCCAGGCGGAAAGCCTGGCCGATGGCCTGACCACCCGGGCGTTGGAGACGGCGCGGCGGCGCGGCCTCGATCTGGCCGACGACCCGGTGCTGCCTTTCGCCCCCGATCCGCACCCCGGCCCCCCGCCGATCCCGCTGGCGGCCGAGGCCGGCGCGCGGCTGCTGCCGGTGTTGCGGGATACCCAGGCGGTAACGCTGGCGGCGTTGCGGTTGTTGGATGCCGCCGGCACCGTCGTTGCCTCCACCGGCAACGACACCGGCCTGTCCCTGGCGGGGCTGGAGGAGGTGGAGGCCGCGCGCGCCGGCCAGCCCCGCGCCGTGCTGCGCCAGCGGGAGAAGATCGCGACCGATGTGCCGGAAGGCATCAGCCGCACCGCCGGCCTGCGGGTGCATCTCGCCATGCCGGTACTGAACGGCCCGCAGGTGGAGGCGGTGGTGCTGCTCTCTCGCACGCCCGCGACGGTCCGGCAGACGGTGGTGGGCAAGGCGCCGCAGATCGCGGCAGTCGGGTTGCTGCTGTTGTTGCTGGTGGCCGCGCTGGCGGCGCTGGCTTCCCGCCTGATCACGCAACCACTGGCCGCTGTCGTGCGCGCGGCGCGGCAGGTCGCAGCCGGCGGGCAGGGGCCGCTGCCGACCCTGCCGGCCACCGCGGTGCGGGAGGCGGTGGACCTCGCCGATGCCATCGCCCGCATGACGGCGACGCTGGAGGGCCGGGCCACCTATGTCCGCAGCCTGGCGGCCCATGTCAGCCACGAGTTCAAGACGCCGCTGGCGGCGATGCGCGGCGCGGCCGAATTGCTGTCCGAGCACGGCGAGGCGATGACGCCCGAGGAACGCGCCCGCTTCGCCGCGCGCATCGAGGACGGCGTGGCGCGGCTGGACCGGCTGGTGAGCGGCCTGCTGGAGCTGGCGCGGGCGGACATGGCGGCAGGCGGCGGCCGGTCCGCGCTGTGCCCGCTGGCGGAAGCCGCCGCCACACGGTTCCCGGCGCTGCGCGTGACGGTGGCTGGGGATGCCCTGGCCGCCTTTCCACCGGAAGCGGCGGCGACGGTGCTGGACAGTCTGCTGGGCAATACCCTGGCGCATGCCGGGCCCGGCAGCCACGTCCACATCACGCTGGTGCAGGCCGGCGCGGCCGCGGTGATGGAGGTGGCCGATGACGGCCCGGGCCTCTCCGCCGCCAACGCCGCCCGTGCCTTCGACCCCTTTTTCACCACGGCGCGGGAGCAGGGCGGCACCGGGCTAGGCCTCCCCATCGCCCGGTCGCTGGTGGAAGGCGCGGGCGGCAGCATGGCCCTGATCCCTGCCGCGCGGGGCGCCGCCTTCCGGGTCACGCTGCCGGCGGCGGAGAGCGCGGCCCTGGCAGATGGGATCGAGATGTTGTGATCGCAGGCCGGCGCGGCCACGCCTAGTCTGGATCCAACGACAAGGAGGAACCGACATGGGCAGTGAGATCGAGGACTATCCCACCCGGATCGACGACTATCTTCCCCACGTCATCGCCCGCTGTGTCGAGAAGGCCGGCCGGCACCAACGCCCGTACCGTTTCAGCCTGAATGGCGCCACCACGGTGGTACAGCCCGGCCAGTCGGCTGACTCCGTGAACGCGGATGTGCAGCGCCAGTGGCAGGCGGCCACCGCCGGCCGCACCCAGCAGGCGGAAGCCCCGCCAGGCTGAGCCTTCCTGAAGCGGCAAGGGCATGGCCAGCGCTGGAAAGCGCCCACCATGCCTTTCAAGCTGCGGCGAGTTTGATGGTGACTAGAGCATAATGCGTCACATTCGTTGACGCACCATGCTCTGTGCCTGTGTTTGATCGCGTGATTCAGGCTTTCGGTGATTCCACCTCAAGCCATCACGTTCTAGGCCGCCTGTGCCACGCCGCTGAAGGCGTGGGCAAAAGCTTGGCGTTCGTCCTCGGTCATGTGCAGGCCGCGTTTGGTGCGGCGCCACAGTGCATCCTCCGGCCGCCTTACCCATTCCTGCTGCACCATCCAGGACAATTCCCGTTCGGTAATGCCGCCGCCCAGGTCATGGCCCAGCTCCGCGGCGTCACGTGCCTCGCCCAGCACCCGGTCCAGCTCCCCGCCATAGCAGTGGAACAGTCGCTGCAAGGTGGCGTCCTGCAGGAACGGGTAGCGGCGTGCCGCCTCCTTCAGGAAGGCCTCCGGCGTCCGGCCGCCGAGGTCGCCGCCTGGTAGGGTGGAGCCCGCGGTCCAGGCACCGCCCGGCCGGCCCAGCGCATCGCAAAGCTGGGTCGTCGCATCCTCTGCCAGGCGGCGGAAGGTGGTGATCTTGCCGCCGAAGATGGAAAGCAGCGGGGCAGCGGAACGGTCCAGCTTCAGTACGTAGTCGCGCGTCACGGCGGAGGGGTTCTCCGCCCCGTCGTCGTGCAGCGGGCGGACGCCGGAATAGGTCCAGACGATGTCCTCCGGCGTCACCGGCTTGCGGAACTGGCGGGAGACGGCGGCGCAGAGATAGGCGGCTTCTTCCGGCGTGCAGCGCGGCGGGCCGCTGGCCGGGTCGTGCGGCACGTCCGTGGTGCCGATCAGGGTGAAGCGGCCCTGATAGGGAATGACGAACACGACGCGGCGGTCGTCATTCTGCAGGATGTAAGCCTGGTTCCCCGCATACAGCGCCGGCACCACGATGTGGCTGCCGCGCACCAGCCGGATGCGGTCCGGTGCCTGCACGCCGGTGCCATCCAACGCCTGCATCACCCAGGGGCCGGCGGCGTTGGCGATGGCGCGGGCACGCAGCGTCTCGGTGCGGCCGTCCTCGGCCTCCACCGTCACCGTCCAGCCCTCGGCATCGCGCCTGGCGCCGGTGAAGGTGGTGCGGACGCGGATCTCGGCGCCGCGTGCGGCGGCGTCCCGCGCATTCAGCACGACGAGGCGGGAATCCTCCACCCAGGCGTCGGAATAGGCGAAGCCGTGCGTGGCATGTCCGTTCAGCGGTGCACCCCAGGGGTGGCGGCGCAGATCCAGCGCCTCGCTGCCCGGCAGCGTAACCCGCTTGGCCAGGTGGTCGTAGAGGAACAGGCCGGCGCGGAGCATCCAGCGCGCCCGCATCTCCGGCACATGCGGCAGTACAAAACGCATGGGCCAGACGATGTGCGGGGCCAGCCGCAGCAGCACTTCGCGCTCCGCCAGCGCTTCGCGCACCAGCCGAAATTCGCGATGCTCCAGGTAGCGCAACCCGCCATGCACCAGCTTGGAGGAGTTGGAGGAGGTGGCGCCGCCCAGATCGCCCCGCTCCACCAGGGTGACGGAGAGGCCGCGCCCCGCCGCATCCCGCGCGATGCCGGCGCCGTTGACGCCGCCGCCGATGACCAGCAGGTCAACCATCTCACGCATCAAATCAGCCTCGCCCGGATGCGGGTGACGACGATCTCGGCCAGCAGCACCACCACCAGGATGGCGAGCAGCACCGTCGCCACGCGCTCCCACTGGAAGAAGTTGATGGCGTCATCGAGCACCAGGCCGATGCCGCCGGCGCCGACCAGGCCCAGCACGGCGCTTTCACGCACGTTGATGTCCCAGCGGAACAGCGCGATGCCCCAGAAGGCCGGCTGCACCTGCGGCCAGACGCCCTTCAGCAACTCGGCGCCCCAGGGTGCACCGGCGGCGCGCAGCGCTTCCCGCGGGCCGGGATTGGTTTCCTCCAGCGCTTCCGCCAGCAGCTTGCCGACGAAGCCGACAGAGCGGAAGGCGATGGCGAAGACGCCCGCCGCCGCGCCCGGGCCGAAGATGGCCACGAACAGCAGCGCCCAGACCAGCGAGTTCACCGAACGGGATGCCACCAGGCCCAACTGCGCCAGCACGTTCAGCGGCTTGATGGTGCAGACATTGCGGGCCGCCATCAGCGCCAGAGGGATGGCCAGCACGAAGCAGAACACGGTGCCGAGCGTCGCGATATGCAGCGTCTCGATCATCGCGTTGTGCACGGCCGGGTAGTAGTGGGCGATATCGGGCGGCCACATCCGCACCAGCATGTCGGCCATCTGCTCCGGCGCATCCGCGAGGAATTCCGGAATGATGTCGATGCTGCGCACCGCCCAGACGACGGCGGCGACGCAGACCAGCCAGACCATCCAGCGGGAGATGCGCTGCGCGGGCGTGTGGCGCTGCCACTCGCGCCGCAGCGGCGCGACAGGATCATGGGTCATGCTGTTCATCGCAGGGCGGCCCGGACACGGCCGGAGATGATCTCGGCCAGGAAGATGAGGGCGATGATGGAAAGCAGGATGGCGGCGACGAAATCATAGTCGAAGCGCTTGAACGCTGCGAACAACGTGCCGCCGATGCCACCGGCACCGACGATGCCGACCAGGGTGGAATTCCGCAGGTTGCTGTCCAGCTGATACAGGCAGAAGCCGATGAAGCGGGATGCCACCTGCGGCAGCACCGCATAGGCGATGACCTTCATCACGCCCGCGCCGGTCGCGCGGATCGCCTCGACCTGCTTCATCGAGATTTCCTCGATGGCTTCGGCGAACAGCTTGGCGATGAAACCGACCGAGGCCACCACCAGCGCCGCCGTGCCCGCCAGCGCGCCGAAGCCAATGGCCTTCACGAACAGGATGGCGACGATGACGTAGTGCAGCGAACGGCAGACCGCGATGACGCCGCGCACCGGCCCGGCAATCCATAGCGGGGAGAGGTTGCGTGCCGCCAGGATGCTGAGCGGCAACGAGATGAGGATGCCGAGCGCGGAGGCCAGCACGGCGATCTGCAGGCTTTCCAGCAGGCCTTCCAGCAGCAGCTGCCAGCGTTCGAAATTCGGCGGCACCATGCGGCCCAGCAGCTTGGCGCCTTCGCCCATGCCATGCGCCACACGGTCCCAGGTCAGGCCCAGCCGCGTGCTGGCCCAGACGGTGTAGACAGCCAGCGCCAGCAGCGCCAGGCGCATCGGCCAGTTGGGCGCGAAGGCCAGGCGGCGGGGGGAGGTTGTGGCGCTCACAGCCAGTCCTCGCCGCCGTAGATGGCGCGCAGGTGGTGCTGCTCCAGCTCCTCCGGCGGCCCGTCGAAGATCACGCTGCCACCGGACATGCCAATGATGCGGCGGGCGAAGCGCTTGGCGAGATCGACATTGTGGATGTTGATGATGACGGGAACGCCCTCCGCCGCCGTCAGGCGCGTCAGCAGTTCCAGCACTTCCACCGCCGTGCGGGGGTCCAGCGAGGACGTCGGCTCATCCGCCAGCAGGATCTCCGGCCGCTGCATCAGCGCGCGGGCAATGCCCACGCGCTGGCGCTGGCCGCCGGAGAGTGCGTCGGCACGCCGCGTCGCGTGCTCCGGCAGGCCCACGGCATCCAGCAGCATGAAGGCGCGCTGGATGTCCTCTTCCGGATACTTGCGCAGCCAGGCGCGCCAGAGCGGAACGTAGCCGAGGCGCCCGCTGAGCACGTTCTCCATCACCGTCAGGCGCTCGACCAGGTTGTACTCCTGGAACACCATGCCGATGCGCCGCCGTGCCAGCCGCAGGTTCCGCCCGCGCAGCCCGGTCAGCTCCGCGCCATGCAGGCGGATGGAGCCGCTGGTGGGCTCCACCAACCGGTTGATGCAGCGGATCAGCGTCGACTTGCCGGTGCCGGAAGGGCCGATGATGGCGGTGATGCCCTCGGCCGGCACGGCGACGTCGATGCCTTTCAGAACGGGTTTGCCGGCGGAGTACTCCTTCACCAGTCCCTTGATCTCGAGGACCGTGGCGGAGGCCAGGGCCGCACCGTTCGGTGCGCCCTGGTGTGCGGCTGTCATAGTGGCGGACATGGTGTGCCTTTGTCAGCGGGCCGGCGCGGCGCCGGGCTGGGCGCCGGTGGGCGCGACATGGGTGGGGGCGGAGGGCTGCTGCTGCTGCGCCCGGCGGCGTGCCTCGGCCTCCAGCTCACGCCGGCTCTCGGCATCGAAGGCGGCGCGGTTGTAGGGGGCGTTCACTGCATCGGCCACGGCGCGCACCGGGGCCCACTGTTCCGCGTAGGTGGCGGGCCAGAAGCGATCGTTGCCGCCCAGGTCACGCGCCATCGATTCCGGGAAGCGGTAGGAGAGGAAGCAATCGCGGATCTTCTGCGCCAGTTCCGGCCGCAGGTCGTGCGCCACGGCGAAGCCGCTGGTCGGGAAGGGCTCGCTCTCCCAGATCACGCGGAAATTCTCGCGCTTCACCTGGCCACGCGCGACCATGCGGGTCCAGACGTCGGAGGCGACGGGCGCGGCATCGTAGTCGCCCGCGTTGACGCCCATGACGCTGCGGTCATGCCCGCCGGAATACACCACCTGGTAGTCGGTATCCGGCGTCAGGCCCAGCGCGGGGAAGAAGGCGCGCGGCGCCAGGTTGCCGGAATTGGAGGTGGCGGAGGTGTGCGCCACGCGCTTGCCGCGAAGGTCCGCCAGGGTCCGGTACGGACTGTCGGCGCGCACGATCATGGCGACGCGGTAGCTCTCGAAGCCCTCCGCATTGCCCTTCACCGCGAAGGGTACGGCGCCGGCAAGGTTGACGGCGAAGGCCGTCGGGCCGGTGGAGAAGCCGGCGACATGCAGGCGGCCGGAGCGCATGGCTTCCACCTGCGCGGCGTTGGACGTCACCTGGAAGTACACGGCGCGCTTGCCGGTGCACTGCGTCAGGTGGTCCAGGAACGGCTTGAACTGGCTGGCATACAGCGCTGGGTCCTCCACCGGGGTGTAGGTGAAGACGATGGTGGAGGGGTCACGCAGGCGGGCGGGGTCGGTCGGCGCATCGGCCACCATGTCCCGGTTGGCGTCGCAATAGGCTTCGTCCAGCGCGCCGCGGAAGGCGCAGGCGGCGGCCTGCTGCGCGGCGGCCGGGGCCAGCGCGAAGCCGGCGCCGAGCGTGAGGGCCAGGGCGGTGCCTGCCAGGAACAGGGTTTTCATGCGGCGTTCTCCTCCACGGTGCCGCGCGCCTTGAGCAACGCGTCGGCGAATTCAGCAAAGCCCGCACCGCCTTCGGCACGGGTGATGTAGGCCGGCGGCGTCGCCATGCCGGGCAGGAAGGGCGCGACATTGGCGACCCCCACGGAGCATGGCACGGCGGCGAAGAGCGGTGCGTCATTGGCGCTGTCGCCCACGAAGGCGACCTGGTCCCGCACGGCGGCGAAAGGCTGGAAGCGGGCGGCGAACAGTGCCTCGATCCCGGCGCGCTTGTCCCAGTCGCCGATCCAGGCATTGACGTGAATGGAGGACACCTTCGCCGCAGCGCCGCCTGCTTGAAAGATGGCGGCGATGCGCTCGGCGGCATCGAAGCCCAGCGGGCCGGCGTCCTCGCAGAAATCGACGGCGACATCGAACAGGCGGAACGCCTGGTCAGCGGCGATGGCGCTGCCCGGCACGTCGTGTAGCGCCTGCTCGGCCAACGTATGCAGGCGGGCGCGGTTGGCGCGGCGCTCCGCCTCGGGCTGGGCCTGCCAACGCAGCATGCGGCGGGCCTGGCGGTCCAGCGCGTACCACAGCGCGCCATTCTCGCCGACCACGGCCGCAACCGGCCAGTGGCGGGCGATGGCATCGCACCAGCCGGCGGGGCGGCCGGTGACGGGAATAACGGCGATGCCGGCGGCGTCCAGGGCCTCCAGCGCCGTGTAGGTGGCGGCGGGCAGCCGTCCATCCAGGGTCAGGGTATCGTCGATATCGGTCAGCACCCAGCGCAGCCGGGCGAGCCGGGCCGGACTCGCGTCGACGAGGGGCAGGGGAGGGGCGGATTCTTGTGTCATATACATGTTGAACTTGCCACCACGTCATGTGGCAGGTCAAACATGTTTTTTACAGTTCTGTTGCAATCGTCAGCCGCAGCCCATGCTGGCCCAGCGCGGCCGCCATCGGCACGGGCGGCGAAGCGTCCGTCACTAGGTCGGTGATCAGTTCGGCTGGGCAGACCTGCTCCAGGAAGACGCGGCCGAACTTGGAGGAATCGACCAGCAGAAGCCGACGCGGCGCCCGCTCCAGCATCGCGCGCTTCACCCAGGCGGCGCGGCTTTCCGCCTCGCAGGGACCTTCCTCGGTCAGGCCGGAAGCGCCGATCACGGCCATGTCCACGTGGAACCGGCGCAGGAAAGAGGCGGTCTCCGGCCCATACAGGCCGCGCTCCACCGCGCTCAGCTCCCCCGGTGCCACCAGCACGCGCAGCGCCTCGCTATCCCCGGCGGCCAAGGCGGCATCCAGGCTGTTGGTCAGCAGCGTGGCGCGGGTGCCGCGCGCGGCCAGGGCGCGGGCGAAATGGGTGGTGGTGCTGCCGGCATCCAGCATCACCACCGCGCCGTCCTCGACCAACGCGGCGGCGGCGTGGCCGATCCGCCGGCGCTCGGCCACCAGCACCTGCTCCCGCTCCGAAAGGCGGGGCTGGCTGGCAGGGTGGGAAGCGGAAGCGCCGCCATACGTCCGGCGCACCACGCCCTTGGCCGAGAGCTCTTCGATATCCCGCCGCACCGTCTCGGTGGAGACGCCGAAATCCTCTGCCAATGTGCTGATGCGCACGGTCGGGTCTGTGGAAAGCGCCTCGAGAATGGCGGTATGGCGCGCCGCTTTCCCCAGGGCCTGTGTGTTGCGTCGGGCCATAGGTTGCAAAGTGCCACATTCCCGGTCGTCTGCAAGGGCTTCCGTCATGACGGGGAAGCGGTGGCCGCGATCAAGGCGAGGCGTCGACGCTGCCGGCCTCCGCCGAACTCAACAGGAGGCGAGCGAAGCAAGGTCCAGCTTCCGGTCCCGCATCGGAGAGGAGGCCGCTGCTCAGGTGCCGCACGGTCCTTGTGTCGCCTGACGGGGCCCTGGCCGTCTTGTACAGCATCCTGTCCCGCCCCAGCCCCATCTCCGGCTGCCGGGCGGGAAGAAGGCCAGCCTCAGCTCACTGCGCCGCAGCGGGCCTCGCTGCCGCCAAGGCCTCCCGCACCCGCCCGCCGGGCATGCCACCCGGCAGGGCGGCCGCGCCCAATGCGACGGGCAGCAGCTTCTCCAGGTCGACACCGGTTTGGACGCCCATGCGCTCGAACATCCACACTACATCCTCCGTCGCCACGTTGCCGGTGGCACCGGGCGCGAAGGGGCAACCGCCCAGGCCCGCGATGGCGGCGTCGAACACCCGGACCCCGGCACCATAGGCGGCCTGCACATTGGCCAGGCCCAGCCCGTAGGTGTCGTGGCCATGAAAGGCCCATTTCCGCACCTGCGGGAACGCTGCGGCACAGGCGGCGAACAGCGCGGCGACATGCGCCGGGTCGGCACGGCCAGTGGTATCGCACAGGCAGTATTCGGCCTCCGCCCGCAGCGCCACCAGTTGGCCGACCAGCGCCATCGTCGCCGCTTCGTCCACCCGGCCCTCGAAGGGGCAATCGAAGGCCGTGGCGATGTTCATGCGGAGCGCGATGCCCTGCAGGTCCGGCAACAACTCGGTAAAATCCGCTACGGACTCACGGACGCTGCGGCGCACATTGTTGGCGTTGTGCGCGTCCGAGACCGAGATGACGTAGCAGAGATGTTGTGCCCCGGCCTGGATGGCGCGGCGGGCATGGCGCGGGTTGGGCACCAGCATCTGCGGGTCCACCCCCGGCAGCGCGGCGGTGCCCGCCAAGATCTCCTGCGCATCGGCCATTTGCGGCACCGCCGCGGCGCCGACGAAGGCCCCGGCCTCGATCCGGCGCAGGCCGGCCGCGACGCAGCCGCCGATGATGTCGAGCTTCCGTGCCGTGGGGATGAACGGCCCGATCGGCTGAAAGCCGTCACGCGGCCCGACCTCGACGATTTCGACCTGGGACATGGGCGCTTCCTTCTCCCGCAGCAGATGGGCCCGGGCGCGGCGCCGGACCAGTGCCGGTGGCCGCGCGGAGGCATCGTGGCACGATAGGCCGGCGCTTCCCTGCTTGCGATGGCTCGCCATGCGGAATCCTGCTTCGCGCCGCGCGGCGAAGCGGCCATGCTCCACGCAAGAACAAGCAACAGGAACGCCACGAATGACCACCGAGATCATGCTGCGGCGCCGGGCCATCCTGGCTGCCGCACCCGCCGGCCTCGCCGCCGCGCTGGGCCATCCGGGCCAGGCCAGCGCCCAGGCGACCGGCACCGCCGGGCCCATCACCCTGATCGTGCCGACCGCGCCGGCCGGCACGACGGACTTCGCCGCCCGCCTGCTGGCGGAACCGCTGTCCCGCCGCCTGCGGCAATCGGTCGTGGTGGAGAACCGCGCCGGGGCCAATGGCGCCATCGGCACCGGCGCCGTGGCGCGCGCCAAGCCGGATGGCACGACGCTGCTGGTGCAGTATTCCGGCTACCATGTCGGCTCACCCGCCATCATTCCCAATATCGGCTACGACGTCCGCAAGGATTTCGCACCGATAGGCCTGTTGATGGACAGCCCGCAGGTGCTGTTCCTGCACCCCTCCATCCCCGCCCGCACGGTCGCGGAACTGGTGGCCTATGCCAAGGAGCGCCCGGGCCAGTTGAACTACGCCTCCTCCGGCAATGGCTCGATCCAGCATCTAGGCACCGAGTTGTGGAAGCAGAAGGCCGGGATCGACATCGCCCACGTGCCTTATCGCGGCACCGGCCCGGCGACGCAGGACCTGCTGACCGGCCGCGTGCAGATCTTCATGA
Source organism: Teichococcus aerophilus (assembly GCF_014490485.1). GTDB lineage: Bacteria > Pseudomonadota > Alphaproteobacteria > Acetobacterales > Acetobacteraceae > Pseudoroseomonas > Pseudoroseomonas aerophila. The sequence continues at coordinate 74,769 of NZ_JACTVA010000005.1, read as the reverse complement.
CCACCCCGCCACCGCTGATGCCCTATGTGCGCGATGGTTCGCTGAAGGCGCTGGCCATCACCTCGGCCCAGCGGGCACCCGCCTTGCCGGACGTGCCAACCATGGCCGAGGCCGGCCAGCCGGATTTCGTGCTGCTGGCCTGGTTTGCCGTCTTCGCCCCCTCCGGAACCCCGCCGGCCACGCTGGCGCGACTGACGGAAGCGGTGCAAGCCGTGGTGGACGAGCCCGAGTTCCGCCGCAAGGCGGAGGAGCAGGGCGCCATCATCCGCAAGCAGACGCCGGAGGAATTGGCGCGGCGGGTAGATACCGAACTGACCGAATGGACCCGCCTGGCCCAGGCGGCCAACATCAAGCCGGAGTGAGACGCCTATGCCCGATACCCTGCCCCACCCGCAGGCCGATGCCAGCCTGGGCCCACTCGCCGGGCTGCGCATCCTCGAACTCGGGCATTTCGTCGCGGCGCCCTTCGCTACCCGTCTGCTGGGCGATCTCGGCGCCGAGATCATCAAGGTGGAGCCACCGGGAGGCGACCCGGTGCGGCAATGGGGCGCGCGCCACCAGGGCCACGCACCCTGGTGGTCGGTCCATGCCCGCAACAAGCGCTGCATCACGCTGGATCTGAAGCAACCCGAGGCACGGCAGATCGTGCTGGACCTGGTGCAGCATTGCGACGCGCTGGTGGAGAATTTCCGTCCCGGCCAGTTGGAGAAGATGGGCCTGGGCCGGGACGCCCTGCTGGCGGCCCGCCCTGGCCTGGTGATCGGCCGCATCTCCGGCTACGGCCAGGACGGTCCGTACCGGGACAAGCCCGCCTTCGGCGTGATCGGCGAGGCGATTGGCGGCCTGCGCTACCTGACCGACCAACCGCCGGGCACCTCGGACCTGCCGCCCGTGCGGGTCGGCATCAGCCTGGGGGATTCCGTGGCCGGCATCTACGCCGCGCTGGGCGTGGTTGCCGCCCTGTGGCGGCGGGACAACCGGCAGGCCGGCACCGGGCGTGGCGGGGAGGTGGATGTCGCTCTGACGGAGAGCGTCTTCAGCCTGCTGGAAGGTGCGCTGCCGGAATACGGCACGCTGGGCAGCATCCGCCAGCCGGCCGGCGGCGGCATCGCCACTGCGGCGCCGACCAATGCCTACCGGGCGCGGGACGGCATCTGGGTACTGATCGCCGCAAATTCGGAGCCGCTGTTCCGCCGGCTCACGGCCCTGATGGGGCAACCGGGGCTGGTGGAAGACCCGCGCTTCGTCGGCAACCAGCAGCGCGTGCGCAACGTCGCGGACCTCGACGCCATCATCACCGCCTGGACGGCGACAATGGATGGGCTAGACCTGGAGCGGCGCCTGGACGAGGCCGGCATCCCCTCCACCCGCGCCTTCACCGTGGCCGATTGCGCTACCGATCCGCAGTTCCTGGCACGCGGCATGGTCCGGGAGGTGCAGGACCCGCTGCACGGCCCGGTGCTGCACCCTGGCGTGGTGCCGCGCGTGGACGGCGCCGTACCGCCGCCCCGCTCCACCGGCCCCGATATCGGCGCCGACAACGCGGCGGTGCTGGGCGAACTGCTGGGCAAGACGCCGCGGGAGATCGCGGCGCTGAAGGATGCTGGCGTGATCTGAAGGGTTGTTCGCGGCCGCGTCAGCCGTGGCATCAGCCCGCCATGGCCAGGATCTCCTCGGCACGGCGCACCACCGGCAGGTCCACCATGCGGCCATCCAGCTGGAAGGCGCCACGGCCCTGCGCCCGTGCCTCCTTGTCCCCGGCAATGACGCGGCGGGCCCAGTCGGTCTCCGCCTCGCTTGGCGTGAAGGCGGCGTTGAGCGGGGCGACCTGCGCCGGGTGCACGATCAGGGCACCACGGAAGCCCATGCGCCGGGCCTTGCGGGCAGTCTCCGCGAAGGCGTCGATATCGGCATAGGCGCCGATGCTGCCGACGAAGCCCAGCGGCGTGATGCCCGCCGCGCGGGCGGCGCACAGCACGGCATAGTTGGGGGTGAACAGCGTGTCCGCATCCGGCACACCGCCCATGGCGGCCGAGTAGTCTTCCGGCCCGACAGTCATGGCGGCGACGCGCGGATGCGCGGCCGCGAGGCTGGGCAGCACGAACAACGCCGCCGGCGTCTCGATCTGCAGGATCAGCCTGATGCCGCCGGCCGGCAGCCCGCGTTCCAGTTCCAGCTCCGCCACCGCGTCCACGACTTCGCGGACGAAGCCGGCATTCTCCACCTTCGGCAGCACCAGCGCCTGCAGGCCGGGCCGCACTGCGGCTTCCAGGTCCCGGGCCAGGTGGCGGAGGCCGTGATTGACCCGCACCATCGCCAGCGTGCCGTTGCTGCCGACACGTTGGATGGTCTCGGCCAGCCGATCCCGCGCCGCCTGCTTCTCGGTGGCGGGCACGGCGTCCTCCAGGTCCAGGATGACGCCGTCGGCGCCCCGTTCATTGGCGCGGGCGATGAAGCGTTCAACATGCGCCGGCACGAACAACAGCGAACGCCACCGGGCGGGGGAGGAAGAGGCGGTCATGCGGCGTCAGTCCATCTCAAGCTGTCATAGGGCGTGGTGTCGCCCGGCAGATTGCAGTCTAGACTCCGCCGGGGCAAGCCATGCACACATGCACGGCCACGCCGCATTACCGTGAGAGGGAAGGCGCCTCAGGCACCTTCCTGATGGCCGCAGCCGCTACTGCGCGGTGATGCCGCTGGCACGCACCAGCGGCTCCCACTTCTCCATCTCCGCCTTCAGCCAAGCGGCGGCGGATGCTGGCGTGCTTTCGGCGTTGGGCTGGATGGACATGTCGGTGAAGCGCTGCGTCACGCCCGGCTGGCGCATGGCCTTGTTCACTGCCTGGTTCAGCTGGGTGACGATGGCATCCGGCGTGCCGGCCGGCACGAACAGCATATGCCAGGTATAGGCCTCGTAGCCCGGCAGCCCGGCTTCGGCGAAGGTCGGCACATCGGGCAGTTGCGGCAGGCGCTGGGCGGAGCTGACCGCCAGCGCCCGCGTGGTGCCGCGCTGCACGCTGGTGATGCCATCCGAGGCGACGTTGAGGAACATGGTCAGGTTGCCGTTCAGCAGGTCCGGTATGGCCGGTGCCGAGCCGCGATAGGGGATGTGGTTGACCTTCAAGTCGCCGGCCTGCTTCAGGAACAGCTCGGTCGCCAGATGCACGGCGCCGCCGGCACCGGAACTGCCGTAATTGTACTGCCCTGGCTTACTGCGGAACATCGCCACCAGTTGCTGGAGGTCCTTGGCCGGAACATCGTTGTTGACCATCAGAAGCATGGGGATGGTGCCCACCAGCGCCACCGGCTGGAAATCACTGACCGGATTGAAATTCAGGTTGGCGAAAAGTGGCCGCAGCACCGCATGGGCAACTGTGCTGTACAGTACCGTGTAGCCATCGCGCGCGGACTTCGCCACGGCCTCGGTGCCGACCACCACGCCGGAGCCGGTCCGGTTCTCGACGATCACCCGCTGGGGCAGGGCATTCGTCATGCCATCCGCCACCAGCCGGGCCGCGACATCGGTCGGACCGCCTGCCGCAAACGGGCAAATGAAGCGCACCGCCTGATTGGGCCAGGCCTGGTCCGCCGCAGCGGAGGCGGGGCCGGACGCTACCAACCCGGCCGCGAGCTGCCACAATGTTCGCCTGTTGATTTCAAGCATGTTTCTTCCCTGTCTGTTTCTCGACCAACAATGCCGCGCTGGGCGCCAGGGCGCTGCGCGGCATGATCAGCGGCGGGTCAGGTCTTGCTGCCTGCATCCCGGCCGATGGCACCATGGCAAGCCTAGAACGAACGAATTCGCAACGCCTCCGAAAAGATCGTGTTGAACGCGTGATTCCGTGTGGTTACGTGCTGCAGGCAACACAGGGCAGGGGCGGAATCACGCAATGCCGAAGCCGGAGCCCGGCACACGGTATTCCGGCCGCGGCGGGCTGAAGATGTCCAGCACCCGCGCGCCTTCCGGCCCCGCCCGCATGGTGTGCGGCACGCCGCCGGGCGTCCGCCAGAAATCGCCCTTCCGGACCGCGATCTCCTCGTCGCCCTGCACGCGGGTGGCGCTGCCTTCCAGCAGCACGCCCCATTGTTCTTCCGGATGTGCATGGACCCGGCCTTCGGCATTCGGCGCGATGGTCACGATGGAAAGCATGGCGTGCTCACCGGCGAAGATCCGCGCGGCGAGGCCGGGCGCCAGCTCACGCTCGATACCGCTGGTCGTGGCGTCCAGATGGTGGAACTCGTCGGCTTGCGTCATGGCAGCGTCATCCTCAGGCAGGTGCGTGGCCGAGGGCCATGCGGAAGCGGTTCTTCACATGGACGCCGTCACGCGGCGGCAGGGCGCGCGGCAGGTTCTCCGCCGCGATCTTCACCACCGCCAGGTTCAGGCTTTCGCAGGCCTGCACGCGCTGCCGCAGCGGCGGGACGCCCTGCATGTCGGTGACGAGATCGACCTTGGGAAAGCCGATCGCCTCGGCCACTCGGCTGAACTCCAGCCCCTGGCCCGCATGGCTCGGCTGCATGCCGGTCTCGCCGAAATGCCCGTTGTCGAGGATGACGATGCTCAGGTTGCGCGGCGCCCGCAGCGCGATGGTCGCCAGGGCGCCGAAGCCCATCAGTTGCTCGCCATCGCCTGTCACCACCATGACGGGCCGATCGGGCCGCGCCAGAGCAAGGCCCAGCCCCACCATCGCCGCGCTGCCCATGGCGGCCCAGAGATAGAAATTCCCGTCATGGTCGCCCGCCGCCATCACGTCGTAGGACGGAGAGCCAAGACCGGTGATGACGAGCAGCTCGCCCCGGTCCCGCAGCAATCCGGCAACGACGGCGCGCCGGTCGAGAGTGCCGCCCGCGGTCATTTCAGCCACTCCTTCTCACCGATCAGCCGCTGGCCGAGCAGCACCGCGCAAGCGGCATCGCCATCGAACGCCATGGTCGCGGCGCCACGCAGCAGGGGCGCGACGTCCTTCGGGTCATCCGCGCGCCAGGTGAGCACGCCCATCAGCCGCAACGCGGCTTCCGCCGCCTGGCCCATCGGGTTCTGCCACTGGTTGAACTCCGCCCAGTCCCCACGCATGGTGACCACCATCAACAGCGGAAACCGGGTACATGCCTGCAGCGCCAGCGTGTTGATGCAATTGCCGACGCCGCTGGACTGCATCAGCAGCGCGCCCCGCTCTCCGCCCAGCCAGGCGCCGGCGAGGTAGCCGATGCCTTCCTGTTCGGTCGTCAGCACGACGGAGGTGATGGAGGGATCGGCCTCCGCCAGCCGGATCGCCGTGGAATGGCCGGCATCTGGCACATACACGACGTGCTTGACCTGGGCGGCTTTCAGAACGTCGAACACGTCCCTCTGCCAGCCCGGCGCGGTTGCGCCCGCGAGATCCGGTGCCATGCGCTTCCTCTCGGTTCGGAACAGGAGGAGCTTTACGAACGTGGCGTCGGCTGCGGAATTATAATATTGCGCAACGAGCTATGCCGAAATTAGATGGTACATGGACCTCAAGCAGCTCAACACCTTCGTCCAGGTCGCGGAGCTCGGCAGCCTGAGCAAGGCCTCTGACCGCCTGCGCATCGTCCAGCCGGCGTTGAGCCGGCAGATCCGCATGCTGGAAGAGGACCTGAAGGTCACGCTGTTCACCCGGCATGGCAGGGGCATGGTGCTGACCCATGCCGGCGAATTGCTGCGGGTGCGCGCGGGCAGCATCCTCCGTCAGATCGAGGAGACACGCGCCGACCTCAGCCTGGAAGCCGGCGTAGTGCGCGGCCAGGTCATCCTCGGCGTGCCGCCCACGGTGGGCGACGTGCTGGCCACAAGGCTGGTCGAGCGCTTCCTGCAACGCTACCCGGAAGTCCGCCTGCGCGTGGCCACCGCCTTCAGCGGCTACCTGCTGGAATGGCTACATAGCGGCGAGATCGACATCGCGGTGATCTACGGGTCGGAGCAGGGGGCGAATATCCGCTTCTCCCCCCTGCTGGTCGAGAACCTCTACTTCATCGCCTCCGCGCAATCGAGGCGCGGCCCGCACGATGCCATTTCCTTCGATGAGATGGCGGCACAGAACCTGATCCTCCCCGGCCCGCAGCACGGCCTGCGCATCCTGATCGAGAACGAGGCGCGCCGCCGTGGCATCACCCTCAAGATTCCAGTCGAGGCTGATGCGCTGCAGATCCTCAAGGGGCTGGTGGCGCGCGGCCTGGGCGCTACGGTGCTGCCCATGCCAGCGGTGCACCAGGACATTGCCGCCGGCATCCTGACCGCCTGTTCGGTGGTGGACCCGCATCTGTCGCGTAAGCTGGTCATCGCCCGGCCCATGGGCCGCAAGGCTTCGCTCGCCGTCCAGCGCTTCGAGGCCATCCTGTATCAGGAAGTGACGGACATGGTGCGGGAAGGGGTGTGGGACGGAAAATTGCTCGGCAGCGTTAGCGGCCCGGCATAGGAGCTAGACCGGGATTGTCGATGGCGCATGCTCCCGCCACGGGGCAACATGCCCGGCGGTCCACAGCCACGAAGAAGCGCCAGGGAGCACAACGGCCAAGCCATGACAGAGTCTCAAGCCGATTCTCACGCCGAGGTCCGGGAGGAAGTCGCCAAGCTCTGCGCGCGCTTTCCTGGCGAATACTGGCGCAAGCTGGACGAAGTCCGCGGCTACCCGACCGAGTTCGTGCAGGCGCTGACGGAGGCCGGCTATCTCGCCGCGCTGATCCCCGAGGAGTATGGCGGCGCCGGGCTGGGGCTTTCCGCCGCCGCTGCCATCCTGGAAGAAGTGCAGCGCCAGGGCTGCAACGGCGCCGCCTGCCACGCGCAGATGTACATCATGGGCACCATCCTGCGGCACGGCAGCGCGCAGCAGAAGGCGGAATACCTGCCCAAGATCGCCAGTGGCGAGCTGCGCCTGCAGGCCTTCGGCGTAACCGAGCCCACCAGCGGCACCGACACGACGTCGCTGCGCACCTTCGCGAAGAAGCAAGGCAGCACCTACATCGTCAACGGCCAGAAGATCTGGACCAGCCGGGCCGAGCACTCGGACCTGATGCTGCTGCTGGCGCGCACCACGCCGCGCGACCAGGTGGCGAAAAAGACCGAAGGCCTCTCCACCTTCATCGTCGATATGCGCACGGTGCTGGGCAAGGGCCTGACCATCCGCCCCATCCGCACGATGATGAACCACAATTCCTGCGAGGTCTTCTTCGACAACATGGAGGTGCCGGCGGAGAACCTGGTCGGTGAGGAAGGGAAGGGGTTCCGCTACATCCTGGACGGCATGAATGCCGAGCGCCTGCTGATCGCCAGCGAGTGCATCGGCGATGCCAAGTGGTTCATCGAGAAGGCCGTGAACTACGCCAAGGAACGTGTCCTGTTCGGCCGGCCGATCGGGCAGAACCAGGGCGTGCAGTTCCCCATCGCGCGCGCCTACGCCCAGATGCGCGCCGCCGAGGCTATCGTCCAAAAGGGACTGGAGAAATTCGAGCGCGGCGAGCGGCCAGGCGAAGAAGCCAATATGGGCAAGATGCTGGCCGCGGAGGCGAGCTGGGCGGCCGGCGAGGCCTGCGTGCAAACCTTCGGCGGCTTCGGCTTCGCTGAGGAATACGACGTGGAGCGCAAGTTCCGCGAGACGCGGCTGTACCAGGTGGCGCCGATCAGCACCAACCTGATCCTGTCCTATCTGGGCGAACACGTCCTGGGCATGCCGCGCTCGTATTGAGGCGGGGGGCCGGCCCGTCAGGCGCCGGTTCCCTCGCTACCAGTCAAGACGCATAACATATCTTATGTCAAATTAAACACGGTGACGTGGCTGGTATACCAGGGTCACCCCGCCCGCAGGCGCGCTTCCAGCGCCGCGACGAACAGCCGTACCTTCGGCGGCACCAGCCGTGCCGTGGGATAGACCGCCCAGATCGAGAGTGGCTCCGGCTCCGCCACATCCAGTGGCAAGGGCAGCAGGTGGCCGATCGCGACCTCCTCCCTCACATCCCAGCCCGATAGCAACGCGATGCCGAGCCCGCCCAGACAGGCCTGGTGCAACGCCTCGACCGAGCTGGAGGTGAATGGCCCGGAGATGCGCTGGCGCACCACCTTGCCCTCCACCAGGAACGACCAGTGGCCGGTTCCCGTCAGTGCCAGGCAACGGTGCCGGGCCAGGTCCGCCAGCGTCGCCAGCGCGCCGTGCTCGGCCAGGTAGGCCGGCGCGGCATACAGCCCCCGCGGATTGTCCGCCACGCGCCGGGCCACCAGCGCATTGTCCCGCAGCGGCGCGATTCGAATGGCAAGGTCCAGCCCCTGCGCCACGATGTCGACGATACTGTCGCTCAACAGCAGGTCGATCTGCAGGCCCGGATGCTCGCGCAGCACCTCGGGCACCAGCGGTGCCACGACCTTGCGGCCGAAGGGCACCGAAGCCGTCATCCGCAGCAGCCCCGACACTCCGGCCGAGACCGGGCGCACCACCGCGCGCGCTGTTGCCTCCTCCTCCAGCAATGCTTGGGCATGGGGGAAGAACGCCTCGCCCTCCGCCGTCAGTGCCAGGGACCGCGTGGTCCGGTGCACCAGCCGCACGCCCACTTCCTCCTCCAACTCGGCCAGGCGGCGGGAGGCCAGCATGGGCGTGATGCGCAGGCGGCGTGCAGCGGCGGCCAGGCTGCCGCCTTGCACGGCCTCGACCAGGACAGCGACGTGGGTGAGATCGATCATAACCGAAAGTGTTATACCGCCTTAACCAGATCAGCATCTACATCGGCGGACGTTATGCTTCCAGCTTGTGGGCACAGCGAAAGGAAACCCCGTCGTGCTGAATGTCCCCATCGCCAACCTCCGGACGCCCCCTGGTTCCATCGAGCCGCGCACGCCGCCGGATACGCCGCGGGAGAGTGCCGGGCAGCACCCCGGCCTCGGCGCCGGGCTGACCTTCGCCATGGCGGCAGCGGCCGGCGTCGCCGTCGCCAACATCTACTACAACCAGCCCATGCTCGGCATCATCGGGCAGGATTTCGCCGGCTCCGGCGCCACGGCGCTGATCCCCACCGCCACGCAATTGGGCTACGCCGCCAGCCTGTTCCTGCTGCTGCCCCTGGGCGATCTGCTGGATCAGAAGCGGCTCATCGTCGGCCAGTTCCTGGTGCTGGCCGGCGCGCTGGCCCTGGCGGCCATGGCGCCAAGCGCGCCGGTGCTGGTGCTGGCCTCGCTGCTGGTCGGCATGGCCGCCACGGTGGCGCAGCAGATCGTGCCCTTCGCCGCGCATCTGGCGGCCCCGTCACGGCGCGGCGCCACGGTCGGCACCGTCATGGGCGGCGTGCTGGCCGGCATCCTGCTCAGCCGCACGCTGGGCGGCTTCGTCTCAGCCCATGGTGGCTGGCGGGCGATGTTCTGGCTGGCCGTGCCTATGGCACTCGGCGCCGCCGCGCTGATGGCGGCGGCCCTGCCCCGCCGCCCGGCGGTGGCCGCCATCAGCTACGGCGCCGCCCTGCGCTCCCTGCTGCAACTGTGGCGCGCCCACCGGGCGCTCCGGCAGGCGACGTTGATGCAGGCTGCCTTGTTCGCCTCCTTCTCCGCCTTCTGGACGGTGCTGGCGCTGCGGCTGGAACAGCCGCCTTTCGCCCTGGGGGCGGAGGTGGCTGGCTTGTTCGGCGTCATCGGCGCGGTGGGCATCGCGGCGGCGCCCTTGGCCGGCAAGCTGGCCGACCGGCGCGGCCCTCGCCTGGTCATCGGCCTCGGCGCCCTGCTCAGCCTTGCCTCCTGGCTGGTGTTTGGCGCCTGGCCGGGGCTCGCCGGGCTGGTCGTCGGCGTCATCATCCTCGACTTCGGTGTGCAGAGCGCGCTCGTCTCCAACCAGCACGTCATTTACGCGCTGCAGCCCGAAGCCCGCAGCCGTCTTAACACCGTGTTCATGACGGGCATGTTCCTCGGCGGTGCCGCGGGCTCCGCTGGCGCGATGATGGCGTGGGACCTTGGCGGCTGGGCCGCTGTCTGCGCCTTCGGCGGCGCCCTGGCCGGTCTGGCGCTGCTGCTGGAAGTCCTGGCCCGCAACAGCAGGGAGCCGGTCCGGTGAGAAAGCTGCGCATCGCCATCGCGGGCGGCTCCCTCGGGGGCCTGTTCGCCGCCATCCTGCTGCGGCAGGATGGGCACGAGGTCCAGGTGTTTGAACGTTCGGCCGGTGGGCTGGAAGGCCGTGGCGCCGGGCTGGTGCCGCAGCGGGAAGTGTTCGATGTCCTGCGCGCCATCGGCGCCGAGGATGTGGTCAAGGTCGGCGTCGTGGCGCGGGACCGCATCACGCTGGACCGGGCCGGCGGCATCGTCCACCGCCAGGTCACGCCGCAGATGCAACTGTCCTGGGACTACCTTTACAGCGCCGTGCGCGCCCGGCTGGGGGACGCGGATTACCGCCTGGGCCGGTCCGTCAGCGGTGCCGCGCGAACGGACACCGGCGCGGCGCTGCACTTTGCCGATGGCAGCAGCGAGGATGCGGAGCTGGTGCTGGGCGCCGATGGCATCGGCTCCGTGCTGCGGCCGGTGGTGACGGCACAGCCCTCCCCCACCCGCTACGCCGGCTACGTCGCCTGGCGCGGCCTGGTGCCGGAGGCCGCGTTGCCGCAGTCCGCGGCGGACGCGCTGCTGGACCGCTTCGCCTTTTTCATGATGCCGGGCTCCCACATCCTCGGCTACTCCGTCACCGGGCCGGGTGGGGAGATGCAGCGCGGCGCAAGGCGCTACAACTGGGTCTGGTATCGCCGCGTCGCCGAGGCAGAGCTTGCGGCGGTGCTGACGGATGGCTCGGGCCGCACGCATCCCTTCTCCCTGGCGCCAGGGCAGATGCCGGCGCAAAGGGCGGCCGGGCTGCAGGTGGATGCACAGCGTCTTCTGCCCCCTGACTTCGCCGCCGCGGTGGCAGCGGAACAGGCCCCCTTTGTCCAGGCCATTTTCGATTACGAGGCTCCGCGCATGGCCACCGGCCCCCTGGCCCTGCTGGGCGATGCCGCCTTCGTCGTGCGGCCGCATACCGCGATGGGCGTGGCCAAGGCGGCCGGCGACGCGTTGGCGCTGCGCCGCCACCTGCGCGACCTGCCGCTGGAGCAGGCGCTGGCGGCTTATGACCGGGAACGCAGGCCAGCCGGTGCGGCCATCGCCGCCTATGGCCAGCGCCTGGGTGCCGAACTCGGCTAAAGATCTGCCTTGCCGCAAAGGGGGCGTGGACAGAACAACCACGCCGTTCGATTTCTGCATTTCAACCGACGGCCCAGGGGAAGCCGCGCCATCGGCGGCGGCGCCCTCGGGCCGTCAAAGCGGCTGCAAAGCCAGCCTCAGAAAGCCGGCTCTACCCCGCCCGCCAGATAGGCCTGCACCGCTTCCGGCGTCTGCAAGGTCGCCAGGAAGCGGGCGCCGGCCTCCGCATTCGGGGCGTTGCGCATCAGCGCTGCGGAGAACGACGTCACCGTCTGCACTTCGTCTGGAAAGGCGCCGACAATCTCGATCCCCGGCACCACCATCAATTCACTGATCTGCTGCACGGCCAGGTCGGCCTCGCCGCTCACCAGCTTCTCGGCGGTGAAGCCGGCGGGGATGACCGTGGCACGCGCCCGCACCGCCTCGGCAATGCCCAGCTTCTCCACCACCTGCTCGAAGTGGATCCCGCTGGCGCCGGCGCGCGAATAGACGACGGACCGCGCATTCAGCAACGCCGCCTTGAAGGCCTCGAGGCTGGAGATATCCGGCCGTGGCGCCCCCGCGCGTACGGCTAGCCCGACGCGCGAATGCACCAGTTCCAAGCGGCTGGACGCATCGATGAAGCCCTGCTCCACCAGCTTGTCCATCGCCGCCTTCACCAGCACCAGGATATCGGCACCCTCGCCCGCCGGCACCTTCTCCATGATCAGCGTCGTCGGCAGCCAGTCCACGCGCAGCTTGGTGCCGGTACGGGCCTCGAAGCTGGGCACGATCACGCTGTCGAACGCTGCCCGGACCGCAAGGCCGGACATGATGTGCAGGCCGTGGCCCGAGGTCTCTGTGTGCATCGCTGATATCCATTGTTCCGGGAAAGGGATGCAAGCCGCATGGCTGTGGCGGCTGAAGGCCTGGGCGGGGACCGCCGGCGGCGGTCCCTGCTCATGTCTTAGTCACGCCAGGGGCTGCGTTCCCACATCTGCTGCAACTGGCCCTCGGTGGCGAACACCGATTGCCGGTAGGCATCGCCCACCTTGGCCGAAATCGGCATGTCCACCCGCTCCGCCTCGGCCTTGAAGGCGGCGGAAGCAAGCGCTGCTTCGAAGGCGCCGACCAGCCGGTTCCTGATATCGTCCGGCAGGCCGGGCGGGCCAATGATGCCGCGCTGCGAACCGGCCTGAAGCTGGAAGCCCTGCTCGTTGAAGGTCGGCACATCGTGCACCACCGGCAGGCGCTGCGCGGAAGCAAGGCCGAGGCACCGCAGGCGGCCATCGCGCAAGCCCGGCAGGCCCTCGCTCATGTTGAAGCAACCGATATCGACATGGCCGCCCAGCACCGCGGTCTGCAACGGTGCGAAGCCGTTGAAGGGCACGTGGTTGAACTGCGCGCCGGTGGCCTGGGAAAGCGCCGCGATCATCAGGTGGTCATCCGAGCCCACCCCGGTCGTGCCGATGGACACCGCACCCCGATCCGACTTCCCCTTCTCAATGAGCTCGGCCAGGGTCTTGACCCGCGATTCCTTGATCACCCAGAGCCCGCCGGGATCATCGACGACATTGGCCAGGAAGGTGAACTGCTTGGCGTCGTAACGAACACTGCGCTCCAGCGCCATGCTCAGCAGCGTCGGCATCACCACCGCGCCGATGGTGTAACCATCCGGCCGGGCGCCATACAGTAGCTCCAGCCCCAGCTGGCTGGCGGCGCCGGGGCGGTTGTCCACCACGTAGCGCAGGTCCGGCAATTGCTTCTGCACATGCGGCATCACCAGCCGCGCCATCTGGTCCACGCCGCCCCCGGGCGGGAACGGAACGATGACCTGGATCGGCCGCTCACGCGGCCATTCGGAACTCTGCGCCAGTGCGGGCGCGGCCAGCGTGGCCAGGGAAGTCGCGACAAAAGCCCGGCGTTTCATGCTCATGCTCATTGGCCTTTTTGTTTGTCTTGGAAGATTCTTGGACGGTATCTGGAACTAGGCGGGTAAAGGCTCCGCCGCGACGGGCCGCCCCATCACGGCCTGGAAGCGCTGGCGATAGGCCGGCCAGGCTTCCGGGTTGATCAGGCGTGGCGGCATGCCGCCTTGCAACACGGTGATGATCTGCTCCGCCGCAAAGCTGGCCATGCAACGGCGCGCCTCCACAGTGACGCCGGCGGTGTGATAGGTCGCGACGACATTCTCCTGCCGCAGCAACGGGTGGTCCAGCGGCGGCGGCTCGATATCCCAGACATCCAGCCCGGCACCGGCAAGCTGGCCGCTGCTCAGTGCCTCTTGCAGCGCTGCCTCATCATGGATGCCGCCGCGCGCCGTGTTCAGGAACACCGCGCCCCGCTTCATCCGCGCGAAGGTCTCCGCATTCATCATCCGCAGCGTGCGCTGGTCCCGCGGGCAGTGCACGGAGACAAAATCCGCCGTCTCCAGCAACTCCTCGAGCGACACGGCGCGCGCATCGCGGCGGGCGATCTCCGCGTCATCAAGATACGGATCATGCGCCAGCACCGTCATGCCGAAGGCCTTGGCCAGGGCGGCGACCCGGCGTCCCACATGGCCCAGCCCGATCAGCCCCAGCACTTTGCCGCCAATTTCCCGGCCCATCAGATCCTCGCGCGCAAAGCCGCGCTCCCGCCGCAGCAGCCGGTCGCTCAGGCTCAGCTTCTTGCCGATATCGAGCATCATGCCGAGCGTGTGTTCCGCCACGGCGGCCGCGTTGGCGCCCGACTGGTTCACCACCAGCACCCCAGCCGCCGTGCAGGCGGCCACGTCCACCGTGTCGTAGCCCGCCCCGGTGGCCGAGATGCACAGCAGGCGGGGGCAGCGCTCCAGCAGCGGCGCCTCGGCGAACCACGGCCGGGGCAGTTCATCCTTGGTGGAAGAGATGTGGTAGACATGCGCGCCCGCCAGCTTCGCCCAGGACTCCTCCGCCGCGCCGGCGACGTCGCAGGTCAGGAAGTCGATGTCGTCTTCCAGGGCGAACCGCTCGGCCATGGCCGGGTCCTGCCAGAAATTGAACTTCACGACGGTTTTGCGGGCGTCTGGCATCGGCGGACGGCTCTCCAACATGGCCTTGCTTCTTGAATGGCGGCCATTATGAAACCGCTATCATAGCCCGGCCGGCCATGCCAGCCTCAACCCACGCCCGGAACCGGCGGAGGAGACCGCCCTTGCCGCCCAGCCCGCCGCCGGAAGAAGGCAGCCTGGAAGACCGCTTCCCCGTGGCGCGGGACGTCGCCCGTCTTGCCGGCGTCTCCACCTCCACCGTCTCCCGCGTCTTCAACGGCACGGCGGCGGTGCGGGCAGATAAGCGGGATGCCGTGCTCAAGGCAGCGGAAGAGCTGGGCTTCGTTGCCAATGGCGCCGCCCGGGCGCTCTCCATGCGCCGCTTCATGGCGGTGGGCGCCGTGGTGCCGAATATCGAGAATGAGGGCTTCCTCCGCACCCTCTCCAGCTTCCAGGAACGGCTGCGGCGGGACGGCTATACCCTCATCCTCACCAATGCCGGCTACGACCTGGACAATGAATGGCAGGAGGCCAGCTTCCTGCTCGAACGCGGCATCGACGGCTTGCTGCTGGTGGGGGACCTGCACCGCCCGGCGTTGCTGGAGCGCATCGCTCGCCAGCGCATCCCCACCGTGCAGACCTTCACCCTCTCCGCCGCCCGCCCCTGCGTCGGCTTCGACAACCTGGCCGCGGCCGGGCGGGCGGCGCAGTATCTGCTGGATCTCGGCCACCGCCGCATCGGCGTCATCACCGGCATCCGCAAGGATAACGACCGCTCGGGCGCCCGCGTCGCCGGCATCGTTCACGCCCTCGCCGCACGCGGCCTGACGATCAATCCCGCGCATGACGTGGAAACGTCGCACGGCATCGCCGCCGGGCGGGACGCGCTGCGGCAGATCCTCAGCCAATCCACGCCGCCGCCCACCGCCATCATCTGCGGCACAGACCAACTCGGCTTCGGCGTGATGATCGAGGCGCAGTCCCGTGGCGTTGCCATCCCCGGCGACCTGTCTCTCATCGGCTTCAACGATGCGGATTACGCCGCCTTCCTCACCCCCGCCCTGACCACCATCCGAATCCACGCCGCCGAAATCGGCCAGGTGGCGGCGGAGCATCTGCTGGCCCGCATGGCAGGCCGCTCCGTCGTGCGCCTGACCGAGATCGCCGCCGAACTCATTGTCCGCGGCAGCACCGCCCCACCCCGGCCCAGCATGGACAACGCCTGAAAGCGGTTGCAAGATCGCCGCGCCACCAACCCTTGAGGTGCCAGAATGCCCTGCCGCATCGTCCTGCTGCACGCCACGCCGGTCGCCATGGCGCCCATCCAGGCCGCCTTCGCCGCCCGCTGGCCGGAGGCCGAGATCGTCAACCTGCTGGATGACGGCCTGAGCATCGACCGCGCGCGGGAGACCGACCTGTCCGACCGCATGATCGACCGCTTCGTCGAGTTCGGGCGCTATGGCCACCGCATGGGCGCCGACGGCATCCTGGTCACCTGCTCGGCCTTCGGCCCGGCGATCGAGCAACTGGCCGCCAGCCTGCCGGTCCCCGTGCTGAAGCCGAACGAGGCGATGTTCCAGGCCGCCCTCGCCCAGGGCCGGCGCATCGGCATGCTGGCCACCTTCGCCCCCGCCATCGGCACCATGACCGACGAATTCGACGAGTTCGTCAGCCGCGAAGGCCACCCCGCCACGCTGAAGACCGTGCTGGTGCCGGATGCGATGGCCGCCCTGCGCCAGGGCGATGCCGAGACGCATAACCGCCTCGTGGCGGCCCAGGCACCCGACCTTGCCGACCAGGACGTGCTGATGCTCGCGCATTTCTCCACCTCCCGCGCCGCCCAGGCGGTGCGCGCCGCCGTCGGCGTGCCGGTGCTGACCGCGCCCGAAGCGGCGGTGGACAGCATGCGGGCGCTGATCGGCGCCTAGGAACATAGCCGGGCAGCGGCAGGGCTGCCCCGCCGCCGCCGGCCGCCACGTGCGGAAAGCCCCTGTCGTTTTCCGCCGCCGCGCCTAACCTGCCGGCCGCCTCTCTGCCGGATCTCGCATGCCGCCTGAAACGCCTCTGCCCTACACCGCCGCCAACATCGCGCCCGTGCCATGACCGGCGCCATCCTGCTGGCGCTGCTGCCGGTCATCCTGCTGATCGCCCTCGGCTACTGGCTGCGCCGCCGCGCCTTCCTGCAACAGGCCTTCTGGCCGCAGGCGGAACGGCTGGGCTACTTCGTGCTGTTGCCATCCCTGTTCCTGCACGGGTTGGCCACCGCCCGGTTGCAGGACCTACCGGTTTGGAGCCTGGTAGGCGTGCTAGTCAGCGCGACCCTGGTGGTGGCGGCCCTGGTGGTCGCCGCCCGGCCCTTGATGCGGATCGACGGCCCCGCCTTCACCTCCGTCTTTCAAGGCGGCATCCGCTTCAACAACTATGTCGGCGTCACCGTCGCCGCCGGGCTGTTCGGTGCGCAGGGCATCGCCCTGGCCGCCATCTGCAACGCCGCCATCGTGCCGACGGTCAATATCCTCTGTGTCCTGGTCTTCGCCCGCTTCGGCAGCGCCAGGCTCAGCGCGCGCGGCATCGTCCGGCAGATCCTCACCAACCCGCTGGTACTGGCCTGCGCCATCGGCATCGCCCTGCAGGCCACCGGGCTCGGCCTGCCGTCCGGGTTGGAACCGGCCATCCGCGCCCTGGGTGCAGCGTCGCTGCCGCTCGGCCTGCTCTGCGTCGGGGCGGCGCTGGATTTCGGCACGGCGCGGTCCTGGCTCGGCCCGGTCGTGACGTCATCAGCCGTCAAGTTCCTGCTGATGCCGGCGGCGACCCTGCTGGCTGCCTCCGCGCTGGGTCTGAGCGGCCCTGCCCTACTCACCGCCCTGCTGTTCCAGGCGATGCCTACCGCGTCCTCCGCCTACATCCTGGCGCGGCAACTGGGCGGCGACGCGCCTCTGATGGCCGGTATCACCGCCACCCAGACTGTGCTGGCCACCGCCGCCATCCCGCTGGTGCTGGCGGTGCTGATGGCAGTGTCGGGCCTGTAGGCCCCCGGTCAGCAGGCTAAGGCCGTGGAAGGAATTCCCCGGGCCCCTCTTCTTTTTGCGCGTTAAGAAGGCCGCCGGAAGGATTGGGCTGGCCCGGTGCCACGGTACGGATGTGCCTCGGGCGGAAATATGCCGTTCCGCAACGTCGTTGTTGAAAGCTGCGAAGCCTGGAACATACTTCGCAGCTTGAAGCGAATGACCGGAAAAGGCCGGGATAGAGCTTCCCGGCCTTCCTGCGTTGCTTCTAGCCGTGCCGGATGGCGATGGTCTTGAGCGAGGCAAACCCATACAGCGCCTCGAACCCCTTCTCCCGTCCGTGGCCGGAGCGCTTCACGCCGCCGAAGGGCAGTTCCACGCCGCCGCCGGCGCCGTAGTTGTTGATGAAGACCTGCCCGGTCTCGATGCCCCGCGCCATCCGCATCTGCCGGCCGCCATCGGCGGTCCAGACGCCCGCCACCAGTCCGTAATCGGTGCCGTTGGCGATGCGCAGCGCATCCGCCTCGTCCTCGAACGGAATGACGACCTGCACGGGGCCGAAGATCTCCTCCTGCGCCAGCCGGCTGTCGCTGGTGGCGCGGGAGACCAGGGTCGGTGGCACGTAGTAGCCACCCCCAGGCACATCCTTGCCGATGCTGCCCTGCGCTGCCACTTCCAGCCCATCCTGCCGCGCGCCGTCGATATAGCCGCGCACGATCTCCTGCTGCCGGGCGGAGACGAGGGGCCCCATGTCGAGATCCGACATCGCCGGGCCGACGCGCAGCGCCGTGTAGCGCTCGGCCATCGCCTTCAGCACGCGGTCATGCACACCGCGCTGCACCAGGATGCGTGACGCCGCCGAACAGGTCTGGCCGGCATTCTGGATGCCCGCATTGACGAGGAACGGCAGCGCCGCTTCCAGGTCCGCATCGTCGAAGACGATCTGCGGCGACTTGCCGCCCAGCTCCAGCGTCACCGGCACCGCGTTCTTCGCCGCCGCCGCCTGCACCAACCCGCCGACCACGACGGAGCCGGTGAAGGAGATGTGGTTGATGCCGGGATGCGCCGCCAGCGCCGCGCCCGCTTCCTCCCCGGTGCCGGAGACGATGTTGACGGCGCCGGCCGGGAAGCCGGCTTCCTCGGCGATGCGGGCATAGGCCAGCGCGGTCAGGCAGGCTTCCTCAGCCGGCTTGATCACCACCGCATTGCCCATGGCGAGGGAGGCGGTGACGCTGCGGCCGATGATCTGCATCGGATAGTTCCAGGGCACGATATGCCCCGTCACGCCCACCGGCTCGTAGATGGAGAGCACGGTGTAGCCATCCAGGTACGGAATGGTCTCGCCATGCACCTTGTCGGCGGCACCGCCGTAGAATTCCAGGTAGCGGGCCAGCGCCACGGCATCGGCGCGCGCCTGCTTCAGCGGCTTGCCGACATCCAGCGCTTCCATCCGCGCCAGCTCGTCCACCCGCTCCAGCACCAGGCGGCCCATGGTGGTCAGCAGGCGCCCACGCTCGGTCGCCGTCATCCGGCCCCAGGGGCCCCGCCGCGCCTCGCGCGCCGCAGCCACGGCCTGGTCGATATCGGCGGCGTCGCTACGGGCGATATCCGCCAGGCGCTGCCCGTCGGACGGGTTCAGCAGCGGCATCGTCTCCCGCCCCGAAGCCTGGCGCCACTCCCCACCGATCAGGTTCTGCCGCGTGTCGAACGTGACGACATCCATCGCGTGTGCTCCTTTGAATCCCTGGACGCATGCCGGCCGGGCCGGCGCATGGCTGGTGCAGTATCCGCTTCGCCGGGCCGCCACCAGCCCCCGCCCGGCCACCTTGGTCCTCCGAGGCGCGATCGGACAGGTGATGCACTCTTGCCACACCTGTGGCCAGATTGCCTGGATCGTATTGCGACTTAGTCGCAATTACGGCACAACAGGCTATCTCCGCAGCGGAAGCCTGACATGAACCGCCCTCTCTCCTCGCGCCACCTCCTCCTCGCCTCGGCCGCCGCACTCGCCTTCGCGCTGCCGGCCGGCGCACAAACGCCTGTTCCGGCGCAGGCTGGCGCCGCGGATCCGGCGGCGGTGGTGCTGCCCGAGGTGAACGTGCAGGCAACCGCCTGGCGGGCGTGGGAGAGCGTGCCGGGCTACGTCGCCCCCGTCACCACCACCGGTTCCAAGACCGACACGCCGCTGATCGAGGCTCCGCAGTCCGTCGGCGTTGTCACCCGCAGCCAGATCGACGACCAGGCGGCGCTTAGCGTCTCCCAGGCCCTGCGCTACACCGCCGGCGTGCTGGGCGAGGTACGCCCCTCCGCGCGCTACGACAGCGTCTTCGTCCGTGGCTTCGGCGGCCAGGGCACCAGCGCCGCCTTTGTCAACTTCCTCGATGGCCTGCGCCAGGGCCGCGGCCTGTATTTTGGCGTGCCCAACACCGATCCCTGGCTGATGGAGCGGATCGAGGTACTGCGCGGCCCGGCCTCCGTGCTGTACGGCCAGACCGGCGCCGGCGGCCTCGTCAACCTGGTCAGCCGCCGCCCCAGCCCCGTTGCCTCCAACGAGGTGCGGATTGAGGCCGGCTCCAACGCCTTGCTGCAGACGGCCTTCGACTTCACCGGCCCGGCCACCGAGGACGGCAAGTTCCTCTATCGCCTCACCGGCATCGCCCGCACTTCGGACACCCAATACGACTTCGCGCGGGAGGAGCGGATTGCCATCGCCCCCGCGCTGACCTGGCGGCCGGACGAGGACACAAGCCTCACCGTCCTCGCCTCCTACCAGTACGATCCGGAAGGCGGCTTCTACAACTTCGTGCCGGCGGTAGGCACCGTGCTGCCCAGCCAGTTCGGCCGCATCCCGCGCAACTTCCAGGGCGGCGACCCCAACTTCAACCGCTTCACCCGCACCCAGGCCTCGATCGGCTACCAGTTCGAGCACCGGCTGAGCGACATCTGGACCGTGCGGCAGAACTTCCGCTACTCGCATATCGATGCCGAGGTGAACGTCATCTCCGTCCGCGGCGTGAATGGCCGCACCGGCACGCGTGGCTCCACCTATGTGTCGGACCACGCCAACGCCTATGCGTTGGACAATCAGGCGCAGGCTACCTTCACGACCGGCCCGCTGGAGCACACCGCGCTGTTCGGCGTCGACTGGCAGCGCACCTCGGCCCGCGCGCGCCAGGGCCTCGGCACCGCGCCGAGCCTCGATGTCTATGCGCCCAGCTACTACCAGGTCATTCCCACGATCTCGACCACCCCCGCCGGGCTGACGAACCAGGAAATCGACCAGGTCGGCTTCTACGCGCAGGACCAGATCGCGCTGGATCGCTTCCGCTTCAATGTCGGCGTCCGCTATGACCGCGCCGATATCGGCACCACCACCCACCAGGCCAGCGGCGCCAACGCCGCGCAATCCTCGCAGTTCGACGACAAGGTCACCTGGCGCGCCGGCGCGCTGTACCTGTTCGACAACGGCCTGGCGCCTTATGCCAGCTACTCCACCTCGTTCCTGCCCAACACCGGCACGGCGGCGCCGCAGCGCGGCAGCGGCACTTTCTCGCCCACGACGGGCGAGCAGTTCGAGGTCGGCATCAAGTACCAGCCGCAGGGCATGAACAGCTTCATCCAACTGGCCGCCTACCAGATCCGCCAGCAGAACGTGCTGACGCAGGACCCGCTCTACACCACCTACAGCGTCCCGCAGGGCGAGATCCGCTCGCGCGGCATCGAGCTGGAAGGCCGCGCCAGCCTGACCGACGGGCTCGACCTGCTCGGCGCCTATTCCTACATCGATGCGGAGATCACCAGCTCCAACAACGCCGGTGTCAGCGGCAACCGCGTGCCGCAGGTGCCGAACCACATGGCCAGCGGCTGGGCCAATTACCGCTTCCTCGAGGGCCCGCTGCGCGGCCTGCAGTTTGGCGGCGGCGTGCGCTATGTCGGCTCCACCTACGGCAACGACATCAATACCTTCAAGGTCGATGCCGTCACGCTGTTCGATGCCGCCATCCGCTACGACCTCGGCGCCCGCTTCGAAAGCGCGCGTGGTCTGGAAGTCGCCGTGAATGCGCAGAACATCGAGGACAAGGACTACATCGCCAGCTGCTCCTCGCTGACCGCCTGCTACTACGGCACCGGCCGCGTCGTGCTCGGCTCGGTCCGCGCCCGCTGGTAAGCATCCCGGGCGGTCATCTGCCCATCCGCGCCACGCGACCGGCGCGGATGGACCGCGTCCAACCACCGGAAGCCGCCGCATGAATCGCCGTAGCCTTCTCAGCGCTCTGCCGCTGCTGGCGGCCCCAAGGCTGGCCGCGGCACAGGCCCCTGTCCGCATCGTCGATGTGCTGGGGCGTGAAGTCACGCTCCCCCGCCCGGCCCGGCGCATCGTGTTGACCCAGGCGCGGCATGTGCTCGCCATGGGCCTGCTGCATCCGGACCCGGTCTCTCTGGTCACTGGCTGGGGCGACGACCTGCGGCGGATGAACCCGCCAGACTACGCCACGGTCCGCGCCCGCTTCCCACGCGCCGACGCCATCCCCATCGTCCTGCGCGGCCAGGCTGACGGACTGTCGCTGGAGAAGCTGCTGGACAGCCAACCGGATATCGTCGTCGCCGGGCTCGGCGTGCTGCGCGACGGGCTGGCCGAGCGCCTGGCCGACATGGGCATCCCCGTCGTCGCCATCGACTTCTTCTACGACCCGATGAAGCACACACGCCGCAGCATGGACGTCCTGGGCAAGGTGATGGGGCGGGAGGACCGGGCCGCTGCCTTCGACGCCTTTTACGTCGCGCATCGCGATACCATCGCCGATCGCCTGAAAGGCATCGGCGCGGCACGGCCCAAGGTGTTCATCCACGCCCATGCCGGCGGCACCGCCTGTTGCGCTTCCCCCGGCCAGGGCGCCTTCGATTCGATGATCCGCTTCGCCGGCGGCCATAATATCGGCGCCGACCTGATCCTGGGCGCCATCGGCGACGTGTCGCTGGAAAGCGTCATCACGCAGGACCCGGCCATCTACGTGGCCACGGGCGGCCCTTATGCCGGCAGGGGCGGCATTCCGCTCGGCAACGGCGTTACACTGGAGGCCGCGCAGCGGGAACTGGTGGCCGTGCTCCGGCGCAGCCAGCTGGACGTGCTGCCGGCGGTGAAGGCCGGGCGTGCCCATACCATCTGGCACGGCTTCAACGACACCCCCGCGCATATCGTGATGCTGCAGGCGCTGGCACGCTGGTTCCACCCCGAACGCTGCGGGGATCTCGACCCCGGCACCACCCTGGCGGGCCTGAACGACCGCTTCCTCGCGATTCCGATGGCCGGGCCGCACTGGGCCGACCTGCCCGCCGGCGCATTCTGACGAAGGACGACCCCTTGAGCACCCTGATCGCCGAAGCCCGCGCCAGCACCGCCGAGCCTGCCCACTTGATCGCCAGGTTCCGCGAGCACATGCTGGAGCACGGGTTGGAGGTAGATGGCCCGGTGGAGGACAGCCGCATCGCCTTCCCAGGCGGCGTTGCCCGGCTGCGGTTGGAACCCGGTGCCATCGCGATGCGGATCGAGGCCATCGACGCCGACCGGCTGGAGGATGCCCAGGTCGTCGTCGCCGGCCATCTAGACAGTTTTGTCCCTGGCGAAAACCTCGGCATCGTCTGGGCCGGCGATGGCGCCGCGACCGCCGATGCCCGCCCGCATAATTTCCGCGTCACCCGCGTGAAGCAGGTGGCGGACGTCACCCCGCGCATGCGCCGCGTGACGCTGGGGGGCGACGACCTCGGCCGCTTCGATGCCGAGATGATGCATGTGAAGCTGCTCATCCCCACGCCTGGCCAGGGCGATGCGGAACCCGTCTGGCCCCGGCTCAGCCCCAGCGGCCAGCCGGTGTTCGACGACTGCAGCCTGACCCGCCGTACCTACACCATCCGCCGCATCGACCTGGCGGCGGGCGAGATGGAGATCGATTTCGTCCTGCATGGCGATGCCAGCCCCGGCTCTCGCTTCGCCGCCCATGCGAAGCCCGGCGATTGGCTGGGCGTCTCCGGCCCCGGCGGCGGCCAGGTGCCGCTGCGTGGCTGGACGCTCATCGCAGGCGACGAGACCGCCCTGCCGGTCATTGCCCGCGCCCTGGAAGCCATGCCTGCCGACGCCCGTGGCCTTGCCTTCATCGAGGTGGCAGACCGGCTGGAGGAACAGCCGCTGCACCACCCGCCCGGCCTGCCGGTGCGCTGGCTGCACCGCGACGGCCGCCCCTACGGCGCCGCCCTCCTCGAAGCCGTCCGCAACGCTCCCTGGCCGGAGGAGCCCGAACTCTCCGCCTGGGCCGCCTGCGAAGCGCAGACGGCCGTCGCCCTGCGCACCCATTGGGGCCAGGAACGTGGCCTGCCCCGCGGCCATTTCCGCGCCGCCGCCTATTGGCGCCAGGGCGTCGAGGAGGGTGCCGGCAAGGGAAGCGCCGAGTAGGGAGGATCGGCATTAGGCGTTGCGGCAAAACGGAGGGTTGGGGAATGAGATCCCCAAGCCCCTTCTTTTTTCTGCGGTTCTGGGCGGCTTTCGCGGATTGCGCTCAGTCCAGGCCGTGAGCGCAAATCATCATGGCTTCTCCAACTGACAGTTCCGTCCGCGTGGCTTTGAAACACCCGATTGCGCCACCCTCTCAGTCCGTCAGCACAAACTCAAACCTGCAGAAGAAAGATGGGGTTCCAGGGGAATTCCTTCCCCTGGCTTTCCTTCTCCAAGCGTCGACAGGCCTCAGACTTGCCGTCACACCACGGTGGAGGACAGCGCCGGCGGCTGCGACAGCAGGTCCGCGATGGCCTGCAACCCGATTGCCAGTTCCCGCCGCGTGCGCGCGGCGCCCAAGCCGATGCGTACTGCTTCGGGTGCCGATGTTACCGCGAAGGCATCGCTGACCACCACGCCGATGCCCATGGTGCGCAGCCTTCCGGCCAGGTCGGCCCGCGTCCAGGCCGGCGGCAGGGCCAGCCACAGATGGAAACTGTCCGGCTGCGACCTTGCGGCGAATTCCGGCAGATACTGCGCGGCCAATGCACGACGCGCGGCGGTCTCCGCGCGGATGGCGCCCAGCACCGTGAGCGCGGTGCCATCGCCAATCCATCGCGTGGCCAGCGCGGCCGTCAGCGGCGACGCCATGGCCGCCGTGGCGCGGATGCCTGCGGCCACGCGCTGCGCCTGGCGGGCATCCGGCGCCGCCAGATAGGCGATCCGCAAGGCTGGGGAGAGCACCTTGGCCAGCCCGCCGATGTAGTAGACCAGCTCCGGCGCCAACGCCGCGAGGGCGGGCGGCGCCGCACGGGGCAACAAGCCGTAAGCGTCATCCTCGATGATCGGCGCCCCATGGCGCCGGGCAATCGCGACGATCTGCTGCCGCCGGGCCAGCGACATCGTCGCGGTGGTCGGGTTTTGCAACACCGGCGTGCAATACAGCGCCTTCGGCGATACCGCTTGGCAGGCGGCATCGAGGGCATCGGGCACGATCCCTTCGGCGTCCATCGCAACGCCAGCCACGCGCAACCGCAACTGCGCCGCCAGGCTGCGGAAGCCCGGATAGGTCAGCGCCTCGGCCAGGATGGTCTCCCCCGGCGCCGCCAGCAGGCCGAGCGTGGCGGCCAGCGCCCCCTGCGCGCCCGGGCACACCACCACCCGCTCCGCCACCAAGCCAGGGACGCGCCCGGCCAGCCATTGGACGCCCGCTTCCCGGTCGGCCAGCGCGCCGCCCGGCTCCTGGTAGCGCAATAGCAGGTCCAGCCCGCCGGATTCCTCCAGCAGCCCAGCGGACTGCGCCAGGCGCCGTTCCAATGCGGCATCCTCGAAGCGCGGCGGCAGGTTCATGCTGAGGTCGACGCCGCCGGGCGTGGCGGTCGCCAGCGGCGGGCGGACGAAGGTGCCCTGCCCCACCCGGCTGCGCACCAGCCCGCGCCGCGCGGCCTCGGCATAGGCACGGCTGACGGTGGTAAAGTCGATGCCCAGCAGGTCCGCCAGCACCCGCTGCGGTGGCAGCCGCGCGCCTGCCGCCAACCTGCCAGCGGCGATGTCGGCGTCGATCCGGTCGGCGATGGCCAGGTAGAGCGGCCCCTGCCCCCGCTCGATCGCCGGGGTCCAGCCCGGTGCCGTGCCGTCGCTCATTGCTCGCTTCCCGGCCGTGACATTGCTGCGCCCATACCTCCGCCATCCGGCACCGTGGCGCAAGCAGCGGCATGGCTGGCGACCCGATCTTGGGCAAAGGCGCCCCGAATGCCCGGGCTTTGCGCGGCTGCCGGTGCGGCGGCACGCATCGGCGCGGCCAAGCGGCTTGACTTGCGTCGTTCCGGCTTCGCACCCTGGGCGGTAGAAAAAATCCGGGAAGGCGAATTCATGCTGAAGCGTGCAATGCTGGCGACCGTGGCCGCCATGGCCACCCTCTTGACCCTGGCGGCGCCAGCCCGCGCCGGTGCAACGCTGGACGCCATACGGGCGCGCGGGCAGCTCGTCTGCGGCATCCATACCGGCATCGCCGGCTTCGCCATCCCCGATGCGCGCGGCGTCTGGCAGGGCCTGGATGCCGATCTCTGCCGCGGCCTGGCCGTCGCCTTGTTCAACGACGCCAGCAAGGTGCGTTTCCAGTCGCTGAGTTCGTCCACCCGCTTCACCGCCCTCAGCTCGGGCGAGATCGACGTGCTGTTCCGCACCAGCACCCACACCATGATGCGCGACGTCACGCTCGGCCTGCGCGCCATCACGCCGTACTTCTATGACGGGCACGGCTTCATGGTCCGCGCCAATGCAAGCATCACCAAGGCGTCGGAGATGGGCGGCGCCACCATCTGCCTCGTCTCCGGCACCACCAACGAGCTGGTGACGGCGGATTACTTCCGCACGCACAACATGACCTTCACCCCCATCCTGTTCGAGCGCACCGACCAGGCCTTCGCCGCGCTGCAGTCCGGCCGTTGCGATGCCTTCGGCACCGATGCCTCGCAGCTCGCCGCCGGCCGCTCCTCCCTGCAGGCGCCCGCCGATTGGACCATCCTGTCCGAGCGCTTCTCCAAGGAACCCTACGGCCCCTATGTGCGCCGTGGCGACGACGAGTGGTTCGACCTGGTGCGCTGGTACGTCAACGCGCTGATGGAAGCCGAGGAGCGCGGCGTCACCGCCGCCAATGCCGACCAGATGCGCCGGGAGAGCACCAACCCGGACACGCGCCGCCTGCTGGGCGTCTCGCCAGAACTGGGCCAGGCGCTGAAGGTGGACCCGGCCTGGGTGGTGAATGTGGTCAAGGCCGTCGGCAACTACGCCGAGATCTATGACCGCCATATGGGCCCCAACACCCCGATTGGCCTGGCGCGCGGCCCGAACGAGCTGTGGACGCGGGGAGGCCTGCACTACCCACTGCCGATGCGCTGAGAGGACAGTCAGGTTGGGGGAAGGAATTCCCCCAAACCCCCATCTTCCTTTCGCGGTGTTTGGAGTGCGGCTTCGGATGAGGCTTGGACGAGTGGACCAGCCGATGGGCACCATGCCGCGTCTATAAGCGGGGATTGCGTAAGTAACGCAGCCAAATCTCTGTCGCGTAGCTCACGCCCCGTAGCGTCAACCCGTCTCAGTCGTACTCCAAGCTCGCAAACAAAAGATGGGGGTCCGGGGGAATTCCTTCCCCCGGCCGTCCTTACTCCGCAGCCTCGCGCTGCTCCACCGGATGGGTCGGGTCCTTCCCCTCCAACCGGTCACGGTGCAGCGCGGCGCGGCCCAGCAGCATCAGCGTCACCGGCGTGGTGACGACGACAAAGATGCCAATCAGCACCTCATGCATCACCAACCGGCTCTGCATCACGGTGAAAAAGATCACCGAGGCCAGCAGCACGCAGAAGATGCCGTAGGAAGTGCCGATGGTCGGCGCATGCAGGCGCTCGTAGAAGCTCTTCAGCCGCAGCAGGCCGATGGAACCGGTCAGCGCCAGCCCGGAGCCGAGCAGCAGCAGCAGCGCCACGGGAATGGCCGCCCAGAGCGGCAGGTCGGCGGCGTGGTTCATTCGATCACCTCGCCCCGCATCAGGAACTTGGCGAGCGCCGCCGTGCTGACAAAGCCCAGCAGGGCAATGACCAGCGCCGCCTCGAAATACAGCGTGGTGCCGGACCGGATGCCGAAGGTCAGCAGCATCAGCATGCCGTTGACGTAGAGCGTATCGAGACCCAGTACCCGGTCCTGCGCCCGCGGCCCCTTCAGCACGCGGTAGGTGGCGCAGAGCATGGCAGCGCCCAGCATCAATTGCGCGGCGAGGAGCGACCAGGTCAGCAGCGCGACGGTCATTGGAAGATCTCCATCAGCGGTTGCTCGTAGCGCTGCTTGATGATGCTGATCCAGCTGTCCTCGTCGATCAGGTCCAGCACATGCAGCAGCAGCCAGCCTGTTTCCGTGTCGTATTCCACCCAGGCGGTGCCCGGCGTCGCGGTCAGGATGCAGGCCAGCGCCGCCAGCGCGTTCTCGTCCCGCAGCGCCAGTTGCACGCGCAGGAAGCCCTGCCGCCGGTCCTTGCGCGGCCGCAGGATGACCTGCGCGACCGCGAGGTTGGAACGGGCGATATCCACGATGACATGCAAGGCCAGCCGCAGGATCACACCCGGCCGGCGGATGCGGCTGCGGGTCGGGCGCAGGGACGTCATCACCCAGCCGGCCGCCACGGCCAGCACCAGCCCGACCAGCGCCGGTCCCGGGGCGACGGTCTCGTTCAGCAACATCCACATGGCGAACAGCGCGATCGACATGAGGGGGTGGGGAAACAGCCGCCTCATGGGTTCTGCCCGATCACGTTGCGGATGTAGTCGCGGGGCGCGTGCAGCGCCTCGGCCGCTGCGTGGGTGTAGCGCAGCATCGGCCCGGCCCCGATTGTCATGCCGACGCAGAGCGACAGCAACAGCAGCACCGGCGCGATCTCGATGACGCCGACGCGGGGGACGGAACGGCTGGAGGTGGCCCAGAGGCTGCGGATACCGGCGCGGGTCATCGCCAGCACCGTGGCGAGGCCGGAGAGCACCAGCGCCACCAGCAGCGCCCACCCGCCCGGGGAGACGGAGGCGACGCGGCCGCCCAGACCCTCGGGGTTCAGGATGCCGCTCAGCATGGCGAACTTGGCGACGAAGCCGGACAGCGGCGGCAACCCGGCCAGCAGCAGCGCGCAGCACAGGAAGCTGAGGCCCAGCACCGCCATGGTGGCCGGGATGGCGACGCCGATCTCATCGGTTTCGTCATCGTCGTCGTCATCGCCGTCGCCGAAGGCTTCCAGGGTCACCGCCAGCACGTCGGCGCCGACATCACGGCCGCGCTCCAGCAACTCGATCAACAGGAACAGCGCGCCGATCGAGAGCGCGGAGGTCGCCAGGTAGAACAGCGCCCCGCTGGTCACCGCCACCTGCTCCGCCCCCACGGCCGCCAGCAGCGTGCCGGAGGAGATCAGCACGCTCGCCCCGGCCAGCCGGGACAGATCCTGCGTCGCCAGCACGCTGACGGCGCCGAAGCCGATGGTCAGAATGCCGCCGGCCAGGATCCAGGTGCCACCGAAGCCGACGGAATCCCCCGCATCGTTGCTGAACAGCAGCAGGGAGAGCCGCAGAATGGCGTAGACGCCGACCTTGCTCATCATGGAGAAGATGGCGGCCGCCGGTGGGCTGACGGCGGAGTAGGTGCGCGGCAGCCAGAAGCCCAGCGGCCACATGCCCGCCTTGACCAGGAAGGCCAGGCCGAGGATGCCGGCCCCTGCCTCCAGCAACGGTCGGTTCTCCAGCGGGATCTCCGGGATGCGGGCGGCGAGGTCGGCCATGTTCAGCGTGCCGGCCACGCCGTAGATCATGCTGACGCCAATCAGGAACAGCAGCGACGCCGCCAGGTTGATGGCGATGTAGTGCAGCCCCGCCTTGACCCGCGCGACGCCCGAGCCGTGGAGCGCCAGGCCGTAGGAGGCCGCCAGCAGCACCTCGAAGAACACGAACAGGTTGAACAGGTCGCCGGTCAGGAAGGCGCCGTTCAGCCCCATCAGCTGGAACTGGAACAACGCGTGGAAATGCGCGCCCATGCGCTGCCAGCGTGCCAGCGAGAACACCAGGGACGAAAGCCCCAGCACCGCCGTCAACACCAGCATCAGCGCTGAGAGCCGGTCCACCACCAGAACGATGCCGAAGATCGCCGGCCAGTTGCCCAGGCGATAGACGCTGACCAGCCCCTCCCCGCCGCCGCCCAGATGCGCCTGCCAGGCCAGGGTGATGGCGATGGCCAACAGCAGGACGGTGGAAGTGATGCCGAGCGCCGCGCGCCAATGGCCCTTCTGGTCCTCCAGCGGGATCATGATCGCGCCCACCAGCAATGGCAGGATGATGGAGGCGATGCCCAGATGTTGCATCCAGCCGTTCACGAGCCGCGCCCCTTGCCGTCCACATGGTCACCGCCGGTCAGGCCGCGCGCGGCGAGCATGACGACGAGGAACAGCGCCGTGGTGGCGAAGCCGATGACGATAGCGGTCAGCACCAAGGCCTGCGGCAGCGGGTCGGCGAACACGGCCGGGTCGCCGGAAGTGCCGGGCGCCAGCACCGGCGGGGCCCCCACCGGAAAGCGCCCCATGCTGAAGATGAACAGGTTCACCGCGTAGGAGAGCAGCGAGAGGCCGATGATCAGCTGGAAGGTGCGCGGCCGCATCAGCAGCCACACGCCGGAACCCCCCAGGACGCCGATGGCCAGGGCGAGAATCAGTTCCATCAGTCATATCCCCCCTTGGCGGCACTGGGTGGCGGCGTTGGCGCCGCCCGCTGGCTGCGCACCGACTGGTGCGCGATGGCAATCAGGATCAGCACCGTCGCCCCGAAGACCAGCCCGAACACGCCGAGGTCGAACAGCAGCGCGCTGGCCACCGGCAGCTTCCCCAGCCAGCCGAGATCGGCATAGGCGAAGTAGGAGGTCAGGAACGGCTTGCCGACCACAATGGCGCCGACGCCCGTACCCGCCGCCAGCAGTAGCCCGGTGCCCATCCAGCGCAGCGGGTGCACGCGCAGATGGTCCTCCACCCAGCGCGTGCCGCCGGCCATGTATTGCAGCAGGATGGCGATGGAGGCCATCAGCCCCGCCGCGAAGCCACCGCCCGGCAGGTCATGTCCGCGCAGCAACAGATACAGCGCGACGACGCCGATGACCGGGAACATCAGCCGCATGATCACCGCGGGGATCTGCAGCCAGTCCTGGCCCTTGCCATGCTGCTGGTCCGGCACGCCAATGCTCTCCGGTGCCGGGCGGAAGCGGCGCAACAGCGCGAACACCGTCAGCGCCACGATGCCGACGACGACGATCTCACCCAGTGTGTCGAAGCCGCGGAAATCGACCAGAATCACGTTCACCACGTTGGTGCCGCCGCCCTCGGTATAGGCGCGCTCCAGGAAGTGGCGGGCAATGCCCTCGGGCGAGACGCGGGTCATGGTGGCGTAGGACAGCGCCGTCAGCCCCGCGCCGGCCAGGATGGCGATGGCAAGGTCGCGGTAGCGGCGCAGCCGGGCCGGAATGGTGCTGGCGCCTGCCTGCTCGATCCGCTTCGGCAACCAGCGCAGACCGAGCAGCAGCAGCACGGTCGTCACCACCTCCACCAGCAGCTGGGTCAACGCCAGGTCGGGTGCGGAGAACCAGATGAAGGTCATGCAGGTGATCAGTCCGGCGCCGCCCAGCAGGATCAGCGCCGCCAGCCGGTGGTACTTGGCCTGGTAGGCCGCGCCGATGGCGCAGGCCGAACCGACCAGCCACATCACCGCCACCACCGGGTCAACCCCCGTCATCGTCACGCTACCCGGCTCCAGCTCATAGGGCAGCAGGGCCAGGATGGCGGCAGCAAAGGCGACGCAGACCATCAGCCGCAGCTGCATCTGCAGCCCGCTGGTGCCCAGCAGCCGCTCCAGCGTCCGCGCCAGCCGCCAG
The DNA here is from genome assembly GCF_014490485.1 of Teichococcus aerophilus. Taxonomy (GTDB): domain Bacteria; phylum Pseudomonadota; class Alphaproteobacteria; order Acetobacterales; family Acetobacteraceae; genus Pseudoroseomonas; species Pseudoroseomonas aerophila. The sequence goes on along the minus strand of NZ_JACTVA010000005.1, from coordinate 43,693 downwards.
GAGAGGAAGACCATCACCCGGTCAAAGATGCGGCGGCCATCCAGGCCGCGCAGCAGCGGGGTGCCGTCCACCCCAGCCGTCAGGTGCCGTTGCAGCAGCAGGTACAGCACCACGCCGCCGGCCAGCGCGATCAGGCTCATCACCAGCGGCAGGTTGACGCCGTGCCAGACCGCCAGGCTGTATTCCGGTGTCGCATCGCCCAGCACGGAGCGCACGGCGACGTCCAGGAATGGCCCGATGGTGGCCGCCGGCAGCACGCCGACGATCATGCAGCCGAAGACCAGCACTTCCACCGGCAGGCGCATCCATTGCGGCGGCTCATGCGGCGTGCGCGGCAGGTCCCTGGCTTCCGGGCCGAAGAAGGCACCGTGGATGAAGCGCAGCGAGTAGGTGACGGCGAACACGCCCGCGATCGTGGCGCCCAGGGGCAGCAGGCTGTGCATCAGGGTCGGCGAGGTGGAGGCGGTCAGCGCCTCGGTGAAGAACATCTCCTTGGAGATGAAGCCGTTCAGCAGCGGCACGCCGGCCATGGCGGCGGCGGCCACCATCGCCAGCCGGGCGGTGAAGGGCATCGAGGTATTGAGGCCGGAGAGCCTTCGGATATCCCGCGTGCCGGTCTCATGGTCGATGATGCCGGTCGCCATGAACAGGGACGCCTTGAAGGTGGCGTGGTTCATGGTGTGAAAGATGGCGGCCACCATCGCCAGCGGGCTGTTCAGGCTCAGCAGCAGTGTGATCAGGCCGAGATGGCTGATGGTCGAATAGGCCAGCAAGCCCTTCAGGTCATGCTGGAAGATCGCGACGTAAGCCCCTACGAGCAAAGTAATCATGCCCGAGGTGGCGAGGATCCAGAACCAGGCATCGGTGCCGGCCATGACCGGCCACAGCCGTGCCATCAGGAAGATGCCCGCCTTCACCAGCGTGGCGGAGTGAAGGTAGGCCGAGACCGGGGTCGGCGCCGCCATCGCATGCGGCAGCCAGAAGTGGAACGGGAACTGCGCGCTCTTGGTCAGGGCGCCGAGCAGGATCAGGATCAGCGTCGGCAGATACAGCGGGTGGTCGCGGATAATGTCGCCCGCCGCCAGCACCTGGTCCAGGTCGTAGCTGCCGGCGATATGGCCTAGCAGCAGCACACCGGCGAACAGCGCCAGGCCGCCGCTGGCGGTGACTGTCAGCGCCATGCGGGCGCCATCCCTGGCTGCCGAGGAATGCTGCCAGTAGCCGATCAGCAGGAAGGAGAAGAGGCTCGTCAGCTCCCAGAAGAACACCATCTGGATCAGGTTGCCGGACAGCACCAGCCCCATCATCGAGCCCATGAAGGCCAGCAGGAAGGCGAAGAAGCGCGGGATGGGGTCTTCTGGCGACATGTAGTAGCGGGCGTAGAGCACCACCAGGAAGCCGATGCCCGTGACCATCGCGGCGAAGACCGAGGCGAGGCCATCCATCCGCAGCACCAGGTTCAGCCCGAGCTCCGGCGCCCAAGGCACCTCGAAGCGCGGCACGCCGCCGGCGGCGACTTCCGCGTAACCGACCCAGACCATGACGAGGGAGAGCAGCGCGACGCCGCCCGCCAGCCAGGCTTCGAGGTTACGGGCATTGGCGGGGAGCAGCGCGGCGACGAGGGCGCCTAGATACGGCAAGCCGATTGCGGCCGAGAGGTAAAGGGCGTCAGGCATCGGGCGCCGGGCTCTCCTTGTCGCTTAGTGCATGTTCGCCGGCGGTGGCGTCACCGGGCGGCGTCCGTCATGCGATCAGACCGAGACGGGGAGCACGGCCGCAACCGCGGCAGGGCCATGCTCCAGCAAACTGCGCCCCGCTGCCGGGCGCGGGTGGGTGGCTAGTCCTCCTCCGGCCGCGCGTCGGGGGCGGTGTGGTCGGCCGCCCGCAACATGGCCAGCGCCTCGTCGGCCGAGCGCGCCTGGCGCAGCTGGCGGGGCAACTGGTTGTCCCGCAGCACCCGGCAGATATTGGAGAGGGCAGGCAGGAAGCCCTCGGACGCGTCTTCCGGCCACAGCACGGTGAAGACCAGGTCCACCGGCTCGCCATCCCGGGCATCGAACTCGATGGCGCGGGTCAGGCGGGCCAGGATGGCGACGGGCTTGTCCATGCCCGCCATGCGGGTATGCGGCATGGCCACGCCGCGCCCAAGCGCGGTGGAGCCCAACCTCTCCCGCGCCTGCAATGCGTCCAACACCTCATCCTTGCTGCGTCCCATCCTCGCGGCCGCCGCGGCCGAGACGAGCTCCAGCAACTCGGTCTTGTTGGCGGGCGTCAGGCTGAGGATGCCTTCTGCGGCGGGGAACAGGTCGGCAATCGGCATGTACGTCTCCAAGAGCCACCGGCCCAAACGGGCATGGCACTGACCAGGCAGAAGAGTGGCCACAGGCCCGGAGACCGCGCCACCCCCCCCCTGAACAACGAGGTCGGCCAAGAAGCCGCCCCCGGCACAGATTAAATTTCCGTTAGAGCATAACGACGTTGAGCCAAAACCGCAAGTACAGATTTGGAATGATGCTGGCTTTTTAGATCGATAAGACGCAGTGCCGAGTACATGGTATGAATATCTCTAAAATAGTCACGACAAGCCAAATTATTTCACGCGAACGAGGGAGAATTTCATCGGATCAAGTATGAAGACCCGGATTTTCCTGGCCTTCTACTCACCGTTTATTCCTGGCCTTCAGCCAGCAGCGCCCGCACCCGCGGGATCACCTCGCGCCCATATAGTTCGATGCTGCGCATCATCGTCGCATGCGGCAGGGTGCCGGCGCTGTACTTCATGTCGAAGCGCGACAGATCCAGCAGCCGTGCCGTCGCGGCGATTTTCCGGGCCACCGTCTCCGGCGCGCCCAGGTAGAGCGAGCCGGTCGCGATCTCCCGCTCGAAATCCGCCTCGGTGGCCGGCGGCCAGCCGCGCTCGGCGCCGATGCGGTCCCGGCCGCGCTTGTAGTGCGGCCACAACTCCTCCCGCGCCTGCGCATCGGTCGGCGCCACATGGCCATGGGAATGCACGCCCACCGGCTGCTCCGCCTTGCCGAACTGCGCCAGCGCCTTGTGGTACAGGTCGACGAAGGGGCGGAACCGCGCCGGCTCCCCGCCAATGATCGCCAGCATCAGCGGCAGGCCGTAATGCGCGGCGCGGATGACGGATTTCGGGCTGCCGCCCACTCCTACCCAGGTCTTCAGCGGTGCATGCTCCACTGGCGGGAACACCTCCTGCCCGGTCAGCGGCGCGCGGGTCCCGCCCTGCCAGGTCACCTTCCCCTGACCCAGCAGCGCCGCGAACAGGTCCAGCTTCTCCTCGAACAGCGCCTCATAATCTTCCAGCGCGTAGCCGAACAGCGGGAAGGATTCCGTAAAGGAGCCGCGCCCGAGGATGACTTCCGCCCGGCCGCTGGAGGCCGCATCGAGCGTGGAGAAGCGTTGGAACACCCGCACCGGGTCGTCCGAACTCAATACCGTCACGGCCGAACCCAGCCGGATGCGGCTGGTGCGCCCGGCGATGGCCGCCAAAAGCACTTCGGGCGCCGAGACGGCGAAATCGTCGCGGTGGTGTTCGCCGAGGCCGATGAAGTCGATGCCCACCTGGTCCGCCAGCACCGCTTCCTCGACCACGTTGCGCAGCACCTGGGCGTGCGGCAACAACTGCCCGTCCGCACCGGCGGTCACGTCGCCAAAACTATCCAGCCCCATTTCCAGATGTCGTGCCATGCGCTCTCCTGCGCCCGGCGGCTTGAGCCGGGCCGCGGCACACATGGCGCGGCGGACCCGGTTCGTCGAGTTCAGGCAGGGCTGCGCCGCAGGAACAGCATGGTTGCCAGCCCGAACCCCGCCAGCTGCGCCGCCACGGCCAGGAAGGCCACCGCATAGCTGCCCGACCAGCCCACCAGCAGCGCGAAGGCCAGCGGGCCCAGGATGGAGCCCATGAAGCCGAACAGGCTGGCGGCGGAGGTCACGTCACTGACCAGTTCCAACGGCGCCACCCGCGCCAGCTCGGCGATGTGCACGCCGTTCCAGCCGATGGCGACGAAGCCGACCAGCGCGGCGCTGCCATACAGCGCCCAAGGGCCAAGCCCGCTGGTGCCCATGAGCAGGCACACTGCCAGGGCGGATGCGACGGCCTGGACGGCCAGGTGCCGCATGGCGCCGCCAATGCGGTCTGCTGCCCAGCCCATGCTGATGCGGCCGACCATGCTGGCGGTGTGCATGGCCGCAACCACCCTGCCCGCCTCCGCCAGCGACGCGCCATGCTGCGTCACCACATAGGTCGCGGTGAAAGCCATCAGGCAGGCCTGCATGACGGAGAAGGACGCCCCCAGCGCCGCCAGCAACGGTAGCGACGGATGCGCCCGCAAGGTGCCGACCGAGCGCACCATGGTGGACCACGAGAGCAGGGAGCGGTGCCAGCCGGGGTGGCGGCCATGCCCCTGCCCATCCAGCCGGCGCCGGAATGGCCAAACCACCAGGATCGTCACCAGCGTCACGCCAATGACAGCCCATAATGCGACCGAGAGACCCTGTGCCAGCACCAGGGGCGCGATGACCAGCCCGGCCAGCGCCCCGCCCAGCGGCACGCCCGCCTGTTTGATGGAGAAGATCAGGGTGCGATGCCGTGGCGGCGCGGCGCGAATGAGGATCTGGCTGCCCGCCGGCGTGTTCGGCCCCGCGCCGAAGCCAATAGCGAGCGCGCCCAGCAGGCTGAGCAGCCCCAGCGGCTGCGACAGCGTCAGCAGCCCCAGGGCGGTGATGACCAATCCCAGTTGCAAGGTTCGGACGGGCCCGAAATGCAGCAGCATCGGCCCGCCGCACGCCAGGAACCAGCAGATGCCCAAGGCAGACAGGGCCGAGACATAGCCGATGCTTTCCGGCGGCAGGCCCAGCCGCGCCATCAGCAGCGGCCCCAGCAGCGGTATCGCCATGTTGGAGAACGAACTGACAGTCTGAACGATCAACGTCGCGGCCAAAGCACTGGCCCACAGCGGCAGCATTCTTCTCTCATCCCACAGCGCGGGGTCTTGGTGCCCCGGGCGGTCATCAGTGTGACGGATCGGGACATGGGTGCCAAGGCGAGCGGGCCTGGGAAAAGGCCGGGGAAGGAACTCCCCGGACCCTTCATTTCTTCTGCGAGTCCAGGATCTGCCGCAGGGCGGGGGGTGGTGCGCCGTGATGAAGTTCACAGGCTTTGGAAGCGGAGTTTGGCCCCTACGGACCCGCTTTTCGACATGCGGTTACGCCCAGCGGCGAATGGCCACAACCAAAACGCGCAGGAAAAGAAGGGGCCGGGAGAATTCCTTCCCCGGCTTTCTTCCCGCATCAGCAAACCTAGCGCGGCAGCCCCGCCTCATGATCCCGCACCATCGAGAGCAGGTATCGGCCATAGGATGTCTTGCCGAACAGTTCCCCGCGCACGCGCAGCTGGTCGACATCAATAAAGCCGTTGATGAAGGCGATTTCCTCCAGGCAGGCGATCGGCAGGCCCTGGCGCTGCTGGATGGTGCGCACGAACTCCCCCGCGTCCAGCAGCGATTCATGCGTGCCGGTATCCAGCCACGCATAACCACGGCCAAGCTGCTCGACATGCAGCTCGCCCTTCTCCAGGTAGCGCAGGTTGACGTCGGTGATCTCCAGCTCCCCGCGCGCTGAGGGCGTCACCTGCTCGGCGATGTCGAGGACCTGGTTGTCGTAGAAATACAGGCCGGTGACGGACCAGTTGGACCGCGGTTCCTTCGGCTTCTCGACAATCGAGATGGCGCGGCCGCCGGCGTCGAATTCCACCACGCCGTAGCGTTCCGGGTCATCGACGCGGTAAGCGAACACCGTGGCGCCGGTTGTCCGTTCCGCCGCCGTGCGCATCAGCTGCGGCAGGCTGTCGCCGTAGAAGATGTTATCGCCCAGCACCAGGGCCACGGAATCACCGCCGACGAAATCGCGCCCGATGATGAAGGCCTGCGCCAATCCCTCCGGCTTCGGCTGCGCGGCGTAGCTGAACTCGATGCCATAGGCGCTGCCGTCACCCAGCAGCCGCTTGTACATGTCGAGGAATTCGGGCGAGGTGATGATCAGGATCTCGCGGATGCCGGCCAGCATCAGCACCGAGATGGGGTAGTACACCATCGGCTTGTCGTAGACCGGCAGCAATTGCTTGTTCACTGCCAGGGTGGCCGGATGCAACCGGGTGCCGGACCCACCGGCGAGGACGATACCCTTCACGGCGTCTTCTCCTGCGCGGGCAGCAGGCCCAGCCGCTCACCGCCATAGACGCGGTTGCGCAGCGGCTGCCACCACCACGCATTGTCCAGGTACCAGGCAATGGTCTTCTCCAAGCCCGTGGCGAAGCTCTCCGCCGGCTGCCAGCCCAACTCGGCCTGCAGCTTGGAGGCATCGATGGCGTAGCGCTGGTCGTGCCCGGGCCGGTCAGCGACGAAATGGATCAGCCGCCGGCGCGGGCCGGCCGGATCGGGCCGCAGGCGGTCCAGGCTGTCGCAGATATCCTGCACCACCTCGATGTTCCGTCGCTCTGCTCTGCCGCCGACATTGTAGGTCTGGCCCGGCCGGCCGCCACGCAGCACGGTCAGCAGCGCGGTGACGTGGTCCTCCACGAACAGCCAGTCGCGGATATTCTCGCCCTGGCCGTAGACCGGGAGGTTCTTGCCCTCCAGCGCGTTGAGGATGACCAGCGGGATCAGCTTCTCGGGGAAGTGGTACGGGCCGTAATTGTTGGAGCAATTGGTCACCAGCGTCGGCAGGCCATAGGTCTCGTGCCACGCCGCCACCAGATGGTCAGAGCCCGCCTTGCTGGCGGAATAGGGCGAACGGGGCGCGTAGGGCGTCGTCTCGGTGAAATAACCCTCCGGGCCCAGCGAGCCGAAGACCTCGTCCGTCGAGATATGCAGGAAGCGGAAATCCTGTCGCGCCGCAGAGGCCAGCCCGGTCCAGTAGGCCCGTGCCGCCTCCAGCAGCGCGAAGGTGCCGACGACGTTCGTATGGATGAACGGCGCGGCCCCGGCAATGGAGCGGTCCACGTGGCTCTCGGCCGCCAGGTGCATCACCGCATCCGGGCGGAACTCCGCCATCACCTGCCGCATTGGCCCGGCCTCGGCGATGTCGGCCTGTAGGAAGGCGAAGCCGGGCCGGCCCTCGCAGTCCCGGAGGCTGCGCCGCTCCCCGGCATAGGTCAGCTTGTCCACCACCAGTACGGCCTCGGCGCGCTCTTGCAGCACCAATCGGCGTACCAAGGCGGATCCAATGAAGCCGGCACCGCCGGTGACGAGGATCCGCATCGCCATTCTCCCAGGAACCAGCACGGACTTAGAAGCAGCCAGCGCCCACCGCAAGCGGCAGGTCGGGGCGCGCCGATGAATGCGGCCCGAACGGTGCCGGGACGGCGCGCCCAGGACTGACCCGCCCCGGCGCGCCGCCCTTCGGCCCTACCGGGCGACCGGATGGGCGAACTGCGCCTGGGTGTACCAATTCGGGCTCGGCTCATAGGTCAGCCGGTCGCTGCGGCCGGCCCAGTTCACCCGCAGGTAGAACACCGGGATGATGCCCTTGTCCTGCACCAGCTGCTGCATCGCCTGGGTGGTCAGCTCCTGCCGCCGGCCGGGGTCCATGGTGCGCAGGGCCTCGCTCAACGGCGCATCCAGCGCAGGGTTGGAATAGTGCTGCCGGTTGAAGGGGCCCGAACCGGTGGCCGGGTCCCGCGTCGCCGCCACCTGCCGCAGCGTGTTGGAGGCGAGGTTGGAGGTGTAAGTGGTCATGAACAGCGCGAAATCGCGGTTGGTGGCGCGGGTGAAGAAGTTGGCCGGCGGCAGGATCTCCACCTGAGTGTCCACGCCGATGCGGTTGAAGCCCTGGGCCAGGGCCTGCAGCACCTCGCCGTCGCTGGCAAAAAAGCCGTTCGGGCCATGGATGGTCATGCGGAACCCGTTGGGGTAGCCGGCCTCGGCCAGCAGCTTGCGGGCGGCGGCGATGTCATAGGCCAGCGGCGGCATGCCTGGCGCACGGTCGGCCACCGCGGGCGGCGCGAACTGGTCCGCCGGCGTCCCCTGCCCCACCAGCAGCCGCTCGACGATGCCAGCGCGGTTGACCGAGAGGGAGAGCGCCTCCCGCACCCGGCGGTCACGCAGCGGGTTGGTGGGAAGCGGCTTGCCTTGCTTGTCGGTTATGTAGGGCACCTGGTCACGCCCCGCATCGGGGAACAGATAGGCGGTGCCGTAGCTGTCGGTGCCGAAGATGCGGACATTCGGCTCGCCCTGCAGGCGCGTCACGTCATGCACCGGCACGCCGTCGATCAGATCGACCTCGCCGGAGAGCAGGGCGGCGGTGCGGGCGCCGGCATTGCTGACATAGCGCGTTTCCACCCGCGACCATTCCGGCTTCTCGCCCCAGTATTCCGGGTTGGCGGTGATGCTGAGCCGCTCATTCAGGATAAAGCCGACATAGCGGTAGGGGCCGGTGCCGATGGCCAGTTTGCCGTTGTTGAACAGCGCGGTCGTGGCCTCCGCGTGGATCTTGCGGGAGAGGATCATCACCCGCGTCAGGTCGTAATCCAGGTAAGGGTTGGGCTGGTGCGTGTGCACGCGGACGGTGGTGGGATCGACGATCTCCACCTCCCGGATGCTGCGGGCATAGGGCGTGAACGGGCCGGGGCTGTTCGGCACATTGGCCAGGCGGTTCAGCGTGAAGGCGATGTCCTCGGCCTCGAACGGCGTACCGTCGTGGAAGCGAGCGCCGCTCCGCAGCTTGATCTCCCACGTCGTATCGCCGACGACCTTCCACGATTCCGCCAGGGCGGGGGAAAGGCTGCCGTCATTGGCCTCCCGGATCAGCGGTTCGAAGATCTGGAACAACGCCATGTTGTTGTTGTTCGTCGAGTGGTAATGCGGGTCCAGCGCGCTGGGCGAGGTCATCGCAGCGATGGTCAGGGTGGGCTGCGCCTGGGCGGCACCGGCCGCCGCCAGGCCACAGATCGCCACGGCGCAGCCACGCCGCAGGAAGGACGCGAAGCTCTCGCGGCGCGGTATCAATCCCATAGCCATCATCCATATCCTTGTCTGAGTCTTGCGCCGCGTGGAAACCTCCCCGGCCGAACCGGACGGGGAGCAGCAATGATCGGGCCTGTGCGCACCGAAGGCGGTGCGCGCCCGCGCTAGAGCGTGATGGCTTGAGGTGGAATCACCGAGAAGCCCGAGTCACACGATCGAACAAACAATGGAGCGTGGTGCGTGGACGCATCGGGCTCTAGGCCACCGCGTCCGCGCGCAACACCAGGCGGCCGATCACCTGGCCATCCTTCAGGCGCTGCAACGCCTCGTTGGCGCTGGATTGCGGCATGACGGTAATCGGCAGGCTGGCCAGCTTGTTGGCTTGCGCCAGCGCCACCAGCTCGCGCAGATCCTTGGGCGACCCGACATAGCTGCCGCGCAGCGCCAGCTCGCGCATCGCCATCAGCGGCAGGTCGATAGTCAACTCGCCGCCGAACAGGCCGACCTGCACGGCGGTGCCGCCTTTGCCCAGCGCGTCATAGACGAAGCGCGCGGTGCTGGACGCATTCACCAGGTCGATCACCGCTTCCAGTGGCCCACCGGCGGCCGCCACCAGACGCTGCGTCACATCCGGCGCGGAGGCATCGACGACGTCGCTGGCGCCGGCGGTGCGTGCAGCCTCCAGCTTCCGCGCATCGGTATCGACGGCGATGATCGCCTCATGCCCCAACGCCCGCAGCACCGTGATCGCGGACAATCCCAGCCCGCCGGCGCCGACCACGACGATCGGCGTCGTCGGCGGCAACGGCATCAGCTTGCGGATGGCCGAGTAGACGGTGATGCCGGAACACGCATAGGTCGCGGCCAGGGCCGGGTCCAGGTTGCCGGGATCGACCAGATGGCGCGGATGCGGCACCAGCACATGGCTGCCGAAGCCGCCATCCTGCCGAATGCCCAGCGGCCGTACGTCCAGGCACATATTGTCGCGTTCATCCAGGCAGCGATTGCAATGTCCGCAACCGACCCAGGGATAGACGATGCGTTTGTCTCCGACGGCGACACCCTCGGCATCGGGCCCCATGCCGACGACGCGGCCGAAGATCTCGTGGCCCAGCGCCAATGGCAGCTTCACGCCGCGGTCGCGCGAATGCAGGCGCTTGCCGCCCGCCAGCTGGTAGTAGCCATCCCAGGCATGGAGGTCGGAATGGCAGACGCCGCAATGGGAGACTTCCACCAGAACCTCGGTGCCCTGCGGCACCGGCGTCGGCTTCTCGATCTGCTCCAGCGGTTGGCCGTAATCGACCATGGCCCATGCGTGCATTCTTGCTTCCTCCCGGATTTTTCTCAGGGATGCGCGCCCCGATGCCGGCGGCCAGCCGGGCAACCGCGGCGCCATCAAGGCCGATCCTGCCAGATGGTGCTCGAGGTCGCCTATCCCCAAACGCGTGGCTGTCGGCGCCTGCCTGCCACCTGGCCACGTCAGCCCGCGATGGCCATTCCCCACCCCTTCGTAGCAACCGGTCCCGCCGTCGCCTCGGGTTCGAGTATGGAGAGATTGTTAGACATGTCAAACCGCCGCGAGCAGCTGCCGCAGCCCGCGCTAGCGTTCCATCTGGCCCAGCGCATTCAACATCGAGCGCTCCGAGATCGACATCACCCCGTCGAACGGATTGTCCATCTCCAGGATCAGGAACACCGCGCCGCCGATGATGAACGCGCAGATCAGCAGGCTGGCCACGACCGTGCCGTTGCGCGGCGCGTTGAGCCCCAGGCTGATGAAGATCGCCACGGTCCAGGACACCAGCACGGCCAGGATGAATGGCCGCACGCTGGGCCCCGCCTGCTCGATCAACAACCACCGTTGCCGCAGCAGCGATGTCGCGATCTGCATCGCCTCTTCCTGCGCCCAGCGTTGTTCGGTGGTGGTGGCCGTCAGGCCGCGAATGGCCTCGGCCGTCTGCTCCAGCATCACGCTGGCGGAGGCATCGTCCAGCCCGGCGGAACTGGCGTCGCTGGCAGGCCAAAGATCCTGGATGGTCCTGGCTGTGGATTGGCGCAGCAATTCCCTCGGCGCCGCCGCGTCCGGGCCGCCATGCCGCAGGGCCCGGTCCAGCAGGCTGAGATCGGCCGCATAGGCGCGCAGCTCGCGGTCCGCCGTGTCGTAGGTCGTCTTGGCCGTGGCGATCAGCAGGCCGAATACCAGCGACGCCAGCACCGAGATGGTGCTGCTGCCCAGGCGGATGACGTCCTGCGTCTCCTTCGTCAGGTGATGCCGTGGCAACAATCGGTGCAGGTTGAGCCCCAGCACCCCGCCCGCGAAGACGCAGGCGGTCACCAGCAGCCCAACCAGCAGGGCGCCCATCTAGGCCCCTGCCGTGGCGGCAACGCCCAAGCCCCTTGTCATCGCCCGCCCTTCCACGCCTGGATGCCTGTCACGCAGCGTCGCGGATAATCGTTACGGAGTCAAAATTCAGGGTCCGTCAGACCACCGCCGTCATGCCGCCATCGACGAAGACGACCTGCCCGTTGACGAAAGACGACGCGTCCGAGGCCAGGAACACGGCCGCACCGCCCAGTTCCTCCACCCGGCCCCAGCGACCAGCCGGGGTGCGGTTGCACAGCCAGGCGGAGAACTCGGGGTTCTCGACCAGCGCACGGTTCATCTCCGTCTCGAAGTAGCCGGGCGCCAGGCCGTTGACCTGCAGGCCGTGCCGCGCCCAGTCGGCGCACATACCGCGCGTCAGCATCCGCACCGCGCCCTTGCTGGCGGCGTAGGGTGCGATGCCGGGCCGCCCCAGCTCGCTCTGCACCGAGCAGATATTGACGATCTTGCCGCGCCCGCGCGGGATCATGTGCCGCGCGACGGACTTGGCCACGTAGAACACCGCATCGAGGTTGGTCCGCATCAACTCGTCCCAGGTGTCCTCGGGGAAATCCTGCAGCGGCGCGCGGCGCTGGATGCCGGCGTTGTTGATGAGGATATCGATGTCCCCCTGTGCCGTGACGGCGGCGATACCGGCGCGGACCGCCTCCGGGTCCGTCACGTCGAAGGCGGCGATCTCGGCGCTGTAGCCGCCCGTGCGCAGCAGGGATGCGGCGCGTTCCAGCTTGCCGGCGTCCCGCCCGTTCAGCACCACGGCCGCACCGGCCTCCGCCAGGGCGCGGGCGAGCGCCAGCCCGATGCCCTGGCCGGCGCCGGTGATCAATGCCCGGCGGCCGGACAGGTTGAACGGGTTGGAGGCCATGGCGCGTTCCCCGGAATTCTTGTTATGAACAGCCATGAGATAAGCCCCGCGACGCGGCGCAGACAATGGCCGTAACCGGCACGGCGATTCCTTGCCGGGCCGTGGTATGAACATCGGGTCGGCCTGCCGGCAGCCCGTGACGCGCCATCCCGCGCGGTGCCGGTCATCGGCGCCGCGCATCGAGCAGAGGTTCCCATGGCGCCCTTCGCCCCCTCACCCTGGCGCCCCGTGTGAATACCGACCTCGCCATCGTGCTGGGCCTGCTGGGTCTGGCGATCGCGATGTTCGTGCTGAACCGGCCCCGCTCCGACGGCGTCGGCATGCTGGTGCTGCTGGCATTGCCGTTGACCGGCATCCTGACGGTGCCGGAGGCCCTGGCCGGGTTCAGCGACCCCAGCGTCATCATGATCGCCGCGCTGTTCGTGCTGGGGGAAGGCCTGGTCCGCACCGGCATCGCCCGCCGACTGGGCGATGGGCTTGTGGCCCGGGCGGGCGGCAGCAGCGCCCGGCTGCTGGTGATGCTGATGCTTATTGTCGCGGCGCTGGGTTCGGTGATGAGTTCCACCGGCGTCGTCGCCATTTTCATCCCGGTGGTGCTGCGCATCTGCGCCCGCCTGCGCATCGCCCCAGGCCAGTTGATGATGCCGCTCTGCTTCGCCGCGCTGATCAGCGGCATGCTGACCCTGGTGGCGACCGCGCCCAACCTCGTCGTGCACAGCGAGTTGCAGCGGGAAGGGCTGGCGGGCTTCGGTTTCTTCAGCTTCACGCCCTTCGGGCTGCCGGTGCTGCTGCTCGGCATTCTGTACATGCTGCTGGTCCGCCACTGGCTGGCCGCGCCGATGGCCGAGGACCCGGCCGGCACGGGCCACCCGACCTTCCAGGAACTGGTGGAGGATTACGGGCTGGACGGGCGCACGCACCGCCTGCGCCTGGCCGCCGGCTCGCCGCTGGCTGGCCGCAGCCTGAAGGCGCTGCGGTTGCGCGCCCGGCACGGGCTGAACGTGATGGCCGTGGAACGCAGCCTGCGCTTCGGGGCCGATCTGCTCGACCCCTCGGACGATCTCGTGCTGCAGCCAGGGGACCGCCTGCTGGTCGATCTGCAGGCGGGGGAAACGGCGCTGCAGGCGCTCTGCGCCCCGATTGGGCTGACGCCGATGCCGCTGGCGGGGCTGGACCCGGCCAGCCGCCCCAGGGCCGTGGGGCTGGTGGAGGTGCTGGTCACCCCTGGCTCCGGCCTTCGCGGCAAGTCGGTGCTGGAAGCCGGCTTGCGGTCCCGCCGCGGCCTGACCGTCATCGGCCTGCGCCGCGGCCTGCACCGGTTCGACCGAGACTTCCTGCAGGAACGGCTGCAAGCCGGTGATAGCCTGCTGCTGGTCGGCCCTTGGAAGGAACTGCGCCGGTCCCAGCAAGGCAGGCCCGACTTCCTGCTGCTGAACCAGCCGGCCGACCTGGAGGAACCGCCGCCGGCCGCGGACCGGGCACCGCAGGCCCTGCTCAGCCTGGCCGTGGTGGTGCTGCTGATGGTGACCGGCCTGGTCCCGCATGTGCAGGCCGCGCTGATCGGCTGCCTCCTGATGGTGGCGCTGGGCTGCATCGATCTGGACGGCGCCTACCGCTCGATCCACTGGCAGAGCATCGTGCTGATCGTCGGCATGCTGCCCTTCGCCGTTGCCCTGCAGCGCACCGGCGGCGTCGCCCTGGCGGCGGAAGCGCTGGTGCGGCTGGCTGGCGGCGCCGGCCCGGCGGTGCTGCTGGCCAGCCTGTTCACCGCGACGGCAGTGATCGGCCTGTTCATCTCCAACACCGCCACGGCCGTGCTGATGGCGCCGATCGCCATTGCCACGGCGCGGGAGTTGGGCATGTCGCCCTACCCTTTCGCCATGATCGTCGCCCTGGCTGCCTCCTCGGCCTTCATGACGCCGATTTCCTCCCCGGTGAACACGCTGGTGCTGGGCCCGGGGCGCTACCGGTTCGGCGACTTCGTGCGGGTCGGCGTGCCCTTCACGGTGCTGGTGATGCTCGTCAGCGTCGTGCTGGTGTCCTGGCTGCTGCCCCTGCGCTGACCGCGCCGGCGGCGAGGCCGGTGCGGCACGTTTCCCCATTTGGCTCACATCACCGCGTCAGCCCCGGCGCGCCAGGGATGGCGGAGGATCTCCAGGAACTGGTCCCGCGCCGCGCTCGGCCGGTTCTCCATCCACGCCGCGCCCAGGGACCATTCCGGCAGCCGGGTGCCATCCGGCAGGTCCAAGGGGCGGTACACGGCGCCGGGCACGCGCATCCGCGCCGCCCATTCCGGCAACAGTGCCAAGCCGATCCCGGCGGCCACCAGGCCGATCATGGTCTGCTTCTCCTCGGCTTCCTGCGCGACCAGCGGCGCCTCGCCCAGCAGGGCGAACAGGCGCGTCACCACGCCGTGGCTGTGCGGGCGGGTGGCGCGGGGCGGCAGCACCAGCGGCAGGCCGGCAAGATCAGCCAGCCGCAGCCGGCGGTGCCGCGCCAGCGGATGGCCGCTGGGTAGGGCCACCACGGGCTTCTCCTGCAACAGCCACTCGAAGCGCAGCCCCTCCTGCGGCTGCGGCGGTCGGATGAAGCCCAGTTCCAGCTTGCCGGCGAGCAGCAGCGGCAGGATCTGCACCGACCGTGCTTCCACCAGCCGCGTCACCACCGACGGCTGAAGGCGGCGGAAGGCATAGAGCAGATCCGGCAACAGGCCCGCCGCCGCGCTATCGATGGCGCCGATCCGCAATGCGTTATCCGCCACGGGCGCCAGGGCGCGCACTTTTTGTACGGCAGCGGCCGCACGCTCCAGGATGCCGCGCGCCTCCGGCAGCAATGCCAGCCCGGCAGAGGTAGCGGCAACCTGCCTTGTGGTGCGCTCAAACAACGGCGCGCCCAGTTCCTCCTCCAGTAGCCGCACCTGCCGGCCGAGCGCCGTCGGCAGCATATTCAGCCGGTGCGCTGCCCGGCCAAAGTTCAGCTCCTCGGCCACGGCCAGGAAACAGCGCAACTGCTTCAGTTCCAAAAGCACCTCCCGCCGCCGTGCCGGCGCTCCGTGCACCCTGCGCTGCGGCCGGGATTGAAGCAATATTTTGCATAATCTTTTGGATGCACCCCCGACGCCCCAACCGATCTAGGCTGGCCCGCAACGAGAAACGGAGGAGTTCGCCATGCGCGAATACAGCATCGCAGCCATTCCGGCCGACGGCATCGGGCCCGAAGTCATTGCCGCCGGCCTGCAGGCGCTTTCGGTGCTGGAACGCCGCATGGGCAGCTTCAAGCTGCATGTCGAGGAATTCCCCTGGGGCTCCGACTATTACCGGAAGACCGGCGCCATGATGCCGGAGGACGGGCTGGAACGGCTGAAGGCGTTCGACGCTATCTATTTCGGCGCCGTCGGCGCGCCGGACGTGCCGGACCACATCACCCTCTGGGGCCTGCGCCTGCCGATCTGCCAGGGGTTCGACCAGTACGCCAATGTGCGGCCGACCAAGATCCTGCCTGGCGTGACCTCGCCCCTGGCCGGCGTCGGCCCCGGGGATCTGGACTGGGTGATTGTACGGGAGAATTCCGAGGGCGAGTATTCCGGCCATGGCGGCCGCGCCCATAAGGGCCTGCCAGAGGAAGTGGCCACCGAGGTCAGCATCTTCACCCGCGTCGGCGTCACCCGCATCATGCGCTACGCCTTCCGCTTGGCCCAGGCGCGGCCGCGCAAGTTCCTCACCGTCGTCACCAAATCCAACGCCCAGCGCTTCGGCATGGTGATGTGGGACGAGATCGCGGCCGAGGTCGCGAAGGAATTCCCCGACGTCACCTGGGACAAAATGCTGGTGGACGCGATGACGATGCGGATGGTGCTGAAGCCGCAGAGTCTGGACACCATCGTCGCCACCAACCTGCACGCCGATATTCTGTCGGACCTCGCCGCCGCGCTGGCCGGCAGCCTGGGCGTGGCGCCGACCGGCAACGTGGACCCCGAACGGCGCTTCCCCTCGATGTTCGAGCCGATCCACGGCTCGGCCTTCGACATCGCCGGCAAGGGCATTGCCAACCCCGTTGCCACCTTCTGGACCGGGGCGCAGATGCTGGAACATCTGGGCGAGCCCGAGGCCGCCGCGCGGCTGATGGCGGCAGTGGAGCGCGTCACCGCCTCCGGCCTGCTGACGCCCGATCTCGGCGGCAAGGCGACCACGAAGGAGGTGACGGAGGCGGTCTGCGACGCCATCCACAGCGCCAACCTGTAGCCGCGCGGCACAGGCGGGCGACCGCGAGGCTTTCGACCAGTCATGCTCACGGCGACGGCGGAGAAACCGCCGCGCATCCAGGGAGGAAAGACCATGATCCATCGCCGCAGCCTGCTGGCCGCCGGGGCCGCCTTGCTCACCGCCCCGGCACTGGCCCAGGATTTCCCCAGCCGCCCCATCACCATCACCGTGCCCTTCACGGCGGGTGGCCCCACCGACGTCATTAGCCGCCTGGTGGCGGAAGGCATGGCCAAGCAGCTCGGCGTCGCCGTGGTGGTCGAGAATGTCACCGGCGCCGGCGGCACCATCGCCGCCGCACGGGTGGCGCAGGCGCGGCCGGATGGCACGACGTTGCTGATGCACCATATCGGCCACGCCACCACCGCCACCCTCTACCGCAGCCTGCCCTATGATGTGGAGCGCAGCTTCGCGCCGCTCGGCCTCGTCTCCGACGCGGCGATGACGCTGGTGGCACGGCCCGACTTCCCGGCCACCGACCTCGCCGGCTTCATGGCCGAGCTCCGCCGCCAGGGTGACAAGTTGACCCTGGCCCATTCTGGCCTTGGCGGCGCCAACCAACTCTGCGGCATGCTGCTGCAGCGCGCGGTGGGCAAGAACCTGACCACGGTGGTATTCCGTGGCAGCGCCCCCGCCATCACCGACATGATGGCAGGACGCATCGATGTGTTCTGCGACCAGGCCACCAACACCGCGCCCTTCATACGCGACGGCCGCGTCAAGGCCTACGCGGCCACGCTGCCGGACCGCGTCCGCGGCCTGGAACTGCCCACCACCACCGAGGCCGGGGTGCCCGAGCTGGTGATGAGCACCTGGCACGGCCTCTATGCCCCCGCCAACACGCCGGTGGAGATCCAGGAACGCCTCTCCGCCTCCATCCGCGCCGCACTGAAGGAGGAACGTCTGCTGGCCCGCTTTGGCGAACTGGTCACCCAGCCCGCCGCCGAGGACCGCGTCACCCCCGCCTATCACCGCCGCTTCCTGGCGGAGGAGGTCGCACGCTGGCGGCCAATCATCCAGGAGGCGGGCCAGTACGCGGACTGATTGGGGAGCGCAGGAAAGGTTGGGGGAGTGAATTCCCCCAAACCCCCTCCTTCCTTTTGCGGTGTTTTGGCTTGCTGATCGGGGCACCGGTAGCCCTGCTGTAGGTCTTCGACTGCGCTGCGCGCGAAGACCGTAATGCGTGGCACATCGGTGTTCTGCTCGATCGCTTGCCGCGACCAAACTCGCAAAAAAAGAAGGGGTTTGGGGAATTCCTTCCCCAACCTTCCTTCTCTGCCCTACCCCACCTTCGGCATCACCACCACCGTCGCCCGCAACACCTCCGCCAGCGCCTCCGCAGCCGGGGAGAGGCTGCTGTTGCGGCGCGCCAGCAGCAGGATATGGCGGCGCATGGAGGGAACCGGGATCGGCCGCAATTCCAGCAGCGGCGCCAGTTGCAGGTCCAAAGCCGTGGCGGGCAGCACGCCGACGCCTAGCCCGGCGCGGACCAGCGCCACGGCGGTGCTCATGTAGGTGGCCTCGTAGGCCGGGCGCAGCACCAGCCCGGCCTCGGCGAAGGCACGCTCGGCCAGCTGGCGGACGCTGCTGCCGGGTTCGGTCAGCACCAAGGGCTCCGCCGCCAGGATGGCCGGGGTCAGCTTCTTGCGGCGGGCCAGTGCATGGCCGGGCGGCAGCACGGCCACCAGCTCGTCCTCGAAGAGGGTTTCGGCGGTCAGCTCGGGGTCCGGGCCGGGCAAGGTGCCGATGCCCAGTTCCGCCTCGCCGGCTTTCAGCATCTCGCTGACGCGCCGGGCCACCGCATCCCGCACCAGTACGCGGATGGCGGGGTGCGCCTGCCGCAGCCGGGCGAGAGCCACAGGCAACACCGTGGCGGCGACCGAGGGCAGCACCGCCAGATGCACGGTGCCGGAACGCCGCGCCGCCTGCTCCCGCGCCCCGGCGACCACCTGGTCCAGTTCCTCCAGGATGCGGGCGAAGGATTGCGCCAGCGTCCGCCCGGCTTCGGTGGGGCGCACGCCGCGGGCGGAGCGGTCGAACAAGGTCAGCCCCAACGTTTCCTCTAGCGTGCGGATCTGTACCGTCAGCGCCGGCTGGGAGAGATGCAGGCGGGCGGCCGCGCGGCCGAAGCTGCCGGTTTCCATGGCCATGGCGAAGGCGCGCAGTTGCCGCAGGGAGAGACTCATCAGGAAATGCTATGACTGGCCCATAAATATATCAATTGCCTGATGGCCCCTGCCCGCGCTCCATTACCGCCAACAGGGCCGCCCGGAAGCAGGCCCGTAGAATGGAAACAGGCCGAGGAAACCGCCCATGACGCGCATCCTGCCCACACGCCGCCGCCTGCTCGGTGGCCTGGCCGCCAGCGGGCTGGCCCTGCCCGCCCTGCGCCCTGCCCGGGCGCAAGATGGCTGGCCGAACCGTACCATCCGCATCATCGTGCCCTTCGGCGCCGGCACCAGCACCGACATCGTCGCCCGGCTGCTGACGCCGCGCATGTCGCAGAGCCTGGGCCAGCCTATCGTGGTGGAGAACCGCGCCGGTGCCGGCGGCGTGGTCGGCAGCGACGCCATCGCGAAATCCGCGCCGGATGGCTACAATCTTTGCCTCGGCAGCATCGCCTCGCATTCGGTGAACGTGTCGCTGATGCCGCAGATGCCCTACGATGTGCTGCGCGACTTCACGCCCATCACCCTGGTGACCGAAGCGCCGAACCTTTTGGTCGTCTCCCCCAGCGTGCCGGCGAAGACGCTGCCGGAATTTATCGCCTGGGCCAAGCAGCAGCGCAACGGCGTCAGCTACGCCTCGGCCGGCAACGGTACGTCCAGCCATCTGGCGGGGGAGTTGCTGAAGCTGAAGACCGGCGCGCCGCTGGTGCACGTGCCCTATCGCAGTGGTGCGCAGGCGGTGACGGACGTCATCTCCGGCACCGTACCGATGACGATCTATCAGGTGACGGCGGTGCTGCCTTTCGTGCGGGACGGCAAGCTAAAGGCGCTGGCCGCCACTTCGGCCAAGCGGCTGGATATGGTGCCGGACGTGCCGACGGCCATCGAGCAGGGTATCGATGATTTCGATGTCTCCGCCTGGCACGGTCTGTTCGCGCCGGCCAAGTTGCCCGCGCCGATCCGCGACCGCGTCTACACCGCTTTGAGAGAAGCGCTGTTCGCGCCCGACCTGCAGGAACAACTGCGCAACCAGGGCCTGCTGCCCGTCGCCATGCCGCCGGATGAGTTCCGCCCCTGGCTGGAATCCGACATCGCCAAGTGGCGCGAGGTCGTCCGCGTCTCCGGCGCCAAGGCGGATTGACGCACCGCCACTGACTATTCCGCCTTGGCACAGCTCTGGAGTGACCATGCCGCTAGGTTCCGATCCTACCGCCCTGCTGCGCATCGGCTGCGGCTCCGGCTTTTCCGGCGACCGGCTGGATGCGCCGGGGCCGGTGGCTGACGCATTGATCGCCGCGGGTGGCCCCGCCGCGCTGATGCTGGAAGTGCTGGGCGAACGCACCCTGGCGCTGGCGCAGCGGGAACGGCGGCAGAAGCCGGAGGCCGGCTACGAGCCCGCCCTGCTGGAATTGCTGAGCCCCATCCTGCAGCGTTGCGTCGCCGCCGGTATCCCCATCGTCACCAATGGCGGCGCCGCCAACCCGCGTGCGGCCGCGCACGCGGTGCTGGGCCTGGCGCGGCAGCTGGGCTTGACCGGCCTGCGCATCGGCGTGGTGGAAGGCGACGACATCCGCGGCACCGACGCACTGGACGACCTGGACCCGTGGGAAGGCGATGCCGGCGCGGTGCTGGAACCGGACCGGGTCATCGCCGCCAATGTCTATCTCGGCGCCGCGCCGATCGCCGAGGCGTTGCGCCAGGGCGCCGAGGTGGTGATCACCGGCCGCTGCTCCGACCCCGCCTTGGCGCTGGGGCCGATGCTGGCGCATTTCGGCTGGGACGAGGCGGATTGGGACCGGCTGGCCGCCGGCACCATGGCAGGTCATCTGCTGGAATGCGGCTCCCAGGTCACGGGCGGCTACTTTGCCGATCCTGGCATCAAGGATATCCCGGACGACGCGCTGGGCATGGCGACGCTGGGCTTTCCTATCGCCGAGATCGGTGCGGATGGCGCGGTGCTGATCACCAAGCCCGCCGGCACCGGCGGCCGGGTGGACCGGCGCAGCGTGACCGAGCAATTGCTGTACGAACTGCACGACCCAGGCGCCTACCTGACGCCGGATGTGGTGATGGACATCACTGGCGTGACGATCACCGAGGAAGCGCCGGATCGCGTGCGCCTGCACGGCGCCCGGGGACGGGCGCGGCCGGAGCGACTGAAGGCGACGGTCAGCCTGCCCGGCGGCTGGCTGGGCGAGGGCGAGATCTCCTATGCCGGCCCCAATGCCCGCGCCCGTGCCGAACTGGCCGGCCGCACGTTGCTGGAGCGGCTGCGGCTGCTGGGCCTGGACGGGAAATCCCGGCTGGACCTGATCGGCGTCGTCAGCGTCTTTGGCGGCGACGACAAGGACGATGGATTCGCGTCCGTGGATGCCGAAGTGCCGCAGGATATCCGCCTGCGCCTCGCCTTCGCCAGCGACAGCCGCGCGGCGGCGGAGCGGGCGGCGCGGGAGGTGCTATCGCTCTATTGCTGCGGCCCGGCGGGCGGCGGCGGCGTCCGCACCCGCGTCACCGACCGTATCCGCACTCTCTCCTTCCTCGTGCCTCGCGGCCGCCTGGCGCCGCGCGTCACCTTGCTCTCGCTGGAGGATGCGGCATGAGCACCGTCCCGCTGCACCGCCTGGCGCATGCCCGGGCCGGCGATAAAGGCAACCGGTTGAACCTGGCCCTCGTCGCCCATCGGGAGCAAGACTGGCCGCTGCTGGCGCGGGAAGTGACGGAAGCCCGGGTGCTGGCACTGTTCGCGCATCGCGGGGCCACTGCCGTGCGGCGGCATGACCTGCCCGGCCTGCGGGCCTTCAACTTCGTCATCGAGGACGTGCTGCAAGGCGGCGTCAACGGTGCGCTGAACCTGGATGGGCACGGCAAGACCCTGTCCTACCTGTTGTTGGGCATGCCGGTGGAGACCGGCGCCGGCTGAGCCGGCAGCGCGGCGCGCAGCGGACGATCGGGAATGCTCGCGGCCAGCAGCGCCGCCGCCGCCGCCAACCCGGCGCAGGCAAGGAAGGCGAAGGAGAAATTGCCCGTCAGCATGTCCCGCATCGCCAGGGCGGCGGCACCTTCGCCCTGCGACAAGGCGGCCAGGCCAGACAGCGCTGCCTCGCCATGCGGGGCCGCCGCCGCCCCGCCCGGCCATGTTGCCAGCAAGTGGCCCAGCAACACCGCGCTGGCGCAGGCCGCCCCGAAGGCGCCGCCGAGCGAGCGGCAGAGCAGCATGGTGCTGCTGGCCACGCCGATATCGCGCGGTTCCGCTGCGTTCATGATGGCCACGGTGATAGCCGGCTGCACCAGCCCGATACCCGCGCCCAGCAGCACCATGCACAAGGCCACCGGCGCCGTGCCGGTCGCCGCCCCCATCGCCGCCAACCCGGCCAGCCCCGCCGCGCAGAGCAGCATCGCCACCACCATCAGCAGCCGCACCCGGCCCAGCCAGCGCGCCACGGTGCCGCCGATGAAGCTGAACATCACGAAGCCCAGCAGGAAGGGCACCAGCATCACGCCCGCCATCGTCGCGCCCGCCTGCCGGACCATCTGGAACCACAGCGGCAGCAGGAACATCGCGGCGAAAGTCAGCACCGCATTGGCGAAGGAGAGGGCGAAGCCGGTGGCCAGCACGCGGTCCCACAACAGGCGCGGTGGCACCAGCGGGTCCGCCGCCCGCCGTGCCTGCCACGCCAGCGCCGCCAGCAGCAGGACGCCGGCGCCCGCCAGCCCCAGCATCGGCGCCGAAGTCAGTGGATGCATCGCCCCGGCCCGCCCCAGCCAAATCAGCCAAGCCAGCACCGCCAGCGTCATCAGCACGCAGCCCGCCGCGTCGATGCGCGCACCGGCCGCACGCCGCGCCGGCAGCACCCGCAATGCCCGCTGGCACAGCAGCAATGCCAGGATGCCGAGCGGCAGATTGACCCAGAAGATCATACGCCAGGACACCCATTCGGTCAGCAGCCCACCGCCCAGCGGCCCGGCGATGCTGGCAATGCCCCACATGCCGCTGAGATAGACCTGGTAGCGCCCGCGCTCCCGCGGCGGCACCATGTCCCCCAACGTGGCATGCGCCATCACCATCAGTCCGGCCCCGCCGATGCCCTGAAGGGCGCGGAACCCGACCAGCTGCCACAGCGTCTGCGCCACGGCGCAGAGCACCGAGGCTATGGTGAAGACCACGATGGAGGCCAGAAGCACGCGGCGCCGCCCATGCAGGTCGCTGAGCTTGCCGATAACCGGCGTGGCCGCCGTCGCCGCCAGCAGGTAGGCCGCGATGATCCAGGCGATATCGCCGCCCGCCTGCCCCAGCGTCGCCGCGATGGCCGGGACCGCCGGCACCACGATGGTCTGGTCCAGGGCCGAGAGGAACACGCCGACCGAGACACCCCAGACGGCCAGCCTGATCTGCGCCTCGGAATACCCTGCCGCCTGCCCGCTCATCCGCCCTGTTCCCTTGCCGCTCCATGCGTCATCGGGCGGACGACGCCGGCGCGCCATTTCAGAGTGGGAAGGCCTGCGTTCTCGGTACGGAAACGCTGGACCATGATGGGTTATCGTTCTCCGCAGCCCATGCTCCGCGTCTCTGTCTGATCGCGTGGACCAGGCTTTTCGGCGGTCCCGCCTCCCGCCATCACCCTCTGGCCGGTCAGGGGGCGGCTGCGGGTTGCGTCGCGTGGGCCAGGAACAGGCGCGCGGCCACGGTCAGCCCTGCCGCCTCCCGGTAGCAGATGCGGGCCTGCCGCTCGGCCCAGGGGTCGGAGAGCGGGATGCCGCGGATGCCCAGCACCGCCTCGAACGGCTGGGTCATGCCGTCCGGCAGGATGGCGATGCCCAGGCCGTGCGCCACCAGTTGCCGCGCCACGTCGGCCGTGGAGACCCGCAGCCGTGTGTCGATGGCGCGGCCCAGCGCCTCGGCCTGCCGTCCCAGTTGCAGGGACACGCTGCTCATCGTGCCGATGCCGAGATGGGGAAAGTCCAGCGTCTCGGCGAACCCGACCTGGCTACGGCCCCACAGGGCATGGCCGGGCGGCACCAGTACCATCAGCCGGTCGCCCGGGTAGGGCGTGGCCTGCAACCCTGGCGGCACCTCGGCAGCACCGGAGATGAAGGCGAGGTCGGCCCGGCCATCCAGCACGGCGGAGAGACCGGCATGCGTCATCTCCTCCGCCAGGCTGAGGCGGATGGCGGGATGTGCGGCAATGAAGCTGGCAATGCGGCTGGCCAGCCTGCCCATCAGGATAGAGGCGCTGGCCGCGACATGCACCTGGCCCCGGGCACCCTGGGCGAACTCACTCATCGCCGCCGCCGAGCGGTCCAGCGCCAGCAGCACCTCCCGCGCATGCCGGGCCAGATGCTCGGCGGCGTCGGTGGGCAGTACGCCCCGCGCCCGCCGCTCGAACAGCGTGACGCCGTATTGCTGTTCGAGGTCCTGGATCCGCTTGGTGACCGAGGATGGCACGGTATGGTGGCGCGCGGCGGCCTTGGTGACGTTCCGCAGCTCGAACACCGAGAGGAACAGCGTCAGGCTGCGCAGGTCAGGGGGGTGCATCGGTGGGCCACTCATCCGGTCCACGCGATGCTAGCCGTCCCCTTCAGCGTTCGGCAACAGAGAACGCTGCTGCGTCAATTCTCCTGCTTGGTGATGCCCCAGAACACCGGCACCGTGGTCGGGCGGATGCCCTGCAGGTTGGTGCGGAAGGCCGCGCGGGTGCGGAACTGCCCGGCCGGAATATAGGGCAGGCTCTGGTACGCCTGGCGCTGGATGTCATCCACCAGGGCGCGGCGCTTGGCGGCGTCCTGCTCCTGGTACCAGGCGCGGCGCAGCTCCTCCAGCTTCGGATCGCAGGGCCAGCCGGCCAGGCCACCCTCGCAGGGCGAGGCCAGGTAGAGGCTGGAAAGCGGGTCGCCGCCATCCAGCACGTTGCCGACGGTGACGAACAGGTTCCAGCCACCCTGGGCCACCGGCTCCCGCTTGTTGCGGCGTGCGGTCAGGGTCGCGAAGTCGGTGGTCACCATGTCCACGTTCACGCCGATGGAGCGGAAGGCTTCGGACAGTACCAGCGTCGCCGCATGGTTGGTGTAGAGATCGGCCGCATCCAGGAACACCACCGGACGCCCATCATAGCCGGACTGGCGCAGCAGGTTGCGGCCGGCCTGCAGATCCGGCAGTTCCATGCGCTCGACGCCCGCATCCGTCTGCAGCGGCGTGCCACAGTAGAAGAAGGCGTTGCAGCGCTCGACACGGTCTTCCGCGGTGACGCCGGCGGCATCCAGCACGTCCCGCTGGTTGATGGCATGCAGCAGGGCCTGGCGCGCACGCGGATCATTGAACGGCGGCTGCTGCTGGTTGATGCGTAGCCAGACCTGGGAACCGACCGGGTCGATCGCCGCCATGCGGACATTGCGCATCCGCTCCAGCGACGGGATCAGATCCGCCGGGGGCAGCTCCCAGAAATCGATCTCGCCGGAGCTCAGCGCGCCCATTGCGGTCGCCGGGTCGGGGATGGACATCCACTCGATCCGGTCCACCCCGGCAATCTTGCCGCCGGCCAGGCCATCGGCCGGCTCCGCGCGCGGCACGTAGTCGGGGTTGCGGGCATAGACGGCACGGTCCCCCACCCGCCACTGGTCACGTCGGAAGATGAAGGGGCCGGAGCCGACCGGGTTGGTCAGTTGCTCGGTTGGCGGCGTCTGGGCCACCGATTCCGGCATGATGAAGAGCGCGCTGGCGGTCGGGCGGGCCAGGGCCTGCTTCACCAGGGCGAAGGGGCGTGCGAGCTCGATGGTGAAAGTCTTGTCGTCTACCACTTCCATCTTGCCGATGGCGGCGGCCAGCGCGCGGCCGACCACGTCCCGCTGCGCCCAGCGGCGGATGGAGGCCACGGCATCGGCCGCGCGCACCGGGTTGCCGTCATGGAAGCGCAGGCCATCGCGTAGCGTGAAGCGCCACTGGCGCCCATCAGCCGAGACCTCTTCCGACGCCACCATCTGGCGTTGCGGCTCGCCCTTGGAATCCAGCGCATAGAGCTGGTCGTAGATCAGGAAGCCGTGGTTGCGGGCGAAGGTCGCCGTGGAGGCCACCGGGTCGATCGTCGCCAGATCGTTCCGCAGGACAATCCGCAGCGTGGTCTCCGCCTGGGCCGGCGCGGCAGTGGTGAGGAAGGTCGCACCCAGCAGCATGGCGGCGAAGGCCACCCGCGCGGCGGTGCGGGCCAGGCGGCCCACACGCTGTTTCGACATGATCGGAATGTCCTCCGGATATTTTGCGGCTCAAGCTTGCGCCAAAGCCTGTTCTGGCGACTAATTTGACATGTCTAATCGAGAGGGCAAGGCGCTTCCGTGCATGGCTCGGTCCCGCTCGCGCTGGTTTCTGAAAGCCAGTCGGGCAGCTCACCTGGCGGCCTCTGTTCAGGATGGAGGGCGCCGTCCCAGGGCGACGCGGTGCCACCTCACCGGCGCCTCTCCCTACCCTAGCGTCGCAGCGTTTCGTGCATCATTGCTTTCGAAACAGTCCCTTCGAACGCGAAGCGTGTCTGGTCTCCGCGACCCAAGTCGGTTCCTGAAGGCCTCAGGGCCTTGGTGGGCAGCGCTTGAGAGGGCTCCACCTCGCTGAATCGCCGCCAGGGCCGCCTGATCCCGGAATAAAGGCGAAGAACCGATCCGCCCTAGTCACGCCCCCGCAACCTCGTATCGTTGCGCTTCGCGAATCCCGGACGAAGGACCGTTTGCCCCATGCGCCTTTCCCGTCTCGCGCGGCGATGTCTCGCCGCGACGTCCCTGGCACCGGTGCTGGCGCTGGCCCTCAGCGGCCCCGGCGCGCAGGCCCAGACCGCTTCCCCCCGCGTGCTGCGGGTGGCGCCGCACGCGGATCTGAAGACGCTGGACCCGGTCTTCGCCTCGATCGTCATCACCCGCATGCATGGCATGGCGATCTACGAGACGCTGTTTGCCTGGGATTCCAACCTGCAGCCCAAGCCGCAGATGGTGGAACACTACACCACGGCGCCGGATGGCCTGAGCTGGAGCTTCACGCTGCGGCCGGGCCTGCGCTTCCATGACGGCCAGCCGGTCACCTCGCGCGACGTCGTCGCCTCCCTGCACCGGTGGATGGCGCGGGACGTGGTGGGCGGCAAGCTGAAGGAATACATGGCGGCGCTGGAGGTGACGGACGACCGCAGCTTCACCCTGCGCCTGCAACGCCCCTTCGCGCTGGTGCCCTTCGCGCTGGGCTCCGCCATCGGCCAGATCCCCGCCATCATGCGGGAGAGCGATGCGCGGACCGACCCGACGACGGCGGTGACGCAGACCATCGGCAGCGGCCCCTTCCGTTTCAACCGCGCCGACTGGCAGAGCGGCGCCCGAATCGTCTACGACCGCAACCCCGACTACCAGCCCCGCGCCGAGCCGGCGGACGGCCTGGCCGGCGGCCGCGTCGTGAAGCTGGACCGGGTGGAATGGATCATCATGCCGGACCCCGCCACGGCGGCGGCGGCGCTGCAGACCGGCGAGATCGACATCTGGGAACAGCCGGCGCAGGATCTGATCCCCACCGTCGCCCGCAACCGGGACATCCGGGTGGAGCGGCCGACCAACCTTTCCAACCAGGCGGTGCTGCGGCCCAACCACCTGCTGCCGCCCTTCAATGACCCGCGCGCCCGCCTGGCCCTGGCCTATGCGACCGACCAGGCCGACTTCATGGCCGCTGCCTTCGGCGACGAGCAATGGTGGGCGCGCTGCCAGTCCTACTTCATCTGCGGCAGCCCCAACGGCACTGAGGCCGGCGCCGAGGGCTATGCCCGCCCCAACCTGGACACCGCCCGCCGCCTGCTGGCTGAAAGCGGCTATCGCGGCGAGCGCGTGGTGATCAACAC
The DNA here is from genome assembly GCF_014490485.1 of Teichococcus aerophilus. Taxonomy (GTDB): domain Bacteria; phylum Pseudomonadota; class Alphaproteobacteria; order Acetobacterales; family Acetobacteraceae; genus Pseudoroseomonas; species Pseudoroseomonas aerophila. The sequence continues at coordinate 16,182 of NZ_JACTVA010000005.1, read as the reverse complement.
CACCAGCGAAATCGCCCCCATCGGCCGGATGGCGGAAGTCGCGGTCTCCGCCCTGCGGCAGATTGGCATGAACGTGGAAGCCGACTTCGCCGACTGGGGCACCGCGGTGGCCCGGGTGCGGAAGCGGGAGCCGGTGGCGCAGGGCGGCTGGAACATCTTCATCACCACCTCCTCCGGCCCCACCATGCAGTCGCCACTGACCAACTTGGGCACCAACATGTCCTGCGACCGCGCCTGGATCGGCTGGCCGTGCGACGAAGAGTCCGAGCGGCTGCGCAACGCCGTGGTGGATGCACCGGACGAGGCCGCCCGCAAGCTGGCCACCGAAGCGCTGCATCGCCGGCTGGCCGAAGTGCAGCCCTACCGGGTGCTGGGGCAGTACGACCAGCCCTATGCCCGTCGCGCCAATGTCCATGGCCTGCTGAACGCCCCGGTCATGGTGTTCTGGAATATTGAGAAGAACTGAGACTTTCCTGGTGGTTTGAGAGGGGCGCCGCCCCTCTCAAGCTCTCCCCGCCAAAGGCCTGGGGCCTTTGGAAACCCATCTCGGGGGTTTCCTACATGGGGGAGGTCAGGCTGGTAGACGGTTGCTTATGAAAGATTCACCGGCACCCAGCGTGTCGGCTGGGCTGCATGCTCAGTAAGGCTGTTGAACAACAATGCCCGGCGTTGGGGTCCAGCATAGGTTGGCATCAATGCCCCCATCTCCACTGCCAGGCACATCAAGCTCGCTATCGAACACTAAAACCAAACCCGGCCCGCAGCTGGCACAAGTCCGCTAAGAGCTGACCTGTCAATCTGGCAGTCCTGCAAAACTCACAAACGAAAGATGGGGTCCGGGGAATTCCTTCCCCGGCCTTCCTCCACCTCGCTCCTCAGCGCACCCGTCGCATCGTGAAGCAATCGACGGGCCCAGCGACGGCCAAGAACCTCAAGGAATGCCCGCGCCCACCCGCTCCATCAGGAAGCCGTAGAACGGATTCCAGGAGATGCGAAGCAGGGACGCTGGGCTGAGGACCAGGACGCCCACTTCCCCGCGTGCCGCCACGGCGCCCAGGCTGACGCCAAATTCCTCGGCCGGGTTGGGCTCGATCCCGTAGAGGGAATCACCTGGCGGGAACGGCAGCGCAACGTGGGAGAGGGAGAAGACGTCGCGGGGGTAGGCCATTCCCGGCAGCGGCTTCACGCTCTCCGTCGTCTCGCCTGCTGGCGTCACCCGCTCCACCATGTCTGCGCTATCCGGGCCGGTATTGGCAATGATGGAGAGGCGCCAGTTGCGCGGCGCGGGCGGCACGATGCGGTCCAGCAGCAGGTCCGTCGCCGGGCGCAGCATGGGGCCGAGACGGGTGTTCTGGTTGCGGTCGAACAGCACCAGCTCGCTGCCATTGGTGGGGAGGAGGTTGTAGAGCGCACTGATCACCGCGCGGGTGCTGACGGTGAAGTCCAGCACCGACTGGAACGTCTGCACCGGCGCCAGCGTGGCAAGCTGTCCCGCCTGCGCCATCCGCTGCAACTGCGCCTGCAGCGAGACGGTCAGCCTGTGGGACTGGCGCGCGCCATTCACCGGGAAGGAGTTGTACTTGAACGGGATGAACTCGGGCACCCGGCTCAGCCAGGCCGCCTTGGCGAAGGAGGGCAGGATGGCCGGCAGCGCGGCCAGCCCGGCAAAGCGGGCGAAGGCGGTGATGCCGATCATCGGCGAGATCAGCACCAGCCGGTCCGGCCGTGGCAGCGACGGGTTCTCGATCGCGTCCAGCGCGTATTTCATCGCCAGCGCCCCGCCATTGGAAAAGCCGACGACATGCAGTGGCTGCTGCGGGCCGATGCGCCGGCGGGCTTCCCGCACTGCGAGGCGGGTGGCGGCCAGCCAGTCTTCCCACACCGTGTCGGTCAACGCGGCCGGCACGGTGCCGTGGGCCGGAATCCGCAGGCCGATGGCGACGAAGCCTTGGGCGCGGTACTGCCGCGCGACATGGCGCAGGCTGTAGGGCGCATCCGTCAGGCCATGCAGCAGCACCACGGCGCCGCGCGGGGCGCCGTCCGGCTCCATGACGTAGGACCGGTTCCAATCCTGCTCGAAATGGCTGGGGTTGATCGGGCTGCCGGCGAAGTAGCGGTTGTCCGCGCGGCGTTCCTCATCGTCCAGCCGGTCGGTCACCTCGCGTCGCACCTGGTCGAACAGCCGCGCCTCGGCCGCCATCCAGCCGTTCCAGTCGAGCTTGTCGATGGCGTCGGCCTGCAGGTCCTCCGGCACGAAGGTATGCCAGAGCTCCAGCGGCGGGCCGCGCTGGCTGTCCACTACCCGCACCACGAACAGGGTGGCGGCGACGACGGCGAGGACGAGGATCAGCCGTTTGGTCCAGCGGGTCAGGCTACGCCTCATGGCTGGCCTCCGGCCGCACGGAGCCCGAGAGCAGCACCGCCACCCAGCGCGTGCGCGGATGCGCATCGAAGCCAGTCAACAGGGCAATGACGATGGGCACGCCGATGAAGGCACCGGCGACGCCCCACAGGAAGCTCCAGAAGAAGACCGAGAGCAGCACGATGAACGGCGAGACCGCAAGCGCGGCACCCGCCGTCCGTGGCTCCACATAGCTGCCGATGATGTTCTGGATGACGTTCAGCCCGACGAGCACCGACAGCGCCGTCATCACCGAGCCGAACTGCACCAGCGCCAGCAGGGTGGGCAAGGCGGTGGCGATCAGCGGGCCGATGAAGGGGATGTAGTTCAGCACGAAGGCCAGCACCCCCCATTCCAGCGCCAGCTCCAACCCGAACAGCCAGGCGAACAGGAAGACGCAGATGCCCGTGGCGACGCTCATGGCGGTGCGGACCAGCATGTAGCGCTGGAACTTCCAGGCCAGGTTGCGGGCCACCTGCAGCACCGCCTTCCCCTCCCCCGCCTTGCCGATACCGGCGAGCTTCCGGACGGTGAGATCGACTTCCAGCAACCCGAGCACGATGAACACCACCATCAGGGCGATGAAGCTGACGAAGCCTTGCAGGTAGCCGGCCAGGCTGCGCGCCGTCCGCAGCAGCAGCGAGACATCGAATTGCTGCGCCAGCATCGCGGCGGAATCCAGCCCGCGCGCATCCAGCATGCTGGTGGTGGCCGCGTACAGGGCGAGGATATTGCTGCTGTTCTGCACCAGCCAGTGGCCGACCCGCGTCAGCCCCCAGACCACCATGCTACCCAGCAGCCCCACCACGGCCACCGTGGCGAGGATGGTGAGCAGCATGGCGAGCGCACGCGGCAGGCGCCGTTCCAGCACCTGCTGCAGTGGCAGCACCAGGGCGATGGTAAACAGCGCGAAGGTGACGGGCGCCAGGATCGGCGCGGCGACGTGCAGCCCGGCCAGGACCAGCACGCCGGCGCCGAGGCTGAGCAGGACTGGGAAAATGCCGCCGAGCCTCATGGAGGGGACAGTTCAGGATGCATCGCGGTCTGCCCCTATGCGCGGCGCGGAGGCAAGCGGCCGGCGCACATATCGTTCATGAAAACCTCAGTGAGTTTACGGCCGTTCCGCCGGGTTTCAAACACCCGTCATGCCCCTGCGGCCAACATGCGGGACCGATGGCCTATGCGGTGGGACGCTGCGCCCATGCCAGCGACAGGCGAGGCGCGTAGCCTGCCATCATGGCGGCCGGGTGTGCGCACCGCGGAAAGGCCTTCGCCGAGCCGCCGGCAGAGCGGCACGACCCGGATATTGAGAAACTCCGCATGGCTGCAGACAGGACGCGGACCCTTCTCGACATGGTCGAACGGATCGGCAACCGGGTTCCGCACCCGGTGGTCATCTTCGTCCTGCTCAACGCCATCCTGATCGTGCTGTCGCACCTGCTGGCGATGGCGGGTGCCGGCCTGTCCTACCGCTACATCGACCCTGAGACCCATGCGGTCGAGACCGCGACGACCGCGGCGCGCAGCCTGCTGACCGCCGACGGCATGCGCTTCATGTATACCGGCGTCGTCCGCAACTTCATGGCGTTCGAGGCGGTGGGCGTCATCATCGTCGCCATGATCGGCGTCGGCATCGCCGAGGAAGCCGGTCTGGTCCGTGCGCTGATCCGCAAGCTGGTGATCATCGCGCCGCCGGGGGCGCTGATGTACCTGCTGGTCTTCGTCGGCATCCTCTCCAGCGTCGCCGCCGATGCTGGGTACCTGGTACTGATCCCGCTGGCGGCGGCCGCCGTGGCCAGCGTGGGGCGGCATCCGCTGGCGGGCCTCGCCGCCGCCTTCGCCGCCGTCGCTGCCGCCTTCCTGGTGAATATCCTCATCGTACCGACGGACGGTATCCTGACCGGGCTGACAAACGACGCGATCCACCTGGTGGATCCCACGCGCTCGATCGGGCTGACGGCCAATATGTGGTTCTCCATCGCCTCCGTGGCGTTGCTGACCGTGTTGATCTCGGTGGTGACGGAGCGGGTGGTGGAACCACGCCTCGGCCCCTATCACGGCGAACCGGTGGCCGGCGCCGGCGAAGGCCCGCTCTCGGCCGAGGAACGGCGTGGATTGCGCTTCGCCCTGCTGGGGCTGGTGGGGGTACTGCTGTTCCTGGCTCTGATGACGCTGCCGCCGGGCGCGCCACTGAGGCACCCGGAAACCGGGGCGCTGCTGGGCGACTCCCCATTCATGCACAGCCTCATCGTCACTATCACGCTGCTCTTCCTCGGCAGCGGCATCGGCTACGGCCTGGGCGCGGGCACCATCAGGGGCACGCAGGATGTCGTCAACGCCGCGACCAAGGCCATCGCCAGCCTCAGCGGGCTGATCTTCCTGCTGCTGGTGATCAGCCAGTTCATGGCCTATCTCAACTACACCAACCTGGCCACGCTTGCCGCCGCCTCGCTCACCGGCCTGTTGCAGCGCACGGAGCTGGATGCGCTATGGCTGCTGCTCGGCTTCGTCTTCGTGGTGTTCCTGTTGGACCTGGTCATCACCGGCGCCGTGCCGAAATGGGCCATCTTCGCCCCGGTCTTCGTGCCCTTGCTGATGCGGCTGAACGTGGCGCCGGAAGCCGTGCTGGCCGCCTACCGCGTCGGCGATTCACCCATGAACGCCATCACGCCGCTGAATGCCTATTTCGCCATGATCGTGGTGTTCGCGCAGAAGTACCAGAAGGATGCCGGCGTCGGCACCGTCATCGCGCTGATGCTGCCCTACGTGCTGGTACTGGCGGTGGTCTGGACGCTGCTGCTGGCCGCCTGGTACCTGCTGGGCCTGCCCTGGGGCTTCTGACCGGCCAGCAGACGCACCCCGCCCGGATGGCACCGGGCGGGGTGCCGCCGGTTACTGCGCCGAGCGGCGGCCGGACTGAACGCCGCGCTGGTAGGCTTCCTCGCGGCTGCGCTGGCTCTGATCGTACAGGAAGCCGCCACCCGCGCCGACACCAGCACCGATCAGCGCGCCCCAGCCGGCATTGCCGGAGAGCGAGCCAATGGCCGCCCCGGCCAGCCCGCCCGCCGCGGCACCGCCGCCGACGCGCTGCGTCGTGGGCGAGGTTTCTGCGCAACCGCTGAGGCCCAGCAGCAGCACGGGAAGGATCATCAAGCGTCGCATTGTCGCGATCTCCCGTTCAGCGGCGGGCACGGGGGCGCGTTGGCGCCGCCGGCGGTGGTGGGCAGGGATAGGCGTTGGCGGACCACCGCATCAGCCCGTCGATCGCCTTATCTCCCGCATATTGCGGATGGGCCTGGGACCAGGTGACGAAGTCGGCCTGCGCCTGCTCCAGCGACGGTGCCGGCGTGGGCAGGCAGAACACGCTCGGCGACCCTCCGGGGCGCGAGACCTCGACATGGTACTGGCCCGCACCGATCAGGAAGCCCTGGCAGAAGCCACGTTCGGCCTCGCTGGCCGAGTTGCCGCAGAAGCCGGCCAGAACACCGGTCGTGACCTGCCCTGGTGCCGGCTGCGCCTGCGCCGTTGGCATCCATGCGGCAGCCATGGCCATGGCCGTGCACAGAGTGAGTGGTATCCGCATGGGAACCGGATCTCCTATCCTGCTGGATCGTCGCCACGGCTTCGATGGCCCTATGGCGCGCGCGGCACTGTCGGCTAGTTCGGCTACCGCCGCGCTCAAGCATCGTCCCCGCTGTGCCCGGCGGCTACAATCGGCATGCCGTTCCAGCAATAGGCGCAGCGTCCCACGCCCACGGCGGACCCATCTGATTCTGGGACGCCGCGCCATGCGGTGAGACAACTGGCAGATACCAACAGCAAGAATTGCACTTCATGGTTGCAGCGCTACGGGAGGTTGCCGCGCCAGCGGCAAGCTGGGAGGCAACGTGGCCGCAGAGCCACAACCCCCACGATCTCCGTTCATATCAAAGAAGCCTGGAGAAACCACGATGTTCAAGCACACGACAATCCTGGCCACTGCCGCGATGGGCCTGTTCATGGCGACGGCCAGCCTGGCCCAGGCCCAGCCATCCCAGCCATCCCAGGCATTCCAGCAGGCCGAGCTGGCGGAGCTCTCCGCCGCGAAGCGCGCCGAGGTGCAGCAGCGTGCGACCGGCACCAACAATGTGCGTGAGGTGCTGGAGACGATGTTGCTGAACAACCTGCAGCTGCGCTACCCGGCCAACCGCATCGTGGCCCTCGATTTCGGCCGTGGTGCCGTGGCCTATGCCGTCACCGATGGCAGCGTGCGGGTGGCAACCTTCAACAAATCCACCCTCGTCGTCAACGACTGAGCACGGCGCTCGCTTGAGCCCTGGCCGCCACGAGACACGGCGGCCAGGGTTGCCAAACGCCCGTCAGAATGACCCGACGGAACTACCAAGCACGATCACTACCGCCAGGGCCACCAGGGCGCCGACAATCCCCACCATGACGATATCCCAGTAGCTCTCGCGGTGGGTGGTGCCGCACACGGCCAGCATGGTGACCACCGCGCCGTTATGCGGTAGCCCATCCAGCGTGCCGGCGCCGATCACGGCGACGCGGTGCAGCAGCGCCGGGTCCAGCCCCGTGTCGCGCGCCAGTGCCATGAAGGTTGGCCCCAACGCTTCCAGCGCGATGGTCAGGCCGCCGGAGGCCGAGCCGGTCAGCGCCGCCAGCACGTTGGTGGCGACGGCCAGCGAAACCAGCGGCCCGCCGCCGATGCCCAGCACCCAGTCCCGCACCAGGCCGAAGGCCGGCAGCGCCGCCACCACGGCGCCGAAGCCGACCAGGCTGGCGACGCTGAGCACCGGCAGGCCGGAGGCATTGGCACCGGCATCCATCGTCTCCCGCAGGCTGGGCAGCCGGCGGCCATTCACCAGGATCAGCACGACGATGGCCGCCGCCAGCGCTGTCGCGACGGCCCAGACGCCGCCGACGGCGGACAGCGAGGTCTGGCCCCAGCGCGGCTCCGCCAGGAAGCCGGCATCCAGGCGCGGCAGTACCAGCAGGGACATCACCAGGTTCACCAGCACCACCACGGCCAGCGGCAGCACCGCGAGGGCAATCGGTGGCGTCGTCGGCGCGTGCTGGCCGTGCAGGATCTCGGCGGGGTCGAATTCCCGCGCGGTGCTGGCACGTTCACGCAGCACGGTATCGTCGGCCAGCGCGGCGGCGGCCACGGGGCTGTCCGGGCCGAAGCCCTCCCCCTTCGCGCGCGCCACCCGCTCCTGCCGCTGCAGCCACCACAGGCCAAAGCCCAGCATGATGGCGGAGGCCAGGATGCCCAACCCTGGCGCCGCGAACGGCGTGGTGCCGAAGAACGGCATGGGAATGGCGTTCTGGATGGACGGCGTGCCCGGCAGCGCCGACATGGTGAAGGTCGAGGTGCCGAGGGTGATCGCCGCCGGCATCAGCCGGCGCGGGATGTTGGCGGCGCGGAACAGCGCCTGCGCCATCGGCGCCAACACGAAGAACGCGACGAACAGGCTGACGCCGCCGTATGTCACCAAAGCGCCGGCCAGCACCACAGCCAGCACGGCCCGCTTCTGACCCAGCTTTTCCGTCATGAAATCGGCGATGGCGGTGACGGAGCCGGTATCGTCCATCAGCTTGCCGAAGACGGCGCCCAGCAGGAATAACGGAAAGAACTGCGCCACGAAGCGTGCCGCGCTGCCCATGAAGGTCTGCGTCCAGTGCGCCAGCAGCGGCTCACCGGCAAAGGCGGCGGCGATCAGCGCGGCGAGCGGCGCCAGCAGCAGGACGCTCCAGCCACGGAAGGCCAGCCAGACCAGCAGCGCCAGCCCGAGGAGAATGCCGAGAAGACCCATCGCCTCAGACCATCGCCAGCAATTGTTCGATCGGCAGGGTGGAGCGCTTGCCGATGGCGTCGCCATGCTTGGCGAGGAACTCGTCGGCGCTGCGGCGGCCTTCGTCACGCAGCATGGTCAGGAAGCTCCACTCCGCGTTGAGCTTGGAGGAGGCACTGAGATCCGTCATCATGGCGCTGCGCACCAAGTGGATGCGCATGCCCGCCCATAGCGCGCCTTCGGTATTGCCGGTATCGGCCACCTGGCGCAGCAGCGCGATCATCCGCAGCTCCTTCAGCAGCACGGCGTTGAAGGACACCTCGTTCAGCCGGTTGATGATGTCGCGTGCGCTGCGCGGCGTGCCCGGCCGTTCCACCGGGTTGATGGCGACCAGGATGGTGTCGTCCGAGACGCATTCCTGCACCAGCGGCGTCATGGTCGGGTTGCCGGAGAAGCCGCCATCCCAATACGCCTCGCCCTCAATCTCGACGGCCTGGAACACGGTCGGCAGGCAGGCGGAGGCCAGCAGCACGTCCGGCGTCAACTCGTTGTTGCGGAAGACGCGGCCGCGCCCGGTCCGCACATTGGTCGCGGTGATGAACAGCTTCACCGGCGCGCTGGCCAGCCGCTGGAAATCCACCGTCTGCGCCAGGATCTCCTTCAAGGGGTTCGGCGGCGCGAAGGGCATGTCGTAAGGGGAGAACAGCCGGGTCATCATGTCCATCGCCACATAGGCCGGCGAATTGTCCAACGACCAGGTGCCCAGCAGTACGTCCAGTGGCCCACGCTTCAGCGGGCTCATCTCCGCCGCGCGGGAAACCTTGCGCCAGAAATTCTCCAGCGCCTGCCGCGCGCCATCGACACCGCCGGCGGCAAAGCCATCCGCCAGCACCGCCGCGTTCATCGCCCCGGCGGAGGTGCCGGAGATCGCCTCGATCTGGAAGCGGCTATCCTGCAGCAGGCGGTCCAGCACCCCCCAGGTGAAGGCGCCATGCGAGCCACCACCTTGCAGGGCGAGGTCGATCAGCAGCGGCCCGTCTGCTCTTGGCGCCGTTGGTTTGGTGGTGGCGGCATCCGGCACGGGCTTCGGACGGGAACGGGGCGGTGTCGTCATGCCATGCATACTCCTGCATGAAGCGATTGAAGGGCGCTGGGTCCTGACCGTGCGGGAATGCCGCGCGATCCATTCAAAACCAAATCTTCCCGCAGCGCACCATGATCTTTCGGCGTAATGCGGACCGGCGCGCGTTTAGCCGGTTCACGGCAGCGCATGCGCGGCTATCGTGCAAGCGCGCCCACGCGGCCCGAGGAGAGTGCGTTGAACCATCGAATCCGTTTCCGCCGGGCATGCCTGCTGCTGGTGGCACTGGCACTGCCCGCCTGCTCGCTGGCGCGCTTCCCCGCGCCGCCGGCGGAGCAGAGCGAACAGGCGCAAATCCTCGGCATTCCCAATGCCCGGTTCTGGATCGATCGTGGGTCCAGCGGCCTGTTGCGCGAAATTCAAGATGCTGCGGCGCGCGAGGCCGTGACCTTGCCGCCGGAGCAGTTGCTGAACCGGCCACCCGCCAACTATCTCGCCATCTCCGGCGGCGGCGACAATGGCGCCTTCGGGGCCGGGCTGCTGGTCGGCTGGACCGCCTCGGGCCGCCGGCCGGAATTCCGGGTGGTGACTGGGGTCTCCGCCGGGGCGCTGACCGCGCCCTTCGCCTTTCTCGGCCCGGCCTATGACGCGCAGCTGAAGGAAGTGTTCACCGCGGTCGCACCGCCGGACATCCTGCTGCTGCGCCGCTTCGCCGGCGCGCTGCTGTTCGGCGATTCCCTGGCGGATACCGGGCCATTGTTCCGGCTGATCGAGCGTCACGTGAATGAAGATATGATGCACGCCATCGCGGCCGAGTACCGCCGTGGCCGCCTGCTGCTGATCGGCACCACCAATCTGGACATGCAGCGCCCGGTGGTGTGGAACATCGGTGCCATCGCCGCCAGCGGGCATCCGGAAGCGATCGGCCTGTTCCGCAAGATCCTGCTGGCCTCGGCCTCCATCCCCGGCGCTTTCCCGCCAGTATTCACCGATGTGGAGATCGATGGTCAGCGTTATCAGGAAATGCATGTCGATGGCGGCGCCGCCTCGCAGATGTTCCTCTACCCGGCGTCGCTGGATCTCTCCTACAGCGCGCTGGACGGCGTCATCCGGCGGGACCGCACGGCCTACCTGATCCGCAATGCGCGGATGGACCCGGAATGGGCCACCACCACCCGGCATCTCTTCGCCATTTCCCGCCGGTCGATCGCTACCTCGATCTATTTCAGCGGGCTGAACGACGTGGTCCGCATCTTCCTGACGTCGCAGCGGGATGGCGTGCGCTTCAAGCTGGCCTATATCGATGGCGCCTTCGGCCAGGACCGCCCAGAAGCCTTCGACACTGAATACATGCGCGCGCTGTTCGACCACGGCTACCAGCGGGCGCGGGAGGGCAACCCGTGGGTGGATGCGCCGCCGGGCTTCACCCCAGCCGCGCTGCCGTCGCGGCGCTGATATCGGGCGGCCGCGTGCGGTCACGCGGCCTGCCACATCGCCAGCACCAGCAGCACCGCCAGCCCGAGCAGGGCGGAGGCCGCCACGGGCCACTGGCGCAGCACAACTTCCCCACGTTCCAGCCGGTCGCCGCAGGCGGAGAGCAAAGCCGGCGCGCGGCGGGTGAGCACCAGCACATCGCCCTCCGGCACCGCCGGCAGCCGCCAGCCCCACCGGTGCAGGCCCAGCGCCAGCACCAGGCCGAGCAGGACCGGCCAAACACCAGCCCACAGCTCCGCGCCCCCGAGCGCCTTTTCCAGGCTGCCGATACCGGTGCCCAGATACAGGGCCCATGGCCCCAGCAGCGCCGCCGCCGCCAGCGTCAGAAACGGCCATACCAGCCCCGGCGCCGGTCGTTCCTGCGGTTGTCCCGACCCCAGGAGCTGCAACCGCAGCAGGAAATGCACCATCAGCACCGTGGTCCCCACGGCCGAAAGGCTGGACAGCGCACCGAGCCAGGGGCCGGCGAACACATCTTTCACCGCCAACTTCGCCACGCCGCCGCCGGTCAACGGCAGGCCGCCGAAGGCCAGCACCAGCAACCCCACCGGCAGCAGCACCCAACGCAGCCGCGTCCCGCCGCAGCCGGCGACTACACCGACCGCCAGGAACATCGCCCCTTTCGCCAGCACGTGGTGCACCGCGTAGAAGGCCGCCAGCCGGACCCAGCCTACCTGCCCGCCCGCCAAGGCCAGGCCCAACAACGCCACGGTGACGCCCATCTGGCTGACGCTGGAATAAGCCAACACGGTCTTCGGATTGGCCTGGGTGATGCCGATGGCAACGCCGTAGAAGGCAGTGAACAGGCCCATCGCCGCCAGCACCTCGCCCCAGCCCGGCAGATTCTCGCCGAAGGGCAGGAAGCGGATCAGGCCAATGATGCCGGCCTTCACGATGGCGCCGCTGAGCACGGCCGAGGCCGGCATCGGCGCCGCCGGATGCGCCAGCGGCAGCCAGACATGCAGCGGCACCAACCCGGCCTTCAAGCCGAAGCCCAGGATCAGCAAGGTCACGATCCACGGCCGCGCGGGCGCCGTCGGCAAGGCGGCCACGGCATCGCGGATGGCCAGGCTGTCCCCCGAAGTCGCCGCGTGCAGCAGCGCGAAGGCCAGCAGCAGGCAGATCTCGCCCAGCACCGCGAGGACGAGGTAGATGACCCCGGCCCGGTGCGCCCGCTTCGTGCCGTCCTGCACCACCAGCCCATAGGCGGCCAGGCTGACCAGCGCGAAGGCGAGGTAGAAGGTGGCGAGGTCGTCCGCCAGGAAGACGCCGAGGCTGCCGGCCAGCGTCAGCAGCCAGGACACCGCGAAGCGCCCCTTGGCGGGATCATCCCGCAGATAGGTGGCGGCATAGGCGCCAGCGAGGCTCCACAGCAGCGCCGTGGCGCCCAGCAGCATGGCGGCCGGTGGGCTCAGCTCCAGCGTGAAGCGGGCGCCATCGGCGTCCAGCACCAGCGGTGGGCCGCCGACGGCCAGCAACGCGGCAGCCAGGCCCGGCAAGGGCGCCAGCACCAGCCACTCCATCATCCGCGTCCGCAGCGTGGCGGAGACGCAGGCCATCGCCATCGCCATCGGCAGTAACGGCGTCGCCAGCAGCAGCATGCCGGTCATGGCGCCAACCGCCCGATCTGCACCAGGCCAAAGGAGGCGAGCGGCAGCAGCCCCAGCACCACGGAAAGGATGGCCAGCACCAGCACCACCGCCTGCCGGCCCGGCGACACCACGGCCACCGCCGCAGCCGCTGGCCCGGCCATGCTGGCGGAAAGCACGCGGAAGACATAGCCGCCGGTGAGCAACCCGCCAGAGAGCAGCACCAGCCCCCACCACCATTGCTGGGTTTCAATCGCGGCATTCAGCAGCAGCCACTTCGCCACGAAGCCGCCGCTGGGCGGCAGGCCCATCAGGGACAATCCGCCCAACCCGAAAGCCACCACCGTCATCGGCAGCAGCCGCGCGGCGCCGCCCAGGTCGCGCAGCCGGTCATGTCCCAGCGCTTCCGCGATCAGCCCGGCGCCGAGGAACATCGCGGCCTTGGCCAGCGCGTGGGAAACGGCCTGCAGCATGCCGCCGGTCCAGGCACCCGCCAGGGTGGCCCCAGCCGCGCCGGCCAGTGGGAACATCAGGAACAGGTAGCCGATCTGCGCCACGGTGGAGTACGCCACCAGCAGCTTCAGCCGCGCCTGCCGCAACGCCAGCGCGCTGCCAAACAGGATAGCCAGCGCGCCGAGCCCGGCCAGGATCTGCGGCGCCAGCCCTGTCGCCAGCTCCGGCATCACATCGAACCACAGCCGCAGCACCAGGAAGAACGGCGCCTTCACCACCAGGGCGGACAGCACGGCGCTGGCCGCGGCCGGGGCGCCGGCATGGGCGCCCGGCAGCCACAGATGCAGCGGGAACAGTGCCGTCTTCGCCAGCAGCCCCGCCGTCATCAGCGCCGCCGCGACCAGCGTGGGCGCATCGGCACGCGTGAGGCGGGAGAGCAGCACGATATCCAGCGTGCCGTAGGCGCCGTACAGCAGCGCCACGCCCAGCAGGTACAGCAGCGAACCCAGCAGCGCGAAGAACAGGTAGCGCAGTGCGGCGGCCAGCGTTTCCGCCCGGCCATCCAGGCAGACCAGCGGCATCGCCGCGAAGGTCAGCAATTCCAGCGCCACGTAGAGGTTGAACAGGTCGTTGCCCAGCAGCACGGCGTTCATCGCACCCCACAGGCCCAGCAGCAGCGTCCAGAACACCAGCGACGCCCGGCTCTCGCCCCTGTCGCCGGAATACGAGGTGAAGGCGAACAGCGCCGTCCCCACCATGACCACCGAGGTCGTCAGCAGCATGACGGCGGAGATCCCATCCGCCCGCAGCGCTACGCCCAGCGGCGGCGCCCAGCCGCCCAGAGTGAGGACCAATGCCTCCCCGCCCCGCAGCACGCCCGTGGCGACGGCGAGCGACAGAACCAGCCCCGCCAGCAGCGCCGCCAGGGCGATGCGGCCAGCCTGCCGCCCACCGGCGACGAAGGCCAGCAGCATGGCCAGCACCGGCAAGGCCAGGGCGAAGGCCAGCAGGCCACCACCGGGCGTCGTGCCCAGCATCATGCCCGCGGCTCCTCCGGCGGCGCCGGCACGTCGCGCGCCACCTGCAGCCGCAGCAACAGGTGCACGGCCAGCGCCGTCGCGGCGAAGGCGACGACGATGCCGGTGATGACGATGGCCTGCGGTACCGGGTCGCCGCTGAAGCCGGCACCGGCGCCCCGCCGCGCCATCACGCCGAACAGCAGGAAGATGCCGCCGCCCAGCAGGTTGAACGCCAGGATACGGCGCAACGGTTCCGCCTGCAGCACCACCCCGTACAGGCCGAGCCCGACGAGTACGGCGCCCAGCAGGCCATAGGCGCTGGCCGTGCTCACGCGCGCGCCCGCCGCATGGGCCAGCCGGCGACGAGCAGGCATAGCGCCACGGCGATGGAGAGCGTCAGCGCCGCCTCCACCAGCAGGATCACCGGCTTGGTCCAGGCTGCCGGATACGCCATGAAGCCGTCGGCGACGACGAAGCCGGCCAGCCCCACCAGCATGAACAGTGCCGGCCCGGCCACCACCAGCAGTCGCAGGGCCAGGCTGTCGATGCGGGGCGGCCGCACCAGCCCGGCCAGCCAGGCCAGAATCCACATCGCCGCCAGGATGCTACCGCCCTGGAAGGCGCCGCCAGGCGCATCCGCGCCCACCCAGGCCAGGTAAATGCCGAATACGATGCCGATGGGCGGCAGCAGCATGGCCAGAAGGACCACCGGGCCCTCCGCCAGCCGGAGTTGTTCCGGCCCCGGCCGGCCACCCCACGCCCCATCCGGCGCCATGCCCCAGATGCCGATGACGGCAATAACCAGCACCACGGCTTCCAGCAGCGTATCGATGGCGCGGAAGGCCAGCAGCACCCCGGCCACGGGGTTGCCGAGCTGCGTGGCCGCCAGTTGCGCCGCCGCCTGCGGGGCAAGGCTTGGCGCCGGTTCCGGCAGGGCCAGCACCGCCACGGCCAGCCCGGCGGTGATGCCAAGGGAGAGCAGCGCGGTCAGCAGGCGCAACGGCCAGCCGGGCGGTGCCTCCGCCTCCGGCATCCGCAACCGCGCGGCGGCGCCGATCAGCAGCACGCCGGTGACGCCGCCGCCCACCGCCGCCTCGGTCAACGCGACATCGGGGGCGCCAAGGCGCATCCACACCAGTGCCAGCAGCAACCCATAGGCGACGAAGGCGGCCAGCGCCGGCAATATCCGCCGCGACAACAGAGAGGCCAGGGCGATGGCCGGCACCGCCAGCAGCAGCACGCCATCCAGCAGCCACGCGCCACTCATGGCGCCGAACCTTCCCGCCGCGCCAGCCGGGCGATGACCTGGGAGACGGCGGCACCGGCCAGCAGCACCAACGCCCAGGCCAGCACGAGCTTGAGGCCGCCCAGCACGCTGCCGGCACGCGGCAGCAGCCCCAGCACAATCAACCCGAGGCCGAGATTATCCGCCTTGGTCAGCGCATGCAGCCGGCTCAACGTGTCCGGAAAGCGCAACAGCCCCAGCGTGCCGGCGACGAAGAAGAAGCAGCCGCCCAGCACCGCGAGAACGCTGAACAGGTCGAGCACCGCGCTCATTCCCCCGCCCCCTGCCGCAGGCCGAGCGCGAAGGCGACCGCGGCGAAGGCCGCGACCAGCGCCAGGCACAGTGCGACGTCGACGGCCGCGGCGTCGCCCAAAGCCGATGCCAGCAGCAGCAAGGCGGCGATGCTGCCGCTGCCGACCAGCTGCACCGCCATCATCCGGTCCGCATCCTTCGGCCCGCGCAGCACCCGTGCCAGCCCACACAGCACCGACAGCAGCACGCAGGCGGCCATGAAGAGCAGGAACTCAGCCATGTTTTGCTTCCAGCCCCAATGCGTGGGCGAAGCGCGCCTCATCCGCCGCCATTGCCGGCGCGGGCGGGGAATGGACGTCGAGGCAATGGACCAGCAGCGCACCGTCGTCGCCCTGACCCGCCGGCACGGTGCCCGGCATCGTGCTGGACCAGGCGAGGAAGCCATCCCGGCCGAGCCCCTCCGGCAGACTACCTCGGAAGGGAGCGAAGCCCGGCCGCAGCGGCAGCGCCGGATGGCAGGCCAGCCGCGCCACCTGCCAGCCGGCCAGCGCCGATTGCACGCAGAAGCGCGGCAGCAACGCCAGGAGCGCCAACGGGCGCGGCCGCGCCGGCTGGGGTGGCAGCAGGCGCAGGCTGGCGATGGTGGCCGCCGCGATGGCAGGCACGCCCACCAGCAGATGCGCGATGCCAAGGCCGCCGACGACGACCCATAGCCCCATCAGCGCCACGGCCCGGCCAATGGCGGCGCGCCAGGCCAACGGCGCCGCCGGCGGTGCCATCAGCCCCGCCCGGCCACGGCCTTGCCGGCCCGGCCAG
>NZ_JACTVA010000049.1 GCF_014490485.1 Teichococcus aerophilus | reverse complement strand
CCGCGCCCTGCCGCGTCCGCCCACGCTCGCTCTCTGGGCCATGGCCTGGCTGGCGCTGCTGGGCCTGGCCCCCACCGCGCGCCTGCTGGCCGAGGCCGCCGGCCCGGCCCTCGCCACCCTCGCCGCCGATGCCTCCGTCTGGCGCGCCGCATGGCGCAGCCTGCTGGTGGCCTCCGGCGCCGCGCTGCTGGCCACCGCCATCGGCGGCGTGCAAGCCAGCCTGCTGCTGTTGCGGGAAATGCCCTGGCGGCGCGGGCTGATCTTCCTCTGCATCCTGCCGCTGCTGGTGCCACCGCAGATCATGGCGCTCGCCTTCATCCAGGCCAGCGGCCCGTCCTCGCCGCTGCTGGTCTCGCTCGGCCTCGCCCCGCCGCTCGGCTCGCAGAACCCGTTCTACGGCCCGTTCGGGCTGATCCTGCTGCTGGGCATCCAGGGTGCGCCGCTGGTCTTCCTGGCCCTGGCCGCCCTGGTGCGCCGCCTGCCGGCCGAGGTCGTCGCTGCCGCGCGCGGCCTGGGCGCCACCCCGGCCCAGGCGCTGCGCATGGCGGTCTGGCCATTGCTGGCCCCGGGCCTGCTGGCCGGCGCCGGCCTCGCCTTCATCGCCGCGCTCGGCAATTTCGGCATTGCCGCCCTACTCGGCATCCCCGGCCGCTTCCCGCTGCTGACGGTACTGATCTGGCAGCGCCTTTCCGCCACCGGTCCCGCCGCGCTCTCCCAGGTCGCCGCGCTGTCCCTGCTGCTGGCCGCGCTCACCCTGCCCGGCCTGCTGGCCCAGGCCCTCGCCGCCCGCCGCGCCGGCTGGAAGTCCGGCCGGCCGTTCGAGCCGATCGTCCCCACCCGGCTGGACCGCCTGCTGGTGGCGCCACTGGCGCTGTACCTGCTGGCGGTGCTGGCCGTGCCGCTGGCCGCCCTGCTGACCTCCGCCCTGGTGCCGGCCATGGGCATGGCGCTGACGCCCGCCACCCTGACCCTGCGCCACTTCGCCGCCACCCTGGCCCCCGGCGCCCACACCCTGGCCGCCTTCGGCAACTCGCTGCTGCTCTCCACCGCCGCCGCCGCGCTGCTCGGCCTCGCGGCGCTGCCGGTGGCGCTGGCCATGCGCTACCGCGCCGTCCGCGCCACCGCCATGGCGACCGACCTGACCTACGCCCTGCCCGGTGCCTGCACCGCCGTCGCCGTCATCCTGCTGGTGCTCGGCCTGCCCGGCGGCGGCGCCGTCTACGGCACCCTGGCGCTGATCTTCTTCGCCTACCTGGCCCGCTTCCAGACCCTGGCACTGCGCCCCGTGGCCGCCGCCGCCGCGCGGCTGGACCCGGCGCTGGAGGAGGCCGCCCGCGGCATGGGCGCCGGCCTGCTACTGCGCCTGCGCGCCGTGCACCTGCCGCCCCTGGCCCCCGCCCTGGCGGCCGGCGCGCTGCTGGTCATGCTGCTGGCAGTCAACGAGGTCACGGTCAGCAGCCTGCTGCACGGCCCCGGTACGCAGACCCTGGGCGTCCTGGTCTTCAACCTGCAGGATGGCGGCCAGAGCCCGCAGGCCGCCGCCGTCTCCTGCCTTTCCCTGCTGCTGGTCGCGGCGCTGATGGGCGCCGCCAGCCTGCTCGGCCGCCGCCTGCCGCCCGGCACCCTGCCCTGGCGGCCCTGAAGCCACCCCGGTCAGGCTGACGCTGTCACCGGGCCGGGACGACGCTCCCAGCCCGCCGCCTCCCGCCCCTTACAGCCGGCGGGCGCGCTCCATCAGCCGGTCCAGCGCCGCGCAATCCTGATCCGTCGGCGTGGCGCTGGAGGTCGCCTCGCCGATCTCGGTCATGATCTTGCTCGCCTCGTCCGGCTTGCTCTGCATCTTGGGCATCAGCAGCTCGGAAATCATCGAGACTTTGGTCATCGCCTGCTCCAGGGAACAGGCCGCGAAGGCCGCCCCTGGGGCGGTGAGGCTCAGCAGGCCAGCGGCGGCAACAACAGCGGCAAAGCGCATGACGCAATCCTCTAAGGCCATGGCCGTGCGAGTCGCCCTATCGCCACCCGCCGCCAGGCCAGGCGTTCTGACGCCCGCGCCATGAAGGAAGCCTCAACGCACAGGGGCGCGCGGCCACCCCGCCAAAGCGCTGGCGAAGCCGGGGCGAAGCCATGCTAAGACGAACCGGCGAATCCGCCCCACCAAGGACCACGACCATGGCCAGCCCCCTTCCACCCAACACGGCGAACTATGCCCTGGCAGCCCTGCGCATCATCACCGCGCTGCTGTTCATCGCGCATGGCACGCAGAAGCTGTTCGGCTACCCCGCCCCGCCGCCCAGCGGCCTGCCCCCCGTGCTCAGCCTCTTCTGGATCGGCGCCATCCTGGAAGCCGTCGGCGGCCTGCTCATCCTGGTGGGCTTCTACTCGCGCGCCGTCGGCTTCGTCCTGGCGGGCGAGATGGCCGTCGCCTACTTCATGTTCCACGCCCCCCGCAGCTTCTTCCCGCTGCTCAACGGCGGCGACGCGGCGGTGCTGTTCTGCTTCGTCTTCCTCTACATCTCCGTCGTCGGTCCGGGCGCCTTCGCCATCAACCGGCGCTGAACCCCCCCGCGCTGAACCCAGGGCGCTGAACCCACGGCGCAGACACAGAAAAGGGGGCCGCGAGGCCCCCTTTTTTCATGCCCGCAGCCCAGCCGGCCTCAGTGCGGTTCCACATCCAGCGCGTAGCCGGCGCTGCGGACGGTGCGGATCACGTCCATCTCGCCATCCCCGTTCACCACCTTGCGCAGCCGGCGGATATGCACGTCCACCGTGCGCGGCTCCACATGGATGTCCCGCCCCCACACGCTGTCCAGCAGCTGCTCGCGGGAGAAGACGCGGCCCGGGTGCTGCAAGAAGAACTCCAGCAGCCGGTACTCGGTCGGCCCCAGATGCAGGGCGCGGGGCCCGCGCGTCACCCGGTGCGCGTCCTGGTCCATCGAGATGTCGCGCCACGCCAGCACGCCCTTGGTGCCGACGCCGACGGAACGCCGCAGCAACGCACGGATGCGCGCCATCAGCGCATCCATCACGAACGGCTTGGCGATGTAGTCGTCCGCGCCCGTGTCCAGCGCCCGCACCGCGTCCTGGTCCTCGGTCCGCGCCGTCACCATGATGATCGGCAGGTCCCGCGTCGGCGCCCGGCGGCGCAGCTGGCGGCACACCTCCAGGCCTGAAAGCGCCGGCAACATCCAGTCCAGCAGCACCAGGTCGGGCGGCGCCTCGGCCACGCGCATCAGCGCTTCCTGGCCATCCGTCGCTTCCTCGACCCGGAAGCCCTGCTTCTCCAGGTTGTAGCGCAGCAGCGTCAGCAGCGGCGCCTCGTCCTCCACCACCAGGATGGTGGGGCGCGTCCCGCCATTCGGCTCGGCCATCGGCATCGTCCTTAAACCGGCGGCCGCACGACGGCGTAGGCCGAGGTGTCGCCCTTCGGCCGCTCTTCCGGCAGCGTGCCGCCGCGCACGGCGTAGAACACCGTCTCGGCGATATTGGTCGCGTGGTCGCCGATGCGCTCGTAGTTCTTGGCCACGAACAGCAGGTGCGTCGCGGCGGTGATGTTGCGCGCGTCTTCCATCATGTGCGTCAGCAGCTCGCGGAAGATGCCGTTATAGACGTCGTCCACATTGGCATCGGCGGCCCAGACGCGCTCGGCCGCGGCGGCGTCCTGGTTCAGCAGGCTGTCGATCGCCTCCTTCAGGTTCTCCTGCACCAGCTTCGCCATCCACTGGAAGCCGGTCATGCTGCTGATCTGCGGCTGCTGGCTGATCACCACGGCCCGCTTGGCGCAGTTGCGCGCATAGTCGCCAATCCGCTCGATGGCGTTGGAGACCTTCATGGCGGCGATGATGAAGCGCAGGTCGCTCGCCATTGGCTGCCGCAGCGCCAGCAGGCGCACGCAGAAATTCTCGATGTCGCGTTCGAGCGCGTCGATCTCGCCATCGCGGCCGATCACCTCGCTCGCCAGCTCGGTATCGCGGCGCACCAGCGCATAGGCCGCGTCCGCCACCTGGCGTTCGGCCAGCCCGCCCATCCGCGCGATCATCTCGCGCAGCTTCTTCAGCTGCTCCTCGTAGGAGCGGACGATGTGTTCACCCTGTTCCGGCATTCCCGTCTATCCCTGGCTCAGCCGAACCGGCCGGTGATGTAGTCCTGCGTCCGCGGCTGCTTCGGCGCCGTGAACATCTCGTCGGCCGGCGACACCTCCACCAGCTCGCCCAGGTAGAAGAAGGCCACCTGGTCGGCGCAGCGCGCCGCCTGCTGCATGTTGTGCGTCACGATGGCGATGGTGAAGTCGCGCTTCAACTCGTCGATCAGCTCCTCGATCCGCAGCGTGCTGATCGGGTCCAGCGCCGAGGTCGGCTCGTCCAGCAGGATGACCTCCGGCCGCACCGCGATGGTGCGGGCGATGCACAGGCGCTGCTGCTGGCCGCCGGAAAGCCCCATGGCGGAGCTGTTCAGCCGGTCCTTCACCTCGCCCCAGATCGCGGCGCGGGTCAGCGCCCACTCCACCCGCTCGTCCATCTCGGACTTGGAGAGCTTCTCGTGCAGGCGGATGCCGAAGGCGATGTTCTCGTAGATCGTCATCGGGAACGGCGTCGGCTTCTGGAACACCATGCCGACCTTCGCCCGCAGGGAGTTCATGTCGACGTCGTCGTCCAGGATGTTCTTGCCATCCAGCAGCACCTGCCCCGTGGCGCGCTGGCCGGGATACAGGCTGTACATGCGGTTCAGCACACGCAGCAGCGTGGACTTGCCGCAGCCGGAGGGGCCGATCATGCCCGTCACCTGCCGGGCCGGCAGGTCGAAGTGGATCTTCTTCAGCGCCTGGCTCTCGCCATAGAAGAAGTCCAGCCCCCGCACCTGCAGCCGCGCCTCGTTCAGCGGCGCTGGCGCATGGTTCGGGGTGGCGGGCGGCAGGGTCTGGGGGCGGGTGGTCGCGCTTTCCATGATGTCTCTCACTTCCGCAGCAGGCTGCGCGCCGCGATGTTGAGCCCGAGCACGCCGAGCGTGATGATAAGAGCACCGGCCCAGGCCAGCGCGATCCAGTCCTGATAGGGCGAGCCCGCATAGGCGTAGATGGTCAGCGGCAGGCTGGCCATCGGCGCCGAGAGGCTGAGCGACCAGTTCAGGTTGCCAAGCGAGGTGAACAGCAGCGGCGCCGTCTCGCCGGCCACGCGGGCCACGGCGAGGAGGATGCCGGTCATGATGCCGCTGGCGGCGGCGCGCCAGCACACCAGGGTGATCATCTTCCACTTCGGCGCGCCCAGCCCGATCACCGCCTCGCGCAGCGTATCCGGCAACAGGCGCAGCATGTCCTCCGTCGTGCGGACGACGATGGGGATGACGATGATGGCCAGCGCCACGCAGCCCGCCCAGCCGGAGAAGCCGCCGAAGGGCACCACCAGCACCTGGTACACGAACAACCCGATCAGGATGGACGGCGCCGAGAGCAGGATGTCCGAGACGAAGCGCACCGAATGCGCCAGCGGCGAGGCCTTGGAATACTCGGCCAGGTAGGTGCCCACCAGCAGGCCGATCGGCGTGCCGATGACGGTGCCGATAAAGGTCTGGATGATGCTGCCGATGATCGGGTTCAGCAGCCCGCCATCGGAGCCGGGCGGCTTGGTCACGTCGGTGAACACCTTCAGCGACAGTGCCGAGAAGCCGTTCCAGAACAGCGTGCCCAGGATCGAGATCAGGAACAGCACGCCGATGATGGTGGCGGCGAAGCAGGCGGTGCGGACGATCATGTCCACCCGCCGCCGCCGCCGGCCCAGCGCCGCCGAGGCCTTCAGGTCCTTCGGGCGGCCAGGAATGGAGGAATGGCTCATGGCGGCGCTCACTTCTGCACCCGCTGGCGCAGCATGAAGCGCGAGAGGGAGAGCACGATGAAGGAGATGACGAACAGGATGAAGCCGAGCCCCAGCAGCGCCGAGAGCTTCAGGCTGCCCATCGTCGCCTCGCCGAATTCCAGCGCGACGACCGAGGCGATGGTGTTGCCCGGCCCGAACAGGCTGGCCGAGATGCGGTTGGCGTTGCCGATGACGAAGGTCACCGCCATCGTCTCGCCCAGCGCGCGCCCCAGCCCCAGCATGATGCCGCCGACGACGGAGACCCGCGTGTAGGGCAGCACCACGTTGCGGACGACTTCCCAGGTGGTGCAGCCCAGCCCGTAGGCGCTCTCCTTGAACACCGGCGGCACCGTGTTGAACACGTCGCGCATCACGGCGGCGATGAAGGGCAGCACCATGATGGCCAGGATGATCGCGGCGGTCAGGATGCCGGTGCCGAAGGGCGGGCCGGCGAACAGGTCGCCGATCACCGGGATCTCGCCGAAATTGTCGATGACGAAGGGCTGGAAGGTCTGCGCCATGAACGGCACGATCAGGAAGAAGCCCCACATGCCGTAGATGATGGAGGGCACCGCCGCCAGCAGCTCCACCGCCGTGCCCACCGGGCGGCGCAGCCACGCGGGCGCCAGCTCCGTCAGGTAGAAGGCAATGCCGAAGGCCACCGGCACGGCCATGATCAGCGCCAGGACGGCGGTGACGACGGTGCCGTAGATGGACACGCCGGCGCCGAACACTTCCTGCACCGGGTCCCAGTCCGTCCCGGTCACGAAGCCCGGGCCGAAGGTGCGGAAGGCATCCCAGCCGCCGATGAATAGCCCGGCGATGATGGCGCCCAGCAGCAGCAGCACGAAGATACCGGCGCCGCGACAGGCGGCGGCAAAGATCACATCGCCCAGCGAGCCGGACCGCCGCGCGGGGCGGGCGGAAGGGGCTGCGGCGTTCAGAGTGGCGGCCTGCGACAAGGGGGGAGCTCCAGGCGGTGGGGGCTTGCGCGACGGGCGGGGGCCTTCCGACCCCCGCCCGCGTCTCTTACCAGGATCCGTGCGGCCCGGTCAGTTCGCGGGCCACACCGGCTTGCCGTCCACCTGCACCTGCGCGGTCCAGGCGGCGCGGATCGCGTTCTCGACGCTCTCCGGCAGCGGGATGTAGTCCAGGCCGGTGGCGATGGCGTCGCCGTTCCGGTACGCCCAGTCGAAGAACCGCATCACGTTCTGCGCGCGCGTCGCATCGGACGGGTTGCGCGGCAGCAGGATGAAGGTCGGCGTCACGATCGGCCAGGAGGTCGCACCGTGGGTGTCGATCAGGTTGGCGGCGAAGTTCGGCGCGCTCCAGTCGGCATTGGCGGCGGCGGCCTGGAAGGCCTCGGTCGTCGGCGTCACGAAGTTGCCGGCCTTGTTGCGCAGCTGCGTGGTAACCAGGTTGTTGGCATGGGCATAGGCGTGCTCGACATAGCCGATGGCGCCGCGCACGTTGCGCACGGTACCGGCCACGCCCTCATTGCCGCGGGCGCCCGTACCGGCCGGCCAGCGGACGGAGGTGCCGACGCCGACCTTGCCCTGGAACTCCTGGGACACGGCGGAGAGGTAGGAGACCCACACGAAGGTCGTGCCCGAGCCATCGGCGCGGTACACCGGCGCGATCGCCACGTTCGGCAGCGTCAGCTCCCGGTTCAGCTCGACGATCTTGGGATCGTTCCACTTGGTGATCTGGCCGAGATAGATGGCCGAGAGCAGTTCGCCCGTCAGGCGCAGCCGGTTGTTCTCGACGCCCGGGATGTTCACGATGGCAACGACGCTGCCCATGCTGGCCGGGAACTGCAGCAGGTTCGCCTCGGTCAGCTGCTCCGCCGTCATCGGCGCGTCGGAGGCACCGAAATCGACCGTGCGGTTGCGGATCTGCGCCTGGCCGGCGCCCGAGCCGACGGACTGGTAGTTCAGCTGGATGCCGGTGGGCTGGCGGGCGGCTTCGCCCCACTTCTGGTACAGCGGGTTGGGGAAGCTGGCGCCGGCGCCCGTGATGGTGGCCTGCTGGGCGAAGGCGGACACCGTGACACCCACGGTCGCGACAAGGCCGGCGGCCAGGGCAAGGAGGCGATTGCTCACCATATCTCTCCGTTCATCTGCTGCGGTCCGGCCCCGTATCCGCGGATCATGCGGTGGGTACCGTCCCGGCTGGGCGCGTTCTAGGCGCCCGGAACGACCGTTCCATTGCACTTTTATGAAGCTTCGATGACAGCGCCGGACCGCCCCGCGGCCCGACAACCGGCCCGGGTCATCCGCCTGTCCCGGCCACCTCATCGGCCCGCCGGCCGGAGCCCCGCACGCCCGGAGTTTACCAGCCGCGCAACAGAAAGGGCGCCGGAAATCTCCGGCGCCCTGCCTGGTCGCACACTGGTGATACGGCCCCCCTGCCCGGGGTGCCGTATTCGCTAGGCCTTCTTGCCGTCCTCCGGTTCCTCCCAGCCCACCGTCTTGCTCGGGTTGCTGGTGGAGGGCGGGTCGCTGGCGGGGAAGGTGTCCTCCAGCGCTTTCTCGTGCTGCCTCTCGGTCTCCGCCTTGGACTTGGGAGCCTCCTTCACAGGCTGCTCGTCACGTTTATCGGCAGGCATTGCGGTACTCCCCTGGCTGATGGCCGCGCTTGTGGCGGGCCTCGTCCAATCAACAGATGGCGCCTGCCGCAAGTTGCATCCGCCCCGGCCTGGTTGCACCGCCAAGAAAAAGGCAACTTCCCGAGCCGTGACAGCGTTTGCAACCGCACAAGGCCACAAATCGCGTAAGGCAGAAGATAGGGCGAATATGACGTTGATCGAAGACGATCTCCTCGCCTGTCTGCCGGATTTGCGTGCCTATGCTCGGTCACTGACCAGAAATCGCCATGACGCCGACGATCTGGTCCAGGACACTGTCGTCCGTATCATGAGATCGGCCGATCGGTTCCAACCCGGCACCAACTTCAAGGCCTGGGCCTTCACCATCCTCCGCAACCGCTTCCTCAACGAATTCGTCGCCAAGCGGAAGCAGACGCGGGAGCTGGACGATTCCAGCCTGGAGCAGATCCCCACCTCCGCCAGGCAGGAAGAAGGCCTGGTGGTGGCCGACTTTCACCGGGTATTCCACATGTTGCCGGAGGACCACCGCTCGATCCTCTCCCTCGTCGCCGGCTCCGGCATGGCGTACGAGGACGTGGCCAAGGTGCTCGATTGCGCCGTCGGCACGGTCAAAAGCCGCGTCCACCGCGCCCGCCTCGCCCTCTACGCCCTGCTGGAGCAGGAGACCGCCAGCGATTCCGGCCGGCGGGAACGCTTCCACCGCACCCCCGCCGCCGAGGAACGCCGCAGGGCGGAGACGGATTAGCCCTCCGCCCGGCGCCTGCCTTACAGCCGGGAGACGCCGAAACGCGGCCCGTCGTAATAGCCCTGCACCTTCTCGCCCCAGTCGCGGTCGGAGAGGTCGACACTGTCGCCCGGCCGGTAGGACGGCGCGTCATGCACCTGCTGCTCGGTCAGGTTCACCACGTAGCCACCCAGCCCGACATCGTAATGCAGTTGCGCCCAGGGCAACGGGTAATGCTGGCTGCCGAAGCCCAGGATGCCGCCGAAGGACAGCACGGCGTACCGCACCACGCCGCTGACCTTGTCGATCATCAGCGTCTCGATCGTGCCCAGGCGGTGGCCGGCCCGGTCGTAAACGGCCGTCCCTTCCACCTTGTCGCAGGAAATCAGCGCCGGGGTCTCGTCGCGCTCCACCCGCTTATGCCCCTCCGGCTCCATGCCACCCAGGGTATCGACGGGACGCGGCTCTTCCTGCCTGAAGATCGGGTCGGACATTCTGTTTCACTCCCATCGGCAACATGCCTGTCGGAATAACCCGCCGCGTCAGCTTAAGTTCTCGTATCACCCGGCTGAAACCCCTCAACCTGAAACTCCGCCCTCGCAACGGCTTTCCTCTCGTGAACCACTGATCGAGGAGCGCCGCAGAATGTCCGACCCTTCCAACGGCCCCGGAACCCCGCCCAACACCCATCGCGAAGCGCCGATGCCCGACAAGCCGATGAGCCCCACCAAGGCCCGCCAGGGCGTCACGCTCGGCCACATGCGCTGGGTGCTGCTGATCTCGCTGATTCTCGTCGTCGTCGGCATGATTGTCGCCTTCACCGTGGTGATGTGAGGCTGCTCAAAGCCTTGGCAAAGCTTTCTACGATTTCGCTGCAACCCCCCAGCCCACGCCGCGTTCCAGCCTCACCCCATTTCGAGATTCGTTCCGATTTCATAAAAAGGACAGGAAACGAGCACGAGACGGGAACTTGGCAGTGAAGACCCGGTTGATCCCCTGTCTCCCCCGCTCCCGGCGGAACACAACGAACAGGAAGGAAATCAAATGACTACGACCCGCAGTGGTGGAGGGAAGCAAGGCTTCGCTTCGATGGACCAGGCAAAGCAGCGCGACATCGCCTCCAAGGGCGGGCAGAGCGTTCCGGCCGCCAAGCGCAGCTTCGCGCAGGACCCGGCCCTGGCCGCGGAAGCCGGCCGCAAGGGTGGCCAGAGTGTGCAGGCCGAATCCCGTTCCTTCTCTCGCAACCGCGAGCTCGCGGCGCAGGCCGGCCGCAAGGGTGGCCAGGCCACGCAGGGCAACCGCAGCCAGGCGGCCGCCAAGCGCACCAGTGCCGAAACGACCCAAGAGTAAGTAAGGGGCGGTGCGGCGATCCTGCCGCCCCGCCTGCGACGTGCAGAGGATGCTATCGATGTTGGCTGAGTTCTCCCGCCCTTCCGCCATCATGGTTGATGCGGAAAGCCCCTCCTACCAACTGAGGGCCGCGCTGGCGCTGCGTCTTGCCAGCCACCGCATGGCAGCGCGGGAGACAATGGTGCAACTCGCATCCAAGACCACCGGTTCCAAGACCACCGGCATCGCTCCGGCCGCCCAGGCGGTCGCCGCCCTGCCGCCCGCCGAGACGCTGATCCGCCAGAACCACACGCGCTGAGGCCACACAGCGCAGCCGCCTTCCCTTAGTGGGAAGGCACGGAAGGCTGGCAATCCTGGACCGCAGACCTGGGAGTTGCCCGCCGGCCTGAACGGCGATTGCTGAGCCACGACCAGCCCATGTCCCAACAATGACGATGGAGAATCGCATGACCCAGGCCCAGACACCCGCCACCAGCCAGGTTCCGCCGCAGCCGGCCGAAGTTCCCTCGCCTGGCGGCAACCCCAGCCCGGCCGGCCCGCAGCCGGCGCCGCAGGAAACCCCGGCCCCGGCACCCCCGGAGCCCAGCCCGCCGCCGCCCGAGACGCCCCCGCGCGAGGACCCTTCGCCCACGCCGCTGCCGCCCACCGCGACGAAAGAATACCCCGAGGGCAAGTACGCCGACGCCGGCGTCAAGACCCCACCGACCGACAAGCGCTGAGCCGCGCCCGCGCCGGGCACGCCCTGGCGCGGCCCTGCCGAATACCCCCGCGACGGCGATGCCGCCCGAGCGTCGGCGCGGCTTTTTCTTGCAACGCCCTCGCTTTTGAACTCAACGATTTCGCCGTTGCGCCGTTGTCACGGCATGCGGCCCGCCGTCAGGCGTCGCCGCACGAGGTCTCACAACCCGGAGCGAGAAGGATAACGCATGACGATCTTCAAGCCCGCTGGCGTTGTTTCCGACGTGGAAAATCTGGCGGAGCGTCAGCTCACCAGCACCGCCAGCACGCCTGAGAGTGCCGCCCATGCGGCGCTCAAGGTGGTCGCAAGCCACCTGCATGACAGCCACCGCGGCTACGACATCGGCCGCCGCCAGTCCTCCGACCGCTTCCTGCGCATCGAGTTCTCCGAGCTCGCCGCGAAGCGGGAGGAAATGGCCAAGGACGTGGATGCCCTGCTGACCAAGCTCGGCATCCAGGCGGACGGCGAAGGCAGCACCATCGGCACCGTGCACCGCGTGGTGCTGGATATGCAGGGCAAGCTGTTCGGCCGTGGCCGCGCCCGCGTGCTGCGCGAGGTCGTGCGCGGCGAAGCGGTCCTGGAGGAAGCCTATGACGACGTCCTTGCCGAGGACCTGCCGTCCGAGGCCCGCCAGCTCCTGCAGCGCCAGCACCGCCAGGTCCGCGCGACGCGGGACCGCTACGCCGCCATGCTGGACGAGGGCGAGGATGCCGATCAGCCCGTCGACCACTCCCTGGTCGGCCGCCTGAGCCGCCTGAACAAGACGATCACCGGCAACCCGATCCTGTCGGCCGTCATCGTCACCGCGGCTTCCGCCCTCACCGCCCGCCTGCTCAGCGGCCGCCGCCGCTACTGAGGCCGGGCCTGAACCACCCGCCGGGGCACCCGCCCCGGCGGCTTCGTGACTCGATCAGGGCCGTTCGGACCACCTGGCGACATCCTGCCGCCACGCCGGGTGTTCCAAGCGGCCTCGGGGTTTCCAAACAGCCCCAGGGTTCCACCGGGACCCGCTGAGGCCAAGACGCTGAGGGACCAGAACGCTTGACCAGTCCGCCCATGACCCTGCGCTCCCACCCCGGTGCCATCTATCACCTGGACACCGCCCAGCTGGCCACGACGGCCACCGGCCCGTCCGGCGCCGACGCCGTCGAAGCCGCCTGCGCCCATGCCGCCGCGCTGGGCTTCGATGCCATTTGCCTGTCCGCCCCGCTGCCCGATGCAGCGGCCACCGCCAGCCGCCACGGCCTGGCGCTGCTGCTCGATGCAGACATGGAGGCATCCGGCCCCGCCGACCCCACAGCACCGCCCGACCCCCGCTTCCGGGGCGACCACGCCACGTCGCGGAACCCGCAGGCCTGGCTGGAACGCTGGCAGAACCGCCTTTCCCGCGCCGCCGCCGATGGTGCCGTGGGCTTCCGCTGCATCCTGCCCGCCTGGGCCGATGCCGGCCTGCTGCGGCAACTGACGCAGTCGGTCCGCGCCGCCGCGCCTGGCCTGCTGCTCATCGCCTGCCCCCGCGACCCGTCCCAGCCGGTCGAGGGCTTCGACCTCGTTGCCCCGCTGGTGCCCGGGCGCGATGCCCTGGCCACGATGCGCCGGGCCGCGCCGCTGCTGGCCTATGCCGAGATCCCCGGCGGCCCGCGCCTCGCCGGCCGCTTCACCGACCGCCGGCTGGCCGAACGCGCCGCCCGCCAGTCCGTGCAGCTCGCCGCCCTGTCCGGCCGCGCCTGGCTGATGCCGGCGGGGTTCGAGCACGGCGCCTTGCATCGCGAGGATCTGGGCCACGGCCCCTGGCAGCGCGCCCGCTACGACATCTCGGCGGCGGTGAAGCAGGCCAACGCCACCCGCGCCAGCCTGCCCGCCCTGGCCCAGGGCGCGCCCCGCCTGCTCTCCGCCCCGCACGCGCCATTGGCGCTGCTGTGGCAAGGCGAGGAAGGCGAGGCCAAGGGCCGCGCCCTGGTCCTGGCCAACCCATCCATGCTCCGCCCCGCCCGGCTCTCCGCCGGCCAGGTGCTGGGCCTGCTGCCTGAGCCCGGTGCGCTGCTGCCGGGTGTGTTCGATGCCGGGGGCCGTCTCACCCTCGCCCCCGCGGAGGTGCTGATGCTGCCTGTCCACGACGCCGCGCCCGTGCGCCTGCCGCTGCCCCAGGGGACCGAGACGGCCGAGCTGGCCACCGAAGCCCCGCGCATCGCCATCGAGGCCATCGCGCCCGCCGTCGATGGCGGCCGCTTCCCGGTCAAGCGCTCGGTCGGCCAGGTCGTCACCGTCACTGCTGACGTCTTCGCCGACGGCCACGCCAAGATCGCCGTCAGCCTGCTCTGGCGCCCGGCCGATGAGAGCGAGTGGCGGGAGGTGCCGATGCTGCCCACTGGCAACGATGTCTGGGAAGCCAGCTTCGTGCCGGAACGCATCGGCCGCCATGTCTACACGGTGGAAAGCTGGGTGGACCAGTACGCGGCTTTCCAGGACGAGATCACCAAGAAGCACAAGGCCGGTGTCGACGTCACGCTGGAACGGCGGGAAGGCGCCGCGCTGGTCGAGGCCGCCATCGCCCGCCTTGGCGCCGCCGGCGAACCACTGGCGGCGACGCTGCGCCAGATGGAAGGCGCCAGCCACGAGCAGGCCGTCGCCCTGTTCAACGCGCCCGAGACCCGCGCGCTGATGGAACGCGCCGACCCCCGCCCGCACCGCCTCCGGCAGGAGCCGCTGCTGCCGCTGGATATCGAGCGCCGCGCCGCCGGCTTCTCCTCCTGGTACGAGATCTTCCCGCGCTCGCAGAGCGGCGATGCCCACCGCCACGGCACCTTCGGCGATGTCATCGACGCGCTGCCGCGGGTGCGGGACATGGGCTTCGACGTCCTCTATTTCCCGCCCATCCACCCGATCGGCCAGAAGAACCGCAAGGGCCGCAACAACACCCTGACGCCCGAGCCCGGTGATGTCGGCAGCCCCTACGCCATCGGCGCCGCCGAGGGCGGCCACGATGCCCTGCACCCCGAGCTCGGCACGCTGGACGATTTCCGCAAGCTCGTCGCCGCCGCCAAGGAACACGGGCTGGAACTGGCGCTGGACTTCGCCATCCAGTGCTCGCCGGACCACCCCTGGCTGAAGGAGCACCCGGACTGGTTCGACTGGCGGCCCGACGGCACCATCCGCTACGCCGAGAACCCGCCGAAGAAGTACGAGGACATCGTCAACGTCGACTTCTACACCGAAGGCGCCAAGCCCGCCCTGTGGCTGGCGCTGCGGGACGTGGTGCTGTTCTGGGTGAAGGAAGGCGTCAACCTTTTCCGCGTGGACAACCCCCACACCAAGCCGCTGCCCTTCTGGGAATGGATGATCGGCGAGGTCCGCGCGCGCGCGCCCGAGGTCGTGTTCCTCTCGGAAGCCTTCACCCGCCCCAAGGTCATGTATCGCCTGGCCAAGGTCGGCTACAGCCAGTCCTATACCTACTTCACCTGGCGCAACACGCGCTGGGAGATGACGCAGTACATGCAGGAGCTGAACGAAGCCCCGGTGGCGGATTTCTTCCGCCCGCATTTCTTCGTCAATACGCCGGACATCAATCCGGAATTCCTGCACCACAGCGGCCGCCCCGGCCACCTCATCCGTGCCGCCCTGGCCGCCACCCTCTCCGGCCTCTGGGGCGTCTATAACGGGTTCGAACTGTGCGAGGCGACGCCAGTCAAGCCCGGCAAGGAAGAGTACCTGGATAGCGAGAAGTACCAGATCCGCGCCTGGGACTACGACCGCCCCGGCAACATCACCGCCGAGATCACCCGCCTGAACCACATCCGGCGGGAAAACCCGGCGCTGCAGACGCATCTGGGCTTCACCGCCCTGGCCTCCGGCCATGATAACGTCATGCTGTACCTGAAGGCGACGCCGGAGGGCGACAACGCCATCCTCGTCGCCGTCAGCATGGATCCGTACCAGGCGCCTGAGATGCATATCGAATTGCCGCAATACCAGCTGGGGCTGCCACCAGGCGCCGCGCTGATTGCCGAGAACCTCATGGATGGAGGCGAGGAGCGCTGGGACGGCTCGCACCGTTACCTGCGCCTGGACCCGTACAACCGTCCCTTCGCCATCTGGCGCGTCCGCGCCGCCGACAAGGCCTGAACATGCCGAGCAAGCCGCCCACCACGAAGACGCCCAAGATCACCCGCGCGCCCAACCCGATGCCGGAAGACCCGCAATGGTACAAGGACGCGGTGATCTACCAGCTGCACATCAAGTCCTTCTACGATTCCAACAATGACGGCGTCGGCGACATCCCCGGCCTGATCGAGAAGCTGGACTACATCGCCGAACTCGGCGTCGACACCATCTGGATGCTGCCCTTCTACCCCTCGCCCCGGCGGGACGACGGCTACGACATCGCCGACTACAAGAGCGTGCACCCGGAATACGGCACCATGGCCGACATCCGGAAGCTGATCCACGAGGCGCATGCGCGCGGCCTGCGCATCGTCACCGAGCTGGTCATCAACCATACCTCGGACCAGCACCCGTGGTTCCAGCGCGCCCGCAAGGCCAAGCCGGGGTCGAACCACCGCAACTTCTACGTCTGGTCGGACACCGACAAGAAGTACGAAGACACCCGCATCATCTTCATCGACACCGAGAAGTCCAACTGGACCTGGGACGCCGAGGCCGGGGCCTATTTCTGGCACCGCTTCTACAGCCACCAGCCCGACCTGAACTTCGACAACCCGCAGGTGCTGAAGGAGGTGCTCTCCGTCATGCGCTTCTGGCTGGATGCCGGCGTGGACGGCCTGCGCCTGGACGCCATCCCCTACCTGATCGAGCGCGACGGCACCAACAACGAGAACCTGCCCGAGACGCATGTCGTCCTCAAGAAGATCCGCGCGGCGCTGGACGAGCACGCCACCGGCAAGATGCTGCTGGCCGAGGCCAACCAGTGGCCGGAGGACACGCAGCAGTATTTCGGCGACGGCGACGAATGCCACATGTCGTTCCACTTCCCCCTGATGCCGCGCATGTACATGGCGATGGCGCAGGAGGACCGCTTCCCGATCACCGACATCCTGCGCCAGACGCCGGAGATCCCCGAGAACTGCCAGTGGGCCATCTTCCTCCGCAACCATGACGAGCTGACGCTCGAGATGGTGACCGACAAGGAACGCGATTACCTCTGGAACACCTACGCCTCGGACAAGCGCGCCCGCATCAATCTCGGCATCCGCCGCCGCCTGTCGCCGCTGCTGGAACATGACCGCCGGCGCATCGAGCTGATGAACAGCCTGCTGCTCTCCATGCCCGGCACGCCCGTGCTGTACTATGGCGACGAGATCGGCATGGGCGACAACATCCATCTCGGCGACCGCGATGGCGTCCGCACCCCCATGCAGTGGTCGCCGGACCGCAATGGCGGCTTCTCCCGCGCCAACCCGGCCAGCCTGGTGCTGCCCAGCATCATGGACCCGATCTACGGCTATGAAGCCGTCAACGTCGAAGCCCAGGCCGCCGACCAGCACTCACCGCTGAACTGGATGCGCCGCATGCTGGCGGTGCGCAAGCGCCACCGCGCCTTCGGCCGCGGCACCTTCGGCTACCTGTATCCCGGCAACCGCAAGATCCTCGCCTACCTGCGCGAATACGAAGGCGAGACCATCCTCTGCGTCTGCAACCTCTCCCGCACCGCTCAGGCGGTGGAGCTGGATCTGTCCGCCTTCGCCGGCCGCGTGCCGGTGGAGCTGATCGGTGGCGCTTCCTTCCCGCCCATCGGCCAGCTCACCTACCTGCTCACCCTGCCGCCCTATGGTTTCTACTGGTTCTTCCTCGCGACGGAGGCCGCCTTGCCCAGCTGGCATACCCCCGCACCGGAACCGATGTCGGAACTCTCCACCATCGTCCTCCGCAGTGGACTGAACGAAGTCCTCAACCAGCCCCACCGCAAGGTGCTGGAAGACCAGGCGCTGCCGCAGTACCTCAGCAAGCGGCGCTGGTTCTCCGGCAAGGAAGGGCTGTCCAGCGCCCCCACCCTCGCCTTCGCCGAGGTGCTGAAGGGCAAGACGCACGACCTGCTGCTGACCGAGGTGGAAGCGACCGGGGAAGACGGCACCGCCCGCTACTTCCTCCCCCTCGGCCTGGCGTGGGAGGATGAGACGACCAACGCCCTGCCGCAGCAGCTGGCCCTGGCCCGCATCCGCCGCGGCCGCCGCGTCGGCGTGCTGACCGATGCCTTCGCGCTGGATGCGCTGCCCTTCGCCACCCTGCGCGGCCTGGCCGACGCGGACGTGATGCCGCTGTCGGAAGGCGAGATCCGCTTCCTGCCGACCTCGCAGTTCGACCTCTCCGCCATCCCGCAGGACGCGGAAATCCGCCGCCTGTCGTCGGAGCAGTCCAACTCCTCCCTCATCATCGGCGACCATGCCGTGGTGAAGCTGGTCCGCCGCGTCGTCGAGGGCATCAGCCCCGAGACGGAGATGACCCGTTACCTGACCGAGCGCGGCTTCGCCCAGACCGCGCCGCTGCTGGGCGAGATCGTCCGCGTCACGCCGGACGGCACGCCGCGCACCCTCGTCGTCGTGCAGGGCTTCGTTCGCAACCAGGGCGATGGCTGGGGCTGGACGCTCGACTTCCTCGCCCGCGCCGTCGAAGCCCTGGCCGTGGCCGAGACGTCGGAAGAGGAAAAGGAAGGCGCCTTCGCGCCCTACGAGCACTTTGCCGCCGCCCTCGGCCAGCGCTTGGCCGAGATGCACACCCTGCTGGCGGAGGAAGCGGAAGACGCCGCCTTCGCCCCGCAGCCGGTCAGCAACGCCGACGCCAAGGCCTGGGGCAAGGCCGCCCGCGCCCAGCTCACCGCCGCGCTGGATGCGCTCGGCCGCGTCAAGACCTTCGAGAGCGAGGAAGACGCGACCCGCGCCGCCTGGCTGGCGAGCAACCGCAAGCCCCTGATGGCGGCGCTGGACCGCCTGGCGGACACCGCCGCCGGCACGCTCAAGACCCGCGTCCATGGCGATTTCCACCTGGGCCAGGTCCTCGTCGTGCAAGGCGACGCCTACATCATCGACTTCGAGGGCGAGCCCGCGAAGACACTGGAACAGCGCCGCGCCAAGAGCTCGCCTTTGCGCGACGTGGCCGGCCTGCTGCGTTCCTTCGACTATGCGGTGGGCGCCGCCGCCACCGGCACCCAGGCCTCCACCGCGGCAACGGACGAACGCCGCACGCCGCTGCTGGAAAGCTTCCGCCAGCGCGCCGGCAGCGCCTTCCTGGACGCTTACCGCGCGGTGCACGAAGCCGCGCCGAAGCGCTGGGCCGCCCCGGAAGCCGAGGCCGACCTGCTCGACCTCTTCCTGCTGGAAAAGGCCGCCTACGAAATTTGCTATGAGGCCGCCAACCGGCCAACCTGGATCGGCATTCCGCTCCGCGGGCTGGAAGAACTCGCGCGCCGCGTGACGGATAAGGATACATCGAATGGCTGACCACACCCCCGACCACGCCGCCATCACCGCGCTGGTCGAGGCGCGCCACGGTGACCCCTTCGCCCTGCTCGGCCCGCACGAGACGCCGGAAGGCCGCATCCTGCGCGTGCTGATGCCCGGCGCCACCGCCGTCCACGCCCTCATCGGCGGGGAAGCGCTGCCGCTGGATCTGGTGCATCCCGCCGGCCTCTACGAAGGCCGCATCCCGCAGGGCCTCTACACCCTGCGGATCGACTGGGCCGGCGTCACCGAGGAGACCGAGGACCCCTACAGCTTCCCGCTGCTGCTGGGCGACCTGGACCTGCACCTGCTGCACGAAGGCACGCACCAGGACATCGCGCTCTGCCTCGGTGCGCAGCCGATGTCGGTGAACGACGTCTCCGGCGTCCGCTTCGCCGTCTGGGCGCCAAACGCCACCCGGGTCTCCGTGGTGGGTGACTTCAACAGCTGGGACGGCCGCCGCCACCCGATGCGCCTGCGCCAGCAGGCCGGCGTGTGGGAAATCTTCGTCCCCCGCCTGCAGCCCGGCGCCGTCTACAAGTACGAACTGCTTGGCCCGCACGGCAACCTGCTGCCGCTGAAGTCGGACCCCTTCGCCTGGCAGGTTGAGATCCCGCCCGCCACCGCCTCCGTCGTCGCCGACGTCGCCGCCATCCCCACCCCGCCGCGGCGCGACCGCCCGCTGCTCCACACCGGTGAGCCGATCTCGGTCTACGAGGTCCATGCCGGTTCCTGGGCCCGGGGCGACGGCAATGTCGCGCTTGGCTGGGAAGAACTCGGCGACAAGCTGATCCCCTACGCGGTCGAGATGGGCTTCACCCATCTCGAATTCCTGCCGATCATGGCGCATCCGTTCGGCGGCTCCTGGGGCTACCAGCCCCTCGGCCAGTTCGCGCCGCACGCGCCCTTCGGTCCGCCGGAACACTTCGCCCGCCTCGTCGCCCGCTGCCACGAGGCCGGGCTCGGCGTCATCCTCGACTGGGTGCCTGCCCACTTCCCGTCCGACCCGCACGGCCTCGCCATGTTCGATGGCACGGCGCTGTACGAGCACGCCGACCCGAAGGAGGGTTTCCACAAGGACTGGAACACCCTCATCTACAATCTCGGCCGCCGGGAAGTCCGCAACCTGCTGATCGGCAGCGCCATCCACTGGCTGGAACGCTACGGCGTCGATGGCCTGCGGGTGGATGCCGTCGCCTCGATGCTCTACCGCGACTACAGCCGCAATCCCGGCGAATGGGTGCCCAACATCCACGGCGGGCGTGAGAACCTGGAGAGCATCTCCTTCCTCCAGGAGCTCTCCCGCGTCATCGAGGACCGTTGCCCCGGCCGCCTGCTGATCGCCGAGGAGTCCACCGCCTTCCCGGGCGTCACCGCCAAGGCGCGCGATGGCGGCCTGGGCTTCGACTTCAAGTGGAACATGGGCTGGATGCATGACACGCTCAACTACATGGAGCGTGAGCCGATCTACCGCCGCCACCACCATGGCGAGATGACCTTCGGCCTGGTCTACGCCTTCTCCGAGAAGTTCATGCTGCCGCTGTCGCACGACGAGGTCGTGCACGGCAAAGGCTCGCTGATCGGCAAGATGCCGGGGGATGACTGGCAGCGCTTCGCCAATCTCCGCGCCTACCTGTCCTTCATGTGGACGCATCCCGGCAAGAAGCTGCTGTTCATGGGTGGCGAGATCGCCCAGCAGCGCGAATGGGACCACGACCGCTCGCTGGACTGGCACCTGCTGGACGACCCGCGCCACTCCGGCGTGCAGCGCCTGGTGCGGGACCTGAACCGCCTCTACCGCCAGATCCCCGCCCTGCATGCGCTGGACGACAAGCCCGAGGGCTTCCAGTGGTCGGTCATCGACGACGCCGCCAACAGCATCTTCGCCTATCTGCGGCTGGATGCGAATGGCGGCAAGCCGGTGCTGGTGGTCTGCAACTTCACCCCCATACCGCGGCAGGGCTATACTGTCGGCATTCCGGTGGCCGGCGAGTGGAAGGAGATCTTCAACTCCGACGCCGCCATCTACGGGGGCAGCAACATGGGCAATAGCGGTTCGGTGCAGGGCATGGATGAGGGTTCGCACGGCCACCCGGCCTCCCTCAGCCTGACGGTGCCGCCCCTCGCGACCATCGTCCTGACCCCGGCGGCCGACTAAGTTGCCGCCCATCGCCGACCGGCTGCTGCCGGGCAGGCCCGACCCGCTCGGCGCCAGCTGGGACGGGTTGGGCGTCAACTTCGCCCTCTTCTCCGCGCATGCGGAGAAGGTGGAGCTCTGCCTGTTCGATGCGGCCGGGCGCAAGGAACTCGCCCGGCTCGCTTTGCCCGAATGCACGGACGAGGTCTTCCACGGCTACCTGCCGGAAGCCCGCCCCGGCCAGGTCTATGGCTACCGCGTCCACGGCCCCTACCGGCCGGAGGAAGGCCACCGCTTCAACCCCAACAAGCTGCTGCTGGACCCCTACGCCAAGCAGTTGCAGGGCACCCTGCGCTGGACGGATGCCCTCTACGGCTACCGCGCCCATGGCAGCCGCGCCGATCTGGGGTTCGACCGGCGGGACAGCGCCGCCGCCATGCCCAAGGCCATCGTCACCGACGACGCCTTCAACTGGGGCGATGACCGCCCGCCCAACGTCCCCTGGGACCGCACCGTTATCTACGAGACGCATCTGCGCGGCCTCAGCATCCTGCGCGACGACCTGGCACCGCGCGAACGCGGCACCTTCGCCGCCCTGGCCGACCCCCGCGTCATCGAGCATCTGCAGAAGCTCGGCATCACCGCGATCGAGCTGCTGCCGGTGCACGCCTTCGTGCAGGACCGCTTCCTGGTGGAGAAGGGCCTCAAGAACTACTGGGGCTACTCCACCCTCTCCTTCTTCGCGCCGGAACCCCGCTACCTCTCCACCGGCGCGCTGGACGAGATCCGCGTCGCCATCCGCCGCCTGCACGCGGCGGGGATCGAGGTGATCCTGGACGTCGTCTACAACCACACCTGCGAAGCGGACGAGATGGGCCCGACCCTCTCCTGGCGCGGGCTGGACAATGCCAGCTATTACAGCACCCTGCCCGGCCAGCCGCGCCGCTACATCGACGAGACCGGCTGCGGCAACACCGTCAACCTTTCCCATCCGCGCGTGTTGCAGATGGTCATGGACAGTCTCCGCTACTGGGCAACCTCGTTCCGCGTGGACGGCTTCCGCTTCGACCTCGGCACCACGCTGGGGCGGGAGGCGGATGGCTTCGACCCCGGCTCGGGCTTCTTCGATGCCATGCGGCAGGACCCCGTCCTTTCACGCCTGAAGCTGATCTCGGAGCCGTGGGACATCGGCCCCGGCGGCTACCAGCTCGGCAACCACCCGCCCGGCTTCTCCGAGTGGAACGACCGCTTCCGCGACGACATCCGCCGCTTCTGGCGCGGTGACGACGGCATCCGCCCCGACCTCGCCGCCCGCCTCTCCGGTTCGTCCGAGCTGTTCGACAAGCGCCGCCGTCGCCCCTGGGCCAGCATCAATTTCGTCGCCGCGCATGACGGCTTCACTCTGCACGACCTCACCGCCTACACGGAGAAATACAACCTCGCCAATGGCGAGGAGAACCGCGACGGCCATGGCGAGAACTTCTCCGCCAACTGGGGGGCGGAAGGAGAGACCGAGGATGCCGCCATCCTCGCCCAGCGCGCCCGCATCCGCCGCGCCATGCTGATGACGCTGCTCGCCTCCCACGGCACGCCCATGCTGCTCGGCGGCGACGAGTTCGGCCGCACCCAGCTCGGCAACAACAACGCCTATTGCCAGGATAACGACATCTCCTGGCTCGACTGGTCGGACGGCCCGCACGGCTCGGGCGGCGCGGACGGCATCGCCCTCTCCCACTTCTTCGCCCGCGCCGCCGCGCTGCGCCGCGCCCACCCCACGCTGCGCAGCGCCACCTACCTGCACGGCCAGACCTTCCCGCTCCCCGGCATCGCCGACATCGCCTGGTTCGACGACCGCGGCTCGCTGATGACGCCCGAGGCCTGGAACGACCCGGAAGGCCGCGTGCTGGTCCTCCGGCGCGCCGCCACGGTCGATGGCGGCGCCGAGGTCTCCCTCCTGCTGGTGAACGGCACGGCCGAGGACCGCGCCTTCAACCTGCCAGCCCCGCTGCTGCCCTGGCGCATGGTGCTGGACAGCGCGGAGCCGGAGGCGGAGGAGCGGACCGTCCAAACCGCAAGCGAAACAATTTCGCACCATTCCGCCAGGCTTCTGGTAGCCTTCGTTCCGGCAGAGACAAACGCATGACCCGCTCCTTCGGTGCCATCCCCGCCGCCGCCGGCCTCACCCGCTTCCGCCTCTGGGCGCCCGGCCACTCGGCCGTGATGCTGGAGCGCCAGGGCCAGGCCCCCCTGCCCCTGCGGCGGGAGGATGACGAATGGTGGTCGCTGGAGGCCGAGGCGCCCGCCGGCACCCGCTATCGCTACAAGCTCGGCAACGGCCTCTCGGTGCCCGACCCCGCCTCCACCGCCCAGGATGGCGATGTGGATGGCTGGAGCGTCGTCACCGACCCCGCCGCCTATGAATGGCAGCACCCGGATTGGAAGGGCACGCCCTGGCCGCAATCCGTGGTCTACGAACTGCATGTCGGCCTCTATGGCGGCTACAAGGGCGTCATCGCCGACCTGCCCCGCCTCGCCGCCCTCGGCGTCACGACGCTGGAGCTGATGCCGGTCGCGGATTTCGCCGGCCTGCGCAACTGGGGCTATGACGGCGTCCTGCCCTACGCCCCCGCCGAGACCTACGGCACGCCGGACGAGCTGCGCGCCCTGGTCGATGCCGCGCATGGCCACGGCCTCTCCATCATGCTCGACGTCGTCTACAACCATTTCGGCCCGTCCGGGAATTACTGGGGCGCCATCGCCCCCGTCTTCTTCCACCAGGACAAGGCCAATCCCTGGGGCCAGTCCATCGACTTCACCCGCGCCCCGGTGCGGGATTTCTTCATCGAGAACGCCCTCTACTGGCTCACCGAATTCCGCTTCGACGGCCTGCGCCTCGATGCCGTGCATGCCATCGAGGACGACACCTTCCTCCAGGAACTCTCCGCCCGCGCCCGCCAGGCCACCGCCGGCCGCCACATCGCCCTGGTGCTGGAGAATGAGCGCAACGACGCCACCCTGCTGGAATCGGATTTCGAGGCGCAGTGGAACGACGACGTCCACCACTGCCTGCACGTCCTGCTGACCGGCGAGGAAGAATCCTACTACGCCGACTATTCCGACCGCCCGGCCGCCCACCTGGCCCGCGCGCTGGCCAACGGCTTCGTCTACCAAGGCGAGGAATCGAAGAATCTCGGCCATGCCCGCGGCAGCCAAAGCGCCCACCTGCCGCCCAGCGCCTTCATCAACTCGCTGCAGACGCACGACCAGGTCGGCAACCGCGCGATGGGCGAGCGCATCGCCCAGCTCGCCCAGCCGGAAGGCGTGCGCGCCGCCCTGCTGCTGCTGCTGATCTCGCCCCAGGTCCCCATGCTGTTCATGGGCGATGAATGGGCTTCCGAACGCCCCTTCCTGTTCTTCACCGGCTTCACCACCGAGGAACTGGCCACCGCCGTGCGCGAAGGCCGCCGCAAGGAATTCGCCCGCTTCGCCTCTTTCAACGACCCGGAGCGGCGCGAGAAGATCCCCGACCCCAACGCCCCCGGCACGTTCGAGGCCAGCCGCCCCGACCCGGCCGAGCGCCTGCAGCCGCGCCATGCGGCGGTCGAGGCCTTCGTCGGCAGCCTGCTGCGCGCCCGCAAGGAATCCCTGGCGCCGCATCTCGCCGCCGCCACCAGCCTCGGCGCCCATGCGCTGCATGACACCGGCGTGCGCGCTCAGTGGCGCCTCGGCAATGGCGCCATCCTGACCGTTGCGGCGCAGTTCGCCGATGCCCCGGTGGCCTGCCAGCCCGGCCCGGGCGAGGTCCTGGCCGAGTCCCGCCCCGGCCTCGCCGCAGCCCTGGCAGCCGAGGGCCTGGGCGGCTTCGGCGCCGTCGCCTGGCTGCAGCAGCCGTGAGCGACGACGCGCTGCTCCAGCTCGCCCGCGCTGCCGGCCTGATGGCCGAGTGGCGGGACGCGCACGGCAACCCCATGACCGTGGCGCCGGAGGCGCTGCGCACCCTGCTCAACGCCCTCGGCCTGCCTGCCGACAGCGAGGCGCAGATCGCCGAGAGCATGGCCGCGCAGCGCAACGCCATGCACGCCACCCCGCCGCCCCTCGTCACCACCGAGGCCGGCCGGGAACTGCGCCTGGACATGCCCCCCGGCTCCTACCGGATCGAGGCGGAGGACGGTACCAGCGCCGACGGCACCGCCACCCCCGCCTATCGCGGCGCCCGCATCACCGCGCCCAGCCAGCCGGGCTACTACGTCATCGAATCCGGCAGCCGGCAGCTCATCCTTGCCGTGGCGCCGGACCACGCCCACCGCATCATCGATGCCTGCCCGGATGGCCGCGCCTGGGGCCTCACTGCCCAGCTCTATTCGCTGCGGCGGGAAAGCCCGCAAGGCACCGGGGACTACGCGGCGCTGGAAGCCCTCGCCACCCCCGCCGCCGCCCTGGGGGCCGATGCCATCGCCATCAGCCCCGTCCACGCGCAGTTCTCCGCCGATCCCAACCGCTTCAGCCCCTACGCCCCGTCCAGCCGCGCCCGGCTCGATGCCCGCCACGCCGATGCGGGGGACGTCATGGGCGAACCCTTCGAGCCCCCCGCCCACCTCGCCAAGCGGCTGGCGGAGCTGGACGCGCTGACGCTGATCGACTGGCCCGCCACCGCCGAGACCCGGCTGGCCATCCTGCGCGACCTGTTCAAGGCCTTCGCCAACGCCCCGCAGGCCTCACGCGACGCCTTCGCCGCCTTCCGGGCCGAAGGTGGCGCCGCGCTGGAACGCCATGCGGTGTTCGAGGCGCTGCACCAGGCCCAGTTCGGCGCCGACCCGCTGCGCTGGCACTGGCACGACTGGCCCGCCGAGTTGCGGGACCCGCAAAGCCCCGCCGTCGCCGCCTTCGCCGCCGAGCACGCGGCGGAGGTCGAGTTCCACGTCTTCCTGCAATTTCTGGCCGAGCGCGGCCTCTCCGGCGCCCAGCGCGCCGCCAAGGCCGGCGGCATGCGGATCGGCCTGATCGCCGACCTCGCCATCGGCGTCGACAACGGCGGCAGCGATGCCTGGGGCCGCCAGGCGGACATGCTGCAGCGGGTCGAGATCGGCGCGCCGCCGGATATCTTCAACCGACGCGGCCAGGGCTGGGGCATCACCAGCTTTTCCCCGCACGGCCTGCAGGCGTCCGGCTTCGCCGGCTTCCGGGAAATGCTCGGCGCCGCCTTCCGCAATGCCGGCGGCGTGCGGCTGGACCATGTCCTCGGCCTGCGCCGCCTCTGGCTGGTGCCGGAAGGCGCCTCGCCGAAGGACGGCGCCTATCTCCGCTACCCGCTGGAGGATCTGCTGCGCCTCGTCGCGCTCGAATCGTGGCGCCACAAGGCGGTGGTGATCGGCGAGGATCTCGGTACCGTCCCCGCCGGCTTCCGCCCCCGGCTGCAGAAGGCCGGCCTCGCCGGCATGCGGGTGCTGTGGTTCGAAAAGAACGGCCAGCGCTTCACCGCCCCCGGCCAATGGACCCCCGGCGCCGTCGCCATGACCTCGACGCACGACCTCGCCACCGTCGCCGGCTGGTGGACGGGCAACGACATCGTCTGGCGCAAGAAGCTCGGCTTCACCCCGGTGGAAAGTCCTAAGGAACGCCAGGCGGACCGCAACGCCCTCTGGGCCGCCTTCAGGGCCTCCGGCGTCGCGCAGAGCGCCCGCGTCCCGTCGCGGGAACGCGGCCGCCCCGCCGCCGATGCCGCCGCCGCCCATATCGGCCGCTCCGCCTGCCACCTGGCCCTGCTGCCGCTGGAGGATGCTGTCGCCGCCGAGGAACAGCCCAACCTGCCCGGCACCACCAACCAGCACCCCAACTGGCGCCGGCGCTTCGATACGCCGGTGGAGCGCATGCTGGCCGACCCGGTGGTGGAGATGCGCCTGCGCGGCCTCGCCCGCGCCCGCCGCGCCCCCTGACCAGGAACCTTGAGCGGGGGGCGACACCCCCTCTCAAGGCTCCGCGCCACAGGCAAACCCCCGCCGCCCCCAAATCTTTAATTCCGATTTCGTTACAGGTTGTTTAGCCTTTCCCCCAGGCCGGCGCAGCTCGGCCATCAAGGGGAGAGACCACCATGCAGAGACGATTCCTTCTGGGCGGTGCCGCCGCACTGGCCGGCTTCGCCATCACCGGCAAAGCCCAGGCACAAACCATCACCCTGAACGGCGCATCCCAGTTCAACGACGAACATGCCTTCACCCGCTGCCTGGCGCGGTTCGAGGAACTGGTGAAGCAGTACTACGGCAAGCCCATCAACTTCATCCTGCACAAGAACAGCAGCCTCGGCCTGGAAAAGCAGTACTTCGAATACATGGCCCAGGGCCGCGCGGTGGATTACGGCATCGTGTCCCCCGCGCACATGTCTACCTTTTCCCGCGCCGCGCCCTTCATCGACGCCCCCTTCCTGTTCCGGGACCTCGCCCACTGGAACAAGGTGATGGACCAGGATCTGCTGAAGCCGATCGGCGACGAAGTGGAGAAGCGTGCCCGCGTCATGCTCGTCGGCTATGCCGGCGGCGGCGTCCGCAACATCTTCGCCAGCAAGCCCATGGCCACCGTGGCGGACCTCCGCGCCGTGAAGGTCCGCGTGCAGGGTGCCCCGATCTGGAGCCGTACCTTCTCCGCCGCCGGCATGTCGCCCACCGTCATCGCCTATAACGAGATCTACAACGCCATCCAGAACGGCGTCATCCAGGCCGGCGAGAACGAGGCCGCGGGCGTCGAGCAGATGCGCTTCTTCGAAGTGGCGCCCAACCTGGCGCTGACGCAGCACGCCATCACCGTCCGGCCCATCTGCTTCTCCTCCGCCGTCTTCACCCGGCTGCCGCCGGACCTGCAGGCCGCCATCCGCCGCGCCGGCGCGGAAGCCGGCGCTTTCGGCCGCCAGATCGAATCGACCGAGGACAGCCAGAAGATCGACGCCCTCGCCGCCTCCGGCCGCCTGAAGAAGATCGAGTTCACCGAACGCCAGGCGCTGCTGGAAAAGGTCGCGCCCGTCATGGCCGCCTACGCGAAGGAGATCGAGGCCGACGGCATCATGAGCCGCATCACCGCCGTCACCAGCTAGAGCGTGATGGCTGGAGGTGGAATGACCGAAAGCCCGAATCACGCGACCAGACAAAGGCCGAGAGCATGGCGCGTGGACGCACGTGAACGCGTCATGCTCTCAGCCGCTTCCGCCCCGGCGCACCCGCCGGGAACCACGCTGGCGCAACGCCGCCCGCCACCGCGCGGGCGGCCCCTTGGTTGGAAAACGTATGACAGATGCTGTTGAGAAGCCCGGTCCCCTGCGCCGCTTCACCGCGGGCTACGGCACATTGCTGCAGATCCTGCTCGGGCTCACCGTCCTCATCCTGCTCTTCCCCGTCACCCTGCAGATCTTCTCCCGCTTCACCGCCATCATCCCCCACTACATCTGGACCGAGGAGATGGCCCGCTTCGGCCTGGTCTGGATGGTGATGATCGGCGCCATGCTGGCGGTGCGGGAAGGCACCCACTTCGTCGTCGATGTCTTCCCCCTCCTCACCCCACGCGGCAACGCGAAGGTGGAGCTGGTGGCCGGCACCTTCGTGCTGATCTTCTCGTTCGTCTTCCTGTTCTTCGGCTG
The DNA here is from genome assembly GCF_014490485.1 of Teichococcus aerophilus. Lineage (GTDB taxonomy): Bacteria > Pseudomonadota > Alphaproteobacteria > Acetobacterales > Acetobacteraceae > Pseudoroseomonas > Pseudoroseomonas aerophila. The sequence goes on along the minus strand of NZ_JACTVA010000049.1, from coordinate 11,758 downwards.
GGAATTCACCGAGTTCGCCTTCTACCGCATCAGCGAGATGGCGGAGCTTCCCCTCTGGACGATCCACATCGCCTGGCCCCTGGCCGGCTTCTCCTTCGCCATCTTCAGCGCGGAACGCATGGTTGATGCCGCCCGCCTTCTCTCCCAACCGGAATCCCACGCATGAACGGCGCCTTGCTGACCCCGGGGATCGCGGCCGCCATCCTGTTCGGCTGCTTCTTCCTGCTGCTTGCCCTGCGCGTGCCCGTGGCCTTCGCCCTCGGCGTCGCCTGCCTGCCGATCATGCTGATCGAACCGCACCTCTCCCCCTTCATCGTGGTGCAGGAGACGTTCAACGCCTACAACAGCTTCATCCTGCTGGCCGTGCCCTTCTTCCTGCTGACCGCCAACCTGATGAATATCGGCGGCATCACGGACCGGCTGATGCTGCTCTCCCGAAGTCTCGTCGGCCACTTCCCCGGCAGCCTGGCGCAGATGAACGTCGTGCTGTCCTTCTTCTTCGCCGGCATCTCCGGCAGTTCCACCGCCGACGCCGCCAGCCAGAGCAAGATCTTCATCGAGGCCCAGCGGAAGGAAGGCTATGACGACAGCTTCTCCGTCGCCATCACCGCCGTCTCGGCCGTGCTCGCCGTCATCATCCCGCCCTCCATCCTGATGATCGTCTGGGGCGGCGTCCTCACCGTCTCCATCGGCGGCCTGTTCCTGGCCGGCGTCATCCCCGGCATCCTCATCGCCGGCGTGCAGATGGCCACCGTGCATGTCTATGCCAAGCGGCGCGGCTACCCCACCTATCCCCGCGCCTCGCTGCGGGAGATCCTGAACGCGCTGTTCATCTCCATCCCGGCGCTGATGACGCCCTTCATCATCATCGGCGGCAAGCTGTTCGGCTGGTTCACCGCCACCGAATCCGCCTGCATCGCCGTGCTCTACGCCGGCGCCCTCTCCCTGCTCGTGTACCGGGAGATGGACATGAAGGGCCTGTGGGACAGCCTGGTGGATTCCGGCCGCCTCGCCGCCATCGCCCTGTTCTGCGTCGGCACCGCCAGCGCCTTCGGCTGGCTGCTGGCCTATTACGAAATCCCGCGCGTGCTGCTGGAAGGCGTCATGGGCTGGAACCTCAACCAGTTCGGCACCGGCGTCTTCATCGCCTGCGTCTTCCTCATCACCGGCTGCTTCCTGGATGCCATTCCCGCCATCATCATCGTCGGCGCCATCCTGCAGCCGCTGACGATCTCCGTGGGCATGGACCCCATCCAGTTCGCCATGATCGGCATCGTCTCGCTCGCCTTCGGCCTGGTCACGCCACCCTACGGCATATGCCTCATGGTGGCCTGCTCCGTCGCCGGCATGCGCATGGCGGATGCGCTGAAGGACACCTTCATCATGCTGCTGCCCATGTTCGCCGTGCTGCTGCTGATCATCGCCTGGCCCTCCCTGGTGCTGTTCCTGCCCAGCATGATCTCGCCCGAGTTCCTCAACTGACGCACTCCGCGCCGCGCCCCGGGGCCGCCACGCCCCGGGCGCGGCCATGCTCGACAAGGCGGCATCCCATCCCGATACTGCGCAGCACAAGCCACCCCGCCGCACGCTGCAAGGATGGAGCGAGTCATGCTGAACGGCATCGCCCGGCTGCGCCCCGTCCCGCCCGGCGCCATCTACGCCGCCCTGCTGGCCGTCAGCTTCCTCAGCCCGATCGCGGATTCCCTGGCCGGCACCGCCTACGCCACCAGCATGACGTGGGCGGATCTCGTCGTCGCCTTCATCCTGGTGGGCCTCACCGCCTGGTGGTGCAGCGCGGATGCACGTCAGGGCGGCTACCGCCCGCCCGGCGGCCTCGCCCGTATCCTGGTGCTGCTGTTCATGCCGCTGGGCCTCGCGGTCTACCTGCTGCAGGCCCGCACCCTGCCACGGGCCGCCGGGGCCTTCATCCTGTTCATGGGTGGCCTGCTGGCCGCCACCGTCGCGGGGGGCGAGCTCGGCGACTGGCTGGTCCCCCCGTCCGCCGGCCTCGGCTGAGCGCCCGCATGCATCCCGGCCGCATTCCTTCCAACCCAGGCGCGAAGCTGCAACTTGCCCCCCTGCCCATGCGTCAAGCACCTGCCCGCGCGGAGAGACAGCCCAGATGACGCAGCCGACCATCACCACCACCCCGCGCGCGACAGCCCGCCTGCAGTTGCATAAGGGCTTCACGCTGGACGACGCGGCGGCCACCGTGCCGTACTACGCCAGCCTCGGTATCAGCCATCTCTACGCCTCGCCCATCCTCACGGCGCGCCCAGGCTCCACCCACGGCTACGACACCATCAGCCACGCCTCCATCAACCCGGAACTGGGGGGGGAGGACGCATTGCGCCGCCTCACCGCCACGCTGCGCCAGCACGGCATGGGCCTGCTGCTGGACATCGTGCCCAACCACATGGGCGTCGGCGGCCGCGGCAACGCCCCCTGGCTGGACGTGCTGGCCCATGGCCCGGACAGCCGCTACGCCAACTTCTTCGATATCGACTGGAATTCCGACGACCCCGCCCTGCGCGGCAAGATGCTCGCCCCCTTCCTCGGCCGCCCGTATGGCGAGGCCCTGGCGGATGGCGAGATCACCCTGGCCGCCGAAGGCCCCACCGGCCTCGCCGCCATCTATTACGACGACCTCTTCCCCATCCGCCCGCGGGACGCGCAGGCCATCCTCGCCGCCCCGGACGGCCTGGCGCCCTACGATGCCGCGACGCCCGAAGGCCGCGCCCGCCTGCACGCGCTGCTGGAGAAGCAGAATTTCCGCCTCTCCCACTGGAAGCTGGCGTCGGAAGAAATCAACTGGCGCCGCTTCTTCGACGTCACCGGCCTCGCCGGCGTGCGGGTCGAGGTGCCGCAGGTCTTCGACGAAGCCCACGCCCTGATCCTGCGCCTCTACGGCGAAGGCCTGATCGACGGCCTGCGCATCGACCATGTGGACGGCCTGGCCCAGCCCGGCGCCTATACCCGCAAGCTGCGCCGCCGCATGGAAGCCCTGGCCCCCCAGCGCCCCGCCGATTCCGCGCAGGGCGCCCCCTACATCCTGGTCGAGAAGATCCTCGCCCCCGGCGAGCCCCTGCCGCGGGATTGGCGCACGGACGGCACCACCGGCTACGACTTCATGGACCAGGTCGCCGCCGTGCTGCACGACCCGGCCGGCGAGGCCCCGCTCTCCATCCTGTGGCGGGAAGTCTCCGGCAGCCGCCGGGACTTCCCGGCCGAGGAACGCCTCGCCCGCCGCCAGATTCTGCGCGACAACCTCGCCGCCGAGCGCGAGGCCTGCGCCGTCGCCCTGCACCGCATCGCCCGCGCCGATCCCATGACGCGGGACGTGGCGCTGGCGCATATCCGCCGGGTGCTGACCGAGATCCTCGTTCACTTCCCGGTCTACCGCACCTACAACCGTGCTGGCCGCCCGTCCTCCCAGGATGCCACCATCCTCCTGCGCGCCGTCGGCGCCGCCCGCGCCACCCTGCCGGTGGACGACCACGCGGTGCTGGACCTGCTGCATCTCTGGCTGGGCGAGGAACGCATCCTCAACCTGCCCGCCGAGCAGCGCGCGCTGCGCCTCGTCGCCCGCACGCGCTTCCAGCAACTCTCCTCCCCCACCGCCGCCAAGTCGGTGGAGGACACGGCCTTCTACCGCTACGGCCGCCTGCTCTCCCGCAACGAGGTCGGCTCCCACCCGGACGCCTTCTCCCTGACGCCATCCGCCTTCCACACCGCCAACAAGGAACGGCTGCGGCAGGTCCCCGGCGCCATGCTCGCCACCGCCACGCACGACCACAAGCGGGGCGAGGATGTGCGCCTGCGCCTCGCCGCCCTGGCCGGCATGCCGGACGAATGGGCCGCCGTGCTGCGTGGCTGGATGGCCGCCAGCTCCCACCTGCGCGCCGACCTGCCGACCGGCCCGGGGCCGGAGCCCGCCGACGCCGCCATGCTGTTCCAGATGCTGGTCGCCTCCTGGCCCCTAGGCCTGCGCACCACGGACCGCGCGGGCATCGAGGCCTGGGTGGAACGCCTCGCCGGCTGGCAGCAGAAGGCCATGCGGGAAGCCAAGCGCCGCTCCAGCTGGGCCAGCCCGGACGAGGAATACGAAGCCGCATCGCTCGACTTCCTGAAAGCCGTGCTGGACGAGAAGCAGGAGCCGGAGTTGCTGGACAACATCGCCGCCTTCGCTGCCCGCCTCGCCCCGGCCGGCGCCACGCTCGGCCTGGCGCAGACCGTGCTGCGCTACACCCTGCCCGGCGTGCCGGACCTCTACCAGGGCACCGAGTTCTGGGACGAAAGCCTGGTGGACCCGGACAACCGCCGCCCGGTGGATTTCGCCCAGCGCCAGCAGGCCCTCAGCGCCGCCACCGCGCCACAGGCCCTGCTCGGCCAGTGGCAGGATGGCCGCGTCAAGCAGGCCATCATCCACCGCTTGCTGCAACTGCGGGCGGAGCTGCCCTCGCTGTTCCACCAGGGCGACTACACGCCGCTGATCGCCACCGGCCCGCAGGGGGAAGCCGTGTTCGCCTTCCTGCGCCGCCAGGGGCAGGATGCCATCCTGGTCGTCGCCCCGCTGCGCGCCGCGAGAGCCCCGGCCGAGCGCCCTGGCTTCCCGCCCGGCCACTGGCGCGGCACCACCCTGCACCTGCCCGGGGAGATCCAGGGCGACTGGCACGGTGTGCTGGACGACAGCACCTTCCGCCAGGGCCAGCGGCTGGAAGTCGATGCCCTGCTCGGCACCCTCCCCGTCGCCGTGCTGCGCCTGAAGGCCTGACTCCGGCAGCACTCGCCGCCACGATCCGACGCAACACCGGGCCAGCAGGACATCTGCTGGCCCGTTTTGCATGGCAGGCGAGGAACATGCGCGAAGCCTCTGAAAAGACGTGGTCCGGCCCCGCTCCAGGTGGCGATGCCGTGGTCACGGTTGTAAATTCGCCCACCCCACGGCGGCGGGGTTGTTTACACTATCCGAAAGAAAGAGCGGCTTGAGCGGCACCGCAAAAATTCATTCAACCTCTTGATAAAACACATTCTATCCGATCACCTCCCGTCAGATTATCTTACACATTCACGGATAGTTGTCCTTAATCCCTGCATCCTGCGCGTGCATAATCACCTTCAAGCACTTCATTCGGGTTGGCCTGCCAAACGGCATCGCAGCCCGTAGCCCAGCCAGGTGACGCAAGATGCGGACGATGACGCGGCGAGGTTTTGCAGCTCTGGCAGCCCTGGCGATCTGCGGCACCACGCGGTCGAACAAGGGCCACGCCGATTACCGCGCCGTCTCGCGCTCGCCCTCCAATGCCGAATGGGTCCTGTTCCGCGACCGCTTCGTCAGCCGCGAAGGTCGCGTCATCGACACCGGCAATGGCAACACCTCCCACTCCGAAGGCCAGGGCTGGGCCCTGCTGATGGCCGAGGCGCATGATGACCGCGCCACCTTCGACCAGCTCCTCGCCTGGACCCAGCGCGCCTTGAAGCGGCCGAACGACGCCCTGCATGCCTGGCAGTGGCGCCCCGACCGCGCCCGCCCGGTCGAGGACGGCAACAACGCCGCCGATGGCGACATCTTCATCGCCTGGGCCCTGCTGCGCGCCTCGCATCGCTGGCAGCGGCCGGAACTGCGGCAGATGGCCAGCGACATCTGCAACGACCTCGCCCGCCTCTGCGTCCGCACCATCGGCGGCCGCACCGTCCTGCTGCCCGCCGCCTTCGGCTTCGACCACCGGGACCACGTGGTGGCCAACCCGTCCTACTACGTCTTCCCCGCCTTCGCCGATTTCGCCGCCCTCGGCGGCGCCAACAACCCGTGGGCCGACCTGTACCGGGATGGCGTGGCCATGCTGCGCGAAGCCCGCTTCGGCCGCTACGGCCTGCCGCCGGATTGGGTCCGTCTGCCCCGCGCCGGCGGCCGCCCCAGCATCGCCCCGGGGTGGGAGCCGCGCTTCTCCTACGATGCCGTCCGCGTGCCGCTCTACCTCGCCTGGGCCGGCATGGCGCGCGAACCCGCCGCCACCGCCGCCGTCGCGTTCTGGACCCAGCCCGGCCGCGCCTTCCAGCCGGCCTGGGTCTCGCTGACGGACAACACCCCCGCCTCCTACCCGCTCAACTCCGGCCAGCAGGCCGTGGCGCGGGTGGCCGGCAACATGGCGCCCAGCACCGTGCCGCTCCCCTCGGTGGCCGAGGCGCAGGACTACTACGCCGCCGCCCTCACCCTGCTGTCGCACATCGCCATGGCGGAACGCCTTCCCCTGCTTGCCTGAGACATTATCCAGGCCCCTGCCCGGGCCCCCCCACCTGCGGCGCCCGCGAAATTACGGCGCAGGCAACGCTTATCTATTGCGGGCCGCTCCGTTCCGGCCGCACAAGCATCGCCTTAGCATCATGACTCCCCTCCTTGCCTGACGGCACGCCCAACGCGATCGCTGGCCCGGCCGTCCAGGCAACCGCCTGGCGGCGATTCATGCCCTCCGCCCGCCGCCTCGCCCCGCTTGCCCTGCTCGGCGCCATCGTCCTTTCGGCCGGCGGTGGCGTCTGGTTCTACCTGTGGCAGGACCGCGCGGCGACGGAGCGGCAGGTGCTGCGGGAAGCCGGCTCGCTGGCGGATACGGTGGCGGCGCAGGCCGGCGCCATCCTCGGCGGGCTGGAACAGATGCTGCTGGGCATCGACCACGCCGGCACCGCCGACTCACTGAACCTGCCCTCCGCCTTCCTCTCCGCCCTCTCGCAGCGGGAGCAAGCGGCACCGGACGATGTCGCCCTCGTCCTGCTCGGTGCGCAGGGCGACATCCTGCAGGCCACGCCGGAAAGCCGCCGGCAATTGCAGGGGGTCAGCCCCGCCGCCCTCGCCGGCCTCGCCGCCGCCCTGCCGGCCGAACCGCAGCGCCAGGCCCTGATCGGCCAGCCGCTGCAGGCCGCCGCCGGCGCCCTGCTGCCCCTGTCCCGGCGCATCGGGGATGGCAATCTGGCCGTGGCGCTGCTGCCGGTCCGCCTGCTGCAGGATTTCTACGCCCGCCTCCAGCTCGGCCCCGAATCCAGCGTCGCGGTGCTGGATCGCCAGGCCCGCATCCTCGCCCGCATCCCCGCCCTGCCACAGGCCATGATCGGCCAGCCGATGCCCAACGCCGCCAGGCTGGGCCCCTTCATCAGCCGGGCCACTAACTGGGACGGCATCAGCACCTCATCCCTGGACGGCGTGGCCCGCTACATGGCCGTTCGCCCGGTGCCCGGCTATCCAATCGTCGTTTCGCTCGGCCTCGCCAACAGCCCGGCCATCACCCGCTGGCAGCAGCGCGCCACGATGGGCGCCACCCTCACCGTGCTGCTCATCGCCGCCGCCGCCCTGGCCATTCTGCTGCTGGAGCGGGAGGCAAGCCGCCGCGTCGCCACGCAGGCCGCCGCCACCGCGCGCCTGCAACGCCTGGCCGACGGCGCCGCCGGCATCGCCACCAGGCCGGAACTCCCGGCCCTTCTCAGCTACATCGCCCGCCTGACGCGGGAGACGCTGGCCGTCCCCTACGCCTGCATCACCCTGCACGAGGACAGCACCGCACCGCAGGTCACCTTCTCCAACGACCCCGACAATCCCCTCCCCCAGGACATCCTCTCCGCGCTGGAGGCCTGGAGCCCGCGGGAGGACGCCTTGGTCCCCCACGCCGTCCCGGCCACCCAAGGCCTGCCAGCCCGCCTCGGCATCGCCATGCGGCGGGAGGATGGCGCCCCCCTCGGCACCCTCACCGTCGCCAGCCGCGCCTGTCGCTTCTCGGCGGATGAGGAAGCGGTGCTGGCGCAACTGGCCCGGGTGGCCGGCATCGCCATCACCAACCGCCGCCTGCTCGCCGCCGCCCAGCGCGCGGCGCAGGATGCCCGCACCGCCCGTGGCCGCATGGAACGCCTGCTGGAAGCCATGGAGAACGGCTTCGTCGCGCTGGATGCCGCCTGGCGCATCACCTACGCCAACGCCGCCGCCCGCCACCTGATCCAGCAGGGCGGCGGGCTGCGGCCGGACGGCGGGCTGCCCGTCGCCGCCATGTGGGATATCTTCCCGCACCTGGTGGACCTGCCGTTGTTCGAGCATCTGCACGCCGTCGCCGCCACCGGCCAGCCCCGCAGCTTCGAGCAAGCCTTCGAGGACGGCCACTACCGCCTCAGGTTCAACGCCTTCGCGGCGGGCGACGGCGTCGGCGTCTTCTTCAGCGAAATCCCCGCCACCCAGGACCAGCCGGCCGACCCCACGCCCGCCCCGCCCGAGCCCGCCCCCACCCAGGAGCACGTTCTGCTGGTGGAGGATGAAGCCCCGCTGCGCGCCCGCCTCGCCCAGCAGCTCGGCCGCATGGGCTACCGCGTCACGGCGCTGGAAGACGGTCCCGCCGCCCTGGCGGCGCTGGACCAGGGCCTGCACCCGGACCTGCTGCTGTCGGACGTCATCATGCCCGGCGGCATCAGCGGCCCCCGCCTCGCCGCCCTGGCGCGGGAACGTCTGCCCGGCCTGCGCGTTCTGTTGATGTCTGGCTATGCCCTGAGCGAGGAGGACCACGATGCCGCCGGAGAAGCGATGATGGCCAAGCCCTGCGACCCCGCCACCCTGCTGGCCCGCCTGCATGGTGCGTTGCACGGGCCGGCCCCACGCCCGGCATAATTGCAAAGCCCAAGACCTCATACACCCAGAGGTTGGTAAAGCGCTCGTGAAGCGCTAGTCTGCGCCGCATGGGCAGAGCGTCCACAGCCGCAACCGGGCCAGAACCCGCCGCGCGCCGGCCAGCGCGCGCGCAGCAGCGCGTCCGCGTCCTGCTGGTCGAAGCCGATCCCGCCATCGCCGCCAGCCTCGCCGGCATCCTTGAGAACGCCGATTTCGACGTCCGCATCGCCGGCAGCATCGCCGCCGCCCGCGCCGCCGACCTCGATGCCGCCCGCATCGCCCTGGTGGATCTCTCCCTGCCCGACGGCAGCGGCCTGCTGGTGTTGCGGGACATCGCCGGCCGGCGGGATCGCGGCGTCATCATGCTCTCCACCCAGGACTCGGAGGCGGACCGTGCCGCCGGGCTGGAACTCGGCGCCGACGACGTGCTCACCCCGCCCTTCCCGGCGCGGGAGACGGTGGCCCGCCTGCGCGCCCTGCTGCGGCGGCTGGAGGACCCCGACCCCTCCATGTCCAGCATTGAGGCCGCCGACGTGCTGCTGGACCCGCAACGCCAGCGCCTGCTCGGCCGGGACGGGCGCGAATACCGCCTGACCGGCGCCGAGGCCGGGCTGCTGGAAATCATGCTCGCAGCGCCGGACAGGGTGGCGGAGCGTTCGCTTGTTGCCAAGCGTGTGCTCGGCTATGCTCTGCAACCTCAGCAACGCGGCGTGGACCAGTTCGCCTCCTCCCTGCGGCAGAAGCTGCTGCGGGCCTCCGGGGGCCGCATCCGCGTCACGGCCGTCCGCGGCCGCGGCTACCGCTTGGTCTGGTAGCGCCATTTCAGGCCGCATCCCGGCCCGGCTCGCCTCCACCAGCGCTCAGCCAGAAGAGGCGCCTTCCTTGACGTCAGTTGCCCCGACTGGCCCCCGCCAGCCTGAACGGGAAGCGCCGTCACCCGGCCTTCGCCCCGCCACGCCCACCGCCCCCCACCCCGACCCTACCGGCGACGGCACCCTCTCCCGCCAGAGCGTCCGCCTGCTCGCCGCCATCCGTGAACACCACCCGCCCACGGCCGACCACTCCATCCGCGTCGCCACCGTCATGCTGGCCATGGCCGAGCACCGTCCCGGCGTCATCGGCGACCCCGCTTTGGTGGTCTCCGCCGGGCTGATGCACGACCTCGGCAAGCTCTTCGTCCCCACCGCCGTGCTGGACGCCGCAAGGCGCCTGACGCGGGAGGAGATGGAGATCATCCGTGCCCATTCCGCCGGCGGCGCCCAGACCCTCGCCTCCCTGCGCTTCCCGCCCCAGGTCATCGCCACGGCGCTGGACCACCACGAACGCTGGCAGGGCGGCGGCTACCCCAGCGGCAAGGCGGGGGACAGCATCATCCCCCTCGCCCGCGCCGCCTGCGTCGCCGATTCCTTCGTCGCCATGATCGAGCCCGGCCGCGCCTACCGCCCCCGCCTGACAGTGGCCGAGGCGCTGGCCGAGGTGGAAGCCTGCTCCGGCACCCAGTTCGCCCCCAGCTTCGCTCGCCTGCTGGTCGAAGGCCTCGGCCCCGCCTTCCGGCAGGAACTAGGGCTGGATGCCGCGCCCGGCCAGTGGCGCCCGCGCGCCGGCCAGGGCCTCCTGCTCTCCCACCGGCTGGAAAACGCCCTCGGCCTGCCACCCTGCCCCTGGTAGGCGCCAGCCCGCCCACGCAATTCCGCCGAAAAGCCAGGATCACGCCGCCAAATCCGCCCACGGAGCATGGCGCCGCGCCGCGCGTGAACGCATCATGGCCTTATGGCCGCGGCTGTGGGAATCGCCGCGCGGCCAGATACCAGGCCCCGCCCTGGGCCGCCGGCAACGGCGTGGCCAGGGGGTGGGTGGCAAACCTGGGCCATACAATCCTGAAGGGGAAACGTCCGCATGGCTGAATCGAAAATCGCCGTCGTCACTGGCGCCGGCAGCGGCGTCGGCCGCGCCGCCGCGCTCGCCCTGCTCGGCGCGGGTTGGAGCGTGGCCCTCGCCGGCCGCCGCGCCGATGCGCTGGAGGCCACCATCGCCGAAGCCGGGGATGCCGGCACACGCTGCCTCGCCGTGCCGACCGACGTGGGCGATGCCGCCTCCGTCGCCGCGCTGTTCCAGGCGGTGGAGCAGAAGTGGGGCCGGCTGGACCTGCTGTTCAACAATGCCGGCCGCGGCGCCCCCGCGGTGGATGTGGACGAGCTGAAGCTGGAAGACTGGTTCGGCACCGTCGCCGCCAACCTGAACGGCGCCTTTCTTTGCGCCCAGCAGGCCTTCCGCATCATGAAGCACCAGAAGCCGCAGGGCGGCCGCATCATCAACAACGGCTCCATCAGCGCGCACACGCCGCGCCCCTTCTCCGCCCCCTACACCGCCACCAAGCACGCCATCACCGGCCTGACGAAGTCGCTCAGCCTGGACGGCCGGCGGTGGGACATCGCCTGCGGCCAGCTCGACATTGGTAACGCCGCCACCGAGATGACGCAGCGCATGACCAACGGCGTGCCCCAGCCCAACGGCACCATGATGGTGGAACCCCGCATGGACGCCCGCCATGTGGGTGAGGCCGTGCTGCACATGGCCTCTCTCCCGCTGGATGCGAACGTGCAGTTCATGACCATCATGGCGACCAAGATGCCCTTCGTCGGCCGCGGCTGACGCCACGGGGCCGGGGTCTCCCTCCCGGCCCCTCGCACCGCAGGCCCACGCCAAGCGGAAGCGAAAGCATAAATACAACCACCACGTTTCTCGCCGCATCGCAGTACAGATCAGCACACGCCGATTTTTCCTGCTTAAGCCGCAAACAAACACCCGCTCGCCCGTTGACTAGCCACACGACGAAACTGCGTCGTCGCAATAAACATCAACGGGAGACTACGCATGCGCACGAAATCGACCGCACTGGCACTTGCTGCTTCTCTCCTCGTCGCCCCCGTCGCCATGGCGCAGACCGCGCCGCAGCCGGGCACCGGCAGCAACTCGCCCACCACGGCCCCGGGCATGAACCCGCCCCCGGCCACGACGCCGCCCTCCACGACGCCGCCCGCCACCGCGCCCGGCACCATGGGCACGGCGCCCGGCGCCACCGGCAGCACGACCGCAGCCCCGGGCACAGCCCCGAGCGCA
>NZ_JACTVA010000048.1 GCF_014490485.1 Teichococcus aerophilus | reverse complement strand
CGCCACGGCGGGCGGCGGCACGGGGGCCGGGGCGGTGGGCGCGGGCGGCGGCGGGGCTACCGGAACAGGGGGTGGCGGCGGCAACGCATGCCCGGGCAGCGGCAGCACGTGGGAGGCGAAGGCACGCCACAGCGCGCGGTCCTCGTCTGTCAGGGTGCGAGCGCGGCGGGCCATGGTCCGTGTCTTACAGGCGGCGGGCGGCGGGATAAACCGCCGGATTCACTCTGGCTGCTGCGTCGCATCATCCATGGCGCGGCCGGCGCGGTGGCGCCGCAGCATCCACAGCCCCAGCGCCGCCGAGACGACGAACAGCACCACAGCCAGGATGATCTGCCCCTGCCGGTCCACCGCCACGCCGCTGCCGGCGAGCGCGAAAATCACCGTCTGCGGCAGGTAGCCGACCGCGGAACCGGCCAGGAAGGCCAGCAGCGGCAGGCCCGAAAGCCCGGCCAGCAGGTTCAGCGCCAGGTTGTTGCCGATCGGCAGCAGCCGCAGCGCCAGGGTGGTGTTGAAGGGGCTGGCCGCCAGCACGTCCCGCAAGGCCCGCAGCCGCCGGCCGAAGCGCCCGGCCAGCCGCCGTTCCGCCCAGCCACGCCCGACAAGCGCGGCCCAGCCGAACGCCGCCGCGCAGCCCAGCAGCTGCGCCAGCAGGCTCAGCCCGCCACCGATCCAGGCACCGAAGGCATAGCCACCGAGGAACGCCACCGCCTGGCGCGGCACGCCCACGGCGCAGGCCAGCGTGCCAAGTACCAGGAAGGCGGTCTCGCCCCATAGCGTCTGCTGCAGGCCGAAGCGCTCGACCCAGGCTTCCGGCCGGCCGCCGCCCAGCTCCCGCACCAGCCAGCCACCCAGCGCCAGCCCGGCCGCCAGCAGGGCCAGCTTGCCCAGGGAGGCCAGCCGGGGCGGAATGGCGGGCCTGCCGGTCGTAGATTTGCCGGTCATTGATCCCGGGCGGGCAGCAGTTGCGGGCGCTTCCAGCGCCGTTGCAGCCACATCACGCCCATCAGGTCGGTGATGCCGACCAGCGCGCGGTCCAGCGTGCCGTAATTGGAAACGCCGCGCGTGCGCGGCCGGTGGTTCACCGGGCGGCTGACGACGCGCCCACCCACCCGCAGCACCAGGGCCGGCAGGTAGCGGTGCATATGATCGAAGGGCGGCAGCTCCAGGAACAGCGCGCGCGGGAACAGCTTCAGGCCGCAGCCGGTATCCGGCGTCTCGTCGCCCAGCAGCCCGGCGCGGATGCGGTTGGCCCAGCGGCTGGAGAGCCGCTTCACCTGGGTGTCCTTGCGCGTCACCCGCCAGCCGGCGGCCAACAGCCGGGCATTCTCCGGCTCGGCCTGCACGAAGGCCCACATCGCCGGGATATCGGCCGGGTCGTTCTGCCCGTCCCCATCCAGCGTGGCGATCCATTCGGCCCGCGCCGCGCGCACGCCGCTGACGATGGCGGCGGACTGGCCGCAGGACGCCGCATGCCGCAGCACCCGCAATGTGGGCGTCACCGCCGCCACGCTGGCCAGCGCCTGCGCCGTGCCGTCGGTCGAACCGTCGTCGATATAGATGATCTCATGCGCCACATCCGCCAGCGCCGCCGAGATCTCGGCCACCAGGGGGGCGATGTTCTCCGCCTCGTTGCGCACGGGGACGACAACCGCCAGCAGGGGAGAGGCCGGCATCTGCGCCGAGGGGATTACGTCTGACATGTGGAGGCGCGGCGTAGCAGGCACCGCAGCACCGAACAAGCCACATGGCATGCAGCCCTGCCCAACGAGGCCACGGGGCCTGGCCTCCCCGGCAATGTCCGGCCGCACCCCGAACCGCCGACGCGCCCCTGGCGCGTGAGGCATCCGCACCCGCAAGATCAGCGCGCCACCAGGCCCGCCCCCCGCCGCGCAGCCGCAAAGCGCCTGAGAGCCCCGACATACCGGCGAGGCACAAGCGCCGCCGGCTGTGCTAAGAAGCCGCCCTATCATGCCCTTCGATGTGCCCCCCTCCCCAGCCCCTCTCTCCCGCGATGCCGCTGACCGGCAGGCCATCGCCCGCTGGCTGCTGGCCGTGGCCGGCATGGTGTGGGTGATGGTCGCCCTGGGCGGCGCCACGCGGCTGACCGGCTCCGGCCTCTCCATCATGGAATGGGCGCCGCTCTCCGGCACGCTGCCACCGCTCTCCCATGCCGAATGGCAGCGGCTGTTCGACCTGTACCGCACCATTCCGCAATACCAGCTGGTCAACCAGGGCTTCGGGCTGGAAGGCTTCCAGCGCATCTTCTGGCTGGAATGGTCCCACCGGCTGTGGGGGCGGCTGATCGGCCTGGCCTTCCTGCTACCGCTCATCTGGTTCTGGGTGCGCGGCCGCATCCCCGCCGGGCTGAAGCCGCGCCTGGTGGTGCTGTTCCTGCTGGGCGGCATGCAGGGCGCCGTCGGCTGGTTCATGGTCGCCTCGGGGTTCGAGGCGGACCGCACCGCCGTCTCCCCCTACCGCCTCGTGGTGCATCTTGGGCTGGCGCTGCTGCTCTACGGCGTGCTGCTGTGGACGGCGATGACGCTGCGCCACCCCGAACGCGACGCCCCCGCGGCCGCCGCCCCGCTCCGCCGCCTGGCGCACCCCACCGCCGGGCTGGTCGTGCTCGCCATGCTGGCGGGCGGCTTTGTCGCCGGGCTGAAGGCCGGGCTGGACTACAACACCTTCCCGTTGATGGATGGCCGGCTGGTGCCCGCCGGCTACGCCATGCTCTCCCCCTTCTGGCTGAACTTCACCGCCAACATCGCCGCCGTGCAGTTCAACCACCGCCTGCTGGCCACCCTGGCCGGGCTGTGCGCGCTGGCCCTGGCCTTCTGGGGCGCCCGCGTGCTGCCCGCCGGCCGCGCCCGCACCGCGCTGCTGGCGCTGGGTGGCACCGTGGCGCTGCAATACGCGCTGGGCGTCGCCACCCTGCTGCTGGTCGTCCCCGCCTGGCTCGGTACCCTGCACCAGGCGGTGGCGGTGGCGGTGCTGACGGCGGCGCTCGCCACCCTTCACGCCCTCCGCCGGCCCAGGACAGCATGAACGACAGCGCCACCTTCGCCGGCACCTCCCCGGAGGCTGCCGCACTGGCGGTCGCTCCCTTCAACGTCATGGTCTTCGATGGCCAGGGGCAGACCCGCTTCGTCAGCCGCGAAGCGGTGCGCCAGCTGGGCCTGCCGCCGGGTACCGACCTCGCCGGCCGCCCCATGCTGGAAGTCGCCCGGCTCTGCGCCTTCCGCGGCTCCCTCGGCCCCGGGGACCCGGAGGCCCTGGCCCAGCAGCTGATGGCGGTGGACCGCAGCAAGCCACACCGCCGCGTCGTCCGCGGCAATGATGGCCGCTGGCTGGAGATGACGTCGGAACCGCTGCCCGATGGCGGCTTCGCCAGCTACGCCTACGACATCACCCACCACCACCAGGCCCGCGCCAACCTGACGGAGGACATGCGGCGGCTGGAAATGGCGCTGCAGCAGCAGCCCGGCGGCGTCGGCGTCTTCGATGCCGAGAAGCGCCTGCTGCTGCACAACGATGCGTATGAGCGCGTGCTGGGCATGATCCCCGGCACCCTGCATCGTGGTACCTCGCTGGCGGACGTGCAGGCCAACGTGCTCGGCCAGTACGGCATGGACCCCGCCATCCGCGAAGCCAATGCGGAGCGCAGCCAGATCGACCGCAGCAGGCCGCATGACGAGGTGCGCACCCTGCCGGATGGCCGCACCATCCGCACCACCAGCCTGCCCATGGCCAGCGGTGGCTTCCTGGTAACGGTGGAGGACGTGACGGCCCTGCGGCGGGCGGAAGAGGAAGCCCAACTGCGCTTCGCCACCCTGCGCGGCGTGCTGGCGGCCCTGCCCTATGGCATCTGCGTCTATGATTCCAGCCAGCGCCTGACCATGGTGAACGACGCCTACCAGCGCATCCTGAAGGGTGCGGAACTGCAGGTGGGCGAATACCTGCTGGACATCTGCCGCCGCCGCGAAGCCGCTGGCGAGTACCCGCCCGGCATCACCGCCGAGGATATCTACCAGCGCCAGTTCCGCCGGGACCAGCCGCCCCGCACCCGCCGCCGCCACGACGGCACCATGATCGAGGTCCGCAACGCCCCGCTGCCGGATGGTGGCCACATCAATGTCGTCGCCGACGTCACCGCCCTGCACCAGGCGGAAGCCAAGGCCAAGCAGCGCGCGGACCTGCTGCAGGCGATGCTGGACAACATGCGCCACGGCGTCTGCCTGTTCGACCGCGAGTCCCGCGTCGTCGCGCTGAATGGCCTGGCGCGGCAGTTGAACGGCCTGGAGCCGGAGGAATGCCTCCCCGGCACCACGCTCACCGAAATCCGCGAGTTGCAGCGCCTGCGCGGCGAGTACCGCGAGGGCCACATGGCCGCCTACTACGCCTGCATGGCGCCACCGGACAAACGCTCCAGCTACATCCACCAGCGCCTGGACGGCGTGGTCGTCGAGGTCAGTACCGACCCGACGCCGGATGGCGGCTTCGTCCGCACCTATGCCGACGTCACCGAGGAACGCCGCATCCGCCGCGCGCTGGAGGAAGCCCGCCGCACGGCGGAGGATGCCAGCTCCGCCAAGACGCGCTTCCTGGCCACCATGAGCCACGAGCTGCGCACGCCGCTCAACGCCGTCATCGGCTTCTCCGAGGCCCTGCTGGCGGAGGACGGCATGCCGCCCAGCGGCATGGAATTCTCCGCCGCCATCCTCGATGCCGGCCGCCACCTGCTCTCCCTGATCGACGACATCCTGCAGGTCTCCCAGCTCGGCAGCGGCGGCATGGCGGCGCAGACCCGCGCCCTGTTCCTGCCCAGCGTGCTGGACAGCGCCCAGCGCCTGATGCGCGGCGCCGCCGACCAGGCCGGCGTCGCCTTCGTGGTGGAACCGCTGCCGCAGCACCTGCCCCGCGCCCAGGCGGATGAACGCCGGCTGCGGCAGATCCTGCTCAACCTGCTCTCCAACGCCGTGAAGTTCACGCCGTCCGGCGGCACCGTCCGGCTCGCCGCCACCAGCCTGCCGGATGGGCAGGTCGACATCACCGTCACCGATACCGGCATCGGCATCGCCGCCGAGGACCTGCCCCGCGCCTTTGAACCCTTCGTGCAACTGGAAACGACGCATGACCGGCGCTATGGCGGCTCCGGCCTCGGCCTCTACCTCGCCCGGGCCTTCGCCCGCACCATGGGGGCGGAGCTGACGCTGGAAAGCACACGGGGTGCCGGCACCACCGCCCGCCTGCGGCTGGCCGCCGCCCGCACCCCCGCACAGGAGCAGACGGCATGAGCGCCCTCGACACCACCGACCGCCTGTTCTTCCGCGAGCTGGACCCGACCGCCGCCACCCGCATCCTGCAGAACGCCCTGGCCGGCGCCGAGGATGGCGAGCTGTTCCTGGAATACCGGGAAAGCGAGGCCATCAGCCTGGATGACGGCCGCATCCGCACCGCCAGCTTCGACACCACGCGCGGCTTCGGCCTGCGCGCCGTGAAGGGGGAAGCCGCCGGCTACGCCCATGGCGGCGACATCTCCGAACCCGCGCTGAAGCGGGCGGCGGAGACGGTGCGCGCCATCTCTTCCGGCGCCTCCGGCAGCCTCGCCGTTGCGCCGCGTGCCACCAATGCCCGCCTCTATGTGCCGGACAACCCGCTGCCGGAGATGGACTTCGCCGCCAAGACCGCGCTGCTGGCCGCGATCGATGCCCATGCCCGCGCGCGGGACCCGCGCGTCACCCAGGTGATGGCCAGCCTGACCGGCGAATGGCAGGCGGTGCAGATCCTGCGCGCGGACGGTACCCGGGTCGCCGACCTCCGCCCCCTGGTGCGCCTCAGCATCGCCGTGGTGGTCGAGGCCGATGGACGGCGGGAGACCGGCAGCCACGGCCTCGGCGGCCGCTTCACCTACGGGCAGATCACCAGCGAGGCCACCTGGAAGGACGCCATCGAGCAGGCGCTGCGCCAGGCGCTGCTGAACCTCGACGCCGTGCCCGCGCCGGCCGGGGAGATGGAAGTCGTGCTCGGCCCGGGCTGGCCCGGCATCCTGCTGCACGAAGCCATCGGCCACGGCTTGGAAGGCGACTTCAACCGCAAGAAGACGTCCGCGTTTTCCGGCCTGCTCGGCCAGCGCATCGCCGCCCCCGGCGTCACCGTCGTCGATGACGGCACGATCCCCGACCGCCGCGGCAGCCTGACCATCGACGACGAAGGCACCCCCACCGGCCGCACCGTCATGATCGAGGACGGCATCCTCAAAGGCTTCATCCAGGACCGGCAGAACGCGCGGCTGATGGGCGTGGCACCCACGGGCAACGGCCGCCGCCAGAGCTACGCCCACGCCCCCATGCCGCGCATGACCAACACCGTCATGATGGCCGGCCAGCACAGCCCGGACGAGATCCTCGCCTCGGTGAAGCGCGGCATCTACGCGGTGAATTTCGGCGGCGGCCAGGTGGATATCACCAGCGGCAAGTTCGTCTTTTCCGCCTCCGAGGCCTATCTGGTGGAGAACGGCAAGATCGGCGCGCCGGTGAAGGGCGCCACCCTCATCGGCTCCGGCGCCGATGCGCTGACCAAGATCTCCATGATCGGCAACGACATGGGCATGGATCCCGGCATCGGCACCTGCGGCAAGCAGGGCCAGGGCGTGCCCGTGGGCGTCGGCCAGCCCACGCTGAAGATGAACGGCCTGACCGTCGGCGGCACCGCCGTATGAGCATCCGTCCGGCGCGGCCCGGGGAAGACGCCCTGCTGGCCGCGCTGGTCGAACGCGCCTACGCCCACTACCTGCCCGTCATCGGCCGCCGCCCCGCCCCGATGGACGACGACTACGCCGCCCGCATCGCCGCCGGCCAGGCCTGGGTGCTGGAGGACGACGCCCGCATCCTCGGCCTTCTGGTGCTGGAAGATGCGCCGGACCACCTCTGGCTGGACAACATCGCCCTCGACCCCGACCTCGGCCGCAAAGGCCTCGGCCAGTTGCTGATGCGCTTCGTCTTCGATGAAGCCAGACAGCGCGGCGTGCCGGAAGTGCGGTTGCTGACCAATGCGCTGATGACCCGCAACATCGGCATCTACCAGCGGCTGGGCTTCACGGAATACGACCGGCGGGAGGAGAATGGATTCTTCCGCGTCTATATGCGGGCGGCTGTGGATTGAGGCCGTGGCCAGGGGGCGCTGCCCCCTGGAACCCCCGCCGGGGTGGAAAGTCCACCCCGGGCCCCGCTGCCAGTTTTTCTGGGGCCTAGATGCCCAGGCGCGGCGCCGGACGGATGGCGCATTCAAGAGATATCTAAAAGGCCCCGCGGGCTGAACCCTCAGTCGCCGAGGATCATCGATCCTCGGCGCATCCCCACCATACCAAAAGCAAAAACAGACGGCGGGGTCTGGGGTGACCCTGTCACCCCAGTAGGGGTGTCCAGAGGGGGCAACGCCCCCTTTGGCCAAGACGCCGTGCCTTCAGGCCTGAGAGCCGAGCGCCTCGATCAACGGCCGCAGTTCTTCCAGTTCCACATCCGTCAGGTCGCTGATCGGCGAGCGCACCGGCCCGGCGCCATGCCCGACGATGGTCGCGCCGGCTTTGACGATGGAGACCGCATAGCCCGGCTGGCGATTGCGGATCTTCAGGTAGGGAAAGAAGAAGTCGCGCAGGATGCGGTCCACCGTCGCGGTGTCCCCCGTCGTCACGGCCTTGTAGAAATCCAACGCCGTGCGCGGGATGAAGTTGAACACGGCGGAGGAATAGGTCGGCACGCCCATCGCCAGGTAGGCGGCGGCGTAGACTTCGGCGGTAGGCAGGCCGCCCAGATAGGTCAGCCGGTCACCGAGCGCGTTGTGGACCGAGACCATCGCCTCGATCTCGCCCACGCCGTCCTTGAAGCCGATCAGGTTGGGGCACTCGTCGGCCACGGCCAGCAACGTCTCGGCGGAGACCTTGCAGTTGGCGCGGTTGTAGACGATCACGCCCAGCTTGGTGGACTTGCACACCGCGGCGATATGCGCGCGCAGCCCGGCCTGGGAGGTCTCGGTCAGGTAGGGCGGCATCAGCAGCACGCCGGCGGCGCCAAGGCGCTCGGCCTCCTGCGCGTACTCGATCGCCATGCGGGTGCCGTAGCCGGCGCCGGCCACGATCGGCACCTGGCCGCCAGAGCCTTCGATCGCCGTCTTCACCACGTCGGAATATTCGCGCTGGGTCAGCGAGAAGAACTCGCCCGTGCCGCCGGCGGCGAACAGCGTGGCGGTGCCGTAGGGCGCCAGCCATTCCAGGCGGGCGCGGTATCCGGCCGCATCGAATTCACCGGCGGCGGTGAAGTCGGTGACGGGAAAGGAGAGCAGCCCGGTCGGCAGCGCGGCCTTGAGCTCGGCGGGGGTAAACTGGGCGGTCATCCGTATGGCGTCCTCGTTGGGATGGCGAATTTGTCAGTTGTCATACAAGTTCCATTCCCACCCCGCAAGCCCGCCTCAGCTTTCGGCAGAGGCCAATTGTACCAAGGCCTTGCGCAGCCGTTCCCGGCTGTTGGTCAGGTGCAGCCGCATGGCGCCCCGCGCACCCTCCGCATCCCCGCGCCTGATGGCGTCCAGGATATGCGCGTGCTCCACCTGCAAAGTGCGCAGATACAGCACCTTGGCGGCCGCATCGTCCTTGAACAGGTCGATCCGCAGGCGCGGCAGCAGATGGGGGGAAAGCCCGGTCATCAGCGTGCGGAAATAGGCGTTGCCGGAGAGGTCGGCGATGCACAGGTGGAAGGCCTGGTCATGCACCGTGGACTGCTCCGGCGTCTCCACGCTGGCGTCGAACTGGGCAGCAATCCGCTCCAGCGGCTCCACCGCCGCCTCCCCCCGCCGCTGCGCCGCCAGCGATGCCGCCTCGGACTCCAGCGCGATGCGGATCTCCATCAGCTTCAGCACATCCTCGGCCGCGCCGATCTCGGAATGTTCCAGCCGGTAGCTCAGGGGTTGTGAAGCGGGGTCCAGCACGAAGGCGCCCCGGCCCTGCCGCGTCGCCAGCCGCCCGGCGGCGCGCAGGCTGGATATCGCCTCCCGCACCACGGTCCGGCTGACATGGTAGCGCTGCATCAGCTCCCGCTCCGTCGGCAACTGGTCGCCCGGCTTCAGCTCGCCCTGGGTGATGCGGCTCTGCAGGTCGTGCGTCACCTGCTCCGTCAGGCTCAGCCGGCGGGGTTCCTGGATGCGGGGGATGACAAGTGAGACACGATCGGCGGACATGGAGAACCTTGAAGTGGGCGCGGCAGCAAGGGGCTTGCATCGGCTGCGGGGCAGAGTTATCTGCCTAGCATAATTGGTCTGACAACAGACGACAAATGGTGCGGAGCTACCGCACCGGAGGAACAGGACAGGATGGACACGTCGCGTCAACGCGCCGTGGGGCTGCCCGTCAGGCTGACCCCGTGAGATACGATTTCGATTTCGCCGTCCTGCTGGATTACTGGCCCGACTTCCTGGCCGGCGCCTGGGTGACGTTGCAGCTGACCTTCCTGGCCACCGTCTTCGGCATGGCCATCGGCACACTCTGCGCCATCGGCGCCCGCGGCAAGCGCCGCTGGCTGGCCCGCGCCATCGGCATCTATGTCGAGATCATCCGCAACACGCCGTTCCTCATCCAGATCTTCTTCCTTTATTTCGGCCTCGCCAGCGCCGGGCTGCGGCTGCCGGTCTTCACCGCCGCCGTCATCGCCATGGTGTTCAACGTCGCCGCCTATTGCTCGGAAATCATCCGCGCCGGCATGGACACGGTGCATCCGGGGCAGATCGAGGCGGCGCAATCCCTCGGCATGTCCACCCCCACCATTTACTGGGACGTCATCCTCCGCCCAGCGATCGAGCGCGTCTATCCGGCGCTGACTGGCCAGTTCGTGCTGATGATGCTCTCCTCCTCCGTCGCCTCGCAGATCTCGACCGAGGAACTGACGGCGGTGGCCAACAACGTCCAGTCCTTCACCTTCCGCAGCCTGGAGACCTTCCTGGCCATCGCGCCGATGTATCTGGCGCTGGCGGCGCTGCTGAAGCTGTCCTTCTGGGGCATCGGCCTGTTCGCCTTCCCCCGCCGACGCCGCCTCGGCACCGCGCTGTAGGGGCCCGGCATCATGGATATCGTCTTCAACTGGAGCTACTTCGGCTACCTGCTCTACGGCGCCATGTGGACCCTGGTGCTCTCCGCCTGCGCCTTCGTGCTCGGCGGCGCCGCCGGCTTCCTGGTCATGCTGGCCCGCACGGCGCAAAGCCGGCTGATCCGCCAGATCGCGCTGGTCTACGTCGAAATCATCCAGGGCACGCCGCTGCTGGTGCTCCTGTTCATCGCCTATTTCGGCCTTGGCGTCTTCGGGATCGAGGTGCCGCCCCTGGTCGCCGCCGCCATCTCGCTGATGATCAATGCCAGTGCCTTCCTCGGCGAGATCTGGAAGGGCTGCGTCGAAGCCGTGCCGCGCACCCAGCGCGAAGCCGCCGAATGCCTGGCGCTGACCCGCTGGCAGGCTTTCGTCGATGTCATCCTGCCGCAGGCCGCGCGCATCGCCACGCCGCCGACCGTCGGCTTCATGGTGCAGATGCTGAAGAACACCTCCCTCGCCTCCGTCGTCGGCTTCGTGGAGCTGACGCGCGCGGCGCAGGTCATCAACAACTCCACCATCCAGCCCTTCCTCGTCTTCGGCATCGCCGGCACGATGTATTTTGTCCTGTGCTACCCGCTGACGGCGTGGAGCCGCTCCCTCGAAAGGACGCTGAATGTCGGCCGCCGTTAACGCCCCCGCTGTCGCGCTCCCCGCTGTCGCTCTCAAGGACGTCCGCAAGAGCTACGGCCCGCTGGAAGTGCTGAAAGGCGTCTCCTTCGACGTCGCGCCGGGCGAGGTCGTCGCCATCATCGGCGCCAGCGGTTCCGGCAAGTCCACCGCGCTCCGCTGCATCAATGGGTTGGAGAGCATCCAGGCCGGCAGCATCGAGGTCTGCGGCCACCATGTCGGCACCCAGCGCAGCGATGCGGAACTTCGCGCCCTGCGCCAGGATGTCGGCATCGTCTTCCAGAGCTACAATCTGTTCCCGCACCTGACGGTGGAGCAGAACGTCACCCTCGCCCCCCGCCGCGTGAAGCGCATCGGCAACGCAGCGGCGAAGGATCTCGCCCGCGCCTGCCTCGCCCAGGTCGGGCTGGCGGAGAAGGCGGATTCCTACCCGGAGCAGCTCTCGGGTGGCCAGCAGCAGCGCGTTGCCATCGCGCGCAGCCTGGCGATGCAGCCCAAGGTCATGCTGTTCGACGAAGTGACCTCGGCGCTCGACCCGCACCTCACCGGCGAAGTACTGCGCGTGATGGAGAAGCTGGCGCGGGACGGCATGACCATGATCACCGTGACGCACGAGATGGGCTTTGCCCGCCGCGTGGCCAACCGCACCATCTTCATGCGCGACGGCCTGGTCTGGGAAGTCGGCGGCGCCGAGATGTTCGCCGCCCCCAGGACCCCTGAGTTGCAGAGCTTCCTGGGCAGCGAGCTTTAGGCCCGCAACCCACCGACCGGCCCAAATCAAGAATCAACAGAGGACGACCACAGGAATGACCACCATCAACCGCCGCACCCTGCTCGCCGGCGCCGCCGGCCTCGGTGCCACCAGCTTCATCGCGCTGCCCGCGTGGGCGGACAGCCTGGCCGATATCCAGAAGGCCAAGAAGGTCCGCATCGCCGTGGCGATGGGCATCCCCCTCTTCGCCTTCATGGATGCCGGCCTCAACCCCACCGGCTCGGATGTCGAGACGGCGAAGATGGTCGCCAAGTCCCTGGGCGCGGAGCTGGAGCTGGTGCAGATCACCAACGCCGCCCGCGTCCCCACCATCCAGACGCGCAAGGCCGATATCCTCATCGCCTCGCTCGCCATCACGCCGGAACGCAAGCGCGCGATCGACTTCACCATCCCCTACGCGACGCTGGACATCATCGTGGCCGGCATCCCCAGCCTGGCGGTGAAGGACTATGCCGGCCTCGTCGGCAAGCGCATCGGCGTGACGCGCGCCACCGTCAACGACGTCATGGTCACCCAGAACGCCCGCGGCGCCGAGATCATCCGCTTTGAGGATGACGCGACGCTGATCACCGCCGTCGTCTCCGGCCAGCTGGACCTCGTCTCCACGCAGACCGCCGTGCTGGCCAGCATGAACGAGAAGCGCGCCGGCAACACGCTGGACGTGAAGTTCGTGCAGCAGGAGCTGAATCTCGGCATGGCCTTGCCCAAGGGCGAAGACACGCTGAAGACCTGGCTGAACGAATGGATCCGCACCTCGTTCAACAGCGGCGAGCTGAACACGATGTTCAAGAAGTTCCACAACCGCGACCTGCCGGCTGACCTGATCAACCGCGAGACCTGATCGCCCTGGGGAGGGGGGAAGAGGAAGGCTGGGGAAGGAATTCCCCAGACCCCTTCTTTTCTGTTTTCAAGTTTTTGGGGCGTGGCTGTCGAAACGGTGCACCTGAATGACGGCTGGGTGCGCCGGAGGTCCTAGACCTCCGGCGACTGACGGTTCAGCCCTTGTGGCCCATTTAAAAATCATCAAGCAGCGTCCGCCCTCAGTTCTGAAGCGCCACACCAAACTCGAAGAAATAAAGAAGGGGTCCGGGGAATTCATTCCCTGGCCTTCCCCCCTTCAGCAGCCAAAAAAAGGCGGGCCCCAACCGGGACCCGCCTTTTCCGTCAAACGATGTGGGAGAGCGCTTAACCGAAGGCCCAGCCGCGCCCGGCGATCAGCGAGATCAGGAACAGCACCAGGAACACGACGAACAGGATCTTGGCGATGCCGCTGGCAGCCGAGGCGATGCCGCTGAAGCCAAGTACGCCGGCCACCAGGGCGATGACCAGGAAGATGAGAGTCCAGTAGAGCATGGCAGGGAGTCCTTAGAGGCCGGGGTGGATCGGGGTCATGCCCGACCGGCGGTGCCGTGCGCGTGCCGGGGCGGCAGGTCCAGCATCACGCCGTGGCGATGCTGGATGCGCCCGATCAACCGGTCCCGCTGGCCCCGGCGGATGGCGGTCTCATCCGCCACCAGCCTGCCCCAGCCTTCCCTCATCATGCCCGTCATCTGCTTCCAGCTGCCGGCGATGCGGTCCCGTGTCATCGGGCCTGTCCTCCGCTCCGTCCCCGCCCGGCCCATCCGGTGGTACGATGGCAGAGCAACGTGACGGATGACGCCCCGGTTTCAGCTTCGCTGTTCGCTCACTCGATCGGCACCGTAGAGGACACGGCCTGGTAGGTGGCGATCGCCAGCGCCAGCGGCTCGAAGGGCTTGGAGATGACGAAGGCCGGCTCCACCCGTTCCGCCGTCAGCAGCCGCTCGGGGTAGGCGGTCACGAAGATCACCGGCACCTTCAGCTGTTCCTGAATACGGCCCACGGCGGTGATGCCGTCGCCGCCCGCGCCCAGGTTCACGTCGGCCAGGATCAGGCCGGGGCGCTTGGTCTCCGCCAGCCGCACCGCCTGCGCCTCGGTCGCGGCGACGCCGACGACGCGGTGGCCGCAGGCTTCCACCAGCTGCCGCACATCCATGGCGATGATCGGCTCGTCCTCGATCACCAGCACGTCCGTCGCGGCGGCGCTGCGCAGGGCGGTGCGGGCCTCTTCCAGCTCGGTCTCGGCCACCTCGGTGGTGATGCCCAGCACGGCGGCCGCCTCGTCGAGCGAGAGTTCCTCCAGCGCCGTCAGCAGCAGAAGCTGGCGCTGGCGGGCGGGCAGCACCGCGCCCTGCGGCGGCTTGGCCGGCGGCGGCGCCAGCCGGGTCACGCCAGCATATAGCGCCAGGCGGGCCGGCAGGTCCGGCAGCCCGGCCTTCAGGGCGGCGCCCACCAGCGCGTCGCCGGCGCTCTGGCCGCCGGTCAGGGCACGGGCGTAACGGCGGGCCGGCGGCAGGCTCCGCAGCAGATCGGCTTGGGTGACGGCGTTCATGGAGGGCACCTCATGTCAGTCCTGAAGTCTGGCACTGTTTTGCGCGTTGTGGGAAAGGTCGCCAAGGCGTTGTTTATCGCAAGATGTCCGAGACACTGAATGACCGAGACGCGTGCCGAGACGATTCGCGACGCCTTGCCAAGGCTGCTGCCGGACCTGCGCGCCTTCGCGCGCTTCCTGGCACGGGACACCGCCCTGGCGGACGACCTGGTGCAGGAAGCCGTGCTGCGAGCCCTGCGGGCGGAATCGCAATGGGAGCCGGGAACCAGCCCCCGGGCCTGGGTGTTCTTCATTCTCCGGAACGTCTTCCTGGAACAGATCCGTCGCCGCGGCACGGAGCGCCGGGCGCTGGAGCGGATGCCGCCGGCCGATGAAGCCGGCCCCTCCCCGCAGGAGGGTCACGGCGAGATCGACGATCTGGGGCGCGCCCTCCAGACCCTGCCCCTGCCGCAGCGGGAGGCCTTGATCCTGGTGGGCGCCCATGGGCTGTCGCATGAGGAAGCCGCCGTCATCGTGGGTGCGCCGGTGGGCACCGTGAAGGCACGGGTTGCGCGGGCCCGCGCCGCGTTGGCACGCAGCTTTCCTGAACGGGCGCCGCGGGGGTGAGATGCCTGGTCCGGCTCGGGTCGCTGGTAACAGTGTCTCGTCCGTTGGATGGCATGGTTCTCTGGCGTAATGAGCGCCGGCGTGGCAGGGTTTCATCACAAAAAAGTGTGGGTGAATCCCGTGACTCCCTTAACGGCGATGCAACCGGCTCTTCGGCTGCGGCATTGGTCGGACATGCAAGGCGATCACAAGGATACCCATCACGTGGCCACGTCCGAGACCGCAGAAGCCGTCACCGTGAATGAAGGTCCCAGCTTCCACGACCAGCTGGTGGCCCTGCTGCCGCGCTTGCGCGTGCAGGCCGTGTCCATGACCCGGAACCGGGCGGATGCCGACGACCTGGTGCAGGCCGCCGTCAGCAACGCGCTGGCAGCCCAGCACAGCTTCACCCCCGGCACGAATTTCGGCGCCTGGATGTTCCGCATCCTGCGGAACCGCTTCCTGTCCGATATCCGCCGCCGCCGCGACACCTGCGACATGGACAACGCCCCCGCTGAGGCGCTGGCCCGCCCCGCCGCGCAGGAAGACAGCCTGGCCCTGCGGGAGCTCCGCATGCGTCTGGCCGACCTCCCCGCCGACCACCGTACCGCGCTGCTGCTGGTGACGGTGCAGGGCATGTCCTACGAGGAAGCCGCCGAAGTCATGGGTTGCGCCGTCGGCACCGCCAAGTGCCGCGTGTTCCGTGCTCGCCGGCAGCTCGAGGCCTGGCTGACGGGCGACCAGCCCACCAAGGCCGCCAAGCGCAATACGGCTCAGTCCCAGGCTGGCGAAACCCGCCGCCGGAGTGCTACGAACCGTGTGAGCAACAAGATGGCCAGCGAGCAGGGTCTGCACCTGGAAAGCTAATGGACGATCAGTCTGACAAGCGCGCATTAGCGGCGGAGGAGGCCGATGCCTCCGAACGCACGGCTGAGGGACGTGCCCGGAAGGGCACGCCCGACGCCGCCTTTGACTTGTGGCTGCAACGCAGCCTGCACGCCATGTATGACGACATCGCCCGTGAGCCGATCCCCGAGGAACTCTTGAAACTGATTGAGCAGGACCGGTCTCAGTGACGTCCCCACAGTCCCCACCTTCAAGGTGGGGGCCGTGGGTCCTACTCCGCTCAGTGCGGGGGCGGATGCTGCTGCTACTCATCGTCGCCAGCATCCCCGTCATCGGCATCGCCGGTGCCAATGCCATCCTCGGCTACGAATCCGAACGCGCCTCAGGCCTCCGTACCGTCACCCTGCTGGGTGAGGTTGCGGCCGAACGCCATGGCGCCGCCCTGTCCGGCATGCGGGAATTGCTGCAGGGCGTCGCCACCAGCGACGTGCTGGTAGACGCCGCCTCCCCGCAATGCCAGCGCCGGCTGGCCACCCTGCTCGGCATCCACCGCAACCGCTATTCCAATATCTGGCTGCTGGATGGCGAAGGCCGGATGATGTGCAGCGGCGTGCCGACCGACATGGCGCGCGGCAACCAGGAATATGTCGACCTCGCCCAGCGGGCCGCCCGCGCGCCCGTCACCGAAGGCGCACCCCCCTTTGTCATCAACCGCTTCAAGACCGGTACCCTGACCAACCGGCCGATCCTGACCGGCGCCGTGCCCATCATCCGCAACGGCCGGGTGGAGATGATCGTCGCCGCCGGCCTGCTGCTGGACGTGTTCATCCGCAAGGAAAGCCAGTCCATGGCGGTCACGCCGGACCATGTCTGGCTGATGGACCGACAGAACACCCCGCTGCCGCTGACCGGCGCGGAGGAATCCGACCTGCCCGCCGCCCCGCTGATGACCCAGTTGCTCGCGCTGCAGGCCAACCAGGCACTGGAAGGCTTCTCCCGCGGCGGCGGCCACTTCGCCTACGCCATCTCGGACCTGGAGCAGGGGCTGCGCCTTGTCGTCGGCCTGCCCACCACCGAGATCCGCGACAATGCCCGCAGCCTGCTGCTGCGCCGGGCGCTGGAACTGGCGGTGTTCCTGCTGGCCTGCCTCATCGTCATCGTCGTCGGCGCCGATATCGCCATCGCCCGCCCGCTGCGCCTGCTGGCCAGCCGCGTGCGGGGCTGGCGCCCCGGCCTGCCCTTCCCCGGCCTGCCCAGCCGGGGCGAGCCGGAAGAGGTCCGCGCGCTGGAACAGGCCTTCAACGACGCCGCCATCGCCATCGCGGCGCGGGAGGAGCAGCTGAACGGCGCCCTCCGCCAGCGTGACCTGCTGATGGCCGAGATCCACCACCGGGTGAAGAACAACCTGCAGATTGTCGCCTCCCTGCTGAACCTGCAGGCCGGCCGGCTGCGCGACCCCGCCGCGAGGGCCGAGTTCAGCACGGCGCGGGACCGGGTCCAGGCCCTGGCGACGCTGCACCGCCACCTCTACACAAACCGCACCTTCGAGGCGATCGCGCTGCGCCCGTTCCTGGAGGAGCTGTCCAAGCAGCTCTTCAACGCGCTGGGCGAGATCCCCGACCGCCGCATCCGCCTGGTGGTCGAGGCGGAGGACATGGAGATTGTCACCGACCAGGCCGTCTCCATGGCCCTGCTGGTGACCGAGGCGGTGACCAACAGCATCAAGCACGCCTTCCCCGATACCCGCACCGGGACCATCACCATTGCCGTGCGCCATGACGGCGTCATGACCCCGGAAGGCGAGGACGAAGAATTCGAAGCCGTCATCCTGCTGGTGCACGACGACGGCCTGGGCCTTGGCCCGCACGAGGAGGAGCAGGGCATCGGCATGCGCCTCATCCAGGGCTTCGCGCAACATCTGGGCGGCGAGATCGAACGCCAGGCCACCCCCGGCGCCGGTACCGAGTTGCGCGTCCGCTTCCCGCTCCGCCGGCGGGAGGGTGACCTGTCCGGCCGCGCCATGGGCAACCACCAGGCCTGACAGCCCGTTACGAACGCTGCCGGGCTGCCGCTGCGCCCCAGCCGCCGCCCTGGCCCGGACCACCCGGCCGCACCCGGCTGACGGCCCCCAGATCCTACTCCAGATGGCAAAACTGAACGCCACTGCTCACGCTTTCCGCAACTTGTCACGCTGACGCCGCGTTAGGGCGGCATACGGCGAAGGAGACACCGGAATGCGCAAACTGACCCTGCAAGCCCTCACGGCCCTGGCGCTGCTGGCCCCCTTGGCCGCCTGCCACGAGCCTGGCCCCGCCGAACGCGCCGGCCGCAGCCTGGACAATGCCGGCACCGCCATCCGCGACGCGGTCGATCCGCCGGGCCCCGCCGAGCGCGCCGGCCGTAGCATCGACCGCGCCACCCGCTGATCCATCCCTCCGGCCCCTCCTGCGGGAGGGGTTGGAAATGGCCGCGAGACCGGCCAAGCTGAAGCTGGCCAGCGGCCCGACCCGTTATCCCGCTCATCCTTTTATTCACTAGGAGAGACGACATGGCTTCGAA
Organism: Teichococcus aerophilus; assembly: GCF_014490485.1. Lineage (GTDB taxonomy): Bacteria > Pseudomonadota > Alphaproteobacteria > Acetobacterales > Acetobacteraceae > Pseudoroseomonas > Pseudoroseomonas aerophila. The sequence goes on along the minus strand of NZ_JACTVA010000048.1, from coordinate 22,819 downwards.
CCCGATCCACGGCATCGACCTCGAGCCCGTCGAGGAGCGCATCGCCGACCTTCGCCGCAAGGTCGAGCACCTGATGGAAGAGCGCGTGACGCCTGCCGTCAGCCGCGCCGCCGGCCGCGCCCAGGATTTTGCCGGGCATGTCAGCCACACCGCGCAGAAGGAGGCCGACACCGTCGCCAGCCTCGTGAAGGAGCGCCCCTTCACCGCGATCCTGATGGCCGCCGGTACCGGCTACCTGCTCGCCCGCCTGCTGGGGCGCTGATCCATGCGCGCGCTTCGTCTCGCATCCGTCGCCTGGGAGGCGGAGCGCGCCCGGCTTGGCCTCAGGGTCCAGCGTGAACTGCGCCGCGGCATCCTCTTCGCCGCCGCGGGGGTCATGGCAGCCGCCGCCTTCGCCATGCTGCACCTGGTGGCCTGGATCGCCCTTGGGCCCCATGTGGGCCCGCTCGGCCGCGCCCTGATCATCTTCGGCGTGGATATCCTCCTGGCCCTGATCCTCGGCCTGGTCGCCATGCGGAACCGCCCCAGCCGCGCGGAACTGGAGGCTCTCTCCATCCGCCGCACCGCCCTGGTGGAGGCCCGCAACGGCATTGGCATCAGCATCATACCGCTGGCCTTCGGCCAGCTCCGCCGTCGCCGGCGCCGCTAGAGCTGTTGGCTTGAGGTGGAAGCACCGAAAGCCTGAATTGAGCGGCCAAACACAAGCATGAAGCATGGTGCGGATGCATCATGCTCCAGGCCCGGCTGGCTCCATCCAAATGCGTGAAAAAGGCCGGGGATATCCTTCCCCGGCCTTTTCCGTATCCCACTCCCCTCGCCAGCACCCGGCACGCGGCTTACATCGCCCCCATGCCCGAGCTTCCCGAAGTCGAAACCGTGATGCGCGGCCTGGCCGGCATCCTGACCGGCCAGACCATCCAGCATGCGGAGACGCGGCGCGATGGCATGCGCTGGCCCTTCCCCGCCGGCCTCGCCGCCACCCTGACCGGCGCCCGGGTCGAGGGCTTCCGCCGGCGCGGCAAGTACATGCTGATGCGCCTCTCCAACGGCCAGTCGGTGCTGATCCACCTGGGCATGTCCGGCCGCATGGTGGCCCGCCCACGTGGCGCCAACACCCCGCCCCCCGCCCATGAGCACCTGCTGCTGGAAACCGCTGGCGGCACCCATGTCGGCTTCGTGGATCCCCGCCGCTTCGGCAGCGTCGACCTGATCCCCACCGCGGAGGAAGATACCCACCGCCTGCTGGCCGCCATGGGGCCGGAACCACTGGACGACGCCTTCACCCCCGCCATCCTCGGCGCCGCCCTCGCCGGCAAGCAGACCCCGATCAAGGCGGCGCTGCTGGACCAGGGCGTGGTGGCCGGCCTCGGCAATATTTATGTGGCGGAAGCACTGTTCCGCTCCGGCCTCTCCCCGCGCCGCCTCGCCGGCACCATCCCTGGCGCCCGCGCCGAACGGCTGGTGCCCGCCATCAAGGCCGTGCTGAACGACGCGATCGACGCCGGCGGCTCCTCCCTGCGCGACTACGTCCAGGCCGATGGGGAACTCGGCCACTTCCAGGACCGCTTCTCCGTCTACGACCGCGAAGGGCAGCCCTGCCCGCTCTGCCCCGGCGCACCCGGCTGCCACGGCGTCTCCCGCATCGTGCAGTCCGGCCGCAGCACGTTCTTTTGCGCAAAGACGCAGCGGTGAAGGCAGGGGGCGCTGCCCCCTGGCCCCCGCCGGGGTGGAAAGTCCACCCCGGACCCCGCTGCGAGTTGCCCGCCCTGTGGTGGGAGCGGCATCCTTCTTTGAGAAACTGGAACAAGCCTGCCTGAGGTGAGATGGCCGAAGGCCTGAATCATCTCAAACGCACGCCAGCAAAAGCCACGCTCTGGCTAATGATCATGTTGGAAGCAAAAGCCGCTAAAAGCGGATGCAATATGGCTGGTCGACAGTTGGTTCAGTGTGGAAGAGGAGGTCAGAGGAAGGAATTCCCCTGCGTAAACGGATACGTTTACGCCATTTCTTTTGTCATTGGCGTGGGACTCAGCAGCAGGTGCGGCGTGACAAAGATCACAGCCTATCTGGCCTGAACCAGCAGCCTCCGGCGTCACCCTGGTCCGGGCCGGGAAAGCCGACGCCGCCACATCCACGACCGAAAGACCCGCAGAAAAAAGAACGGGTCCGGGGATTTCCTTCCCCGGCCTTCCTGTCCAAACCGAACGTCGATCCATTCTTATGAATGCCAAGCCCTATTGAATGCCAAGCCCTACCGCATTGCAGTCAGGCGGACCGCGATGAGGCATAGGCACCAAGACGAAATCCCCGCCGGCCTGTGGCGCACACGCCCAAACCCGCCCGCGCTAAAACACCCGGCGGGGTCTGGGGTAGCACTGCTACGCCAGCGGAGGACAGGGCGCAGCGCCCCCTGCCTGCCCCTCCATCCCCCTCGACAGCCGCCCCCAGCCAGCCGACAACAGCCCCCGAGTCGCAGCGAAGGGGGACCCAAAGCGCCATGGCCGAGTTCGAGATGATCCTGACCGAGACCCAGGGCTGTGCCGGCATCATCCGCCTGAACCGCCCGAAGGCGCTGAATGCCCTGTGCGACCAGTTGATGGACGAGCTGGCCCAGGCGCTGCGGGCCTTCGATTCGGACCCCGCCATCGCCGCCATCGTCCTCACCGGCAATGAGAAAGCCTTCGCCGCTGGGGCCGATATCCGGGAGATGCAGCCCCGCAGTTGGCCCGGCACCTACCTGAACGATTTCATCGCGCCGTGGGAGGCCGTGTTGACGGTCCGCAAGCCCGTCATCGGCGCCGTGGCCGGCTTCGCCCTGGGCGGCGGCTGCGAGGTCGCGATGATGTGCGATATCCTCCTGGCGGCCGATACGGCCAAGTTCGGCCAGCCCGAGATCAAGCTCGGCATCCTGCCCGGTGCCGGCGGCAGCCAGCGCCTGACCCGCGCCATCGGCAAGTCCAAGGCCATGGAGATGATCCTGACCGGCCGCATGATGGATGCGGCGGAGGCCGAGCGCACCGGTCTCGTCTCCCGCGTCGTGCCGGCCGATACGCTGGTGGAGGAGGCGGTCTCCCTGGCCCAGCGCATCGGCGAGCACTCCCGCGCCGGCGTCGCCATGGCCAAGGAAGCAGTCAACGCGGCGTTCGAGCTGCCCTTGCGCGAAGGCGTGCGGCTGGAGCGCCGGCTGTTCCTCTCCGCCTTCGGCACGCCCGACCAGCAGGAGGGAATGGCCGCCTTCAACGAGAAGCGTAAGCCCAACTTCGGGGGCTGAGATGCAAGGCGCGGGACGTAAGTTATGCACCGCGCATTGACTCTTATCCCCAGGGGCGGGTAGAAGCGGCGCCTTCCCGTGGGGCTGAACGGCCCGCGTACATCTTAGAAATTGGTCCGAACACACGCCATGGCGAATACGGCTTCCGCGCGTAAGCGCATCCTGCAGACGGCCACCCGCAACGAGCGCAACCGCGCCCGCCGCTCCCGCGTCAGCACCTACCTCGTGAAGGTGGAGAAGGCGATCTCGGGTGGCGACAAGGCCGCCGCCCAGGCCGCCTTCAAGGACATGCAGCCCGAGCTGCACCGCGCCGCCACCAAGGGCGTGATGCACACCAACACCGTGGCGCGGAAGCTGTCGCGCCTGGCCGCCCGCATCAAGTCGCTGGCCGCCGCCCAGGCCTGAGGCCTGGCGGTTCCTCGCGGGGCTCTCCCGCGGGATTGACCGCTGAGGCTCCTGCCCGATGGATATTCCCGTTGCGCCCCGTGGCGCAGCGGAATAGCCTTCAAGAGCAGGTGCTTCTTCTGCAAGTTATCCGACCCTCTCCGTAAATTCGGCCGTACCGCCGGCAGGACTATTATTTTCCTGTCAGTGAAGCACGGATCGCGAACCTGTGCGCATTTCTTGGGTTGCTCCTGGCAGTTCATGATTTTTTGCGCCCATCCCACTTTCAAGTCTCGAAAGTCGGACGGCAGGGGGGAATAATCGGGCCTTCGGAGCCCGATATCCGACCGAACGCTTTCGCCGGACCTCCGGCCAGGGCGCGATTGAGATCAGAGGGTGGCAGATGCTTCGCATGGAGAATGAGCTCGGCATGCCGTCGCCGTCCGCACAAGACCACACAGGGCAGGAACTGATGGGACACAGCCAGGTAGCGGACGACCCTGTCGCCGAGGCCTGGGCCCGGATCCGTGGCCGCCTGCGCGAGGATGTCGGCGAGGTCGAGTACCGCAGCTGGCTGCGCCAGATGACCCTGGCCGCCATCGAGGGCGAAGAGGTCGTCATCCTGCTCCCCACCCGCTTCCTGCGGGACTGGGTCCGTACCCATTACGGGGACCGCCTGCGCCTGCTGTGGCAGGGCGAGCACCCGGGCGTCCGCCGTGTCGATATCCGCGTCGCCGCCGAAGCCCGCCCGGCCGAAGCCGAGGGCGAGGATTCCACCGCCCCCCGCGCCGGTGGCCTGGCCGAGTCGCTGGCCACCCCGCCGCGCCAGCAAGCCGCCGCTGCCGCCCCCGCGCGCGCCGAGGCGCCCAAGGCCGATTCGCGCAACAACGACTGGTCGGCCAAGCTGGACCCGCGCTTCACCTTCGACAGCTTCGTCGTCGGCAAGCCCAACGAATTCGCCTATGCCTGCGCCCGCCGCGTGGCGGAAAAGCCGGCCAGCCCCGGCTTCAACCCGCTGTTCCTGTATGGCGGCGTCGGCCTGGGCAAGACGCACCTGATGCACGCCGTGGCCTGGGCCATCCAGAACGGCGAAGGCGGCGTCGAGCGGCACGTGACCTACATGTCGGCCGAGACCTTCATGTACCGCTTCATCAACGCGCTGCGGAACCAGTCCACCATGCAGTTCAAGGAGAGCCTGCGCTCCGTGGACGTGCTGATGATCGACGACCTGCAGTTCCTCATCGGCAAGGACAACACGCAGGAAGAGTTCTTCCACACCTTCAACGCGCTGGTGGATGCCGGGAAGCAGATCGTCGTCTCCGCCGACAAGTCGCCCAGCGACCTGTCGGGGCTGGAGGACCGTCTCCGCACCCGCCTCGGCTGCGGCATGGTGGCGGACATCCACGCCACCACCTACGAACTCCGCATTTCCATCCTCCAGGCCAAGGCACAGACCGCCGAGGTCGAGGTGCCGTCCCGCGTCCTCGAGTTCCTGGCGCACAAGATCACCAGCAATGTCCGTGAGCTGGAAGGCGCGCTGAACCGCCTGATCGCCCACGCCAACCTCTTCGGCCGCCCGGTCACGCTGGAATCCGCGCAGGAAGTCCTGCACGACATTCTCCGCGCCCATGATCGCCGCGTCACCATCGAGGAAATCCAGCGCAAGGTGGCGGAGCACTACAACATCCGCCTCACCGACATGTCCTCCGCCCGCCGCGCCCGCAACGTGGCGCGCCCGCGGCAGGTGGCCATGTACCTGGCCAAGCAGCTCACCTCCCGCTCGCTGCCGGAGATCGGCCGCCGCTTCGGCAACCGTGACCACACCACCGTCATGCACGCCGTCTCCCGCGTCTCCGAGCTCATGCAAGCCGACGTCTCCTTCGCCGAGGACGTGGAACTGCTGCGCCGCATGCTGGAAACCTGATAAGCTGACGCTCCCCCTCCCCCAGGGGCACTGACCACAGCACCGCCGGAGCCCCCGCCCGGCGTTCAGGCACGGACTTGCCCGATGAGTATTCCAGCGACGCCGTGGCCCGGCGGGGGCACCAGGCGCATCGCCTGCCTTCTGGCATTGCTGCTGCTGGCCGCCTGTGGCGGCGGCGGTGGCCGCGTCGCTACCGGCGGCGGCGCCGGCAATGGCGGCTTCATGTGGTGCGTGCCCTATGCCCGCGCCGAATCCGGCATCCAGCTCAGCGGCGACGCCTGGGAATGGTGGAACGCCGCCGATGGCCGCTACGAACGCGGTACCAACCCACGGCAAGGCAGCCTGCTCGTCCTCAGCCGCACCTCCCGCCTGCGCGAAGGCCATCTCTCCGTCGTCAGCCGCGTCGTCTCCGCCCGCGAAATCCGCGTGGACCACGCCAACTGGGCCAATGGCAGCGCCAAAGGCCGCATCACGCTGGACCAACCGGTGATCGACGTCTCCCCCCGCAACGACTGGTCGATGGTCCGGGTCTGGTACCCACCCATCAACAACCTCGGCAGTTCCTCCTACCCCGTCTCCGGCTTCATCCACCGCCGGGCGCTGATCGCGTCTCGCTGAGGCGCGCTCTGGGTTGGGGAGAAGGCCGGGGAAGGAATTCCCCGGACCCCTTCTTTTATTTTTGCGAGTCTGGGAGGGCGCTTCAGGGAGAAGTTGGAACGTGGTGAAGCTCTCCCATGGCCCTTTGGGGCCTAGGCGCTTCGCCCGACGCCTGTGGGACTGCTGTAAAAAATTCCGGGTTAACCGGGAATGCTCCGTACCAACGCGAAACCGAAGCACAAACAACTGGGCGAAGCCCCATCGAAGCAGGTAGCCACGGGTAAGCCCATCAAGCTTCTAGAGCCGCCTCAAACAATCCGCCGGGCCAAAAACCCACAACCGTCGAACTCCCAGCGCCACGACCCCACCCCCGCCCAAACTCGAAAAAAGAAGATGGGGGCCTGGGGGAATTCCTTCCCCCAGCCTTCTCTCGCTCCAGCCTTCCTCCCCTCACCCCGTATTCCGCAACCCCGCCGCCACGCCGTTGATCGAGATGAGGATGCCGTTCTGCGCCTTCTCATCCACCTGCCCTGCCCGCCAGCGCCGCAGCAATTCCACCTGAAGGTGGTTCAGCGGCGCGATATAGGCGGAACGGTGGGCGATGGAGCGTTCCAGCGCCGGGTTGTCGGCCAGGCGGCGGGACTGGCCGTTGATGGCCTCCACCGCCTTCACCGTCCTGGCCCACTCGGCCTCGATCGCGGCGAAGACGCGCTCGCCCAGTGCCTTATCCGGCACCAGGCCGGCGTAGCGCTGCGCCACGTCCAGGTCGGCCTTGGCCAGCACCATGTCCATGTTGGAAAGCATGGTGCGGAAGAACGGCCATTCGGCGTTCATCCGCCGCAGCAGCGCCAGCCCGCCGTCATCCCCGGCCAGGTATTCTTCCACCGCCGCGCCAAAACCGTACCAGCCCGGCAGGGCCACCCGGCTCTGCCCCCAGGAGAAGCTCCACGGAATCGCCCGCAGATCCTCGATCCGCCGGTTCGCCTTCCGGGAGGCGGGGCGGGAGCCGATATTCAGCTCGGCGATCTCGGCAATCGGCGTGGCGCTGAAGAAATAGTCGGCGAAATCCGCCGTTTCGTAGACCAGCGCCCGGTAGGCAGCCATGGAGCGGGCGGAGAGCGAGGCCGCCGCCGCCAGGAACTCGGGCGTCGCCGCTTCCTCCGGCGCCAGCAGCGTGGCCTCCAGCGCCGCCGCCATCAGGATCTCCAGGTTGCGGCGGCCGATCTCGGGGTTGGCGTATTTGGCGTTGATCACCTCGCCCTGCTCAGTCAGGCGGATCTGGCCTTTCACCGTGCCCGGCGGCTGCGCCAGGATGGCCTGGTAGCTTGGCCCGCCGCCGCGCCCCACGGCGCCGCCACGGCCGTGGAACAGCCGCAGCGTCAGCCCCGGCTTGCGCTCGAACAACGCCACCAGCGCCGTCGTCGCCCGGTACAGCTCCCAGGTGGAGGTGAAATAGCCGCCATCCTTGTTGCTGTCGGAATAGCCCAGCATGATGTCCTGCTCGCCGCCCGAATGGCGGATCAGCGCCTCGATGCCCGGCAGGTCGTAGAATTCGCGCATGATCGGCTCGGCCGACCGCAGATCCTCGATCGTCTCGAACAACGGGCTGACGATCAGGTCCACCTTCGCCGTCGCCGCTTCCCGCGGCGCCAGCGTGCCGTGCATCAGCCCGCACTCCTTCTGCAGCACCAGCACTTCCAGCAGGTCGCTGACGCTCTCGGTATGGCTGATGATGGCGTGGCGGATGGCGTCCGCGCCGAAACCGGCGCGCAGCTGCCGCGCCATCTCGAAGATCGCCAGCTCGCTCTCGGTGTTGGCGGAATACACCGCGTTGCGCACCCGCAGGCCGCGCGGGTCGGCCAGAAGCTCCAGCAACAGCTTCTGCTTCGCTGCTTCCTCCAGTCCGGAGTAATCCAGCTCGATCCGCGCGGTCGCCAGCAACTCGGCCAGCACGGCCTCATGCTGGTCGGAACTCTGCCGCAGGTCGGTGGTGGCCAGGTGGAAGCCGAACACCTCCACCGCCCGCATCAGCGGCACCAGCCGGGGGGCGGCCAGCGCCGCGCCGTGGTGCCGGCGCAGCGAATCCTCCACCACGCGCAGATCGGCCAGGAACTCGGCGGCCCCTTCATAGGGCTCGGCCGGGGCCACGGCATGGCGCAGCGCCTCCGTCCCCGTCAGTGCCTTCAGCGTACCGGCCAGCCGCGCGTATACCCCCGTCAGCGCCCGCCGGTACGGCTCGTCATCCCGCCGCGCATTCGCGTCGCCGGAACGGGCGGCCAGCGCATCCAGGTCGCTGGAACACCCCGCGAGGGTGCGGGAGACGGAAAGCTCCGCCCCCAGCGCGTGCACCTCGGCCAGATAGTGCCGCAGCACCACCTCACCCTGGCGTTGCAGCGCCATGGTCAGCGTGCCGGCATTGACGTTGGGGTTGCCGTCCCGGTCCCCGCCGATCCAGTTGCCCATGCGGAAGAACGGCGCCACCCGCCGGCCCAGTTGCCGCTCCAGGTCCGCGTATAGCCGCGGGATCTCCCGCAGGAAGGTGGTGTTGTAGTAGCTGAGGACGTTCTCGATCTCGTCCCGCACCGTCAGCTTGACGAAGCGCAGGATGCGCGTCTGCCACAACTGGGTGATGCGCGTCTTCAGCAGCGCCTCGTTCTCCGCCCGCGCGCCGGCACCGCGCAGTCCGTCCCGCACCGCCAGCAGCTCCGCGATCGCCCGTTCGGTATCCAGCGTGCTCTTGCGCTGCACCTCGGTCGGATGCGCCGTCAGCACGGGCGAGACCCAGCTGCGGGACAGCGCCCGCCCGATCTGCTCCGCCCCGATCCCCGCCTCCTGGAAGCGGGCAAAGCTGCGGGCCAGGCTGCCCTCCTCCGGCGCCCCGCTCTCCTCGCTGGCTGCCTGCCGGCGTAGATTGTTGCGGTCCTCCGCCAGGTTCGCCAGATGGGAGAAATAGCTGAAGGCGCGGATGACGGAGACGGTCTCCGCCGGGCTCAGCCGCGTCAGCAGCCGGTCCAGGTCCTGCCCCGCCTCGGCATCCGCATGCCGCTCGAACGCCACGGAAAAGCGGCGGATGGCCTCGATCAGCTCGTAGGTGGTCTCGCCCTCTTGCTCCCGCACCACCTCGCCCAGCAGGTGGCCCAGCAGGCGCACGTCCTCGACCAGCTTCTGGTCACGCTCCCCGCCGCGCGGCGCCCCAGGCTCCGTGGCGAACGCCCCCTCCACGAGGGACCGGGTGGTATCGGGCATAACAGGCCTCCCTGGACGACGCTTGGACACGGCAGGCTGGCAGAGCCAACCGCACCGCACAATGGAAACGGCGCGGCCCAGCGATGCGCCAAGCCGCTGGACGGCCCTGCCGCCCCATGCTCAACCCCGAAGCAAGCCGACCGTTGAGGAACACCACCGTCATGCTGCCCCGCCGTACCCTGCTGGCGCTCACCGCCGCCTTGCCGGGCGCCGCCCTGCTTCCGGGCGCCCTGGCCCGGCCCGCCGCCGCCCAGACTGCCGCTCATCCCGCCGCTCATCCCTGGCCGGACCGGCCGGTGCGGCTGGTGGTGCCCTACCCCGCCGGCTCCACGCCCGACATCGTGGCCCGCACCGTGGCACAGCATTTCAGCACGGTCTTCGCCCAGCCCTTCGTGGCGGATAACCGCGCCGGCGCCGGCGGCAACCTGGGCACCGACGCGGTGGCCAAGGCAACGGACGGCCTGACCATCGGCGTCTCCATTAACGGCCCGCTCTCCACCGCGCCGTCGCTCTACCCCAACCTGCCCTACAACCCGGCCAAGGACCTCGCGCCGGTCTCGCTGCTGGTGCGCGCCGGGCAGGTGCTGGTGGTGCACCCCTCCGTCCCCGCCCGCACGCTGGCGGAGTTCGTCGCCTACGCCAAAGCCAACCCCAACGCGCTGACTTACGGCTCCGTCGGCCCCGGCTCCGGCGGCCATCTGGCGATGGAGGACCTGAAGGCCCGCGCCGGCATCCAGGCCGAACACGTGCCCTATCGCGGCTTCCCGCAAGCGACGCTGGACCTGGTGGCCGGGCGCATCAACGCCATGATCATCACCGTCGCCGGCATCCTGCCCCAGGTGCGCGAAGGCCAGGCCATCGCCCTGGCCGTCACCGCCGAGGGCCGCCTGCCCCAACTGCCTGAAGTGCCGACGCTGGAAGAATCCGGCATGCCCGGCGCCACATCCTACGCCTGGATCGGCCTGATCGCCCCCGCCGCCACGCCGGCAGACCGCGTGCAGGCCCTGGCGCGGGAAGCCCAGGCCGCCCTGGCTGCCCCGCAGGCCAAGCTGGCCATGGCCACCGCCGGCTTCGAAGTGGTGACCAACACCCCCGAGGAATTCGCCAGCTTCATCGCCACCGAGACAGCCCGCTGGGGCGGCCTCATCCAACGCCTCGGTATCCGCGCGGAGTAAGGGGCAGCGAAGAAGAGAAGGCCGGGGAAGGAATTCCCCGGGCCCCTTCTTTCCTTTTTTCCAAGTCTTCGGTCGGGGGCTGCTGAGGGCTCTGGTCTTAAGCACGGCTGGGTTCGCCGAAGGTCCTGGACCTCCGGCGACTGACGGTTCAGCCCACGTGGCCCATCATTGATTCATCAAGCAGAGCCCGCTCTCAATCCTGAGGCGTGACGCTAAACTCGCAAAAATAAAGAAGGGGTCCGGGGAATTCCTTCCCCGGCCTTCCGCCTTTCCGCCCACCGCGCCAACCGCCCAGGCAAGCAGCCAAGCTGCCGCCAAGCCGCGCGAGTTTCTGCGCCGCATCGGTCGAAGAAGCGTTGGTGACAGGTTGTTTCCACCCCCGATTCGGGCCATCTGCAAGTTTGCGCGGAGCCCGCCGGGACGGTAGGATTGCCTCCGTAGCACGAATGAATGTGCGTCCACGCGTGGGGGAAGAAGCCCCTGCGCCAGGGATGCCCCACTGGATCGAGGCTTGGCGATGGGTTCCTTCAGCATCTGGCACTGGGTTATCGTGCTGCTCGTTGTCCTGCTGCTTTTCGGCAGCGGCAAGATCAGCACCCTCATGGGCGATTTCGCCAAGGGCATCAAATCCTTCAAGAATAACATGAAGGAAGACGAGCCCGACGCCTCCATGGCGGCCGAGGCGCATCCGCCGCAGCAGACCGGCAACATTGCCGGCCCGACGACCGTGCAGCCCACGCAGGCCGCACCGCAGCCGAACCCGACCCGCCCGGCGGCCTGAACCGGTTTGCGCGGGGCCTCGCGGCCCCGCGCGATCCAGTTGGGCTTAGCCCGGCTTCGGCATGCGGGCAGCGCCACGGGCGCTGGCCGTCGACGTGTGTTCTGCTCCCTAGCCTGTTGCGCTCTTGTCATGCGCTCTTGTCATGCGCTCTTGTCACTGGCCCCTCCCGGCCGGCGCTGCTACGCCCCCTGCCGCGCTTACCGGTAGAAGGTGGAAGCCTTGCAGATTGTCAGCACCCCAGGCCCTACCGGCCTCGATACCCCCATCTCACCTGGCATTCCGGAAGACGTGGCCCAGGCCATTGTCGCCGCCGGCCGCAGGCTGGACCAGCGCAACTGGGTGCCCGCCACCGCCGGCAACATCTCCATCCGCCTGCCCGAAGGCCGCGTGGCCATCACCCGTTCCGGCTTCCACAAGGGCCAGCTGAGCGCCGACGCGCTGATGGTCGTGGACCTCGATGGCCGGCCGGAGCAGCCAGGCCTGCGCCCGTCGGCCGAGACGCTGCTGCATTGCGGCGCCTACCGCCGCTTCCCGGAAGCCGGCGCCGTGCTGCACGGCCATTCCATCGCCAACACCGTGCTGTCCCGCGCCGTGGGGGACCACATCACCCTCGCCAGGTATGAACTGCTGAAGGCTTTCCCCGGCCTTGCCACGCATGAGGCCGAGGTGGTCCTGCCGGTGTTCGACAACGACCAGGACATCGCCCGCCTGCAGGCAGCCGTCGAAGCCCGGTGGGATTCGATGAAAGAGATTCCGCCCGGGTATGTGCTGCGCGGCCACGGTATCTATGTATGGGGCCGCGACATGGATTCCGCGCTGATCCGCATGGAAGCACTGGAATTCATGCTAGAATGCGAATTCCACGAAAGGAGTGCGCGATGAGCCTGCTCACCGTCAAGAACGCCGCCACCGGCGCCCTCGAAGTCAGCACCAGCGACGCGGCGGAGATCGCCGCGGCCCTGGCCCCCATCAATGTCCGCTTCGAGCGCTGGCCGGTGGCCGAGCTGCCCGCCGGCGCCGATGCCGAAACGGTGCTGGCCGCCTACCGCCCGCAGCTGGACAGCTTCATGGGTGCCACCGGCGCCGGCACCGCCGATGTCATCAAGCTCGACCCCTCCCATCCCCAGAAGGATGCGATGCGGGCCAAGTTCCTGTCCGAGCACACCCATACCGAGGACGAGGTCCGCTTCTTCCACGAAGGCGTGGGCAATTTCGTCATCCATGCCAACGGCAAGGTGTACGACGCGCACTGCACCCAGGGTGACCTGATCAGCGTGCCCGCCAACGCCCAGCACTGGTTCGATGCGGGGCTGGAGCCGTCCTTCACCGTGCTGCGCATCTTCACCGACACCACGGGCTGGACGCCGCACTACACCGGCACCGACATGGCCGACCGCTTCCCGGCGGTGATCGGCTGATGGCACCCATCAGCGCCATCCTGACCGATATCGAGGGAACCACCAGTTCCATCGCCTTCGTGAAGGACACGCTCTTCCCCTTCGCGAAGGCGGCGCTGGAGGATTTCCTGGCCACCCACGCGCATGACCCCGAGGTCATCGCGTGCCTGGCCGAGGCCCGCCGCCTGGCCAATCCGGGCGAGGACGCCCCCGCCGCCCTCCGCCGCTGGATGGAGGAAGACGCCAAGGTGACGCCGATGAAAGCCCTGCAGGGCCTCATCTGGCGCCAGGGCTACCTGGATGGCCGGCTGGAAGGCCATCTGTGGCCGGATGTCGCCCCCTGCCTGCGCGCCTGGTCGCGCGCCGGCATCGGGCTGCATGTCTATTCCTCCGGCTCCGTCTCCGCGCAGAAGCTGATCTTCGGCCATTCGGTGGCCGGGGACCTCGCCCCGCTGTTCGGCGGGTTCTTCGACACGCAGGTCGGCGGCAAGCGGGAAGCCGCCAGCTACGCCGCCATCGCCCGCGGCCTGCACCTCTCGCCGTCCGAGATCCTGTTCCTCTCCGACGTGGCGCAGGAGCTGGATGCGGCGGCGACGGCCGGGCTGCTGACCTGCCAGCTGGTGCGCGCCGCCGACGGCACCCAGCCCGCACCGGGCCATCGCCAGGCGGCGGATTTCCCCGGCGTCGCCACGCTGTTCGGCCTGCCACAGCCGCGCGGCCACACCGAAGGCGCCGCCGCCTGAACCGGCCGCGCCGGCCCCGCCCGCCGGCGCGCGCCTCGCGCTTGCCCGCCCCCTCCTCTGCCGGGAACCACCTGCCATGATGACGACCTACACCTTGGCCGAGGGGCGCCTGCGCGTGGAGGACGGCATCCTTCCCGCCGAGGCGCTGCGCGCCGCCGTCTGGATCGACCTGCTGACGCCGACGCGGGAGGAGGAATCCGCCGTGCAGGACGCCTTCCGGCTGGAGATGCCGACGCGGGAGGAGATGCAGGAGATCGAAAGCTCCTCCCGCCTGTATCGGGAGGACGACGCGCTGTTCCTCACCGCCAGCTTCCTCTACGGCGCCGATGAGGGCGAGTACGGCTCCACCGCCATCACCTTCGTCCTGGCCGGCAACACGCTGATGACGGTGCGCTACGCCACCCCCAAGGCCTTCACCACCTTCGCGCTGCGCGCCCGCCGCACGCCCGCCGCCCTGCTCGGCAGCGCCGACGGCGTGATGCTGCACCTGTTCGAGCAGGTGGTGGACCGGCTGGCCGACATCCTGGAGCGGATCGGCGCGGACATGGACCGCGCCAGCCAGTCCGCCTTCCGCATCGCCCGCGGCAACCAGAAGAAGAAGGCCAATGTGCGGGACGCCGACCTCAAGGCCGTGCTGCTCGCCCTCGGCCAGGTGGGCGAGGTCACCAGCCGCGCCAGTGAGACGCTGCTGGGCCTGACCCGCATCCTCACCTTCGTCGGCGCCGAGAAGGCCACTGCCGTGCGCAAGGAGAACCAGGGGATGATCAAGATCCTGGTGCGCGACGTCCGCTCCCTGGTCGAGCACGCCAACTTCCTCTCCAGCAAGGCGAATTTCCTGCTGGATGCGGTGCTCGGCATCATCAACATCGACCAGAACGGCATCATCAAGACCTTCACCGTCGCCAGCGTGGCGCTGATGCCGCCCACCCTGGTGGCCAGCATCTACGGCATGAATTTCGCCAATATGCCGGAACTGCAGCTCTCCTTCGGCTATCCGCTGGCGATCTTGTTGATGATTTGCAGTGCGGTGCTGCCGATCGTGTATTTCAAGCGGAAGGGCTGGCTCTAGAGCATGATGCGTCCGCGCACCCCGCTCCACGCCTTTGCCTGACCGCGTGATTCAGGCTTCCCGGTGATGTCACCGCAGGCCATCACGCTCTAGCCACCCACCCTGGCCCACCAGCCCCGTGCCTGCGCCGGACCACGGTCTCCGGCCCGTCCATACGAAGGAAGATTCATGCAGCCCCAGCAAGGCGCCGAAGCGACACCGGGGCACGATGCCTTCTCCGTCTGCCTGCTCGGTACCTCCAACGGCGTCATCAAGGGTGGCTACGCGGATTACTTCCGGCACTCGGCCGCGCTGTCGCGCTTCGACAACTACTCCCTCGGCGCCAGTACCAGCGGCTTCGTCTTCTACCGGGCGGACAGGGTGGATTTCTCCCGCTACCAGTTCTGCATCCTCGACCTCTGCGTGAATGACGGCCGCTGGATGGATACCGGCCATGTGGAGCCGGAAAGCTGGACCCAGGCGGTGATGGATCTGTGCCGCCGCGTACTCGCCACCGGCTGCCTGCCGGTGCTGCTGATCCTGCCCTCCCCCAACCTGCTGGCACGGCCGCCGGAAGTGCAGGCCCGGGCGCGGGACGTCGCGCGCCGCCTCAACCTGCCCTTCTTCGATGGCTACGATCTGCTCCGGCAGGCCATGGCCGCCCGGCCGGGCACCGGCCCCGACGGCTTCTTCCGCGACCCCGTGCATGTGCACGAATGGTTCGGCCAGCAGATCTCCCGCCTGATCGTCGAGAGCCTGCCCCGCCTGCAGGCCCAGCGCCGCCCCGCCGCCCGCGTCATCCTGGAATCGATCGCCCGGCACAGCCTGGTCGACCTCGCCGCCCAGTTCGGCGGGGAGACGATGACGCGCGGCACCTCCCTGCTGCAGGAAACATTCGCCCTGCTGACGCCGCGGGACGGCGCGGTGCACTTCCAGGTGCCGCCGGCCTCCCGCGCCGTCGCCCTCTGCCTGGACCAGAAATCCTCCCACGGCATCGCCGAGCTGCAGGGGCGGCAGACGCACCCCCAGCGCCTGACCAACATCTATTTCAGCCCGGACTGGCGCGCGCCGCAGGCCGGCATGCTGTTCTCCTTCCGCCCGCTGACGCCGGAGGCGGACCTGCCGGACGGCACGCTCGGCCTGCGGGTGCTGCCCCCGGCGCGGGAGACGGACCCGCCCTCGCAGCTCATGCTGCACGGCATTGTCGTCCGCACCGCGCCGGAAGCCGCCGAGGTGCCGGACCTCTTCAGCGGCGAGACGGACATGGTGCGCTGGGTATCCCCCGGCACCTTCCCCGCCCTCGCCGAAGCTTCCCTCTCCTCCCAGGCCGTGCGGACCGAGACGCGGGCGATGGAGCACTGAACACGCGGGCCAGGAATGCGGCGCGCCATGCCTGCCCTGTGGGCGCATTCGCCCCCTTCCCGGCTCGGGCCAGTCGACATTCGGCTTAGGCGAGAGGGAAGGTCAGGGGAAAGAATTCACCTGCGTAAACGTATACGTTTACGCCATCTTTCTTCTGTTAGTTGGCGTGGGGCTTCGGAACCGGCAGTTGCAGCCGTGAGAAAGAGTCATCTCGGCTGAACCATCAGCCTCCGGCATGACCCCGCCCCTGGCCTGAAAAGGCCAACGCCGCCACAGCCACGCCCGAAAGACTCGCAAAAGAAGGATGGGGTCCGGGGAATTCCTCCCCTGGCCTTCCTATCCAGGGCCGAATGTCGACCCCGCTTGGACGGGCCCGTGGCCCCTCGACCCAGGCAGCCCGCCTCCGCACTCTCACCGGCAAGGCGGCAGCCTCACCAAAGCTCCCACACCGTCCCGGCCAACCCGGCCGCGATCAGCACGAAGCCGCAGCCCCGGTAGTAGCCCAGGCTCGCCGCATCCTGCCGCCCGTCCTCCCGCTCCGCCTCCGTCCGCCGCGTGCCACGCGACTCGAACATGCCCCGGCTCCAGGTCGGCACGTCGCGGGAGAGGTCGGCGCTGACGCAGATCAGCGTCGTCAGCAGCCCCAGGATCAGCACGCCGGGGAAGCCCAGCAACCGCACCACCGCCAGCGCCAGCCCCGCCAGCGCCAGGATGCCCACCCAGGCCAGGCCGTTCAGCAGGATGAAGCCGGGTCGCCGCATGCCATTCCTCCGCCAGGCGCCCAGGGGTGAGCGCCCTGTCACTCGCGCGTGCCTTGACTCCGGCACGGGTCGGGTCCTGCCTGCCCGCATGCCCCGCCTCCCCCTCGAATCGCTGATCGACCCTGTCACGCCACCCGGCCAGAACGCCAGCGCGGCCTTCGGCGTCCCCGTGCCGGTGCAGCCGCCGCCGGCCAACCTGCTCGGCTTCTACTGGTACTTCATCCGCCAGGCGCGGCTGCTCTTCGTGCTGCTGTTCATCGCGGGCCTGGCCGTCGCGCTGCTCGACGGCCTCATCCCGGTCTTCATCGGCCATGTCATCGGCCTGCTCGGCAGCCACGCCCCCGGCACCCTGTTCGCCGAGGCCTGGGCACCGCTGCTGGGCATGGCCGCGGTGCTGCTCATCGCCCGCCCGCTGGCCATCTTCACGCAGAACCTGGTCGGCCAGCAGGCCATCAACGCCACCGTCACCAGCCTGATCCGCTGGCAGAGCCACTGGCACGTCGTCCGCCAGGGCTGGGCCTTCTTCCAGGAAGATTTCGCCGGCCGCATCGCCAACCGCGTCATGCAGGCCGGCCCGGCGCTGCGTGAGAGCGTGATGCAGTCCATCAACGCCGTCTGGTACATCCTGGTCTACGGCACCGGCGCCATCATCTACCTCGCCACCGCCGATCTGTGGCTGGCCGCGCCCATCCTGCTGTGGTTCGTCGCCTATGCCTGCCTGCTGCGCTACGTCGTGCCGCGCATGCGGGTGCGGGCCCGCGTCGCCAGCGAACAGCGCAGCCTGCTGACCGGACGCATCGTCGACAGCTACACCAACATCCTCACCCTCAAGCTGTTCGCAAAGTCGGAGCAGGAGGACGCCTTCGTCCGCGAAGGCATGCTCGGCCTCACCGCCGCCTTCCAGCGGCAGATGCGGCTGGTCACGCTGAACAGCCTGATGCTCTCCACCCTCAACGCCATCATGCTGACCAGCATGGCGGCCATTTCCCTGACGCTGTGGAACCGGGGGGACATCCCGGTCGCCACCGTCGCCGCCGCGCTGCCGATGGCCTGGCAGATCGCCAACATCTCCGGCTGGGTCGCCTTCAACGTGGCCGGCATCTTCGAGAATATCGGCGTGGTGCAGGAAGCCACCGGCAGCATCGCCGTGCCCCCCACGGCGCCGGACCCGGAAGGCGCCCAGCCGCTGCGCGTCACCAAGGGCGAGATCGACTTCCAGCATGTCCGCTTCGCCTATGGGCGGGACAGCGGCGTGCTGCAGGACCTCGACCTCCGCATCCGGCCGGGGGAGCGCGTGGGTCTCGTCGGCCATTCCGGCGCCGGCAAGACCACGGCGGTCAACCTGCTGCTGCGCTTCTTCACCCCGGAGGGCGGCCGCATCCTGGTCGATGGCCAGGATATCGGCACTGTCACGCAGGAAAGCCTGCGCGGCGCCATCGGCATGGTGACGCAGGATACCGCCCTGCTGCACCGCTCCATCCGCGACAACATCCGCTACGGCCGCCCCGACGCCACCCAGGAACAGATCGAGCAGGCGGCCCGCGATGCCGAGGCCGAAGCCTTCATCCACGACCTGTCCGACTGGCGCGGCCGCACCGGCTACGACGCCCATGTGGGCGAACGCGGCGTCAAGCTTTCCGGCGGCCAGCGGCAGCGCGTCGCCATCGCCCGCGTGCTGCTGAAGAACGCCCCCATCCTGGTGCTGGACGAAGCCACCAGCGCGCTCGATTCCGAAGTCGAGGCCGCCATCCAGCAGTCGCTGGACCGGCTGATGCAGGGCAAGACGGTCATCGCCATCGCCCACCGCCTCTCCACCCTCTCCTCCATGGACCGGCTGGTGGTGCTGGAACACGGCCGCATCGTCGAGCAAGGCACCCACGCCCAGCTGCTGGAGCAGGACGGCCCCTACGCCCGGCTGTGGCAGCGGCAATCCGGCGGCTTCATCGGCGCCTAGAGCATCACCGACGACGCCCCTCGCGCGGTCAGGCAGACGATCGGGGCTTGCCTGCCGCGTCGATCCGCCGCCGGTCAGCGCCGGAAGCGAAAGAAAGGCCAGGGAGGGAACTCCCCATCAAACCTACAGGTTTGATCCTTCTTTTTTCTGCCGGTTTGCTGGCCGGAACATGGGCAGCGCCCTGCTCTTCAGCGCGCCCCGCCGACAGATAGGACAGCCCCACTCACTTGATCGGCCCCTTCGGCCAACAGCATACCGGTGCGGATTTTCTGTCCGGAGACTGCTCATGCTTCGCCACCCGGCCCGCCGCCAGTTGCTCGGCGCCGGCCTCGCCCTCGCCGGCGCCGCCGCGACCTCCGGCATCTCGCTGGCCGCCGAACCCTGGCCTACCCGCCCCGTCCGCCTGCTCATCCCGTTCCCGCCAGGCCAGGCGACCGACACCATCCTGCGCTATATCGCCGACGAACTCTCCCGCCAGTGGCCGCAGCGCCTGGTGGTGGAAAACCGCGCGGGCGGCGCCGGTGTCGTCGGCATGGAAGCCGGCGCGCGCGCCACGGCCGATGGCTACACGCTGGTCGCCTCCACCAGTGGCACCAACGGCATCAACCCCAGCATCATCCCGAACCTGCCCTACGACGCGGTGAAGGACTTCACCTACATCACCACGGTCTTCACCGTGCCGCTGGTGATCGTGGCCAACCCCGCCTTCGCGCCCAGCACGGTGCCGGAACTGCTGGCGGCGGCGAAGGCCGACCCCGGCGGCATCAACTACGGCAGCGGTGGCCCCGGCACCTCGCAGCACCTCTCGGCGGAAATGTTCGCCGCGCGCGGCGGGGTCAAGCTGACGCACGTGCCCTATCGCGGCTCCGGCCCCGCCATGGCCGACCTGCTCGGCGGCAACATCCCGATGATGTTCGACAGCGTCGCCAGCGCCCTGCCGCACATCCAGGGCGGCCGCATCAAGGCCATCGCCGTCACCTCCGCCGGCCGCGCGCCACAGCTGCCCGACGTCCCGGCCATCGCCGAGACCCTGCCCGGCTACGACGCCATCGGCTGGGCCGGCCTCTGCGTCCCCGCCGCCACGCCGCGCGCCATCGCCGAACGCGTGAACACCGACGTCACCGCCCTGCTGCGCGACCCCCGCATCGCCGCCCGCGTGCTGGAACTCGGCGGCGCCGCCGCGCCCCAGACGATCGAGGAAGCCAACGCCTTCGTCGCCAGCGAAATCCGCAAATGGGGCGACGTCGCCCGGGCGGCCGGGGTGAGACTCGAAGGCTGAAGCGCCGCGCTGGACGTAGGGAGCGGAAGGCCGGGGAAGGAATTCCCCGGCCCCCTTCTTCTCTTTCTGCCAGTTTGGCGAGGCACTTCAGGACTGGGAGGGGGTGCTGCTTGATGACTTTGATAATGGGCCGCGCGGGCTGAACCCTCAGTCGCCGGAGGTCCTAGACCTCCGGCGCACCCAGCCGTCTCTCAAGCGCACGGCTTCAACAGCCCCACGCAAAAAACTCGAAAAAAGAAAAGAAGGGGCCCGGGGAATTCCTTTCCCCGGCCTTCCCTTTCGCCTTGCTCCCGCCCCACCGAACATCTGCCAGCCAGGGCGGGCCCGCCGCAAACTTGCCCGAATGCCCTGGCCGGATGCCCACGGCCTCTTGACCCCATTCTCTCCGCGCGGGACTCTGCCCGCCCCGGACGGAGAGCCTCGCCATGAGCACCACCCACACCCTGCCCGCGAAGCCGGAGACGGTGCGCTTCGGCGCCTTCGACGCCAGTTTCGGCCCGGTCCTGACGGTCCAGTCGGGCGACACGGTGGTGATGGAATGCGTCTCCGGCCATGCCGAGATCATGCCGCCGCCGGAAAGCGGCCTGAAGGTGCCGCCGGCCCTGGCTGCCATCCATGCCGCCGGTATCCCGCGACTTGGCCCGCATATCGTCACCGGCCCCGTCGCCATCGAGGGAGCCGAGGCCGGCGATGCGCTGGAGGTCTTCATCGAGAAGGTCGAGCTGGGCGCGGACTGGGGCTACAACCATTTCCGCCCGCTGGTCGGCACCCTGCCGGAAGATTTCCCCTATCGCCGCCTGCTGCATATCCCGGTGGACCGCGCGGCCAACACCTGCAAGCTGCCCTTCGGCCCGGGCGGCGGCCTCAGCCTGCCGCTCTCGCCCTTCTTCGGCGTCATGGGCGTCGCCCCGCCGATCGAGTGGGGCCAGATCTCGACCAAGGAACCGCGCGCGCATGGCGGCAACCTGGACAACAAGGAACTGGTGGAAGGCACCACGCTGTGGCTGCCCGTGCACGCCCCCGGCGCGCTGTTCAGCGCCGGTGACGGCCACGGCGTGCAGGGCGATGGCGAGGTCTGCGTTACCGCGCTGGAGATGTGCCTGACCGGGCATTTCCGCTTCACGCTGCACAAGGGCGGCGGCGCGCGCAGCCCGGTGCTGCGCTTCCCGCGCGCCGAGACACCTACCCACTACATCTCGATGGGCATCCACGAGGATCTCGACCTGGCGATGAAGCAGGCGCTGCGTGAGATGATCGCCTTCATCGTCGCCCGTGCCGGCGTGTCGGAGGCCGATGCCTACCAGTTCTGCTCCCTGGCGGTGGATTTCCACGTCACGCAGACGGTGAACGGCGAGAAAGGCGTGCATGGCATGCTGAAGAAGGGCCTGATGTTTTGACGCCGCCGGACCTGCTGGATGCCGAATGGCTGTGGCAGGTCCACCTGGGCCGCCGCCCATCACCCAAGGAAGCTCAGGCCGCGCTGGCTGAAGCGGCCGGGGAGCCAGAGGCGCTGCGCCGCATCATCGGCACGCATCCGGATGCGCTGAAGCGCTCCCCGCACACGCCGCCGCCCCCGGCCGGCAGCTTCTTCTCCTGGCGCTCCGGCGCCCCGCGCGTGCTGATCCTCAGCAACTGCCAGGCGCAGAACATGGCCCGCGCGCTGCTCGGCGTCTGTGCCCGGCCGCTGTCCATCATGGCGCTCGACATCACTCATTTCGCGCGGGACCGGGATGCGTTCCTGCGCGCGGCGGCAGGCGCCGACATCATCGTGACCGCCGCCACCCGCGCGCCCGAATTCGCCGAGATCGCCGCCGCCACCCTGCGCACGACGACGCGGGCCGAGGTGGTCGGCCACGTGCCGCTGCATTTCACCGGCTTGTTCCCGGACATCACCTACCTGCTGCCGCGCGGCCAGCGCCTCGCCTCACCCATCGGCGACTACAATTCCGGAGTGGTGGTGCGCAGCTACCTGCGTGGCGACACGCCCGAGGAATGCCTGGCCAGCTTCACCGAGGAGACCTTCGCCACCCTCGGCTATTTCGCGCAGTTCGAGGCCGCGCGCGACGAATGGCGGCGGCGGGAGGAACGGCTGGTGCCGGGCGACCTGACACTGCGCGACTGGTTCCTGGACCACGTGCTGGAACAGCCGCTGCTCTACAGCGTCAACCACCCGACCAGCGCGATGCTGGTGGAATCCGTCCGCCGCCTGTGCGCCAGGCTCGGCCTGCCGGTGCGGGAGGGCAGCGACCACGTGTATCCCACCACCTTCAGCTTCGGCGCCATCTGGCCCATCCTGCCCGCCCTGGCGGGCAAGCTGGGGCTGGGCTATTCCACCGCGCACGTGTACTCCAACAACACGGCGATGATGGATGCCGAGGAGTTCGTCTGGCGCAGCTACCAGCTCTACCCGACCTATGAGCGTGCCCTGCTGGAGGAAGCCGCGAGTGCCCGCGGCATCACCTGGCAGCGAGCGTAACAAGTTTTCCACAACTTTCCGCCCTGGCAGCGGGCGGCCCATCTTGTGTTCACCCCGCCGCTGCAACTACCGTATCTTGTAGAAGCGAATGCGGAAGGCGGAGCCCATGGACTGGACACCAGAGGCGATCGAGGCCCTGCGCGGCTTTTGGGCAGAAGGCCATTCGACCGCTGAAATCGGCCGTCGCATGGGAATCTCCAAGAATGCCGTGGTGGGCAAGGCGCATCGCCTGACCCTGCCGCCCCGCCCCAGCCCCATCCGTCGCGAGGCCACCATCGGCACCGCGCCGGCCCCGCGCCCCGCAGCTCCCGCTGCGCCGGCCCAGCCCCGCACGGTCCAGGCCCCCGCAGCCCAGAGCATGCCGGCTCAGGCCGCCCAGCCTGCCGCCAGCCCCACCCCGGCCCAGCCGGCGGCCCCCGCC
>NZ_JACTVA010000047.1 GCF_014490485.1 Teichococcus aerophilus | reverse complement strand
TACCGGACCACCACCTCAGTGTCAACCAGTATTTTAGCTTTATTTAGCAGCGCCTCAGTCTTTACTTCCCGGCCACTCAGTTGCCCTTGCGGTGGGGGGCGGTTTCTACCCAACCATCCCAACACCGTCAACCGGCTTTCGCAGAAAAAATGCAGCGCCGCTGAAACTGCCCCTCATCCTGCTCCGACGGCCGATGGCAGCCACACCCGGAAGGTCGCGCCATGCCCCTCCTCACTCTCGATCACCAGCTGCCCGCGGTGCCGGTTGATGATGTGCTTCACGATCGCCAGGCCCAGCCCGGTGCCGCCAGCGCCGCGTGAACGGCCCTTGTCCACCCTATAGAAGCGCTCCGTCAGCCGCGGGATATGTTCGCGCGCAATGCCCGGGCCATCGTCGGTGATCTCCATCACCGCGCCCGGCCGGTCCCCCTTCATCTGGCGCACCACCAGCCGCACCGTGCCGCCCTCCCGCCCATGGCGGATGGCGTTCTCCAGCAGGTTGCGCAGCACCTGCGCCAGTTGCTCCCCATCGGCCGGCGTGGCCAGCGCAGCGTCATCCAGCGCCAGATCCAGATGCACCGAGCGCCGGGCCAGGATCGGCACCATCGCCTCCGCCTCCGAACGCGCCAGCTCTGCCAGCAGCACCTGGCCGGTCGGTGCCTGGTGCTCCGTCAGCTCGATGCGGGACAGGCCCAGCAGATCGTCGATCAAGCGGCGCATCCGCTCCGACTGTTCGGCCATGATGCCCAGGAAGCGCCTGCGGGCATCGGCGTCATCCTCCGCCGGGCCACGCAGCGTCTCGATGAAGCCGATCAGGCTGGCCAGCGGCGTCCTCAGCTCATGGCTGGCATTGGCGACGAAATCGGCCCGCATCCGCTCCACCGCCCGCTCCCGCGTCCGGTCTATCAACTGCACCACCAGCCGGCCACCATCCAGCAGCGGCGGGTCCAGCGGAATCACCTGTGCCGCCAACTCCCGCGAGACCGGTACCGGCAGCACGATATCCACTGCCTGGACCGAGCCCTCCAGCAACGCGCGATCCACCGCCCCTGCCAGCGCCGGGTGGCGCAGCAACGCACCGGTGTCGCCTGCCAGCGGCCGCATATCTGCCACCGGCACGCCAAACAGCAGCCGCGCCGCCCGGTTGGCGCGCAGCGGCGTCCGGTCCTCCGCCAGCACGAACAACGGGTCGGGCAGGTTCTCCAGGATGGCCGCGTCGGCGCGGCGCAGCCGGCCCACCAGGGCACTGCGCTCATCCAGGCTGCGGGCCAGCCGGGCGGTCGCCTCGGCCACGTCCCGCATGGCCGGCAGCATCGGCGGTCCGGGCGAGGCCAGCGCCTCCCCATGCCCCTCCGACGCCCGGCGCAGCACCGTCGCCAGCCGTGCCAGGTTGCTCAGCCAGATCCAGGCCACCAGCCAGGCGCCCAGCACGGTGACGCCTGCCCCCAGCAGCGCCAAAGCCGGGTCCAGCCACCGCCCCACGCCCAAGGCCAGGAACATCGCCACCGGCACCCAGCCGATCAACGCCGCCGAACTCGCCAGCCGCCCCAAGGAGATGGGTGCCGCAACCTGTTCCGTCATAAAGGAACCACTCTCTTCACCAAGCCTGCAACAATACGGCGGCCAGCCCGGCAGGGAACCGCCAAGGCCTTGGCAGCGCGTGTTTCTTTCATGACAGTCGGGGGAACGGCTCGTTGTGGGTGCGAGGCGTTCCCGGGGAGGTTGGCCAAGGAGGGCTCTGCCCTCCCTGGGCCCTCCCGCCGGGGTGGAAAGTCCACCCCGGACCCCGCTGCGAGTTGCCGGGAAGGATCACCAGCAGCCGCACTTATGGCCACGCAATAAACAGGGCAGATGAAGGGATACTGACCGCAATAATCGATGCCATTTACAGGCATACATCATAGAATATAAGAAATTTTAAATCAGATTTATTTCAATAATTCCGGCCGGTAAAAGCAGTACGGTGCGCCGAGAGCCGTGGAACTTGGAGCATAAGTCAGCGCCCCCCGCATAGCCCGAGTAAGCCAGGCCATATCGGCCAATTGGAATCAGGAAGCCATGAGCGCTACGCAACCCGCAACGCATGGCCTCAACTAACCAGCCAAGCCCCCAGGGTCCGATCATAACAAGAAAACGCAAACGCCACCCGCAGCGCCAAAACTCACGGCGGGGTCTGGGGTGACCCTGTCACCCCAGCGGGGGTCCAGGGGGCAGCGCCCCCTGGCCGAAGCCAAAAGCCCAAGGGCTTCAGAACGCCGCGGTCCCCGGCAGTTCCGCCGGCTGAACCACCTGGCCATCGATCCCCGGTGTCAACGCGAACACCGCCAGGGCCCGCTGCACCTCGCCATTCGGCCCCAGGCGGAAGGCACCATCGGCACCCAGGATCATCTCGCCCACCGGCATCGGCGGCACCGCATCCGGCTGGCCGCGGATGGCCCGCGCGGCAATGGCGGCCGCATCGTAGGCCACGCCCACCACGCGGGACGGACGTTCCCCGAATGCCGCCTGGAAGCGGCTTTCGAACTGCGCGCGCGCATTGGGGTCGCCGCCAGGGAACCAGGCGCCGTTCAGCGCCGCTTCCTGCGCCAGCGTCGTGTCCTGCGCCCAGAGCGAGGTACCGGCCAGCTTCATCGGCGGCACCGCTACTCCGCCGGCCACCAGCCCGGCCGCGAACTCGCGCGCCCGCGTCCCGGCCTCGGAGAGGATCAGCACGTCCGCGCGCGGCGCACCGCCCTCGCCCGGCTGCAGTTGCGCGGCCACGTCGCGCGCCGCCAGGGCGGGCGCGGCGGCGGCGGGGTAGCTCAGCATCAGCGGCGCCGGCAGGCCCAGATCCTTGGCCGCCGATTGCAGCCCGGCCGCCAACTGCCGCCCGAAGGCACCGGACGGTGCCGCCAGGGCGAAGCGCGTGGCGCCCTGCGCATTGGCCGCCGCCACCAGCCGGCGCATCTGCTGCGCCGGGGTGATGCCCAGCGGCCAGACCAGCGGCGTCGCCTGATTGGAGTCGTTGGTAAAGGGCAGCATCGGCACCGAGGCCGCCCGCGCCGGCACCGCCGCCGCCGAGGTCTCGGCCGAGGTCAGCGGCCCCACCAGCACCCGCGCCCCGCCGGCGATGGCCGAGCGGGCCGCTTCCGCCGCACCCTGGGAGGTACCGCCGGTATCACGCGGCACGAATTCGAAGCCCGGCGCCCCCTGTTCGAACAGCGCCAGCTGGGCGGCGTTCAGCATGGCCTGGCCCAGCGCCGCATTGCTGCCGGTCAGCGGCAGCAGCAGCGCCACCTTGGTACGCGGCGGCGGCCCCGGCGGCAGGCCGCCGCCCGGTGCCGGCGCCACACCACCACTGAAGACAGGACCCGAGGCTTGCGGCGCACAGGCCGACAGCGCCACAAGGGCACCCAGTGCCAGGGCGGCCCGCCGCAATCCCCTTGGCTTCCCAGCCCCCGGGGTGTGCGCTCCGTGGGTCCTTGCCGAAGGAACAGCGCGTGCAGACGGACGAACCTCGACAGGACCAGCCAGCAACCTCGGAAACTGCAACGGAAACCTCCCCTCCACCGGCCGGGGAGCCCGGCCATGATACGCTGACGACAACCCCGGGCGAACGCGCCCCAGGCCATGCCCCAGGACTTATCCTGGTCTCGACGCCGATCGGCAACCTTGGCGACCTCTCGTCCCGCGCCGTCGCCACCCTGAAGGCGGCCGACGCGATCCTGTGCGAGGATACCAGAGTAACCGCGCCGATGCTGGCCCGTCATGGCGTTTCGGCGCCCCTGGTCCCGCTGCACGATCACAACGAGGATCAGGCCACCCCACGCATTCTGGCGCGCATCGCCCGCGGTGAACGCCTGGCTCTGGTTTCGGATGCAGGCACACCGTTGATGAGCGACCCGGGCTTCCGCCTGGTCCGCGCCGCCATCGCCGCCGGCGTCACCATTTCCGCCGTGCCCGGGCCCAACGCGGCGGTAATGGCCCTCACCCTCTCCGGCCTGCCGCCGCACCCCTTCCTGTTCCACGGCTTCCTGCCCGCCCGCGCCGCCGCCCGCGCCGCGGAACTCGCCAGGCTCCGCGCCGCCGAGCGCGCCGGCCTCTCCGCCACCCTCATCTTCTATGAGGCCCCGCACCGTCTGGCGGAGACCCTCGCCGCCCTCGCCGAAGCCTTCGGCCCCCGCCCCGCCGCCGTGACACGCGAACTGACCAAGCGCTTCGAGGAAATCCGCCGCGCCCCCCTGCCCGAGTTGGCCGCCTACTACGCCGAGCACGCGCCCCGCGGCGAAATCGCCCTGGTGGTCGGCCCACCCGAAGCCGAGGAAAACACCGCCGAGGCGGAACTGACCCTCGACGCCCGCCTCCGCGCCGCCCTTGCCGCCGGCGAAAGCCTGCGCGACGCCGCCGCCCTGGTCGCCACCGCCACTGGGCTGCCCCGCAAGCAGGTCTACGCCCGGGCGCTCGAACTCCGCTCGGAGGATTGAGGGGAGAGGTTAGAGAAGAGAAGGCCGGGGAAAGAATTCCCCGGACCTCTTCTTCTTTTCTGCGAGTTTGGCAAAGCGCTGCAGGACCAAAGCGGACGCTTCTGATGATATTTAAAATGGGCCACGCGGGCTGAACCCTCAGTCGCCGGAGGTCCTAGACCTCCGGCGCACCCAGCCGGGTCCCAGGACCAACTCATCAACAGCCACACCCCGCATAAACTCGAAAAAGAAAAGAAGGGGCCCGGGGAATTCCTTCCCCGGCCTTCCTTCCCTTCTCATCAAGCCCCCCCGGAACGATCCCTCCCGACCTCGCCTCACCCGCTTGTCATCGCCAACGACACCCCTTAGGCACGGAGCCGGGTGACAGCACGCCGAGGAGCCCCGCAGGCATGGCCGAGACGCTGCGCGCGATCGAAACTCCGATCGTCATCTTCTCCTTCGATCGTCCGCATTACCTGCGCCGCCTTTGCCAATCGTTGAAGGCGCAGCAGGGTGTGGAGTTGGACGAGCGCCGCATCATCCTGGTGCAGGATGGTGCCGTCTCCCGCCATTCCGGCGTGCGCTACGCGGAGGAGGCCCGGCTGGCGGAGAGCGTGGAGGTGTTCCGCGAGAGTTTCCCGACCGGCCGGGTGCTGCGCAGCGAGGAGAATCTCGGCATCGCCTTCAACATCCGGCGCGGCGAGACGCTGGTGTTCGAGACGATGAAGACCGATCTCGGCTACTTCTTCGAGGACGACCTGGAACTCGGCCCTGCCTACCTGCTGATGATGGAACGGCTGCGGGAGGCAACCGCGCAGCTTCCCGAGGTCGGTTACTTCGCCGTCTACGGCCAGCACCGTTCGCGCCCCGATCTGGACCGGCCGCTGGAGCTGGTCAGCATGGAACACCACTGGGGCTTCGGCCTGCGGCGACAGGCCTGGCAGCGCATCGACGCCTGGCTGGCGCCGTATTTCGAGATCCTGCGCAGCATGGACTACCCGCGCCGCAACGACGTGGAAATCTTCCGCTTCCTGCAGCGGCACGGCATGGCGTGCGACGTCACGTCGCAAGATGCGCTGAAGGCCCTGGCGGCGGCGGCCAATGGCATCGTGCGGGTGATGACCGATGCCTGCTTCGCCCGCTACATCGGCGAACAGGGTGCTTCCTTCAGCGAGGCGCATTTCCAGCGCATGGGCTACCACCGCACTCTGCTGGTGGAACGGACCGACCTGACCCTGCCGCCCCTGGCGCCGGGCCGCAGCGCCGCCATCCTGGCCGAGCAGCAGCAGCGCTTCACCACCTTCCGCAGCGAGCATCTGGACCGCCACATGGCGCAGTTCGCCGCACGTAACTTCAACCCGGACCGCCTGCTGCGGCGGGAGGATGTGGACGACCTGTTCCGCCTGCTGCTGGACCGCCTGCCGGAGAGCGAGGAGATCTACACCCTGTATGTCGGCCGCCAGACGGTGCGGGAGCTGCGGTCCAGCATCGCCGGCGGCCGCGAGTTTCGGGCACGCCTGCCGCGCCAGGGATGAACGCTGGGCAGCGCCCGGCCCGCTCTCGCCTTCCAGGGCAGACCGGCATTTGGACTTGGGTAAGAAAGGCCGGGGAAGGAATTTCCCCGGACCCATCTTTTTTCTGTGAGTCTTCTGGGTGTGGCTGTGGCGGCGTCAGCCGTTTCGGGCCCGGGCTGGGGTTACGCAGGAATCCACGACCACCGGAGGCTGATGCTTCGGCCCGGACGGCCTACCATCCTGCCAGCGTGTGACGGCTTGAATTGGAAGCGCTGAAAAGCCTGAGTCACGCGCACAGATAGACTCATGGGCCATGGTCCGTGAAGGCATCTGCTCCCATCGCCGCACAGGCCGGCTTTGAAGCCCTACGTCCACTAAGGGAAAAAAGGCGTAAACGTATACGTTTACGCAGGGGAATTCTTTCCCCTGACCTTTTCCTCCTACCCTGAACCGAATGCCGCCCGCCCGGGTCACGCCCCCGGCCGAACCACCCGGCAGCCGTCACGCATCAGGGACAGCCGACGGGCGCCTGGCCTTGCGGGGTGACGTGGCGCGCAACGTCCTGCAGGCTCATCGCCGAGGCACCGTCGCAGGCGATGCCGCGCTCCAGGTGCTGAGCCAGCACGGTCTCGACGCCATCATCGTCCGGCAGCAGGCTGAACCGGAACGCTTCAGTCGCCACAACAGGGACGCTGAGGCAGAGTGCCAAACCTAACAGGGCAAGATTGCGCATTGTCGGAGATCCTGACGGTCTGCGCCGGTTAACAACGCGACACGGCCATCGGTTGCCGTAACAATCCGATTGTCGCGGCATCAGGCAAAGCCAGGCAGGACGCAACGCAGCCAAGGCCTTACCGCCACTTCGCAGCATCCTGTCAGCGGTGCTGGCATCGGCATTCACTCCCGGCACAGGAAGAACCTTGGCTGAGATATTCCCAGGGTCGGGGCCTTAAGAAGGGCGGTGCCCCTTTCAAACTTTCCAAAGGCTGAGGCCTTCGGAAACCCGTCCTGTCGTGCGGCGCCCCAGTGAATCGCGGGTGCAGGGATCGCACCCCTGTCGGGGGAGCTCGAGGGAGGCAGCATTCCCTCGACCCAGGCCGCCTCGTTCAGCGCAGAAGTGCCGGCAACATCAGATCCAACCGGATGCGGCCTTCCCAGGTGGCCACCAGCCGCCCGTCCGGCTGCCATTCCAGGTAGCCCTCATCCAGGCAGGCGGTCAGCATGGCGGGGTCCAGTGCCTCAGCCAGCGTCACGCCGGTGCGGCGCTGCAAGCGGGCGGGGTCGATGCCCTCGGCCAGGCGAAGCCCCATCAGCAGCGCTTCGCGCGCACGGTCCATCGCGGCCAGGCTCTCCTCGTGGGTCACCGCGTGGCCATCGGTTTCCACCCGCGCCAGCCAGGCTTCCGGGCCACGATGCCGGCGGGCGGCGCGCAGCTCGCCGCCCAGCATCAGCCGCTGGTGCGCGCCCGCGCCGATGCCGATGTAATCGCCATACCGCCAGTAGGCCAGGTTGTGCCGGCTCTCCGCCCCCGGCTTGGCGTAGTTGGAAACCTCGTAGGGCTGCAGGCCGAAGCGCGCCGCTTCCTCGCCCGTGGCGAAGTACAGCGCCGCCGCATCGTCATCCTCCGGCAGCGCGAAGGCGCCGCGGGCATGCTCGGTGGCGAAGCGCGTCCCGGGCTCGATGGTCAGCTGGTAGAGCGAGAGATGGTCCGCCGCCAGCGCCAGCGCCTGCCGCAGCTCAGCGCGCCAGGCATCCTGCTGCTGGCCGGGGCGGGCATAAATCAGGTCGAAGGACAGGCGCGGGAACAACCCCCGCGCGGCCTCAAGCGCCGCGATGGCCTGGCCGGCATCATGCTTGCGGCCCAGGAAGCCCAGCGCCGTGTTGTCCAATGCCTGCACGCCCAGGCTGGCGCGGTTGACGCCGGCGGCGCGGAACTCCGCCAGCTTCGCCGCCTCCACGCTGGTCGGGTTGGCCTCCAGCGTGATCTCGATATCGGGCGTCGGGTCGAACAGGCGGGACGCGTCGGCGATGATGTCCGCCACCACCTGCGGCGGCATCAGGCTGGGCGTGCCACCGCCGAAAAAGATGGAAGCCAGCGGGCGGCGGATTCCAGGCGCGTCAGCCTCGATCCGCGCCGCCTCCCGCGCCAGCTCCTGCCGCAGCGCGGCGCCGTAGCGGGCGGCATCCACCTGTTCCCGCACATGGCTGTTGAAATCGCAATACGGGCACTTGGCCGCGCAGAACGGCCAGTGGACGTAGAGGGCGAGCGGTTCGGTCATCTCGGCGCGATATGCGCATGCATGGGCGGGAAGTCGAGCGCCCGTGCGGGCCCCCCACCTATTCGCCTGCCGCTGGGGACGCGAGCGTGTGGAGAAGGGAGCGCCAGGGAAGGCATTCCCCGACCCCATCTTTTTCTGCGAGTCTTGGTGTGGAAAGGGTCAGCCGAGTATCGCCGCCGCAGAATGAGGGCGGAGAGGCTGGTAAGGCGTGGTGGAATTTTACGTGCGGCACGGAGGCACCGCAGGCCGGATGCGCGGACATCGGGCCGAACCGCTGACAAGCCGGCGCGGGATAGAGGCGCCGCAACCAGCCCAGCAGGCTTTTAAAAACAATCTCTTGGATTATCCGGTTGCTCTGGCGGCAGCCGGTGCGCCGGGATTTTGCGTCCGCGCGAGTTAGCGCTGGCCGGCTGGCGGCACATTGGCCGCCAACATGCCTGGGCATAAAAGGTCGGCCCGGGCACATGGCTGAAGCCGGATTTCAATCAAGGGAGTGCCTCGCCCGGAACGCGCCGCCGGCCAGGCGGGATGGATCTCCCGCCCAAACCGTGCAGCCCGTCTCAGTCGACGGGCGCGAGGCTCTTGATCAGGTCGAAGACGCGCTTGCGCACGGCAGGCTCGTTGATGCGGTAATAGGCGCGCACCAGCTCCAGCGTCTCCCGCTTGTGCAGCGCGTCGTCCTCGAAGCCTTCCTGCTGCTCGGCGAAGCCGCCGCCCATGCGGGCGCGCAGCATGCTGGTGGTGGCGCTGCTGCCCGTGGCCCCCGGCATGTCGTCGAAGAAAAAGCCGATCGGCACATCCAGCACGCGGGAGAGGTCGAACAGCCGGCTGGCGCCGATGCGGTTCACGCCACGCTCGTATTTCTGCACCTGTTGGAAGGTCAGACCCAGCGCCTCGCCGAGCTTTTCCTGGCTCATCCCCAGCAGCGTGCGGCGCAGGCGAACCCTGCTGCCGACATGCGTGTCGATGGGGCTGGAGCGGTGTTCCTTCTCCGCCCGGTCAGCGACCTCGGCCTGGGCCATCGTCTTTACCTTTCCGTACAATGCGCTGGCGGGATGAGCGGTGTACCCCGCCCCTCGCATGCAACCACTTCTTAGGGAGAGCGAAAGATTGCGTCAACTCTTTCGAGAATTCTCAATAAAGAGATGGTCTTTCAGGTGGTTCTGTTGCGCTGCATACAACCGGCCAGCATCAGCGCCAGTAAAATCAACCCTGCCGCGCCACCCGGTATCGCCAACCCAAGGCGGGCAAACAAAGTCGGCGTCAGCGCGGCCGGCAAAGGCGCCAGGGCACTGCCCATCTCGCCCAGGCCGATTCGCGTTACAACCCTGCCGTGTGCGTCAAACACCGCGGAAACACCGGTTTGCGCTGCGCGTGCCAGGGGTAGCCCTTCCTCCACCGCGCGCAACCGCGCGGCCGCCAGATGCTGGAACGGCCCGGCCGAGAAGCCGAACCAGGCATCGTTGGTCACGTTCAGCAGCCATTGCGGCCGCTCCGCGGGCACTACCGCGCCGGGGAAGATCACTTCGTAGCAGATCAACGGACTGAAGCTCGGCAGGCCCGGCACCGTCATCGCCACCGCGCCCGGCCCGGCGGAGAAATCCATTCCCCCCTGCACCACCCGAATCGGGATCAGGCCGCGCAGCGGCATGTATTCACCGAATGGCACCAGGTGCGACTTGTCATAAGCGCCCAGCAACGCCCCATCCTGCCCGATGGCGGAAAGGCTGTTGAACACCGCGCTCAACTGCCGGTCCGCGCCGAACTGGGCCCGCACGGAACCGGCCAGCAGCACCCCGCCGGGCGGCAGCACCTCGGCGGCGAAGCGGCGGGCATCGGCATCGTTCGGCAGCAGGAAGGGGCTGGCGGTCTCCGGCCAGATCACCGCCAGCGTGCCGCCTGCCGGCGCCCGTGCCACGCCCTCCCGCGTCAGGTCCAGGTAGCGGCGGAAGATCGGCCAGCGCATCTCCTCCCGCCACTTGGCCTCCTGCTGCACGTTGCCCTGCACCAACAGCAGGTTCACCCCAGTGGGCGCCGGCTCCGGCTGCGCCAGCCGCCAGGCGCCGAAGCCACCTAACGCCAGCAGCGCCACCGCGCCCCCTGCCACGGCCCGCCGCCCCAGCGCCGGCAGCCCCGCCAGCAGCATCGTCAGCAGGGACAGGCCGTGCACGCCCACCAGCGCCGCCGCCTGCAGCGGCAGCGCATCGAACGCCCAGACGCTGCCGGTCAGGTTCCAGGGGAAGCCGGTGAACAGGAAGCCGCGCAACAGCTCCATCAGCACCCAGGCCGCCGCCAGCGCCAGCCAGCGCGGCCAGCCCGGCCGGGCGAACCAGGCGACGATGGCCGCCAGCGCGATATACGCCGCCAGCGGCACCGCCAGCCCCGGCACCGCGACCGGCACCAGCCAGCCCCAACGCCACGGGTCCGTCAGCAACGCGTGGCTGATCCAGTACAGGCCGGCAACATGGTGGCCCATGCCCCAGGCCATGCCCAGCACCCCCGCCCGCTTCCAGCTGCCCGCCCCGTCCAGCAAGGCCAGCAACCCCGGGATGGCCAGCAACAGCACCGGCACCGCATGCACCGGCGGCAGCGCCAGCGCCGCCAGCACCCCCAGCCCGAACGCCGCGAAAACCGCACGCCGGCCAGTCAGGCGCCGCAGCGCCGGCAAGACATTCCATGTCACGTGAAGCAGGTTCCGAGATGCGTGTTGGATGGACTTGATGGGATGGGGAGCCGGTTGGGGCAAGGGGGGAGGCCGGCAGCCTGGGGAAGGTTAAGGCTGGGGAAAGAATTCCCCAGACCCCTTCTTTCTTCTGCGAGTTCGGCGTCGCACCGCGAGCTGAAGCAAGACGCTGTTTGATGATATTCAATATGGGCCGTGAGGGCTGAACCCTCAGTCGCCGGAGGTCCCAGACCTCCGGCGCGCCCGGCTGGGTCTCAAACCAGACCCACGCACCAATAGCCACACCGGCAAAACTCGAAAAAAGAAAAGAAGGGGCCCGGGGAATTCCTTCCCCGGCCTTCTCCTCAAACCAGCGACACCGCCAGCAGCGCCGCTACTCCGCCGCCGCCTTGGCCACCGCGATCCCCGGCCGTCGCACGCGCAGCCGGCGAATCCGGCGCGGGTCGGCGTCCAGCACGCGGAATTCCAGGCCGGAGGAGTGGGAGACCAGTTCGCCCTTGGCAGGCACGCGGCCGGCCAGGGTGAAGACCAGGCCACCGACGGTGTCGATATCCTGGTCCCGCTCATCCTCCGTCAGCACGGTGCCGAGGCGGGTTTCGAAGAGTTCGATCGGTGTCCGAGCATCCAGGTCGATCAGCCCGTCCGGCCGCTCGACGATCTGCGGCGGGCGGTCTTCGTCATGCTCGTCGCTGATGTCGCCGACGATGGTCTCGACCAGGTCCTCGATGGTGACGAGGCCGTCGATGCCGCCGTATTCGTCCACCACCAGCGCCAGGTGCATGCGGGCCTGCCGCATCTGCAGCAGCAGGTCCAGCACCGGGATGGAGGGCACGACGAAGAGCGGGCGCCTAAGCACGGCCGCCATGCTGAATGGCGCCTCCCGGCCCACACTCGCGAAGACGTCCTTGATGTGGACCATACCGACCACTTCGTCCAACTGCTCCCGGTATACGGGGAAGCGGCTGTGGCCCTCGCGCTGGATCAGGCGGATAGCCTGTTCCAGGGTCAGGTCCTCCGGCATCGCCACGATGTCGGCGCGGGGCACCATGACATCGGCGGCGGTCTTGCCGCGCAGCTTCAGCACGTTGGTCAACAGCGCGCGTTCCTGCGCGTCCAGCTCCGGGGAAGTGAGCGCGTCGTTGTCGCCGCCATGATACTCGCGGCCTTCGACCAGCGCTTCCATCTGGCCGCGCACGCTGTCCGCGCTCTTCTTGCGCAGCAGGCCTTGCAGCCGCCACAGCAGGCCATCCCGGGGTTCGGTACCGCTCATGTCAGGCCCCGCCAGGGGTTGGGCAGGTTCAGGCGGCGCATGATGCGCGCCTCCGCCTGCTCCATGCGCCGGGCCTCGCCGGCCTGGATGTGGTCATGGCCGGCCAGGTGCAGCGTGCCATGCGCCACTAGGTGCGCCAAGTGGGTGGCGACGCGGCGCTTGGCCGCCCGCGCTTCCCGCCGCACCACGCCCAGCGCCAGGGCGATGTCGCCCAGGTGCCCCGGCATTTCGCCAGGGAAGGACAGCACGTTGGTGGGCTTGACCTTGCCGCGGTGGTCCGTGTTCAGCCGCTTCACCGCGACGTCGTCGGCCAGCAGCACGGTGAAGGCCCCGAAGGAATCCCCCCCGGCCTCCGCCCATGCGGCGCGCGCGGCGCGGCGCGCCATATCCTCGACCCTGGGCACGGCCGCGCGCCAGCCTGGGTCCGCGACGATGACCTCGATCTCGGGTCCCGCCTCTTCAGGAAGCCCGGCCGCGACGTTGCGGCCGGGCGGTCTACTTCCCGGTTCCATCATTCCCCTTCCTGCCGGGGCGGACCATCGCCGCCACGGCGCACGACGCGCCCGGAACGTCCGGCCGCTGCCTGCTCATCGGCGCGGTTATACGCGGCGACGATGCGGCCTACCAGCGGATGCCGCACCACGTCCTGCTCCGCGAAGCGCGTGATGCCGATTCCCTGCACGCCATCCAGCACGGACAGCGCCTCCACCAGGCCGGATTTCTGCCCAGGCGGCAGGTCCACCTGGCTCGGGTCGCCGGTGATGACCATCCGCGTCCCCTCGCCCATCCGGGTCAGGAACATCTTGATCTGGGCCGGCGTGGTGTTCTGCGCCTCATCAAGAATCGCGAAGCAATGCGCCAGGGTACGGCCGCGCATGAAGGCCAGGGGCGCGATCTCGATCTCGCCGCTGACGATGCGCCGCTGCACCTGCTCGGCCGGCATCATGTCGTGCAGCGCGTCGTAGAGGGGACGGAGATAGGGGTCGACCTTCTCCTTCATGTCGCCGGGCAGGAAGCCCAGCCGTTCCCCCGCTTCCACCGCCGGGCGGGAGAGGACGATGCGGTCCACCCGCCCGGCCATCAGCAGCGCCACGCCTTGCGCCACCGCCAGGTAGGTCTTGCCGGTGCCGGCGGGGCCGATGCCGAAGACCATCTCGTGCTTCGCCAGCAGGTCCATGTAGCCGGACTGCGCGACGCTGCGCGGCCCGATGGCGCCCTTGCGGGTGCGGATGGCCGGCAGGTCGGATAGCGGCAGCCGCGGCTCCGGCGCCTCGGCCAGCGCCGCCTGGCGCACCGCGCCCTCGGCCAGCCGCAGCGAGGCCTCGACCTCCGCGATCGCCACCACGTCCCCACGCTCCAGCCGCTTCCACAGTGCCCGCAGCGCCGCCTCCGCTATTCCCGCGGCCTCGGCCGAGCCGGTGATGGTCAGCCGGTTACCCCGGCTGGCCAGCCGGACCCCGGCACGCTGCTCGATCTGCGCCAGGTGCCGGTCATGCTCCCCGTAGAGGAGCGGCAGCAGCGCATTGTCATCGAATTGCAGCGTGACGGTGCGGGCGGCGGAAACGGTGTCAGCCATCAACGGCCTTTCCATGGTGCCATGGGTCATGCTGCGGGGATTGGCGCGGAGCGCGATCGGGGCGGCGGAGCGGGGTACGGTCAAGCGCAGGCAAGCTCCTTCTGATCCAGCAAGGTGGCGGAGAGCGAGTTGGGGAATCGGACCGCCACGCGCACGCGCGCGGTGCCGCCGATCAGCGAGGCCGGGCCCAGGGCATGGACCGGCTGCAGCCAGGGCGTGCGCCCCATCACCTGGCCGGGGTGGCGCCCCGGGCCGGTGAACAGCACCTCGCATTCCTGGCCGACGCAGGATTCATTGAAGGCGTCCTGCTGGATGCGCAGCAGCGCCTGCAACTCCTGCAACCGCTCATCCTTGATGGCCTCTGCCACCTGGAAGGGCTGGCCGGCGGCGGGCGTACCCGGCCGCTGCGAGTATTTGAAGGAATAGGCCAGGGCGAAGCCCACCCGCTCCACCAGCGTCATGGTGGCCGCGTGGTCTTCCGGCTTCTCGCCCGGATGGCCGACGATGAAGTCGGAGGAGAGCGCCATGTCCGGCCGCGCTTCCCTCAGCTCATCGCAGATGCGGATGAACATGTCGGCCTTGTGGCCGCGGTTCATCGCCTCCAGCACCCGGTCGGAACCGCTTTGCACCGGCAGGTGCAGGAACGGCATCAGTTGCGGGATCTCGCCATGGGCGCGGATCAGCCCGGCATCCATGTCGCGCGGATGGCTGGTGGTGTAGCGGATGCGCGGCAGGTTCTCGAGCTCGGCCAGCGCATAGAGCAGGCGCGTCAGGCCCCAGGTGGAGCCGTCCGGCGCCTCGCCATGCCAGGCATTCACGTTCTGGCCGAGCAGCGCGATCTCCCGCGCGCCGCCCGCCACCAGCGCCTTCGCCTCGGCCATGATCGCTGCCACGGGGCGGGAGAACTCGGCGCCCCGCGTGTAGGGCACCACGCAGAAGGAGCAGAACTTGTCGCAGCCCTCCTGGATGGTGAGGAAGGCGATCGGCCCCTGGCTGGCCTGCGGGGCCGGCAGAAGGTCGAACTTCGTCTCGACCGGGAAGTCGGTATCGATCTGCGCCCCGGCGGCCCGGGCGGCGCGCGCCACCATCTCCGGCAGCCGGTGGTAGGTCTGCGGGCCCAGCACGATGTCCACCCACGGCGCGCGGGTGACGATCTCCTTGCCCTCCGCCTGCGCCACGCAGCCGGCGACGGCCAGCACCATCTGCTGCCCCTGCTCCGCCTTCGCTTCCTTCATCACCCGCAGCCGGCCGAGGTCGGAGAACACCTTCTCCGCCGCCTTCTCCCGGATATGGCAGGTGTTGAGGATGACCATGTCGGCTTCCTCCGGCGTCTCCACCGGGCCGTAGCCGAGCGGCGCCAGGACATCCGCCATGCGGCCGCTGTCATAGACATTCATCTGGCAGCCGAAGGTGCGGATGTAGAGCCGCTTGCGGGGCGGCACGGAAACACTGGTCATGACCTGAAATACCCTGGCGCGGCGAGGCCCGGCGGCATCCCTGCGCCGGGGCCACCCGGGTTCCGGGCGGCGGCGGGGGCCGATGTGCGGCGCGCGGTGGCCGAGGTCAAGCGAAGCCTGCCCCGGAAGACCGCCGCCCGTTGCTCGATTCCGGTCGGTCCATGCCTATCAGAGTTGTGGATCGCAAGGCGCCGGGTCAAGCCAAACCGGCATCGAAACCTCAACCCAGCGCCGAGAGCGGGCGCCCCGGCCGGTTCTGCCGCAGCGTTGCCGCACCCTCCGCCACCACGCGCTCCACCGCCTGGGTCAGCACCTTGCGGTTGGGGAAGGCGTGCGGGTCCACCGGCTCATGCAACAGCACCGTCACGCCCCCACCGGACCGCCGGGCCAGGCGCCAGAAATGGCTGCCGATATCCATGTCCCCGAACCAGGCGAAATGCGCCCGGTCCCGCCGCGCCACCGGCAGGCCACCCAGCCGGTCGTAGACAACGGAGACCGGCTGCACCAGCTTGGCCATCTCCGCCACGCCCAGGAAGGCGGACCGGAACGGCAGGACCCGCCCGCCATCGCTGCTGGTGCCTTCCGGGAACAGCACCAGACTGTCCCCCGCCGCCAGCCGCTCCCGCATCCCGGCCGCTTCCTCCCCCGTCCGGCCGCGCGTGCGGCTGACGAAGACGGTGCGGCCCAGCCGGGCGATCAACCCGACCACCGGCCATTCGCCGACATCCGCCTTGGAGACAAACGGCGCACCCAGCACGCCGCCCAGCACCGGAATATCCAGCCAGGAGGAATGATTGGACAGGAACAGCACCTTCGATCCCTGTGCCGCCTGCCCCACCACCCGGACCTTCACGCCCAGGATGCGGCACAGCACCCGGTGGTAGAACGCGCCGAACGCCACATTGCCCTGCCCCGGCAACGCCACCAGCGCCGCCTGCAGCGGAATGGACGGCAAGGTCCACATGACCGCCAGCACCAGCCGGGACACCGCGCGCAGCACGCCCCCCGTGGTCAGCGGCCGCGTATCCGGCGCCAGGGAAACCAAGGCCGCGCGGCGACCATCCGGGGTGGCTGCAGGCGTCGTGCTGGCGGAAACCGTCATGCCACAGCGATACCGGAGCCAGCGCGACACCACAATGACGCCCCTGCGACATCGGCATGAACAGCACCGGGGCATGAACAGCACCAGTGCTGGCGTTCCGGATGCCGGGGGGAAGGCCGGGGAAAGAATTCCCCGGGCCCCTTCTTTTCTTTTTTCGAGTTTTGCCGGGCGGGCCGTTGAGAGGGCGGGCCTGAGGGACAGCTGGATGCGCCGGAGGTCTGGGACCTCCGGCGACTAAGGGTTCAGCCCTGGTGGCCCATGACTAAAATCATCTCGAAGCGTCCGCTCTCAGTCCTGCAGCGCCATCCCAAACTCGCAGAAAAAAAGAAGGGCTCGGGCAATTCCTTCCCCGGCCTTCCTTCCTGTCCCCCGCCCGGCGGATGGCCCCTCAGGCCGCTTTCTGGCGCTCGAAATGCCGGAAGTACTTGTCCGTCACGCGGTCCGTCATCACCACCACGCAGACATCGGTGGTGTTGAATTGCGGGTCGATCACCGCACCATCGCCGACGAAGCCGCCGAGGCGGAGGTAGCCTTTGATCAGCGGTGGCAGGTCGGCCAGGGCGGCGCGGCGGTCGATCAGCGCCGGGTCCATCCGGTTCATGTCCACGAAGCGCTCCGGCACCGCGCGCGGGCGCAGCTCTGCCGGGGCCAGGTGGTCGGCGTAGAGGTAGGTCAGCGGCACGGCCAGCGCATCCGGGTCCACGCCGGGCAGGCTGGCGCAGCCGAACATGACCTCGATGTTGTGCTTGGCGACGTAGGCGGCGATGCCGCCCCACAGAAGCTGCATGGTCGGCCGGCCGCGATACTGCGAATCGACGCAGGAGCGCCCGAGTTCCAGCACCGGCCCGGGGCGGGAGACGAGGGGCGAGACGTCGTACTCGCTGGCGGAATAGAAGCCGCCGACCTTGGCGGCGGCCTGGCGGCGGATCAGCCGGTAGGTGCCGACGACGGCGGAAGCGCCTTCGCCCAGATTGTGGTCCAGCACCAGCAGGTGGTCGGCGACCGGGTCGAACGCGTCGCTGTCGCGGAGCGAGGCCGCGGTGACGTCATCCGCATGCGCGCCCATCTCACCGTAGAAGATCCGGTAACGCAGCGCCTGCGCCGCATCGATCTCCTCGGCGGAGATGGCGATGCGAACCCCCAGATTGCCGGCCCGGAGTTCGCCGAAGCCGGCATCCGGATCGATCATGCGGTCTCTCCGCCCCCGCTATCGTTGCTGGCCTCGCCCTTCGGCGCGGTGTCCCCCTTGGGGCGGCGGCCGCGCCCGCGCGCGGGCTGGGCGGCTTCGTCGGGCTGGCGCCGGCCGAACAGCTCCAGCCGGTGGCCGATCAGCTTGAAGCCAAGCCGGGCGGCGATCAGCGTCGCCAGCTGCTCATGCTGCTCGTCCGAGAACTCGATGACCTTGCCGGTATCGATGTCGATCAGGTGGTAGTGGTGGCCGTGGTCGGTGGCCTCGTAGCGCGCGCGGCCGCCGCCGAAATCATGGCGCTCCAGGATCCCCTTCTCCTCCAGCAGCCGCACGGTGCGGTACACGGTGGCGATGGAGACGCGGGCATCGAGCGCCAGCGCGCGGCGGTACAGTTCCTCGACATCCGGGTGGTCGACGGCTTCGGACAGCACGCGCGCGATCAACCGGCGCTGGCCGGTCATCTTCAGCCCGCGTTCGATGCACAGGCGCTCGATCCGCATGGGGTCGGGCCGGGCCTGGTCGGTGGCCGCCGGGGCGGCCGGGGCAGGTCGAGAAGTTGCTGAGCGGGTATCCATGCGTCTTGTCGGTAGCTCTCCTGCGCCGGGACCGGACCGGGCCCCGCGCGGCGGCGGGTCTCTGCCACCCGCCCTTGCCATCTTAATTCCTCAAAGGCAAGGCGAACGGCCCCGGCCACCCTCCCCGCGGGGCGGGGCGGCCGGGTGGTCCGCCTTCAGGCGGCGCTGCGGCGCTGGCGGCCGATGCGCGGCTTGGTGCCCAGGCCGATCTTCTTGGCGAGGGAGGAGCGGTGCTTGGCGTAGTTCGGCGCCACCATCGGGTAATCCGACGGCAGGCCCCAACGCTCCCGGTACTGCTCCGGCGTCAT
Organism: Teichococcus aerophilus; assembly: GCF_014490485.1. Taxonomy (GTDB): domain Bacteria; phylum Pseudomonadota; class Alphaproteobacteria; order Acetobacterales; family Acetobacteraceae; genus Pseudoroseomonas; species Pseudoroseomonas aerophila. The sequence goes on along the minus strand of NZ_JACTVA010000047.1, from coordinate 27,873 downwards.
GTCGTAGGCGGTCTTGAGGTGGCGCTTCAGCATTTTCAGCTTCTTGCCGTCCTCCAGGCAGACCAGATACTCGTCGGTCACGGATTTTTTCACCGGCACGGCGGGCTGCGGACGCTCCGCCACCGGGGCCGGCGCCGCGGGCGCGTTGCCGAGGCCGGACAGCGTGCGGTGCACCTGCTCGATCAACGAAGGCACATCCGGGAGCGCGACGGAATTGTTCGAAACATGCGCGGCCACGATCTGGGCCGTCAGTTCCAGCAGTTCACGCCCACCCTGTTCTTCGGCCATCCTGGTGCCTTTTCATAAGATCGTCATTTCTGCACACGATGGCGACTTGCCCAGCCGTGCTTAACGCAACATATCTTCTTCCAGCGCCATTTCGCAACAGCGTTCAACCCGTTATTTGAATAATTCTCGGCGGATTACAGGATGTCCCAAGAACAACGCATGGACGAAACGGTGGACCGCCACCTCGATATCACCGCCGAGACTTGCCCGATGACCTTTGTCCGCACCCGCCTGGCGCTGGACCGCATGCGGCCCGGCCAAGTCCTGCAAGTGCTGATGAAAGGCGAGGAACCACGGCGCAACGTGCCCCGCACGGCCACGGAACAAGGCCACGTGGTACTGGAACTGGTGGAACTGGAAGGGGGCCTCGCCCGGCTCAGCCTGCGGAAAGGTCCCGCCTGAGCACCAGCGCGTCGGAGCCATCGCTATAGTAACGGCGCCGCAGGCCGACTTCCGTAAAGCCCGCCGACAGATACAGCGACGTCGCGCCGGTATTGTTCCTTGATACTTCCAGGAACATGGTATGGGCGCCGCGCGTGCTGGCGCCGTCCAGCGCCGCCGCCAGCAAAGCCCGACCAGTGCCGGCCCGCCGCGCGGCGGGGGCCACCGCCAGGGTCAGCACCTCCGCCTCCCCCGCCACGGCACGGGCAAGGATGAAGCCGGTATTCTCCACCACGAAGCCGTAGCCGCCTTCCAGCCCCAGCATCAGCGACAGCGCATCGGCGTCCCAGGCCTCCGCCGGCGGGAAGGCCGCGGCGTGCAACGCGGCCATCCCCGGCATATCGGCCGGCAGAAGCGGGCGCGGCGGCATCATGGCGCGGCCTAGCCTTGCCCGGGCATGCGCACGGCCGGCGGCTCCACATACAGCGGCAGCGCCGCCAGCGGTGGCAGGCGCCCGGCCAGCCGCAGCGCCGCCACCGCCGCCACGTCGGCGGCATCCGGCAACGTATGGCCGCTCAGTTCCGCCGCCACGCCGCGCGCGGCCAGCGCCGCCTGCACCAGCTCCGCCGCATCGCCCGCCAGCAGCGGCGGCGCATCGCAATCCGGCAGGTCCTCCAGCGCCAAGGAAACGGGCGGACCCAGCGCCGCGTCGGCACCCGGCGCGAAGCATTCCAGCAACACCCGGCCGCGCCGGCTGTCGATCGCAGTCCACACCGGCCGCGTGGCCCGCCGTGCCGCCGGCAAGCCGGCCGCCAAAGCCTCCCCGCTCGTCACGCCGATGGCGGGGCAGCCCAGCGCCAGCGCCAGCCCCTGCGCCAGGGCCAGGGCGGCGCGCAGCCCGGTGAAGCCACCCGGCCCCACCACTGCCGCCACCGCATCCAGCCCGGTGGCCGCCACCCCGGCCTCCCGCAGCACCTGCTGCGCCAGGCCGGGCAACACGGTGGGCTGGCCCCGCGCGCCATCGACCGCGGCACGTGCCAGCACCTGCCCATCCGCCCAAACCGCCGCCGAGGCCCTCGCAAGGGCGCCATCCACCGCCAGAATTCGCATGCGGCGGCCATAGGCCGAGCCCGGCGCCGAGTCCATCATGCCCCGCTGGGGTCGAGAGAGTCGCTGCTCCTCTCGAGCCCTCCCGCCACAGGCCAGAGGTCTTTGGAAACCCGGCTTTCAGGTCACCTCAGCGAAGAGCGAGACGCAACCTTACCTGTTTATTTTCACATCGTTATTCGGCAGCGGCGTTTGATCGGCAGGTGGGCTGGATAGCGTGTGCCGAGGAACCACGTTCCCAGCGAAGGCGTTTCAGGAAAGCGGTGCATGCACGGGACGCTGCCGTTCCGGCATCGCCAGTCAGGCTTCGACTGCTGCAGCGTTTCAACAGCGCGAAATCGGCACCCGCCGTCGCGCTGCACGAACGCCGTTCCGCACCACAATCCCGGCCCGACCCACCGCCTCCACACCGCCCGGCCGGGCCTGCGGGCCAAAAGGACTGGACCCCAATCCATCGCTGGGGCTTCCTGCGGCCATATTGGCTCCCTGCCGCTCACACCTCTTCCGAAGGACCCGCCATGGCCCGCAGACGCCCACTTCTCTCCGCCGCCCTGGTGGCGCTCTCCCTGCTCGCCGCGCCGCTGGCCAGCCAGGCGCAGGACCGCAGCATCACCGTCGCCTCCACCACCTCCACCGAGCAATCCGGCCTGTTCGGCCACATCCTGCCCGCCTTCACCCGCGCCACCGGCATCCAGGTCCGCGTCGTCGCGCTGGGCACTGGCCAGGCGCTGGATGTCGGCCGGCGCGGCGATGCCGATGTCGTCTTCGTCCATGACCGCGCGGCCGAGCAGACCTTCATCGAGCAGGGCTTCGCCAGCCGCCGCTACCCGGTGATGTACAACGACTTCATCCTCGTCGGCCCCGCCACCGACCTGGCCGGCACGCGCGGCAACGACGTCGTCGCGGCCCTGCGCGCCGTGGCGCAGAAGCAGGCGCCTTTCATCTCGCGCGGTGACCGCTCCGGCACCCACGCGGCCGAACTGCGCCTGTGGCAACTGGCCGGCATCGACCCCGCCAGCGGGCGCGGCCACTGGTACCGCGAGATCGGCCAGGGCATGGGCCCGGCCCTGAACACCGCCGCGGCCTCCGACGCCTACCTGCTCAGCGACCGCGGCACCTGGCTCAGCTTCCGCAACCGCCGGGATCTGCGCATCCTGACCGAAGGCGACACCCGCCTGTTCAACCAGTACGGCGTCATGCTGGTGAACCCGGCCCGCCACCCGCACGTGAAAGCCGCCGACGGCCAGGCCTTCATCGACTGGCTGGTCTCCAAGCCCGGGCAAGACGCCATCGCCGCCTATCAGATCGACGGCGAGCAACTGTTCTTCCCGAACGCGAACGATCCGAACGGCTGAGGTCGGAACTCTGGATCATGGAAAAGAAGGCCGGGGAAAGAATTCCCCGGACCCCTTCTCTTTTTTCGAGTTTTCGGGCGTGGCTGTTGACGAGTCGGGTCTGAGAACCGGCTGGGTGCGCCGGAGGTCTCGGACCTCCGGTGACTGACGGTTCAGCCCTGTTGGGCCATTATTCAAATCATCAGAAGCGCCCGCTCTCAGTCCTGCAGCGTTTCGTCAAACTCGAAGAAAAAAGAAGGGGCCTGGGGAATTCCTTCCCCAGCCTTCACCCTATCCCACAACGCCCGGCAGCCTCAGTCCGTAGGCCCCGAGCGGAGGTTCTTGGTGCGGGACCGGCGGGCTTTGCCATCCAGCCGGCGTTCCTTCGAGGCGCGGGTCGGCTTGGTGGGGCGGCGTTCGGGCGGGGGTGGCGCGGCGGCGGCGCGGATCAGGTCCAGCAGGCGTTCCAGGGCATCTTCGCGATTCCGCAGCTGGGTGCGGTGGCGTTGGGCGATGATGATGACCTCACCGGCCAGGGTCGCCCGGTGCCCCGCCATGCGCAGCAGCCGTTCCCGCACGCCGTCCGGCAGGCTGGGAGAGTTGGCGGCGTCGAAGCGTAGCTGGACCGCCGTTTCCACCTTCTGGATGTTCTGCCCACCGGCGCCGGAAGACCGCACGAAGCTCTCCGACACTTCGGATTCGTCGATGCTGATGCGGCGGGTGACGGGAATGCGGGCCATGACGCGCCCCGCATAGCACGCCGGCGGCCAAAGCGCCGCCCGATCATGCCGCCAGGCACGCAATTCCCATGTATTGCACGGCGGCTGATTGACATTCGAATCAGGGTGGGAAGGGAAGGTCAGGGAAAGAATTCCCCCTGAAGCCCAATCTCTTTCCTGTCAGTTGGCATGGGGCTTCGGGGCCGACAGGTGTGGCCGTGAGAAAGCTCACGGGCCACCAGACTTGACCATCAGCCTCCGGCGTCAGCCCGCCCTTGGCCTGAACGGCCAACGCCGCATCGCCACACCCGGAAAACTCGCAGAAAAAGATGGGGCCCGGGGAATTCCTTCCCCGGCCTTCTCCGAATCCATCATCCGAAGGAACGGCCGCACCCCTCAGGCAAAGCGCCCGTCATCCCGCCCCATCCGCGCAGGCGTGCCGCCGAAGGCCGCGCGCCAGGCGGCCCCGAAGGCCGAGGCGCTGGCGTAGCCCACGGCCGCCGCCGCCCGGGCAGGCGTCATGCCCTGGGCCAACAGGGCGGCGGCCTCGGCCAGGCGCGTCTGTTGCCGCCATACGGCGAAGCCCAGCCCGGTTTCCTCCCGGAAGCGTCGGGTCAGGGTGCGCGGGCTGGCGCCGACTTCCTCCGCCCAGTCTTCCAGCGTCCGGTCCCGGGCGGGGTCGGCGCGCATGGCCTGGGCTAGGCGCACCAGACGCGGGTCACGCGGCTGCGGCACGCCCAGCGGCAGGGTGGGCGCGCAGGCGATCTCGTCCAGGATCAACGCCGCCAGGTGGCCGCCGCGGCCGCTCTCGTCCCATTCCAGCGGGCCGCTGCAGGCCGCCAGCACCAGCTCCCGCAACAAGGGGGAGACCGCCATCACCGTCACCCCGGCGGGGCCGGAGCCGGTGACGTCCGCACGCAGGAACAGCGCGCGCATGGCCACGGCGCCCTGCATGGTCACTTCGTGCAACAGCCCCGCCGGCACCCACAGGGCACGGCCGGTGGGCACAACGTGCAACGCGCCGGCGGCCAGGATGCGCATGACGCCGCTGGTGGCGTAGAGGAGTTGGGCGCGGCTGTGGCTGTGCGCGCCGGTGGCCATGCCGTCCAGGTAGTCCTGGGCGAAGGCGGCCAGGGGGCGGTTCACCAGCTCGGCCTGCACGGGCAGGGAGGGCAGCGAAGGATGGCGGTCTGGCGACATAATTTGTCCGGACGTCGCTAAGCCGCCAAGCCTATCCTCCATGGCAACGAAACGCCAGGATCGCCTTGCCATGGACCACTCGCCCGCTGCCAAGCGGCAGATCGCCTTCATCAACGCCGCGCACACCGCCACCCACTACTGCCTGCTGATCCTGGCCACCGCCGTGCTCGGCATGCTGCAGCAGGACCACCAGCTCTTCGGCAGCGAGTACGGGCCGATCATGGCGCTCGGCACCGCCATGTTCGTCATCTACGGCGTCGGCGCACTGCCGATGGGCTGGTTCGCGGCGAAGTTCGGCCGCCAGCGGATGATGCTGGTCTTCTTCCTCGGCACCGGCTTCTTCATGGCCGCGGCCGGCTTCACGGCATCTCCCTTCTGGCTGGCGGCGGCGCTGGCGGCGATGGGCGCCTTCGCCGCCATCTACCACCCGATCGGCACCGCCATGCTGGTGGAAGCGGCGGGCGAGAAGGTGGGCCGTGCCGTCGGGCTCAACGGCGTGTTCGGCAATCTCGGCGTCGCCACCGCCCCCGTCGCCACCGCGTTCCTGGCGCAGAGCCTGGGCTGGCGCTGGGCCTTCATCGTACCCGGCATCCTCTGCGTGCTGGTCGGCCTGGCCTATGCGCGGGAAAAGCCGGTGGACATGAATGCCGGCCGCGGCCCGGCCAAGCCCTTCCCCACCATCCCGCCCGCCGTGGTGCGCCGCGCCGTGGTGGTGCTGCTGGCCATCGCCGCCGTCTCCGGCCTGGTGTTCAACGCCTTCACCCTGCTGCTGCCGAAGCTGATGCAGGAACGCTTGGCGACCTCGCCGGACCTACTGCCCGTCATCGGCGCCCTGGCCTTCGCCGCGACGCTGTGCGGCGGGCTGACGCAGTTCACCGTGGGGCGGATGATCGACAAGCTGACGCTGCGCCGCGTCTTCCTGCCGCTGGCCATGGCGCAACTGCCGCTGATGCTGGCGCTGTCCTTCGTGCAGGGGCCGCTGGTGCTGCCGCTGGCCGCTGCGCTCGCCGCCTCCATCTTCGGGCAGGTGACGGTGAACGAGACGATGACCGCCCGCTACATCGCCCCCGCCCTGCGGGTGAAGCTGTACTCGCTGCGCTTCTTCATCGGCTTCCTCGGCGCCGCCGTCGCGGCGCCCATCGTCGGCCTGCTGCATGAGGCGACGGGTAACCTCGCCGCGACGCTGCTGGTACTCTCCGGCTTCTCGGCGGTGACGCTGGCCTGCGCGCTGTTCTTCCCGGATCGCCAGGAGGAACTGCGGCCGGAACTCTGGAACGCTGCTCCGGCTGAGTGAATGAAGACTGGGGCTCTGCCCCAGGCCCCGCCGGGGTGGAAAGTCCACCCCGGACCCCGCTTCCAGTTTTCGGCGCCCCTTAATGGGCTTGGCGCCGGTCGTGGGCGGCTGGAATCGCTCTGTTGCGGCGTTTCTGCAGCGTGACTGATTATGTGGAGTTTGGGCTGCGTGTTCTGCATGCTTACGCCGGAGCTGGAGCAGCCTCTGGCGAATCTGGCGTTGGCGTGCTTGAGAGGTGGCAGAGATTGTTATTCAAAATCTCTTGCTTCTCGAAGGCGTCTTTATGATTTTTCTGCCCGCCTGTTGCGCTGTCCCCAGCACCTCGGTTCGCTAGGACAGATCGACATTCAGCCTCGGGCACGAAGGCAGGGGAAAGAATTCCCCATCAAACCCTATGGGTTTGATCCTTCTTTTTTCTGCGAGTCTTTCGGGTGTGCATGTGGGGGCGCCGGCCATTATGGGCCAGATCGGATTTACACCGAAGGTTCGTGACAGCCGGAGGCGGATCGTTCAGCCCGGACGACTTACGTTCCTGCTCATGACCGCCCCCGCCAGTCCTGAAGCCCCACGCCAACTGACAGAAAAAAGATGGGGCTTCAGGGGAATTCATTCCCCTGACCTTCTCTCCCCCGTCGAATGTCGATCGGCCTTAACTCACTGATCCGGAATCTCATAAATTCCCCCGACATTCCAACCGCTGACGGCCACCCTGCAAACGCAAGGGCTCACCAAAGACTCACGACGGGGTCCGGGGTGACCCGGTCACCCCGGCGGGGAGGGCCCGGGAGGGGCAGCGCCCCTCCTGGCCCCCGCGGCACCATCAGGAACCACACGGACCACCCCCGTGCCCTTCCCACACTAAGGCCCGTCTTCTAGACACGAAGCCACGCATTCAAACCGGAGCACCGTGCAGATGAGCCGTGACGCTGCCATCCAGGCCTCGACCGCCCTGATCGACACCGGGGCCTTCCTGGAGGAGCTGTCGCGCCGCGTCGGCTTCCGCACCGAGAGCCAGAACCCCGCCAGCGCGGGTGAGCTGGACCGCTATCTGGTGGAGGAGATGCAGCCGGCCCTGCACGCCATCGGCTTCACCACCGAGATCGTGCCCAACAGCGTGCCCAATCGCGGTCCGTTCCTGATCGCCCAGCGCATCGAGGACCCGGCGCTGCCGACCGTGCTGATCTACGGGCATGGGGACGTGGTGCATGGGCAGGATGCTGCATGGCGCGAGGGCCTGGCGCCCTGGACCATCACGCAGGAAGGCGAGCGCTGGTACGGCCGCGGCACCGCGGACAACAAGGGCCAGCACGGCGTCAACCTGGCGGCGCTGACCCAGGTGCTGCACACACGCGGCGGCAGGCTGGGCTTCAACGCCAAGATCCTGCTGGAGATGGGCGAGGAATCCGGCTCCCCCGGCCTTGCCGCCATTTGCCAGCAGCATGCGGCGGAGCTGAAGGCGGATGTGCTGATCGCCTCCGACGGCCCGCGCCTGAGTGCGGACCGGGCGACGATCTTCCTTGGCTCGCGCGGCGCCTTCAATGTCGGGCTGGAGTACAAGGCGCGGGAGCGTGCCTACCATTCCGGCAACTGGGGCGGCGTCATCCGCAACCCCGGCACGGTGATGGCCAATGCCATTGCCAGCATGGTGGACGGCCAGGGCCGACTGAAGGTGGAAGGCCTGTTGCCGCCGCCGATGCCCAACAGCGTCCGCGCCGCCATCGCCGGCCTGACTGTTGGCGGCGGCGAGACCGACCCGGCCATCGATGCCGACTGGGGCGCCGAGGGCCTGACCCCGGCCGAGCGCCTGTTCGGCTGGAACACGCTGGAAGTGCTGGCCATGGGTGCCGGGGACCCGGAGGCGCCAATGAACGCCGTGCCCTCCGTCGCCAAGGCCACGGTGCAGTTGCGCCACGTCGCCGGCACGGATGAGAAGGCGATCGTCCCCGCCATCCGCGCGCATCTGGACGCGCATGGCTTCGACATGGTGCGGATCGTTGACAGCGACCGGGAGCCGGCGCCCGCCACGCGGCTGGACCCGGATTCGCCCTGGGTGCGCTGGGCCGTCGCATCGGTGACGCAGACGCTGGGGGCACCGCCGGCCATCCTGCCCAATATCGGCGGTAGCCTGCCCAACCACGTCTTCGCCGATATCCTCGGCCTGCCGACGCTATGGGTGCCGCATTCCTATGCCGCCTGTTCCCAGCACGCACCGGACGAGCATGTGCTGGTACCGGTGATGCGCGAGGGCCTGGCCATCATGGCAGGCCTGTTCTGGGACCTTGGGGAGAAGGCGCCGCACCGGGGGTGAGGCGGGCCGGGTGGGAAGCAAGGCCGGGGGAAGGAATTCCCCCGGGCCCCCCATCTTCTTTTTTCGAGCTCGTGGTGTGGAGGCAGGCGGTTGCGCTCGGCGTCATCCAGGATGCGCCGCAGGTCCAAGGCTTCCAGCGGAGCCACGTTGCAACTTCACCAAAATCATCTGAGCCCTGCCTCCCAGCCAGACGCCAAACTCGAACAAAAAGGATGGGGTCCGGGAAATTCCTTCCCCGGCCTTCTCCCCGCCCCGCCACAAGTGCTGGGCAAGACGCTGACCCTCTCCGGAACGCCCCCGATGCTTTCCCTCCTGGCCGCCGCCGCCCTCGCCGGCTTCATCTACGGCATCTCGCCCGGGCCGGCGGTGCTGGCGCTGATGGGTATTTCCGCCGGCCAGGGGCGCGGCGCCGCCACACGCTTCGTCACCGGGTTGTTGGCGGGGGACGCCGTGTGGGCAGCGTTGGCGCTAGCGGCCATCATCGGTGCGCAGAGCATCGGCACGCTGGTATTCGATGTGCTGGGGCTGCTCTGCGGCTTCTACCTGCTGTGGCTGGGCTTCGCCGCGCTGCGCGCCCGGCCCGCCGGCGCCGATGCGCCGCTGGTCACGCCCAGCCGTCCCCTGCTGCGCGGCCTGGCCTTCGGCATTACCAACCCCAAGGGCTACCCGGTGGCGGTCGCCACCTTCACCGCCCTGCTCTCCGCCCAATCCGCCGCCTTGCATTGGGGCCTGCTGCCGGTTCTGGTGGCGGCGGCGGTGCTGGGGTCCTTCCTGGCCTACGGCATCCTGGTGGCGTTGACCGGGCTGGCGCCGATGCGGCGCCTGTACCGCCGGCATGAGGCCTCGATCGTCCGTGCCTCCGGCCTCATCTTCGTCGGCTTCGGCCTGCACGCCCTGGCCCAGTCCGTGCCGGGCCTGCTGGCGCGCAGCTGAAGCAAAACGCCGAGGCCGAGGGCCTGACTGAAGCGTCGCGGCACCCCATCTATCAGGGGACGATCCGGATGAAGCGGGCCCGGCGAAGCCACCACCCGCGTCATCCTGATCCCCATGCAACGCCCAGGCCCATGCTGCCTGATACCTGCACCGTTCCCGGGCGTTGTCCCGTTTGCCTGCCACCCGGCCGGATGATGTCCACCCGGCCGCAAACCGTCCCACGGCCCCAGCGGAGAGAAGCCACCATGCGTATCGTCCACGGCCTGCTCGCGGCCGCCCTGCTCGCCCCGGCCCTGGCCATCGCCCCCGTCTGGGCCCAGACCCGCGTGGGCGAGGTCAGCACCACCTTCCGCATGGTCGGCCCGAACGACAAGGTGGTGGTGGAACGCTACGACGACCCCAGGGTGCCCAACGTCTCCTGCTACGTCTCCCGCGCCGATACCGGCGGCCTCTCCGGCTGGGTCGGCCTGGCGGAGGACCCCTCGCGCTTCAGCCTCGCCTGCCGCGCCACTGGCCCGGTGGCCCTGCCGGCCGGCGTGCCGCAGACCGAATCCGTATTCCGCCAGTCCTCCTCAGCCCTGTTCAAGGCCCTGACGGTCACTCGCATCGTCGACATGGAAAAGCGCGTGCTGGTCTATCTGATCACCAGCACCAAGATCATCGACGGCTCGCCCTTCAACAGCGTCACCGCCGTGCCGATCGACGTTCCGGCAGGCCGCTGAACGAAGCGATGCGTTGCGTTGTCAGGGGCAGGAAGAAAAGAAAAGGGCCGGGGAAGGAATTCCCCGGACCCCATCTTTTTTCTGCGCGTTTGGCGTCAGGCTGTAGGACTGAGAGCGGACGCCGATTGATGATTTTAAAAATGGGCCACGCGGGCTGAACTGTCAGTCGCCGGAGGTTCAGGACCTCCGGCGCACCCAGCCGTATCTCAAGCCAGACCTATCAACGGCCCCGCCGGCAACAACTCGAAAAAAGAAAAGATGGGGTCCGGGGAATTCCTTCCCCGGCCTTCCCTCCAACCCAATCGAGCCGCCGGGCGTGGACCCTACGCCGCCTCGGCCCGCACGCGTGCCCGCCAATCGGCCAACACCGTGTCCAGGGTTTCGTCCCACGGCACCGTGGCGCTCCAATTCAAGTGCTGGCGTGCCAAGCTGGCATTGCCCAGCGTCCGCATGACGTCGGTGGGGCGCAGGCGGCCGGCGTCTTCCACCACCTTGACCTGCGTATCGCTACGGCTGAGCAGCGCGTCCAGGATATCGCCGATGCGGCGCGGCTGACCGGAGGCGATGTTGAACACGCTGGCCACCGGCAGCTCCGGCGCCGCCTTCAGGGCCAGCACGTAGGCATCGCAGACGTCGCGCACATCCAGGAAGTCCCGCCACCGGTCCAGGGCACCGACGCGCATCACCGGTTCCTGCAACCCGACCTCGATGCGCGCGATCTGGTGCGCGAAGGCGGGCACGACGAAGCTGTCGCTCTGCCCGGTGCCAGTGTGGTTGGACGGGCGCATCCGCACGCAGCGCAGCCCCCGCAGCGCCATCTCGCCGAGCGCGATGTCGCAGGCGGCCTTGCTGGCGGCGTAGGGGTTGCCCGGGCGCATCGGCGCGTTCTCGTCCAGCGCCGCGTCGATGTCGCGGAAGCTGAGCCCGTAGGTCTCGGCGGAGGAGACGAACAGGAAGGTCGCCTGGGGCGCCCGCTTCAGCACGCTGTCGGCCAGCGCCAGCGTGCCCAGCAGGTTCACCCGCCAGGTATGCACCGGGTCGGCGAAGGCGGCACCGACGGCGGCCTGCGCCGCCAGGTGCACGATGGCATCGGGCATCGCCTCGGCCACCAGGGCATCCAGGCTGGCCGGTTGCTCCAGGTCCATGGACAGGTGGAGGTCGGCCACTGGGCAGCGCGGGGCGCCGTCCCGCTCGGCCGCCACCAGCGTGGCGCGGGGGAAGGCATGCCGCAGCCGCGACATCAGGTGGCGGCCGACGAAGCCGGCTGCCCCCGTGACAAGGATCTTCTGCGGCATGCCGGTCGCCATCAGGCCTTGTTAGCCGCCATCCGGGCGTTGTGGCGCTTCAGGTCGGCCTCGACCATCTCCTGAACCATCTGCTCCAGCGTGATCTCCGGCGTCCAGCCCAGCTTGGCGGTGGCCTTGGCCGGGTTGCCGTGCAGCACGTCCACCTCGGCCGGGCGCATGAAGGCCGGGTTCACCGTGACGTGCTTCTCGTAGTCCAGTCCGACATGCGCGAAGGCGATGCGGCAGAACTCACGCACCGTCGTGGTGCGGTGGGTGGCGACGACGTAGTCATCGGCCACCTCCTGCTGCAGCATCAGGTGCATGGCGCGAACATAGTCCTTCGCGTGGCCCCAGTCGCGCTTGGCGTCCAGGTTGCCCAGCGGCAGCTCGGTCGCCAGGCCCAGCTTGATGCGGGCGACGCCGTCCGTGATCTTGCGGGTCACGAATTCCAGGCCACGCAGCGGGCTCTCGTGGTTGAACAGGATGCCGCTGGAGGCGTGCAGGCCGAAGGACTCGCGGTAGTTCACCGTCATCCAGTGGCCGTACAGCTTGGCCACCGCATAGGGGCTACGCGGGTAGAACGGCGTGTTCTCGTCCTGCACCGGCTCCTGGATCAGGCCGTACATCTCGGAGGAGCTGGCCTGGTAGAAACGCGCCTTGGGGGCGACGAGGCGGACCGCCTCCAGCATGTTGCCGACGCCCATGGCGGTGACCTGCCCGGTCAGCAGCGGCTGGGTCCAGGAGGTCTTCACGAAGCTCTGGGCGCCGAGATTGTACACCTCGTCCGGCTTCGCCTCTTCCATCACCCGGATCAGGGAGGACAGGTCGGTCAGGTTGCCGTCCAGCATCGTCACCTGACCGTCAATGCCCAGCCACCGCAGGCGGGCATCGATCACGTCAGAGGAGGCGGAGCGGCGCAGCAGGCCGAACACCTCGTAGCCTTTCTCCAGCAGCAGCTGGGAGAGATAAGCACCGTCCTGGCCGGTGACGCCGGTAATCAATGCACGAGGCATGTCAGCAGGTCTCGTCTTTCATAAGGTCTGTTGTCTAGCGGTTAGGCCGCAGGAGGGCCAGTTTCGCGCCTTGGCTCTGTTTCAGTTGCCGCCTCGCTGTCAAGCTCAGGCTCCGCCTTTGGGCCTGTCGGACAGCAGCGCTTCGTAATCCGGAATCGGTATGGAAACGGGGGCCGGGTGGAAGGGCCGCTCCGCCAGGGCCTGCAGCAGGCTAGCCGCCGCCGCGATGTCCGGCTCAGCCCAGGAAGCGCCGGGGATGTCGTAGATCTCCTGCGGGTCATGCGCCGGCACCAGCCGGTAGGGCACCATAAAGGCTCCCGGACCTGTCATGAAGTCCATATTGCCGGACCAGCCGGTGGCGATGACGGCACGTCCCAGCGCCATCGCCTCGGCAATGGCGAAGCCATAGCCCTCGGACCGGTGGAGGGAGAGCATGCAATCCGCCGCCGCCACCAGCGCCCACAGCCCGGCGCGGGGCAGATGCTGCTCCATGATGCGGATATTGGGATGCGCGGCGGCGGCACGCGCCACCTCCGCCCAGCCCGGGCCGGCATCCGCCGTGGCATGCGTCTTGATCACCAGGATGCGGTCTGCCCGGTCGCCGAAGGCGGCATGGTGCGCCGCGATCGCGCCCAGCGGGTTCTTCCGCGCCAGGGAGGAGGTGGCGTCGAACAGCGCGAGCGTGACGAAAGCTTCCGCCGGCAGGCCGAAATCGGCACGGGACAGCGCCGAGGGTTCGGGGCGCGGCAGAATCGGATAGGGCACCACCCGCACCGGCGGGCAGCCAGGGGCGGCACGGCAGGCCTGGGCGACGAACTCGGCGCCGACCCAGATCTCATGGCAGCAGGCGAAGCCACGGTGCCAGTCCGCCGGCAGCACCGGCAGCTCCCAGTTCCATACGGCGATGACGCGCTTGCCACGCACGGCGCGCTTGCCCAGCACCTTCAGCGCCCAAGGCAGCATGAAGCCGTTCACATGCACCAGCAGCGTGCCGGGCCCCGCCGGCACCGGCACGGGCGGGCGGGCGCCCTCGGGGCCGGTGCGCTGGCGCAGCGGGCCGGTCAGGTCCACCTCCAGCGGCTGCAGCCCGCTCTCCCGCATCCCGGCGGCCAGGCGGCGGGTGGCGGCGCCCAGCCCGGTGGCGGCGCTGAAATAGCCGGCGACGGTCAGGCTACCGCCATGCCGCCAATCCCCATCCGGCTCCGGCCGGTCGATCCGCGGCGCCAGCGCGGCCATGGCGCCAAACAGTGCTTCCCGCCGCAGCCGGCGCGGCAGCAGCGCCCACAGGCGGCGGATCACGCGCTTGCCCCGGTGCCGCTGGTGGCGACCTTGGCGCCGGAGCCCGGCCGCACCCAGGGGCGGATGCCGTCCAGCAGCGTCTGGGCCTGGGCGCCCCAATCCATCAGCTCGGCACCGTGGCGGCGGGCGCCCTCGGCCAGGCTGGCATACAGCGCCTTGTCCTCCAGCAGCCGCGCCATGGCAGCGGCCAGCGCCCCGGCGGTGGGGGCGGCGGCCAGCAGGCCGGTCTCGCCATCCCGCAACTGCTCGGCCAGGCCGCCCACCGGCGTCGCCACCACCGGCACGCCACAGGCCAGGGCGATCGGGAGCACGCCGGACTGGCTGGCCTCCCGGTAGGGCAGCACCACGGCGCGGGCGGAGGCAACCAAGGCGGGAATGGCATCATCCGCCACCCAGCGCGGCTCCACCGTCACGCCCGGCAGCGCCGAGAGGCCGGGGGCGGCGGCCTCGATATCGCCCTCCCCCACCACCCGCAGCGTGGCGGCGGGATGCGTTTGGCGGAGTTGCGCGAAGGCGTCCCGCAGCAGGTCCAGGCCCTTATAGGCCCGGATGCGGCCGAAGAAGAGGAAGTCGTGGCTGACGGCCGTGCCCGACAGCGCGCCCCTTGGCGCTTCCCCCGGCAGATGCGCGCCGAGTGGCAGGCGGAACAGCGGCAGCCCGGGTGCCTGTGCGCGGATGACATCCTCCACGGCGGCGGAGAGTGTTACCGCTCCACGTGCCGCCGCCAGTTCCCGCCGCAGCCGCCAGTGCCAGGCGATGGCGGGGTCGCCGGGATGCGGCAGGCCGTCATGCAGGATCGGCACGAAGGGAATGCCGGCGCGCCGCAGGGCCGGCGCCACCAGCGGCGTCCACAGATGCGGCATGGCGGAGAGCACGACATCGGCGCCGAACAGCTGCGCCTGCCGCCGCAGCCGCCGCGCCAGGCCGCGCACCCGCGCGAAGCCCAGCGCGAAGCCCAGCGCATTGCGGTAGGTGGGCACGCTGTCGCACGGCACGCCCAGCGCCTGGAACTCGCGGACCAGATCCCCCTCGCGCGAGACGGACAGCGCCAGGGAGACATCCGGCCGCTCCATCAGCCCACGGGCCAGGCACAGCGCGAATTGCGCCCCGCCGCCCCGCCGCCCCCAGTACCAGAGCAGGACCCGCAACGGCGCGGCTCAGATGGCCACGCGCACGCCGAGCTCGACCACGCGGTCGCTCGGGATGCGGAAGAACTCGGTGGCGGGCACGGCATTGCGGCTCATCACCGAGAACAGCGCCTGCTGCCAGCGCGGCAGCTTGGGCACGGCGGCGGCCACCAGCGTCTCCCGCCCCAGGAAGTAGCTGGCCTGCATCGCCTCGAAATCGACGCCGTACTCGCGCAGCGCCTCCAGCTCCCGCGGGATGTTCGGGCTCTCCTGGAAGCCGTAGCGCAGGATGACGCGGTGGATACCCGGCGCCATCTCCGTCACTTCCCGCCGCTCCTGCGCCTGGGGCACGTCCTCGTTGATGACGGTGACGAACAGCACCCGCTCATGCAGCACCTTGTTGTGCTTCAGGTTGTGCAGCAGCGCATTGGGCAGGTAGTCGGCCTGGCCGGTCATGAACACGGCGATGCCCGGCACGCGGATGGTACGGGACTGCGGCAGGCGGGCCAGGAAGGACTTCAGCGGCAGGCTGTCCTGCCGGAAGCGGTCGAACAACAGGTCCCGGCCCCGGCGCCACGTCATCATCATCACGCAGAGCAGTGCGCCGAGGACCAGCGGCACCCAGCCGCCATCCGGCACCTTCAGGACGTTGGAGATGAAGAAGCTGAGGTCCAGCAGGAACAGCGGCACCATCACCGCCACCACGCCCAGCACCGGCCAGTTGAAGCGCCGCCGCAGCACCAGCCCGGCCAGGATGGAGGTGCAGAGGAAGGTGCCCGTCACCGCGATACCGTAGGCGGCGGCCAGGCTGTCCGAATCGTGGAAGGAGAGCACCAGGATCACCACGCCGGCCAGCAGGGCGTAGTTGATCTGCGGCATGTAGATCTGCCCCTCCTCCGTCTCGCTCGTATGGTGCACGACCAGGCGGGGCATGAAGCCCATCTGCACGCATTGCCGGCCGATGGAGAAGGCGCCCGAGATCATCGCCTGGCTGGCGATGATGGTGGCCAGCGTCGCCAGCACCACCAGCGGCAGCCGCAGCCAGTCCGGCGCCAACAGGTAGAACGGGTTCTCCAGCGCATGCTGGTCGCTCAGCAGCAGCGCGCCCTGGCCCAGGTAGTTCAGCGTCAGGGACGGCAGCACGAACCACAGCCAGGCGAAGCGGATGGGCCTGGCGCCGAAATGGCCCATGTCGGCATACAGCGCCTCCGCCCCCGTCACCGCCAGCACGACGGAGCCGAGCGCGATGAAGGCCGCCAGCTTGTAGGTGGCGCAGAAGGTGATGGCATGGTGCGGGCTGAGCGCCGCCAGCACCTCCGGCTCCTTGATCACCTCGATGAGGCCGAGGATGCCGAGGCTGGCGAACCATACCGCCGTGATGGGGCCGAAGATGCGCCCCAGCCCGTGCGTGCCGCGATGCTGCACCAGGAACAGCGCCACCAGGATGGCCAGGGAAATCGGGATGACCGCGCCGTCGAAGGCGGGGGAGACGATCTTCAGCCCCTCCACCGCCGAGAGCACCGAGACCGCCGGGGTGATGATGCCATCCCCGAAGAACAGCGCCGCGCCGATGACGCCGACGATGGCGACGAAGCGGCGGGAACGGTCGGACCGCGCCACGCGCTGGGCCAGGGCCATCAGCGCCAGGATGCCGCCCTCCCCCCGGTTATCCGCGCGCAGCACCAGCAGGACGTATTTCACCGTCACCACCAGGATTAGCGACCAGAAGATCAGGCTGAGGACGCCGAGGATCTCCCACCGCTCCAGCCCATCGGCCGAGAAGTGCAGCAGGGAGGCACGCAGCGCATAAAGCGGGCTGGTGCCGATATCGCCGAAGACAACGCCCAGGACGCCGAGAACCAGCGCAGGCGTCATCGGGCGGGCGTCAGGAGATGAGGAAATGGAGGACACGGCCGTGCTGGTTTGGTGCAGCCGCAACGCATAGGGGTTCGGGGGGTTGCCATGCAAGGGCCGGCTCCCCCCGGGCCGGCCGTCGGGTGGGGTCTAAGGCCGGGGAAGGAATTCCCCGGGGCCCTTCTTTTCTTTTTCCGAGTTTTTGCCGAGTGGGCCGTTGAGAGGGCGGGTCTAAGAGACGGTTGGGTGCGCCGGAGGTCCTGGACCTCCGGCGACTGCGGATTCAGCCCGCGTGCCCATTGATAAAATCATCAAGAAGCGCCCGCTCTCAGTCCCGCAGCGCCACACCAAACTCGCAGAAAGAAAGAAGGGGTCCGGGGAATTCCTTCCCCGGCCTTCTCCAACCTCCGGACATCGCCCCCGGGGCAGGAGCCGATGGCCAAGCCAGCGCCAGGGGCAAGGCGGAACCCGCCCCGCCCCTTCCCGCCGGTCAGTGCCCGCGCAGGATCTGGCTGAGGAACATCTTCAGCCGGTCCGTCTTGGGGTCGTTGAACACCTGGCTCGGCGTGCCGGATTCGACCACTTCGCCGCGGTCCATGAACACCACGCGGTCGGCCACCTGCTGGGCGAAGCCCATTTCGTGGGTCACGCAGATCATGGTCATGCCGGTATCGGCCAGCATCACCATGGTATCCAGCACTTCCTTGATCATTTCCGGATCGAGCGCCGAGGTCGGCTCGTCGAACAGCATGATCTTGGGCTTCATGCACAGCGCGCGGGCGATGGCCACGCGCTGCTGCTGGCCGCCGGAGAGCTGGCCGGGGTACTTCAACGCCTGCTCGGGGATCTTGACCCGGCGCAGGTATTCCATCGCCTGCTCCTCCGCTTCCTTCTTGGGGGTGCGGCGGACCCAGATGGGGGCCAGGGTGCAATTCTCCAGCACCGTCAGGTGCGGGAACAGGTTGAAGGACTGGAACACCATGCCGACCTCGCGGCGGATGGCGTCCAGGTTGCGCATGTCGTCGTTCAGCTCGATGCCGTCGACGATGATGCGGCCTTCCTGGTGCTGCTCCAGCCGGTTGATGCAGCGGATCATGGTGGACTTGCCGGAGCCGGACGGCCCGCAGACCACCACGCGCTCACCCTCGGCCACGCTGAGGTTGATGTCGCGCAGCACGTGCATCGCGCCGTACCACTTGTTCACCTTGTCCAGCAGGATGGCCGGCGGTGCGTCGGTACGGGCGGCGGAGGCCACAGCGGTTTCGGTCGTGACGCTCATCGGGACGCTTCCTTGGCGGTGCGGTTGATGGGGGTGGGCATCAGCGCACCCGGTGCTGGTTCAGGCCACGCTCCAGTCCCTGGCTGTAGCGGGACATGGCGAAGCAGAAGATGAAGTAGATGATGCCGACGAAGACATAGACCTCGATGCCGAAGCCCTGCCAGGCGGGCTCGACGATGGCGGTCTTGCCCGCGGTCAGCAAGTCGAAGATGCCGATGATCAGCACCAGCGACGTATCCTTGAACATGCCGATGAAGGTGTTCACCAGCGGCGGGATGACCAGCCGCAGCGCCTGCGGCAGGATGATGAACAGCGTCTTCTGCCAATAGGAGAGGCCAAGCGCGTCCGCCGCCTCGTACTGCCCGCGGGAGAGCGCCTGCAGGCCGCCGCGCACCACTTCCGCCAGGTAGGCGGCGGCGAACAGGATGATGGCCACCTGCGCGCGCAGCAGCTTGTCGATGTTCATGCCTTCCGGGAGGAACAGCGGGAACATGACGCTGGCCATGAACAGCAGGGAGATCAGCGGCACGCCGCGGATCAGCTCCACGTACACGACGCAGAGCATCTTGATCGCCGGCATCCTGGACCGGCGGCCGAGGGCGACGAGGACGGCCAGCGGGAAGGCGAAGGCGATGCCGAAGGTGGACAGGATCAGGGTGATGACCAGACCGCCCCAGCGCTCCTGCGGCACATAGGGCATGCCCAGCGCGCCGCCCCACATCAGGAAGCCGATGAGGAACAGCACGCCGGCCCAGATCAGCGCCAGCTCCTTCCGCCAGAAGCGCCGCATCGCCGAGACGATGTAAAGCCCGATGAACAGGAACACGCAGACCAGCGGCCGCCAGTGCTCATCGTAGGGGTAGGTGCCGAAAAGAATGAACCGGTGCTTCTCGGTGATCACGGCCCAGCAGGCGCCGGCGCCCTGCAGGGCACGGCAGGCCTGGGTCTGCGCACCCTGCGCGTTCACCGGCACGGACCAGATGGCGTTGATGAACGCCCAGTCGACGAAGCCGATAATCCAGCGGGCCAGCAGATAGGCCAGCGCCAGCGTGACGGCGGTGGACAGCCAGGAGGAGAACAGGCTGGCCCTTGCCCAGGCCACCGGCCCCACCACGGTGATGGGCGGGCGGCGGGAGGGGGTGTCCGCCGAAACGGCGGGGGCGTGGAGGGTGGCGTCGCTCATCGGGTCAGCACTCCACCGGCGCGGTGCGCGGAAGGCGCCCAGGGGTTTGAAGGCGGGCC
The DNA here is from genome assembly GCF_014490485.1 of Teichococcus aerophilus. Classification (GTDB taxonomy): domain Bacteria; phylum Pseudomonadota; class Alphaproteobacteria; order Acetobacterales; family Acetobacteraceae; genus Pseudoroseomonas; species Pseudoroseomonas aerophila. The sequence goes on along the minus strand of NZ_JACTVA010000047.1, from coordinate 8,487 downwards.
ATGATCAACGCTCCACCAGCGCGATGCGCGAATTATACCAGTTCATGAACAGGCTGATCGATAGGCTGATGGTCAGGTACACGCCCATGATGATGGCGATGCCCTCGATGGCCTGGCCGGTCTGGTTCAGCGTGGTGTTGGCGATCGAGACGATATCCTGGTAGCCGATGGCGACGGCCAGGGAGGAATTCTTGGTCAGGTTCAGGTACTGGCTGGTCATTGGCGGGATGATCACCCGCAGCGCCTGCGGCAGCACCACCAGCCGCATGATCTTGCCGCGCTGCAGGCCCAGCGCCTCGGACGCCTCCCACTGCCCGCCCGGCACCGCCTGGATGCCGGCGCGGACGATCTCGGCGATGAAGCCGGCGGTGTAGGTGACGAGGCCGGCCAGCAGGGCGAAATACTCGGGCGAGATGCTCATGCCGCCCTGGAAGTTGAAGCCGCGCAGCGCCGGGATGTCGCCCTGGAACGGTGCGCCCCAGGCGGCCCAGATCACCAGCGGCAGGCCGACGATCAGCCCGACCGCCGCGGGCCAGATCTTGCGCGGCTGGCCATCCTGCATCTGCTTGGCGCGGGCGGAGCGGCCATACACGACCGCCGCGATGATGCCGACAACCATGCCGAGCAGCGCGAAGCTGTGCGCGTCCTCCCACTGGATCCAGGGCAGGCGCAGGCCGCGGTTGGAGAGGAAGACGCCTTCGACCGGGTGCATCGCCTGGCGCGGCCCGGGAAGCGTCTGCATCAGCGTGTACCAGAACAGCAGCTGCAGCAGCAGCGGCAGGTCACGGATGACTTCGATGTAGGTGGCCGCGATGCGGGAGAGCAGCCAGTTCTTGGAGAGGCGCGCGATGCCGATCAACGTGCCCAGCACGGTCGCCAGCACCACGCCGATGACGGCGACCTTCAGCGTGTTCAGCACGCCGACCAGCAACGCCCGCGCATAGGTGCTGGCAGGTGTGTAGGGCACCAGCGATTCGGCGATGGGCAGCCCCGCCTCGCGCGTGAGGAAGCCGAAGCCGGTAGCGATGCGGCGCACTTCCAGGTTGTGCCGGGTGTTGCCCACCAGCCACCAGATGACCCCTGCCACGACGCCGACGATCAGCACCTGCCAGATGATGGCGCGGAACCGCTCATCCGCCCATGAGAGGCGCAACCCGCGTTTGGGTGGTGCGCGAAGCAATCGGGGGTCAGCGGCCGTGTCGGACATCGGGGAGCCTCTCGTCATTGCAAATGTCCGCCGCGAGCGGGCGGGGACGGTGGCCGGGCAACCGCCCGGCCACCGGAGTCAGATCAACGGAACGGCGGAGAGAACTGCAGGCCGCCATTCGTCCACTGGGCGTTCGGGCCGCGCTGGATGCCGATCGGTGCCAGGTTGCGCTCGAAGATCTCGCCGTAGTTGCCGATCTTCTTGACGATGTTGGCAGCCCAGGCGTTGTCCAGGCCCAGCATCTGGCCGAGGCCGCCGTTCTTGCCCAGCAGGCGCTGCGCTTCGGGGCGGGCATCGCCGGCCACGGCCTGGTCCACGTTCGCCGTGGTGATGTTCAGCTCCTCGGCCGTCAGCAGTGCGTTGTGGGTCCAGCGCACGATGTCGGCGAAGCGCGGGTCACCCTGGCGGACGAACGGGCCCAGCGGCTCCTTGCTGATCACTTCCGGCAGGATCACGTGGTCCGCCGGGTTCGGCTGGGCAGAGCGGGTGGCGGCCAGGCCGGACACGTCCGTGGTGTAGGCATCGCAGCGGCCGGCGGCATAGGCGCCGACGACTTCCTCGACGCGCTCGATCACCACCGGGGTGAACTGGATGCTGTTGGCGCGGGCCCAGTCGGTCAGGTTCTGCTCGGTCGTCGTGCCGGGCTGGACGCAGATGGTGGCGCCGTTCAGCTCCTTGGCCGACTTCACGCCCAGGCTGGCCTTCACCATGAAGCCCTGGCCGTCATAGAAGTTGATGGCCGGGAAATCGAAGCCCAGCGACGTGTCGCGGGACAGCGTCACGGTCGTGTTGCGCGCGGCCATGTCCACTTCGCCGGACTGCAGCGCCGTGAAGCGGTTCTGCGCCGTCAGCGGCACGTAGCGCACCTTGGTCGGGTCATTGAAAATAGCCACCGCGACGGCGCGGCAATAATCGACGTCGAAGCCCTGCCAGGCACCCTGGCTGTTCGGCTGGGCAAAGCCCGCCAGGCCGGTGTTCACGCCGCAGATCAGCGCGCCGCGGGCGCGAATCGCACCCAGCGTATCGGCGCCGGACGCCGGCGCCGCCTGCTGCGCCAGGGCGGGCATGGCCGCGGCCGTGACGAGGGCAACCGCGCCAAGGGCCCGGATGGTGGTGGCGCGCAGTGTAGCAAGCCGTGTCGGCTTCATCGTCACTCTCTCCCAAATCCACTCGGCCCGACCGCGCCTCAGGGGGACGACGGGCATTTATTCGACGCACGGACCGGCGAGCGTCGCCGATCTTCCCAGGCGTAATGCTGCCATGAGAAAGACGCAATGGTGCCATGCCGTCTCACTCCGCGAGAAGCATGGTTTCACTCCATAAGCAAACTTCTTGCCAGCTGTTGCCCCTGCCCCCCCCCGCCCAGCAAAATGCGGCCCACCCCACGGCGGAGATGCCCACCCTTCATGCGGATGCTGGACAAGACCGAAACCACCGCCCGCCTGCCCTGGCCCGCCCTGCTGGAGGCGTTGCGGGAGATGTTCCGCACCGGCTGCGAGGCCCCGCTGCGCCACCGGCACCCTTTGCCGCAAAAAGAGGCAGCCGAAGGCTCCCTGCTGCTGATGCCGGCCTGGCAGGCGCACCGCTTCACCGGGGTCAAGATCGTCCACGTGAATCCCGCCAACGCGAAGCAGCCCGGCCTGCAGGCGGTGCACTCGGTCTACCTGCTGTCGGACGGTGAAAGCGGCCAGCCGCTCTGCATCCTGGATGGCGGCACACTGACCGACCGCCGCACCGCCGCCGCCAGCGTGCTGGCCGCCGGCTACCTGGCGCGGCCGGACAGCCAGACCCTGCTGCTGCTGGGCAGCGGCAAGGTGGCCCACGCCCTGGCCGAGGCCTATGCCGCCCGCTTCGGCCTGCGCGACATCCGCATCTGGTCCCGCCGTGCGGAGAGCGCAGCAAAGCTGGCCGCCAGCCTGGCGGCCGCCGGCCTGCCCGCCCGCGCCGTGGCCACGCCCGACCCGGCGGGGGCCGACATCATCTCCGCCGCCACCCTCTCCACCACGCCGCTGCTGGCCGGCGCCAGCATCGCCCCCGGCACGCATGTGGACCTGATCGGCGCCTTCCGGCCCGACATGCGCGAAAGCGACTCCGCCCTGGTGCGCCGCGCCCGCCTGTTCGTCGATACCCGCCCCGGCGCCCTGGCCGAGGCCGGCGACGTCGTGCAAGCCATCGCCGATGGCAGCATCGACGCCAACCACATCCAGGCCGACCTGTTCGACCTCTGCCGCGGCACGCATCCCGGCCGCACCAACGCCGGGGACGTGACCCTGTTCAAGTCGGTCGGCTGGGCGGGGGAAGACCTCGCGGCGGCTGTGCTGGCCTATGAGAGCGAGGGGGCGGGGTGACGGGATGGCCGGGGAAGGAATTCCCCGGACCCCATCTTTTCTTTTTTCGAGTTTTGCGGGCGCGGCTGCAGAGGGGGTGCGCCTGAGATACGGCTGGGTGCGCCGGAGGTCCTAGACCTCCGGCGACTGGGGTTCAGTCCGCGTGGCCCATTATTAAAATCATCAAGCAGCGCCAGCTCCTATTCCTGAAGCGCCACACCAAACTCGCAGAAAAAAAGAAGGGGCCCGGGGAATTCCTTCCCCGGCCTTCGCTTCCCTGAACCGGCCGCCCCCAAACGAAAAACGCCGGCCTCCTTGCGGAGACCGGCGTTCATATCGTTCGGGCTGAAGCGCTGTTTAGCGGCGCAGGCCGAGGCGGCCGATCAGGCTCTCGTAGCGGGTCTGGCTCTTCTTCTTGGTGTAGTCGAGCAGGCCACGACGCTGGCCGACCAGGACCAGCAGGCCACGGCGGCTGTGGAAGTCCTTCGGGTGGGCCTTCAGGTGCTCGGTCAGCGAGGAGATGCGCTCGGACAGCAGGGCGACCTGCACTTCCGGGCTACCCGTATCGCCTTCCTTCGTCGCGTATTCCTTGATGATTTCGGCGCGACGCTCAGCGGTCAACATCGACATCGGCTTCAGCCTTTCAGTTCTGTGTCGTCATCCGCGCCCACGGGCGGCGGTGCGACAAATGTCGTCTCACCCGGGCCAAGCCAGCGTTCGGGGCGGACAAGTCCGTCCTCCAGCCTGGCCAGGCCCTTCAGGCGCCCCCCCGCCATCGCGCGCACCAGGCCCCCTGCGGGGTTGGCGTCGTCCGGGATCCGCCCCATCAGTTCGACCAGGGAGATGGTCTGGCCGAAGGATAGGCGGGCAGCCTCTGCGTCCGTTAGGGCCAGTGCCGGGATGTCGGCCAGCGCGGTCGTTACGGGGAGCAGGAGGTCCGGGGAAGGAGGCGGGGTATCCTCCGTCGGAAGCAGTTTGTCCAGCGGAATCGCCGCCGCTTCCAGGAAGGGACCGACCCGCATGCGGCGCAACGTGGCAATATGCCCCACGCTGCCCACCGCGCGGGCGATATCGCGGGCGAGGGAGCGCATATAGACGCCCTTGCCGGACTGCACGGTGAAGATGGCGGTGTCCACGTCCGGGCGCGACTCCAGCTCGAACTTGTCCACCCGTGCCGGGCGGGGGGCGAGCTCGACCAGCTGGCCTTCGCGCGCCATGTCGTAGGCGCGCTCGCCATTCACCTTGATGGCGGAATAGATCGGCGGGATCTGCATGATGTCGCCGATGAAGGCGGGCAGCGCCGCGCGGATCTCGTCATCCGTCGGGCGCACATCGGAGGTCGCGATGGTCTTGCCATCCGCGTCGTCCGTATCCCGCTCATCGCCGAACTTCAGCGTGAAGCGGTAGGTCTTGGTGCCGTCCATGACGTAGGGCACGGTCTTGGTGGCGGCGCCGAAGGCGATGGGCAACACGCCGGTGGCCAGCGGGTCCAGCGTCCCGCCATGCCCGACCTTCTGGGCGTTGAAGGCGCGCTTCAGCTTGTTCACCACATCCGTGGAGCCCATGCCGGAGGGCTTATCGACGATCAGCCAGCCATCGAGCGGGAGTCCGCGTGGCTTGCGGTGCGGGCGAGGCATCTTTGCGAGTTCCAGTCAGTCGTTTCAGTCAGGGCGTGCAGCCGGGGCGCTTGGGCTGAAGCGTCCCGGCTCGAAGCAGCGGTGGCGCGCCGAGGCGCCTACGCCTTGGCGCGAAGGCGTCCAGCGCATTGACGCGAAGGCGCCGCTCAGGCCGCCGGCACCGGGCGTGGGCGCCCGGTCTGGTCCAGCGCCACGAAGGTGAACACCGCATCGGTCACGCGGTTCATGTGGTCCCCTTCCCGCTCCCGCCGCCAGGCTTCCACGCGGATGCGCATGGAGGTCCGGCCGGTGGTCAGCACGGTGGCGTAGAAGGAGACCTCGTCGCCCACCCGCACCGGGGAGAGGAAGCTCATCGCCTCCACCGCCACGGTGGCGCAGCGGCCCCGGGCGCGGCGGGTGGCGGCGCTGCCGGCGGCCATGTCCATCAGCCCCATCAGCCAACCGCCGAAGATATCGCCGGCCGGGTTGGTATCCGCCGGCATGGCGGTGGTGCGGATGACGGGGTCGGCCTTCGGCGGATCTTCCGGCGGCGGGCGGTTGCTCATTCGGTCTCGGCCTCGGGGTCGGCGTCACTGGCGGGCAGGCCAGGCTTGGCCGGGCGGCCCTGCAGGTCCTGCAGCACTTCCGGCCGGCGCATCACGGTATCGATCTTCGCGGCATATTCCAGCGCCTCGTCATGCTGGAAATGCAGCTCCGGCGCGTGGCGCAGCCGCACGGCACTGGCCACCTGCTTGCGCAGCCAGGGCTGGATGCGGCGCAGGCCGTCCATCTCTTCCTTGCTCAGCCGGCGGCCGAGGCCGCTGACGAAGCAGGTCATGTGCTGCAGGTCGGGGGAGGCGCGCACCTCCGTCACCGTCACGCGGGTGTCCAGCAGGTCCTCGTCGCGCATCTCGCCACGGGTGAAGACGGCGGAGAGTGCGTGACGCACTTCCTCCGCGACACGCAGCATGCGCTGGGTGGGGCCGCTGCCGGCCGGTTGCTTGGCCATGGATGAGGGTCTTCCACAAAGAACAACAGCCCGGCGGTCGCCCGCCGGGCTGCAGAGAATAGGATCAGGTGCCAGGACCTCGCGAAGCCCGCTGCCGGCTTGTGCCGGCCGGGGCCGCGAGGGCGGCCCGCCACCCGTGGAGCGTGTGGCTCACGTCCGGCGATTCCGCCTTCAGCGACCACACACTCCGGCGACGGTGCCGAGGGCGCGAAGCGCCCGCCCGGCGTCCGAGGGTACGATCAGACCGCCGCGACGGTCTCCGTCTCGTAGCACTCGATCTGGTCGTCGACGCGGATGTCGTCGTAGTTGGCGAAGCTCATACCGCAATCGTAGCCGTTCGTGACTTCCTTCACGTCGTCCTTGAAGCGGCGCAGCGTCGCCAGCTCGCCCTGGTGGATGACGACGCCGTCGCGCAGCAGGCGGACACCGCAACCGCGGCGGACCACACCTTCGGTGACGCGGCAACCGGCGATCTTGCCCAGGCGCTTGACCTCGAAGACCTGCAGGATCTGGGCGTAGCCCAGGAACTTCTCCCGCTGGATCGGGGCCAGCTTGCCGCGCACCATCGCCTGCACGTCGTCCGACACCTGGTAGATGATCGAGTAGTACCGGATGTCGACACCGTCGCGGTTCGCCATCTCGCGCGCCTGGGTGGTGGCCCGGACGTTGAAGGCGACGACCACGGCGTTGGACGCCTTGGCCAGCTGGATGTCGGATTCGGTGATCTGGCCGACGCCGCTATGCAGCACCCGCACCTTCACCTCGTCTCGCGACAGCTTGTTCAGCGTCACCACCAGCGCTTCGGCGGAGCCCTGCACGTCGGCCTTGACGACGACGGCCACTTCCTTCTGCACGCCAGCGGCCACGCGGGCCATCATGTCGGCCAGGGTGCCACGGGCCGCGCCGGCGGCAGCCGCCTGCTTGTCCCGCGCCACGCGCTGACGGTACTCGGAGATCTCGCGGGCGCGGCTCTCGTTCTCGACGGCCACGAAGGTCTCGCCAGCGGTCGGCACGCCGGACAGGCCCAGGATCTCGACCGGCAGGCTCGGGCCCGCCTCCTTCACCTGGCGGCCCTTGTCGTCCAGCATGGCGCGCACGCGGCCCCATTCGGCGCCGGCCACGACCAGGTCGCCCTGGCGCAGCGTGCCCTTCTGGACGAGCACGGTGGCCACCGGGCCACGGCCCTTGTCCAGCTTGCTCTCGATCACGGTGCCTTCGGCGGCACGGTCCGGGTTCGCCTTCAGGTCCAGCACCTCGGCCTGCAGCAGGATGGCTTCCTGCAGCTTGTCGAGATTGGTGCCCTTCAGCGCCGAGACCTGGATCTCCTGCGTGTCGCCACCCAGGGATTCCACCACGATCTCGTGCTGCAGCAGTTCCTGCCGCACGCGGTCGAGGTTCACGCCCTGCTTGTCGATCTTGTTGACCGCCACGATCAGCGGCACGTTCGCCGCCTTCGCGTGGTGGATCGCCTCGATCGTCTGCGGCATGACGCCGTCATCGGCGGCGACGACCAGCACGACCATGTCCGTCACCGACGCGCCACGGGCGCGCATGGCGGTGAAGGCCTCATGGCCCGGCGTGTCCAGGAAGGTGATCTTCTGACCGCCGGCGATCGTCACCTGATAGGCGCCGATATGCTGCGTGATGCCACCGGCCTCGCGCGCCGCCACGTCGGTCTTGCGCAGCGCGTCCAGCAGGCTGGTCTTGCCGTGGTCGACATGGCCCATGATGGTCACGACAGGCGCACGCACCTGCAGGTCGGTGTCGATGTCCGCAGTGCCGGTCAGGCCCTGCTCGACATCGGCTTCCGACACGCGCTTCACGCGGTGGCCGAACTCGTTGACCACCAGCTCCGCCGTATCGGCATCGATGGTCTGGGTCAGCGTGGCCATCACGCCCATGCGGAACAGGGCCTTCACCACCTCGCCGCCACGGGCGGCCATGCGGTTGGCCAGTTCCTGCACGGTGATGGCTTCCGGCACCACCACTTCGCGCACGACCTTCACGCCGTCATTGCGCAGGCGCTGCAGCTCCTGCTGCCGGCGCTCACGCTCACGGGCGCGGCGGACGGAAGCCATGGAGCGGCTGCGCTCGTCCTCGCCCTCGATCGCGGCGGCGACGTCGATGCGGCCGTCACGGCGGCGGTCGGTAACCGGGGTCTTCTTGACCGGCACCGGCATCGGCTTCTTGGCGGCCAGCGGGCCACCCATCGGCCGGCGCGCGGGACCGCGACGCTCTTCCTCGCCACCCTCGTCCCGGCCCCGCAGGGTCAGGCGCGGCGCGGCGGCACCGGGGGCAGCCGCCGGCGCGGCGGCACCCGGGGCAGCG
>NZ_JACTVA010000046.1 GCF_014490485.1 Teichococcus aerophilus | reverse complement strand
CGCGCTGCGGCGCCTGGGCCGGCCGCTGCGCCGGCGGGCGCTGCTGCTGCTGCGCCGGGCGCTGCTGCTGGGCGCCGCCCTGGCCCTGGCCAGGGACAAACCATTCCTGCTGCTGAGCCATGGCGGCGCCGCTCAGCAGAGTGCTGGAGAGAAGGATCGCCGCCAGGGCGACAGGTGCGCGTCGCGCCATCGTGGGAAAACTCCGTGGAAGCCGGGTCGCGGCATCCGGGCTTACGCCCTGGATGGCCGCGCCAGCATGTTGAGCGAAGGGCGTCATGCCGCCCTTCGTTGGCCGTGAAAACAGCCGGGACACAATCAGAAGCGGGTGCCGAAGCCGAAACGGAAGACCTGCGTCTCGTCGTAGTCCTTCTTCACCACCGCCTGGGCCAGATCGATGTTGATCAGACCGAACGGGCTGCGCCAGGAGATGCCGACGCCGGCACCGACGCGCGGGCTGGAGTCGTCCACCACGCCGGAACGCGCATCTACGTCGCTGAGCGAACCGACATCGACGAAGGCGCGGCCCAGCAGGCCGAGCTCGGACGGCACCGGCAGCGGGAAGCGCATCTCGGTGCTCTGCGTCCACATCACGCGGCCACCCAGCGAGTCGCGGTTGACCGAGCTGGTGTCGCGCGGGCCGGCGCCGGCGACGGCGAAGCCACGCAGGTTCTCGCCACCCAGGAAGAAGCGGTCGACGATGCGTTCCGGCTTGTCGGCGAAGCTGCGCATGATGCCGGCGCTGCCGGAGATGGCCAGCACGTAGTCCGGGTCACCCAGCCAACGCTCGAACGGAATGAAGTAGCTGCCATCCAGGCGGGCGCGGACATAGGCCACGTCGCCACCCAGGCCGGCGAGGTCGGTGCCGAGGCGGATGACGTAGCCGGTGCGCGGGTCGAGCCGCGAGTCGCGAGTGTCGTAGGTCAGCGTCTGGCCGACCTGGGACAGCCACGTCACGCCGCGCTGCTCCTGAATGGCCAGGCTGGCATCGCTGTCGATGTTGAAGACGTTACGGCGCGTCAGGGTATAGGCCCAGGACTGGCGCAGGCGCTCGTTGAACTCGTAGCCGGCACGGAAGCTGCCACCGACGCGGCGCTCCTCGTAGCCCGAATACTCGGTCAGGTCGCGGACCACGTAGTACAGGTCGAAGCCGAGCGCGAGGTTGCGATCCAGGAAGGATGGATCGGTGACCGACATCTCAACCTGGCTGCGGCGCTGCGCGATGACCGTGTTGATGCGGCCGTCGATGCCGGTGCCGAGCAGGTTGCGCTCACGCAGGCCCACATCGGCCAGCGCGCCCGCATCGGTCGAGTAACCACCACCCAGCGACAGCTCGCCCGTCGCACGCTCGGTGACCGTCGTGGTCAGCACGGTGGTGTCGGGGCGGGAGCCCTGCACGTTGGTGATCTGCACGCCCGGGTCGAAGTAGCCCAGGTCGCGGATACGCTGGCGGGAGCGCTGCACCTGTACGGCGTTGAAGGCATCGCCCTCGGCCAGGCGCATCTCGCGGCGGATGACACGGTCCTGCGTGCGGGTGTTGCCGGTGATGTCGATGCGCTCGACATACTGGCGCTGGCCCTCGGTCACCTCGAACACCACGTCGATGGTCTTGCCTTCGACGTTGCGGGTGATGCGCGGGTTCACCTCGACGAACGGCGCGCCCTGCGTGTTGGCGCTGTCCGAGATGGCCTGCGTCACGCGCTCGATGGCATCGCCGTCGTACCAGTCGCCGGACTGGATCTCGATGACGCGGCGCAGCTGGTCGGCGGTCACGTTGCGCAGGGTGGAGGTGATGTCCACCTTCGCCATGCGGTAACGCGGGCCTTCGTTGATCGTGTAGGTAACGAAGAAGCTGCTGCGGTCCGGGGACAGCTCGGCGGCCGCGCCCGTCACCTCGGCATCGGCGAAGCCCTGGCGGCGGTAGTACCGGCGCAGCAGCTCGCGGTCGAAGTTCAGGCGCTCCGGCTCATAGGTGTCGGAGGAGGAGAAGGGCCGGTACCAGGCTTCCTCGCGGGAGGAGACGATCTCCTTCAGGCGGCTGTCCGAGAACGCCTCGTTGCCGACGAAGTTGATGCGGGAGATCAGGGCGGTGTCACCCTCCGTGATCTCGAACACCACGTCCACTCGGTCGCGGTCGCGCTGGATGACCTTCGGCTCGACGCGGGCGGAGAAGCGGCCGCGGCGGGCGTACATCTCGATGATGCGGGTGCGGTCCGCCTGCGCCGCGGCGTCGGTGTAGACCGATCGGGCGCGAAGCTGCACTTCCTTGCCCAGCACGTCGTCCGAGAGCTTGCTGTTCCCCTCGAACACCACCTGGTTGACGATCGGGTTTTCCTGCACCTGCACGACGACCGTGTTGCCGTTGCGGCTGATCTGCACATCGCGGAACAGGCCGGTGGCGAACAGGGTGCGCAGGCTGCGGTCCTGGCGGTCGCTGTCGAAGCGATCCCCCGGCTGCAGCAGCATGTAGGAGCGGATGGTGTCCGCCTCGATTCGCTGGTTCCCGCGGATCTCAACCGCCTGGACCACATCGCCCGGGGCGGCGGCCGGGCGGGCTGGAGCCTGCCGCCGTGGCTGGGCCTCGGCAGCGGGTGACAGCATCACCGGGACAAGGCAGGTAGCGGCAAGCAGGATGGCGCGTGTGACGTGCAAGGCTTCGGTCCAGGACCTGGAGAAAAACGGGCGTCGTGATCGAGGCCACTGAAGGGCCGAGAGGCGGGCCGGAGGTTAGCCGGGAAGCCCCCCCGCCGCCAGCCCCCGTGGCCCGCCCCCGTTTATGCCGTGTTCACCTTCAGTTGCAACACGTTGCTGAGAAGCGGGCCCAAGCCAGGGCCCGGGGCGGAGCCAGCCACGCCGCCGTTCCGCCTTCTCCCCGCATGGCGCTCGCCTTTCGGCAAACGCCCCGCCACGCTCTGGCTTCAGCCGAACAGGCTGCTGAGCCAGCCGATATGCCGCACGTCGTTGAACGTGGAGAAAACGAACAATGCGATGATCACCACGAAGCCGGCGCGGAAGCTGTATTCCATGACCCGGGGGGAGACCGGGCGGCCGCGAATGGCCTCCGCCGCGTGGAACACCAGATGGCCGCCATCCAGGATCGGCACGGGGAACAGGTTGATGAGCCCCAGATTCACCGAGAGGACGGCGATCAGCATGATGGTGCTGGCGATTCCCATCTCGGTCACCTGGCCGGAGATCTGGGCGATGCGCAGCACGCCGCCCAGCTCCTCGGTGCCCCGGCTGCCGGTCAGCATCTCCCACACGCTCACCAGGGTCTGTCGGCTGACATCGATGGTCTGGTCGATGCCAGCCAGCGTCGCGGCGATCGGGTTCAGGCGGCGGAACTCGACGGCACCGGCGGTGACGCCGAGCACGCCGACCGTGGCGCCGTTCGATTCGCGGGCGGCGGGGGTGACGCTCAGCGCCTGCTCCGCCCCGTCGCGGCTGATGCGCAGTTCCACCGGCTGGCCGGCACGAGGCTGGATGTAGCGCTGGATCTGCTCAAATCGCTCCACCGACTGGCCGTCCAGGGCCAGGATGCGATCACCCGGGCGCAGGCCGGCGCCGGCAGCGGCGCTGCCCTCGGCCACGGTGCCGATGCTGGCGCTGGGCTGCGGCTGCCCGGCCGTCATGTACAGGCCGGCGAACAGCAGCATGGCGAGGACGAAGTTGAACACCGGGCCCGCGGCGATGACGATGGCGCGGTCCCGCACCGGCTTCTCGTGGAAGGTCTGGCCGGGGCGCCAGGCGGCGCGCTGCTCCGGCGTCACGTCATTCGGGTCTTCCTGGCCATGCAGCTTCACGTAGCCGCCGAGCGGCAGCCAGGAGAGGCGCCATTCCGTGCCGCGCCGGTCCGTCCATTTATGGATGGCCTTGCCGAAGCCGATGGAGAACGCCTCCACATGCACGCCCCGCCAGCGTGCCGCCAGGTAGTGGCCCATCTCGTGCACGAAGACGAGCACGCCCAGCACCAGGATGAAGGACAGGGGTGTACGCAGCCAGTCGAGCAGGGAATCCAAGGTCTTCTCTCCGCCCCCGATACGCGGGGGTTCGTGTCGGTCCGCGCGGCGGCGCGGGGTCGGAAACGCCGGGTGGCCGGTGGCCAGGGTAGAGGTACCAGCGGCGCAACGCACGCCGGGCAACAAGACATTACAGCGCTGCCATCAGTCCGGCGCGGGTTAGCACTCTTACAGCGCCCGCCGCCCGGCCTCGGCCGCCGCATGGCGGCGTGACGCGGCGTCCAGGACCAGCACGTCGCCCAGCGCCGGAATCTCCGGGCTGCCCAGGGCGTCCAGCGTGGCTTCGACGACCGCCGCGATATCCAGGAAGCCAAGGCGGCGGGCGAGGAACAGCTCCACCGCCACCTCATTGGCTGCATTCAGAATGGTGGTGGCCCCTGCCCCCGCCTGCAAGGCCTGCCGCGCCAGGCGAAGCGCCGGAAAGCGTTGGGGATCAGGCGCGTAGAATTCCAACCGGCCCAGCGCCACCAGGTCCAGCCTGGGCACATCCGCCCGCATGCGGCGCGGCCAGGCCAGCGCGTGCGCGATGGGCGTGCGCATGTCCGGTGTACCAAGCTGCGCCAGCACCGAGCCATCGGCGTATTGCACCATGCCGTGCACGGTGGATTGCGGGTGCACCAGGATCTCGATCCGCTCCTCCGGCACCGGGAAGATGCGTGCGGCCTCGATCAGCTCCAGCCCCTTGTTCATCATGGTGGCCGAATCGACACTGATCTTGGCGCCCATCGACCAGACCGGGTGGCGCACCGCCTGCTCCGGTGTCGCCGCCCGCATCTCCTCGAGGCTGGCCAGCCGGAACGGGCCGCCCGAGGCGGTGATGATGAGCTTCTCGATCACCGAAGGGTCGCGCGAATCCAACGCCTGGAAGATGGCGTTGTGTTCGGAATCGACCGTCAGAAGCGTGGCGCCGGAGGCCGCGGCGGCGGCCAGCACCAGATGCCCGGCGCAGACCAGCGATTCCTTGTTAGCCAAAGCCAGGGTGCCACCACGGGCCAGTGCCGCCAGGGTCGGCTCCAGCCCCGCGGCGCCGACAATGGCCGCCATGGTCCAGTCCGCCGGCAGGGCGGCGGCCTGCAGCACCGCGTCGCGCCCGCAGGCCCAGCGGATGCCGCTGCCGGCCAAGGCGGCTTCCAGCGCCGGCGCGGCGGCCTCGTCGGCCAGCACCGCGATCCGCGGGCGCAGGCGGCGGGCCTGCTCCGCCAGCCCGGCGGCATCCCGCCCCGCCACCAGGGCGGTGACGATAAATTCGCCTGGCGCGGCGGCATCCAGCAGCGCCACCGTGCTACGGCCGACCGAACCGGTACTGCCGAGGATGGTGATGCTGCGTGGGCTCACCGCCACAACACCACGCCGTAGCCGACGCCCATGGCAATCAGCGCGGCGATCGGCGCGGCGGCGATCAGCCCGTCCAGTCGGTCCAGCACGCCGCCATGGCCGGGGATCAGCGCGGAGCTGTCCTTGACGTTGAAGTGGCGCTTGAAGCCGCTTTCCAGCAAGTCGCCCGCCTGGGTGGCGATGCCCAACAGCGCGGCAATCATGGCCGCCTTCAGCATGTCGTCCCGGTACGGCGTGGCCCAGGCGGCGGTCAGCGCGCCGACCAGCATGCAGCAGAGCAGCCCGCCCACAGCACCGGACCAGGTCTTGCCGGGGGAGATGGAGGGCGCCAGCTTCGGCCCGCCGACGACGCGGCCGACCATGTAGGCACCGATATCGCTGGCCCAGACCACCGAGATCAGGAACAGCACGTTGGCGCGGCCGGCGTCGTTATCGTGCCGCAGCTCGATGAGGCTGATACCGGCGAGGCCGATATACAACACGCCGGAGGCCAGCCAGACCGCCGGGGCCGGCGCGCCATCCCGCCGGCGGATCCAGCGCGTGCTGGCCCAGGTGGCGGCGGACCCGACCACCAGCGCCAGCAGGGCCAGCGCCGTCAGTTGGAACACCGCGAAGCCGCAGGCGACGAACACCGCCAGCGGCACCGCCACACCCGGCAACTCCCGGCTGCGCAGGCCGCAGAGATGCACCCATTCCCACACCAGCCCGGCCATGGCGACAGCCATCAGCACAGTGAAGGGCAGCGCGCCCAGCCATATGCACAACAGGGCGCCTGGGCCGAGGATGGCCGCCGAGATCGCCCGCTTCTTCAAGTCCCGCCAGCGTTTGCCGGCTGCGGCGTCCGTCACGCCCTCAGCCCGCGCCATAGCGGCGTTCGCGGCGGGCATACTCGGCCACGGCCTGGGCAAGGTCGTTGGCGCCGAAATCCGGCCACAACGTCTCGGTGAACCAGAACTCGGCATAGGCGGCCTGCCACAGCAGGAAGTTGGACAGGCGCTGCTCGCCGGAGGTGCGGATGATCAAGTCGGGGTCCGGCATATCGTGCGTGGAGAGATGGCGGGTCAGCGAGGCTTCATCGACCGCCTCCGGGTCCATCCGCCCGGCCGCGACTTCGCGCGCCAGGAAGCGCGCGGAGGCGGCGATTTCCGACCGGCTGCCGTAGGAGAGCGCGACGGTCAGGTTCAGCCCGGTATTGTTGGCGGTCAGCGCCTCCGCATCGCGGATGGCGGCGGTGGTCTCGGGCCCGAAGCGGTCACGCTCGCCGATCACGCGCAGCCGCACCTTGTTCTTGTGCAGCGCCGCGATCTCGTGCCGCAGGTAGAAGCGCAGCAGCCCGGTCAGCTCCCGCACCTCGTCGTCCGACCGCTGCCAGTTCTCGGATGAGAAGGCGAACAGGGTCAGCCAGCCGATGCCGCTCTTTGCCGCGGCCTCCACCGTGCGGCGCACCGCATCGGCGCCGGCTTTGTGGCCCAGCGCCGCCGGCAGGCCGCGCGCGCGGGCCCAGCGGCGATTGCCGTCCATGATAACACCCACATGGACCGGTACGCCCGGAGGCGTACCACCACTGATGGCCGGGGCCGCGCCTGGCGCCGCGCTCATTGCCGTTCCGTCTGGCTGGAGGAGGGAGTCAGACCGTCTTAATATCCTTTTCCTTGTCCACGAGGGCCTCGTCCACCTTCTTGATGGTGGCGTCGGTCAGCTTCTGCACCTCGTCGGACCAGCGCTTGGCGTCGTCCTTGGAGATCTCGGACTTGGTCTCCCAGCCCTTGATCTGCTCCATGCCGTCGCGGCGCACGCCACGGGCGGCGACCTTGGCGGATTCGGCGTATTTATGTGCCTGCTTGGCCAGTTCGTTGCGGCGTTCCTGCGTCAGGGGCGGCAACGGCACGCGCAGGGTCTGACCCTCGGTCTGCGGATTCAGGCCCAAGCCCGAATCACGGATGGCGACCTCAACGGCCTTAACCGCCGAACGGTCCCACACCTGCACCGACAGCATGCCGGGGCCGGAGACGGCGATGTTCGCCACCTGGGTCAGCGGCTGGTTGGTGCCATAGACCTCAACGCGGATCGGCTCCAGCAACGCGGGGGAAGCGCGCCCGGCGCGAAGCCCGGAGAATTCTTTCTTGAGGGACTCGAGCGCGCCATCCATGCGACGCGACAGGTCCTGCTTCAGGGCGGGGAAATCGGCGGGAGCGGCCATGTCGGGGCGTCCTTCTTCTGGTCCAGGCTTACTGATCGACAACCGTAGTGAAGCGCCCCTCGCCCTGCATGACGGCGGTGAAGGCACCCGGCTCATGGATATTGAACACGATGATCGGCAACTTGTTCTCACGCGCCAGGCTGATGGCGGCGGCGTCCATCACCGCCAGGTCGCGCGCCAGCATCTCCAGATAGGTCAGCGTGGTGTAGCGCTCGGCGGTCGGGTTCTTGCGGGGATCGGCGGAATACACGCCATCCACCTGCGTGCCCTTGAACAGCGCGTCGCAGCGCATCTCGGCCGCGCGCAGGGCGGCGGCGGTGTCGGTGGTGAAGAACGGGTTGCCGGAGCCGGCGGCGAAGATCACCACCCGCCCCTTCTCCATATGCCGCTCGGCGCGGCGGCGGATGAAGGGCTCGCAGACGCTGCTCATCGGGATGGCGGATTGCACGCGGGTGGTGACGCCGGCGCGCTCCAGCGCGCTCTGCATCGCCAGGGCGTTCATCACGGTGGCCAGCATGCCCATGCTGTCGGCCTGCGCCCGGTCCATGCCGGAGGAGGCACCGGCGACGCCGCGGAAGATGTTGCCGCCGCCGACGACGACGCAGACCTCCACGCCCAGCTCCACCACGCCCTTGATGTCCTGTGCGATGTCCTTGACCGTCTGGTTATCCAGGCCGTAGTCGCGGTCGCCCATCAGCGCCTCCCCCGAGAGCTTGAGCAGGACGCGCTTGTAGATCGGGGCGGACATGCGGGGCAGACTCCGTGATTGTTACGGGGTAGTCAAATTCGGCGGGCGCCGAACGATAGGCAGGCGGCCGGGGCGCGGCAAGGCCGGCCGGGCAACTGAAGCGAGGCAACAGGGTCCGGCGGGCCTTCACGAAGACGGGGGCGCCGGCCATGCCGGCACCCCCGCCCGTCGTTCAGACCCGGCCGGTATCAGACCGTGCCGGCGGCAGCGGCCACTTCGGCGGCGAAGTCGCTGGTTTCCTTCTCGATGCCCTCGCCCAGCTGGAAGCGGGCAAAGCCCGTCAGCTTGGCGCCGGCCTTCTGGACAACCTGCTTCACGCGGCTCTCGCCGTCATGCACCCAGACCTGCTCCAGCAGCACCACTTCCTCGTAGTACTTGCGGACGCGGCCTTCGACCATCTTCTCGATAATGGCGTCGGGCTTGCCGGAAGCGCGGGCCTGCTCGGTCAGCACCGCCTTCTCGCGCTCCAGCGCCGACGGATCGACGAAGGAGACGTCCAGCGCATCGGGGCGCGCGGCGGCGACGTGCATGCCGATCTGGCGGCCCAGCGTCTCCAGCGCCTCGATCTCGGACGGAGCTTCGAGAGCGGCGAGGACGCCGATCTTGCCCAGGCCCGGCTTGACGGCGGAGTGCGTGTAGGTCGCGACGACGCCCGACGGCACCGTCAGGCGCTTGGCCCGGCGGATCGTCATGTTCTCGCCGATCGTGGCGATCAGGCGGGTCAGCTCTTCCTGCACGGAGTGGCCGGTGCCCGGGAAAGTCGCGGCCTTGATCGTCTCCACGTCGTCGCCGACGGAGAGGACGAGGCCGGCAACCTCAGAGACGAAGCTCTGGAACTGCTCGTTGCGCGCCACGAAGTCGGTCTCGGCATTGACCTCGATCATGCCGGCGACGTTCGGGCCGCTGGCGACGCCGACGAGGCCCTCGGCCGCGACGCGGCCGGACTTCTTGGCGGCGGCCGCGAGGCCCTTCTTGCGCAGCCAGTCGATCGCGGCCTCGATGTCGCCACCGGCCTCAACCAGCGCCTTCTTGCAGTCCATCATGCCCGCGCCGGTCTTCTCGCGCAGGTCACGCACCATCAGGGCGGTAACTTCAGCCATGTTCTAGCCTCCTGACTGTTGAGGGATCAGGCCTGGGGGGCCTGGGTCTCTTCGGCGGGGGCAGCCTGAGCGGGGACGGCCTCAGCGGGAACAGGCTCGGCAGCCTCAGCGGGGGCGACGTCGGTGGCGGTGCCCTCTTCGGCCAGCACGTCCTCGACCGGCAGCTCCTCGGAGGAGCCCAGGTCGACGCCGGAGGCCTGCAGCTCGGCGCTGATGCCATCGAACACGGCGCCGGCGATCAGGTCGCAATACAGGTTGATGGCGCGGATGGCGTCATCGTTGCCCGGGATCGGGAAGGCGATGCCCGAGGGATCGGCGTTGGAGTCGAGCACGGCCACGACCGGAATGCCCAGCTTGTTGGCTTCCTCGATCGCCAGCTTCTCCTTCACCACGTCGATGACGAAGATGATGTCCGGCAGGCCGCCCATCTCACGGATGCCGCCCAGCGCGCGGTCGAGCTTCTCGCGCTCGCGCGTCAGCATCAGCACTTCCTTCTTGGTGAGGCCGGCGGTGTTGCCACCCAGCTGCTCATCCATCTGCTTCAGGCGCTTGATGGAACCCGTGATGGTCTTCCAGTTGGTCAGCATGCCGCCGAGCCAACGGTGGTTCACGTAGTACTGGCCGCAACGGGTCGCGGCCTCGGCCACGTACTCGGCCGCGGACTTCTTGGTGCCGACGAACAGCACGCGGCCACCACCGGCGACGACGTCGCGCACGGTGCGGAGCGCGCGGTCCAGCAGGGGCACGGTCTGCTGCAGGTCGAGGATGTGGACCTGGTTGCGGATGCCGAAGATGTACGGAGCCATCTTCGGGTTCCAGCGGCGGGTGTGGTGGCCAAAGTGCACACCGGCCTCGAGCAGCTGACGCAGGGAAACTTCGGGCATCGCCATGGCGGCGGTCCTTCCTTCAAACGTAGTCCGGTTGAGCCTCCGCGGTGCAAAGCCCCTTTCGGGGACCGGACCCAGACGTCGTGAGGACGGAAGGGCGCGCCGCGTGCGGATTTACCGGCGAGGGACCACCCCGCGCCGGCGGGCGGCATATGGCATAGCGAGGCCGCCAGGGCAAGCGGAGCCGGCCCGGAAGGCCCTTAACCGCCCCCTGCCCTAAGCTGGCACCGGCTTCAGCGGATGGCTTCTTCGGCTTCCGGCGGCAGGCCCAGCCGCTCGGCCAGCAGGCCCGGCTCCTCGAACAGCACGCCGTTGGGTACGGCGGTGACCTTGTTGCCTTCCTGCAGCCGCACCAGGGCCGGCACGCCGCGGATGCCCAGCCCGGTCATCAACTGCTGCGCCATGGCCTTGCGGCGCTCCACCGCGTCGTCGATCTCCGGGCCACCGGCTTCCAGCAGCGCCACCGCTTCCTCCAGCCCAAGGTCCCGCAGCACGCGCAGCAGCTCGGCCGGGTCGGTATTGTCCCGCCCATCGGCATAGCGCAGGGCCTGGATGCGGTGCAGCGCCTCCAGCTCTCGCGCCGGCTCGGTCAGGTGCACGGCGGTCACGGCGCGGGTGGCGGCGGTGGAGTCGAAGCGGCCCTCCGGGTTGCCCAGCACCTTCTCCCGGTAGGCCTCGGAAAACACCTGGCCGGTCATCTCGGCGATGCGCTGGTCGTTCGTCCAGGCATAGGCGGCGAAATCCGGCGTCATCTTGCGGTCGTCGCCGGCGAACAGGCCGGTGGCCAGCGGGTGCAGCACGACGGAGGGCACCAGCTCCAGCTTCACCACGGCGGGCGTGGCGCCGTAGCACCAGCCGCAGAGCGGGTCGTACAGATAAAAGAACTCATGCATCTCAGCCGGCCTCCACATGCGCCACGCCGGGGAAGACCTTCATCGCCTGGGCCAGCCGGGGGGAAACGTTGAACAAACCGGGCAGCAGGACCTCGATCTCCTGCCCCGGGCCGACCCGCGGGATCAGCGCCACCTTGCCCTTGCCAGGGCCCTCCTTCGCCAGGAGCTCCCGGATGGGCTCGATGGCCGCCTCGCTCTCGATGGTCAGCCGCAGCATCTGGCGCAGACCGGCGGCGGCCTTGTCCAGCGATTCCAGGTCCATCGCCGTCAGGCGCAGCGTCTCCCCCTCCATCCGCGCCTCGCAGGTGATGAGGATGGCGTTGCCCTCCTTCAGCAGCTCGCGGGAGCGGAGCAGGACCTCGCTGAACAGCGTCACCTCCATGCTGCCGCTGGCGTCGGAGATGCGGACCCAGGCCATGCGGCTGCCGGTCTTGGTCGTGCGCTCCTTGCTGTTCACCACGGTGCCGGCCAGCTTCAGCCGGCCCACACCGGCTTCCGCCCGGCTCTGGGTATGGGCGATGGGCGTGGCGCCCAGCTTGCGCAGCGCTTCCCGGTAGGTGTCCAGCGGGTGGGCGGAGAGGTGGAAGCCGACCGCCTCGGCCTCCTGGGACAGGCGCTCCAGCTCCGGCCAATCGGCGATGTCGGGCAGGCGCAGCGGCTCCGGCCGCGAATCGCCGCCGCCGAACAGGCCGATCTGGCTGCTGGTGCGCTCCTCCGCCTTCGCCTGGGCGCGGCGCAGGATGATCTCGGCCCCGGCCACCACCTTGGCGCGGTTTTTCTCCAGCGTGTCGAAGGCGCCGGCGCGGGCCAGGTTCTCCACCTGCATCTTGTTCAGCAGCTTCGGGTCCACCCGCCCGGCGAAATCGGCGACGGATTCGAAGGGCCGGTCGCGCGAGGCCACCAGGTCCTTCATCGCCTGCATGCCGACGCGCTTGATGGCGGCCAGGGCGAAGCGGATGCACTCCTTGCCATCCTCCCGCTTCTCCACGCCGAAATCGGCGGCGGAGCGGTTGACGTCCGGCGGCAGGATGGGAATGCCGAGGCGCATCGCCTCCTGCATGTGGTTCGCCAGCTTCTCCGTCTTGTCCATGTCGAAGGTCATTGAGGCGGCGAGGAAGGCCACCGCGTGGTTCGCCTTCAGGTAGGCGGTGTGGTAGGCGACCAGCGCATAGGCGGCGGCGTGCGACTTGTTGAAGCCGTACTCGGCGAACTTCTCCATCAGGTCGAAGATCTCGCCGGCCTTCTCGGGCGGCACGCCGTTCTGCACGGCGCCGTCGCAGAAGATCTTGCGCTGCGCCTCCATCTCCGACCGGATCTTCTTGCCCATGGCGCGGCGCAGCAGGTCGGCACCGCCGAGGCTGTAGCCGGCGACGTCCTGGCTGATCTGCATGACCTGCTCCTGGTAGACCAGGATGCCGTAGGTCTCGTCCACCAGGTGCTTCATCGAGGGATGCACCGGCTCCCACTTCTCGCCATGCTTGCGGGCGCAATAGGCCGGGATGTTCGCCATCGGGCCCGGGCGGTACAGGGAGACGGCAGCGATCAGGTCCTCGAACCGGTCCGGGCGCATCATGCGCAGGCAGTCCCGCATGCCCTGGCCTTCGAACTGGAACACGCCGGCGGAATCGCCGCGCGCCAGCATGTCGTAGGTCTTCTTGTCGTCCAGCGGCAGGGTAGCGAGGTCGATGGTCACGCCCTGCTGCGCCAGGATCTCCACGGCGCGTTGCAGCACCGTCAGCGTCTTCAGGCCCAGGAAGTCGAACTTCACGAGGGAAGCGTTCTCGACGTACTTCATCGAGTACTGGGTGACGAGCATGTCCGAACGCGGGTCGCGGTACAGCGCCACCGTGTCGATCAGCGGCTTGCGCCCGATCACCACGCCCGCCGCGTGGGTGGAGGCGTTGCGGTACAGCCCCTCCAGCACCAGGGCGGTTTCCATCAGCCGGTCCACCGTCTCGTCCGCCCGCATGTCCTGCAGGCGCGGCTCACCGTCGATGGCCTGCTGCAAGGTCACGGGCTTGGCCGGATTGAACGGGATCAGCTCGGCGATGCGGTTCACCTGGCCGTAGGGCATGCCCATGACACGGCCGACATCGCGCACCACCGCCTTGGCCTGAAGCCGGCCGAAGGTGATGATCTGCGCCACCCGGTCCTCGCCATACTCGCGGCGGACATACTGGATGACCTCGTCGCGCCGTTCCTGGCAGAAATCGATGTCGAAGTCGGGCATCGAGACGCGCTCGGGGTTCAGGAAGCGCTCGAACAGCAGGCCGAAGCGCAGCGGGTCCAGGTCCGTGATCAGCAGTGCCCAGGCGGCGACGGAACCGGCGCCCGAGCCACGGCCGGGCCCCACCGGGATGCCCTGCTGCTTCGCCCACTGGATGAAGTCGGCCACGATGAGGAAGTAGCCGGAGAAGCCCATCTTCTCGATGACGTCCAGCTCGAACTCCAGCCGCTCCCGGTACACGGCGCGGTCGGTGGTGCCCTGGGCGTCCAGGCGGCCTTCCAGGCCGCGGCGGGCCATGTCCCGCACCGTCTCGGCCTCCGTCATGCCGGGCTGCACCTTGGGGCAGATCGGCAGTTCCGGCTTGCGGTTCTCCGCCATCACGGCGCAGCGCCGGGCGATGGCCAGGGTATTGTCGCAGGCCTCCGGCAGGTCCTTGAACAGGTCCCGCATCGCGGCGGCGGACTTGAAAGAGTGCTCCGCCGTCAGCCGCCGCCGCTCGGTCTCCTGCAAGGTGCGGCCCTCGGCGATGCAGAGCAGCGCGTCATGCGCCTCGTACATCTCCGGCTTGGCGAAATAGACGTCGTTGGTGGCGACGATGGGCAGGCCGGCACCATCGGCCAGGGCCAGCATCGCCGGCTCCAGCCCGCGCTCGACGGCCAGGCCGTGGCGGTGCAGTTCCACCGCCAGGTGGTCGCCGAAGCTCTCCTTCAGCGCGTCCAGCAGCCGAGCGGCGGCATCCCGCCGGCCTTCCTGCAACAGCCGGCCCAGCGGCCCGGCGGTGCCGCCGGTCAGCAGGAAGATGCCCCCGGCATGCGCCTGCAACAGCTCCAGCGTGATGGTCGGCTTGCCGGAGGGATCGTCGCGCAGGAAGCCGTGGGAGGACAGGCGCTGGACGTTCTCCAGCCCCTGCGAATTCATTGCCAGTGCCACGATGGGGTCCGGCAGCAGCCGGGCGATTTCCGGCCGGTCGTCGGTCGCGGCGCGGGTCAGGTTCAGCTGGC
Source organism: Teichococcus aerophilus (assembly GCF_014490485.1). GTDB lineage: Bacteria > Pseudomonadota > Alphaproteobacteria > Acetobacterales > Acetobacteraceae > Pseudoroseomonas > Pseudoroseomonas aerophila. Next base: position 32,225 of record NZ_JACTVA010000046.1, on the reverse strand, counting down.
AGCCGATGATGGGCTGCACGCCCTTGCTGGCGCAGTAGCCGGAGAATTCCAGCGCGCCGAACATGTTGGCGGTGTCGGTCAGCGCCAGGGCCGGCATGCCGGCCTCCTTGGCCAGCGCCGCCAGCTTGTCCGCCTTGATGGCGCCCTCGGCGAGGGAATAGGCGGAATGGGTATGCAGATGGACGAAGGAGGAGCCGGGCATGGGGGGAGATATAGCACCTCCCCCGCCCGGCTTCACGCCCTCAAGCCCCCATCGTCAGGCGGGGACGACGCGGCCCTCGCGCAGCGTCACCACCCGGTCCATGCGGGCGGCAAGGTCCGGGTTGTGGGTGGCGATCAACGCAGCCACGCCGGCATTGCGCACGGCGTCCAGCAACTCGGTAAACACCAGGTTGGAGGTGCCGACATCCAGATTGCCGGTCGGCTCGTCCGCCAGCAGCAGGCCCGGGCGGTTGGCCAGGGCGCGGCTGATGGCGACGCGCTGCTGCTCGCCGCCCGAGAGGCGGCCGGGGCGGTGTGCCTCCCGCCCCTTCAGACCGAAGCTGGCCAACAGCTCATGCGCGCGCGCCTCGGCCGGGGCGCGGGCGGTGCCGATGGCCATCTGCGGCAGGACCACGTTCTCCAGCGCCGTGAATTCCGGCAGCAGGTGATGGAACTGGTAGACGAAGCCGATGGTCCTGCCGCGCAGCGCGGTGCGCGCCGTGTCCTTCATGCCGGTGGTATCCTGGCCATCGACCAGCACCTTCCCGGCATCCGGGCTTTCCAGCAGCCCGGCCAGATGCAGCAACGTCGACTTGCCGGTGCCGGAGGGCGCGACCAGCGCCACGATCTCCCCGGCATGCAGGTCCAGGTCGGCGCCGCGCAGCACGGGTAGTTCCCCGGCCTCGGTCCGGAAAGCGCGCTGGACACCGGCGAGGCGCAGGCGCGGAACGGTGTCATTCATTGCGCAGCGCCTCCACCGGGTCGGTCTTCGCCGCGCGCCAGGACGGATACAGCGTGGCCAGCAGGGAGAGGCCGAGACCCATCAGCACCACCTGCGTCACCTCGTTGGTATCGACGATGGCGGGCAGCCGGGTGAGGAAATACACCTCCGGGCTGAACAGCTGCGTGCCGGTCAGCGACTGCAACGCCTGCCGGATACTCTCGATGTTCAGGCAGAACACCAGCCCGATGACGAAGCCGATGAGCGTGCCGAGGATGCCGATCGAGGCACCGCAGAGCAGGAAGATGCGCATGATGGCGCCGGAACTCGCGCCCATGGTGCGCAGGATGGCGATATCCCGCCCCTTGTCCTTCACCAGCATGATCAGCGACGAGATGATGTTGAAGGCGGCGACGACGATGATCAGCGTCAGGATCAGGAACATCACGTTCCGCTCGACCTGCACCGCGGCAAAGAAGCTGCTGTTGCTCGCCTGCCAGTCCAGCACCCGGAACGGCATGGGGGAGAGCACGCCGGAGATCTCCCGCGTCACCTGCCGCACCTGGTCCGGGTTCTGCACAAAAATCTCGATCTGGGAAACGGCGTCCCGCAGCTGGAAGTAGGTCTGCGCGGCGGCCAGCGGCAGGAAGACGTAGCCGCTGTCGTATTCGTTCATGCCGGTGTCAAACAGCGCGACGACCGTATAGGCCTTCAGCCGCGGTACCATGCCGATGACGGTGGTGCGGCCCTGCGGCGAGACCATCGTCACCTTGTCACCCAGGCCGACGCGCAGCTTCTGCGCCAGCCGCGTGCCGATGATGATGGTGTCGTCGCCGCCGAACTGCGCCAGATTGCCGGCGCGGATATTATTGGCCAGGATCGGCCGCGCGCGCAGGTCATCCGGGCGGATGCCGCGCGCGAAGCCGCCGGTTGCACCGCCGGATTCGCTGGTCAGCAGCACCTGCCCCTCCACGACCGGCGCGGCGGAGACGATGTTGGGCAGGCCGCGCACGCGGGCGAGGATGGTGTCGAAATCCCGCAGCCCGCCACCATCGGCGGCGTAGATGCCGAGATGGCCGTTCAGCCCCAGGATGCGTCCCAGCAGTTCCTGCCGGAAGCCGTTCATCACGCTCATCACGATGATCAGCGTGGCGACGCCGAGCGCGATCCCCACCAGGGAGAAGGTGGCGATGACGGAGACGAACCGCTCACCCTTCCGTGCCCGCAGGTAACGGAAGGCGACCATGCGCTCGAAGGCGCCGAACATGGGGTCAGGCCCCCAGGATGCGGTGCAGGGCTTCTTCCAGCGACACTTCCACCCGCTCGCCCGTCGCGCGGCGCTTCAACTCGATGATGCCGTTGGCGGCGCCGCGCGGGCCGATGATGGCCTGCCATGGGTAGCCGGCCAGATCGGCGTCGTTGAACTTCACGCCCGCGCGGTCGGCACGGTCGTCGTAGACGGCATCGCCCTGCAAGGCGGCGTAGAGCTTCTCGCTCAGTGCATCCGCCGCCAGGTCGCCCGGCTTCAGGTTGAGGATGGCGGTGCGGAACGGCGCCACCGCATCCGGCCAGATGATGCCGGCCTCGTCGTGACTCGCCTCGATGATCGCGCCCAGCAGGCGAGAGACGCCGATGCCGTAGCTGCCCATCTGCGGCACCACCGGCTGGCCATCGGGGCCGGCGACGGCCAGGCCCATCTTCTCGGAATACTTGGTTCCGAAGAAGAAGATGTGGCCGACCTCGATGCCCTTGCCTTCGCGCTGGCGCTCACCGGGCACCTGGGCCCAGGCGGCCTCGTCGTGCATCTCGTCCGTCGCGGCGTAGAGGCCGGTGACCTGGTTGAAGAACTTCTCCAGGTCCTCGGGCTTCTCGGGGTCGTAGTCGGCGTGGGAGAGCTTCAGCTCCTCGAACGCCGCATCGTAGAACACCGTGCTCTCGCCGGTCGGCGCCAGAATGATGAATTCATGCGACAGGTTGCCGCCGATGGGGCCGGTATCGGCGCGCATCGGCACGGCGCGCAGGCCCATGCGCTGGAAGGTGCGCATATAGGCCAGCATCATGGCGCGGTAGGACCGCGTCGCGCCTTCCACGTCCATGTCGAAGGAATAGGCGTCCTTCATCAGGAACTCGCGGCCGCGCATCACGCCGAAGCGGGGGCGCACCTCGTCCCGGAACTTCCACTGGATGTGGTACAGGTTGCGCGGCAGGTCGCGGTAGGACTTGGCGTAGCCCTTGAAGATGTCGGTGACCATTTCCTCGTTGGTCGGGCCGAACAGCATCTCGCGCTCATGCCGGTCGGTGATGCGCAGCATCTCCTTGCCGTAGTCGTCGTAGCGGCCGGACTGCTTCCACAAATCCGCGCTCTGGATCGTCGGCATCAGGATTTCCTGGGCGCCGGCGGCGTCCTGCTCCTCGCGCACGATCTGCTCGACCTTCTTCAGCACGCGCAGGCCCAGCGGCAGCCAGGCATAGATGCCGGCGCTGGTCTGCCGGATCATGCCGGCGCGCAGCATCAGCTTATGGGACGCGATCGCCGCCTCGGCGGGGATCTCTTTCAGGGTCGGCAGGAAGGCGCGGGAAAGGCGCAAGGGAGCAGCTCCGGACCAAAGACGTTGGCGCGGAACCTAGGGGGGAATGGCCCAGGATGCCAGGGAGGGGATCGCAACGGAGCGTTGCCATGCTGCGTAGCAACAAAAGAACGTTTGCACCGCAGCAAAAGCAATTAATTGTCAATAAGTGCTTGTATGGAACAAATCCGTGCGATACAAAAAAAGGGCCGCACCAAGGTGCGGCCCGAGTTTAGGGAGGAAACGCCAGTCACACGGCAGGAAGAGAACCAGCTCTCTTCCTGAGACCAAGAGTGACTGCCCAAAGCCTGATCAGCAATGTAAAAGCAGGCCATTAGAGCCAAAAAATCAGGCGCTCGGACTCTATTCGCCCATAATTTGGGCTTAACTGCCGAATTCCGCAAAATGCCGCCTATTATGCAGGCATTGCCAGCCAGCCAGTGCGGAAGCTCAGCCAGTCGCTATTCACCAGGTACCAGATGACCAGCCAGACCGCGGTGGCCACCACCGTGGTCCACAGCGCCTTGGTGACGATGGCGGGACTGCGCGGGGTGCCGCGCCAGCCGCCGCTCTCACGCTCGGCCGCCTCTTCCGGCACCACGCCGAAGGGCAGCACGGCGAACAGCACGGTCCACCACACCACGAAATAGACCATCACGCCTGTGACCCAGCCCATGGCGGAGCCTCCCTTCGCTCTGTTCGCCTGCCAATAGTCCTTCGCCCCGGCGGAGGCCAGGGTGGGCTGCTGGCGCACCAGCCGGCCGTGCACCGCATGGCCGGGTCGCTCGCCACCCCGTGAAGGGACCGAACGGCACCTCTGGCGTTAGGAAGCCGACAGGTGCCAACACAGGCACCGGCCTCCACGCCGTGGTGACGTGCTTCCACGGCTTCATCGGCGCCAGCCCGCACCCGGCGGTGGCGCCCCTCATGGGCCCGGGAGCTGATGACGACCTCGCCGAAACGCCTGATCGAACTGGATGCCCTGCGTGGCATCGCCGCCTTCATCGTGGTGCTGCACCACGCCTGGCTCTCCCTCCCCGACAGACCCGATTGGCTGCAATGGCTGCTGGAGACGACGCCGCTGCGGCCCGTTGCCATGGGCAGGCAGGCGGTGGTGTTCTTCTTCGTGCTCAGCGGCTTCGTGCTGACCCGGGCCCTGGCTAGCCAGGAAAGCCGCCAACCGGGCAGCGTACTCAGCCTTCCTGGCGGCGCCAGCTATGCAGCCCAGCGCGCGGTGCGGCTGGGGTTGCCGGTCCTGGCGGCGGTGCTGTTCTCCGCCCTGCTGCAATCGGCGCTGTGGTCCGGCCCGCTGCCGGCGGAAACACCGCATATCGTCGGCGGCGCCGCGTGGGACGAAATGTGGGACTGGCGCTCCCTGATGACCCAGATAATGTTGCTCAGCTATGGCGACGGCTTCCAGCTGGACCCGGTGCTGTGGTCCCTGGTGCATGAATGGCGCGTGGCGCTGCTGCTGCCGCTGGTGCTGCTGTTGCGCGGCCGTCTGGCCATCCTGGGCGCCGTGGCCCTGCTCGGCGCCGGGGTGGCGCGGCTGGCTGGGATGCCGGAGGGCTCGGTCTCCCTGGGCGAGAGCGTGCCGCTGACCTTCGCCGCCAGTGCCGGCTTCCTGCCCGCCTTCGCCGCCGGCGCCGCGCTGGCGCTGCGCCCGGTGGGCCGGCTGGACCACGGCCAGGCCCTGGCGGCCGGGCTGGCGGTGGCGGTGCTGGCCATGACGGCGTCGGATTACGGCGTCATCATCGGCTCCGTCCTGCTCATTATGCTGGCGCAGCGGGATGGCACACTGGCGGCACTACTGCGCAGGCCGCTGCCGCTGTGGCTCGGGCGGATCTCCTTCAGCCTTTATCTGATCCACATGCCGGTGCTGCTGGCGCTGACGCATCTGCTGCGGGACTGGATCGGCCCGGTGTCGGTGGCGATGCTGGCCATACCACTCTCCCTGCCCCTGGCCGCGCTGATGTACCGCACGGTGGAGCAACCGGCGCACCAACTGGCCCGCCGCCTGCGCTGGTCCGCGCCGCGCACCGCCCCTGCGCGGGCCTGATGTGCCCCGGCGCGGGCCCTGCCCCGCGCCGGTCCGTGGAAGGCGTGAAGCAGCCATGTTCAAATTGGCACCGGGATGTCAGCGTCTCTTCATCACACAGCAACGGTTCCACGCCATATGAGGGGGCATGTACCTCGCCCCTTCCAGCGCCCGCCCGGCCGCCTCGCCCGAAACCCTGATCAGCCGGGGCGGTGCCGAGGCCCCGATGCTGGCCTTGTTCGAGAATGCCGCGACCGCGCAGGCCGCCATTCTGCACACGGGCGCGCGCGTGCTGCGGGACAAGTCTCCCGGCGTGGTGATGCTGGTGGCGGACCACGGCCTGCGGGAACGGCTCTATGCCGCCGGTGCCATGCTCGTGGTCGGCTGAGCAAGCCCGGCCTGCCTAAACGGCGTTGATGCCGCCTTTACGCACCACCCGCGCAATCCGCATCGCGCCTTTACGGCCCTTGGCCACACTGTTCCGGGCATGGAGGATACCATGCCCATGCGATGGTCTCGCACCCTGCCCGGCCCAAAGGCCGTCATGGGGCGTTCGCTGCTGAACCGGCCGGCGCGCCTGCACGCCGCCCTGGCCACCTCGACCGACCCGGACAATGACATGCTCGACGCGGTGGAAGCCGGGCCGGCCGACCGCGTGATGGTGGTCGGCGGCACCACGGCGGACCTGCTCTGCGCCAGCATCCGGCGCGGCTGCCGCGGCGCGGTCGGCCTGGCTACCGCCCCCGCCCACCCCGACCCCGCCGACGTGGTGCTGGCCCCGCGCGTCTCCACCGCCGAGGAAGCGCTGGGCATCGCCCGCAGCGCCCTCCGCGCCCTGCGGGGCAGTGCCCGACATGGCCGGCTGGTGGTCCGCCTGATCGGCCAGGGTGCGCAGGTCCGGGCAAGGGAACTGGCGCTGGCCCTGGCCGCGCTGGGCTTCGCCCGGATCCAGATCGGCCGTCGTGCCGGCGGCGTGCTGGTAACCGGCGAGTGCCGCCGCACCGGCCTGGCGGGCTGACGACCATGGGACGCCCCTATCTGCGCCAGCCCCTGCCCGGTGGCAGCATGCCCGCCCTGGTCACCCCTTTCCGCCCTGGCGATGGCGAGATCGACGACCATGCCCTGGCGCATCTGGCCGACCGCGCGGTGGAACGCGGCGCCAGCGCCCTGGTGGTCTGCGGCAGCACCGGGGAGGCACCTGCCATGACCCCGCAGGAACAGGCCCGCGCCCTGCATATCGTGGTGGAGGCGGCGGACGGCCGCGTGCCCGTCATCGCCGGCATCGGCGGTGCCTGCACCCAGGCGGCGGTGGCCCTGGCCGGCGCTGCCCGCCAGGGTGGCGCCGCTGCGCTGCTGGTGGCCGCCCCGCCCTACGTGAAGCCGTCGCAGGACGGGATGCGGGCACATCTGCGCGCCGTCTCCGGCTGCACGACGCTGCCGGTCATTCTCTATGATGTGCCAGGGCGCGTCGGCGTCGGCTTCAGCGACGACAACATCGCCCGCCTGTACGAGGAAGGCGTGGTGCAGGCGCTGAAGGACGCCACCGCCGATCTGGCCCGCCCGCATCGCCTGCGGCGCCTCTGCGGCATGGAGTTCCAGCAATACTCGGGTGACGACGCCACTGCCGCGGCGCATCGGCTGATGGGTGGCGCCGGCTGCATCTCCGTCACCGCCAATGTCGCCCCCGCCCTGTGCGCCGCCGTCATGGAAGCCTGGTCCCGCCAGGAGATCGACCGGCTGCTGGAACTGAACAACGCCCTGGCGCCGCTGCATGAAGCCTTGTTCGCCGAGACCAACCCAGGCCCGGTCAAGGCCGCGCTGGCCTTGTCCGGCCTCTGCGACGCCGCGCCCCGCCTGCCGCTGCTGCGCGCCGGGGCCACGCTGGTGGCGCGGCTGGAGGTTATCCTGGCCGAGCTCTCACCCCTGGAGGAAACGCTGGCCCGCAGGCGGCGGGAAGCACCCCGGATGATGGCGGAGGTTCTGGCGCTGGCCCGGCACGGACGGGCCTGACGGGCGCGCAGGAAAGCAAGACCGGGGAAGGAATTCCCCGGACCCTCCTTTTTATTTGCGGTGTTCCTTAGGCGGGGCTTTGGCGGGCGAACCTCCCTCGAACGCTTGCAGGCGAACTGCACGCGTTGCGTCGGCCCCCGTTGGCCATCGTCTCGGGCATCCGTGCGACGGCGGCTTGGAGACGACCCGGCGCTTTCGCTCCAGGCAAGGTACGCCTTCCGAAAAACCGACGAGGCCGGGGATTTGATGCGCCGCCGTCTTCCGGTGCCCGCCCCCGCTCCCATATCCTCTCCGACGATGAGAACATTGCCGGAACCCTTTGCCAGTTGGTTCGCCGCCCGTGGCTGGCGCCCCAGGCCGCACCAGATGGCGATGCTGGACGCGGCGGAGGCCGGGCAAAGCGCGCTGCTGATCGCGCCTACCGGCGGCGGCAAGACCCTGGCGGGCTTCCTGCCGAGCCTGATCCAGTTGCATGCCCAGCGCAGCGAAGGGCTGCACACGCTCTATATCTCTCCGTTGAAAGCGCTGGCGGTGGATATCGCCCGCAACCTGACCGCCCCGGCCGAGGAAATGGGCCTGGACCTGCGGATCGAAACCCGCACCGGCGACACCCCGGCCAACCGCCGCGCCCGGCAGCGGCAGAACCCGCCGCAGATCCTACTGACCACGCCGGAAAGCCTGACCCTGCTGCTCTCCCTGCCCGATGCCAACGAGATGTTCGCCGGGCTGCAATGCGTGGTGATCGACGAAATCCACGCCCTGGCCGGCACCAAGCGGGGGGACCAGCTGGCACTGTGCCTCTCCCGCCTCTCCGCCCTGGCGCCGTCCATGCGGCGGGTGGGGCTCTCCGCCACCGTCGCGCATCCGCGCGCGCTCGCCGCCTGGTGCGCGAAGGATGCCGATCCGGACTCGGTGCGGATCGTGCAGGAATCCGGCGGCGCGTCGCCCGACCTCTCGGTGATGCTGCCCGCCGGGCGGTTGCCATGGGGCGGCCATATGGGCCTGTCCTCAATGCCGGAGGTGTATGAGCGGCTGAAGGAGGCCGGGGTCACCATCGTCTTCGTCAACACGCGAGCGCAGTCGGAACTGTGCTTCCAGGCGCTGTGGCGGCTCAATGAGGACAACCTGCCGATCGCCCTGCACCACGGCTCTCTGACCATCGAGCAGCGGCGGAAGGTGGAAGCGGCGATGGCGGCGGGCAAGCTGCGCGCCGTGGTCGCCACCGCCTCGCTCGATCTTGGCATCGACTGGGGCGCGGTGGACCAGGTGATCCAGGTAGGGGCGCCGAAGGGCGTGGCGCGGCTGCTGCAACGCGTGGGCCGCGCCAACCACCGGATGGACGAACCCTCCCGCGCCATCCTGGTGCCGGCCAACCGCTTCGAGGTGATCGAGTGTCGCGCGGCGATCGAGGCCGTGGCGGCGCATGAGGTGGATGGGGACCCACCGCGTCCTGGCGGGCTGGACGTGCTGGCGCAGCACATCCTGGCCATGGCCTGCCACGCACCGTTCTTCCCGGACGACCTGTTCCGGGAAGTCACCGGCGCCGCGCCCTATGCCGCCCTCACCCGCCAGGATTTCGAGGACACGCTGCGCTTCGTCGAGGATGGCGGCTACGCCCTCTCCGGCTACGAGCGCTTCCGGCGGTTGTTCCGCGACTACCAGGGCATGGTGCATGTGCGCGGCCCGCAGGTGGCGCGGCAGTTGCGCATGAATCTCGGCACCATTGTCGAGCTGCCCTTGCTGAAGGTGCGGATGCGCGGCGGCCCGATGCTGGGCGAGGTGGAGGAATGGTTCATCTCGACGCTGGAGCCGGGCGACAACTTCATCTTCGCCGGCCAGGTGGTGAAGTACGAGCGGCTGGACCCTACCGCCGTCATCGTCTCCCGCGGCGGGGAAGGCGAGCCGCGCGTGCCGGCCTATGGCGGCAGCCGCATGCCGCTGACCACCTTCCTGGCCAGGCGGGTGCGGGAGATCCTTTCCCACCCGGAGCAATGGCGCGGCCTGCCGGCCTCCGTGCGGGAATGGCTGGCGATGCAGCGCCACCGCTCGGAGATGCCGCCGCAGGAGGGCCTGCTGATCGAGGTGTTCCCGCGTGGCAGCCGCTGGTTCATGGTCGCCTATTGCTTCGAGGGGCGGCTGGCGCACCAGACGCTGGGCATGCTGGTGACCAAGCGGATGGAACGGCTGGGCATGGCGCCGATGGGCTTCCTCGGCACCGACTACGTGCTGGCCACCTGGTCCGCCTTCGAGCCGACCAACCCGGAGCGGCTGTTCGAGGAAGACCTGCTGGGCGAGGAGCTGGAGGAGTGGATCGCCGAAAGCTCCATGCTGCGGCGGACCTTCCGCAACATCGCCACCATCGCCGGGCTGCTGGAGAAGAACCATCCGGGGCAGGAGAAATCCGGCCGGCAGATGACCATGTCCTCCGACCTCATCTACGACGTGCTGCGCAAGCACGAGCCCGACCACATCCTGCTGCGGGCCACCCGTGCCGAGGCCGCCGGCGGGCTGACCGACGTCTCCCGCATCAGCACGCTGCTGGCGCGTGCCAGCGGCCAGATCCGCGTGCGGCGGCTGGAGGCGGTCTCCCCCCTCGCCGTGCCGGCCCTGATCGAGGAAGGGCGCGAATGGGTTTCCGGCAGCGCCGAAGACGCGTTGCTGGCCGAGGCCACCGCCCTGGTGGATGAGGCGACGGAGGGCGAGGAGAGCTTCACCGGCCAGTTGGGTCTGGAAGCCATCTCCGGCCCGCTGCCACAGCCCAGCCGGCGGGAAGCGCGCCCCAGGCGGTCCCGCTTCGCCCGCCAGCGCGCCGGTTAGGGCGTGATGGCTGGAGGTGGACACACCTGAACCGCCCGACCTAACAACGGCATAGAGCATGGTGCGTGAACGAATGTGACCGCAGCAAGACCGGCGGCGGTAGGATCGTCGGCGGCCGTGCTTCTCCGTTAAGCCTTCCATCACGGCATTGCTGCCCCTGCGTGTGAAGCGCTGCCCAGTGCAAGCGGCCAGCCCTACTCTCCGCCGCACAGGCCGAGTCGTGCGGGCTCACCCCTTTTGCCGCACCGGCGCCGCCGCAGAGGCACTCAGATGGACCAGCGCGTTACCCTCCTCGCCCAACAGTTGCTGGAAAGCGGCTTCGACCGGTTCAACGACCGGGAACAGCGGGTGCTGCTGCGCATCGCGCAGAAGCACACCGTCACGCGCGGGGTGAACCGGGTGATGGCGGAATCTGACAGCGTCGGTGACCGCATCGCCGACCGGGTGGCACGGTTCGGCGGCTCCTGGGCCTTCATCCTCAGCTTCATGGGGATGCTGGTGGTGTGGGTGGTGGGCAACGGCGCGTTGCTCGCCGGCTGGTTCACGCCCTTCGACCCCTATCCTTATATCTTCCTCAATCTGATCCTCTCCATGGTCGCGGCCCTGCAGGCGCCGCTGATCATGATGTCCCAGAACCGACAGGCGGAGCGCGACCGGGTAGCGGCCAGCCTGGACTACGAGGTAAACCTGAAGGCCGAGATCGAGATCATGGCCCTGCACGAGAAGCTGGACGAACTCCGCTCCCACCAGCTGGCGGAGGTGATGGCCGAGCAGAAGGCGTTGCTGCGGACCCTGGTGGAGCGGCAAGGCGCGGCGAAGCCGGGCGAGGCCTGAGCGGGCGGCTCGGCACCCGGCTGTTGCTTTTCCACCTTCCCGCGCCCCCCGGCCTCCGCTAACCCACTGTTGAACATGATCTCCGCACCCTTCCATCTGGCCGGCGAGCGCTTGCTGCTCGATCCCTCCGGCGCCTTGTTCTGGCCGTCGCGGCATTTGCTGGTCGTCTCGGACCTCCACCTGGAAAAGGGCAGCCACTTCGCCAGCCGTGGGCGGTTCGTCCCCCCCTACGATACGCGGGAGACGCTGGCGCGGCTGGCGCCGCTGATCCGCCGCTATACGCCGGAGCGAATCGTCTTCCTGGGCGACAGCTTCCACGATGCCGATGGCGCCGCGCGGATGCACGCGACCGACCGCTCCACCCTGATGCACCTGCTGGGTAACCGGCACATCACCTGGGTGCTGGGCAACCACGACCCGGTGGCACCGGACGACCTGCCGGGCGACGCGGTGCCGGAATACCGTGACGGCCCGTTGGTGTTCCGCCACGAAGGCGTGCCGACGCGGGAAGCGGGCTTCGAGCTGAGCGGCCATTTCCACCCGAAGGCCAGCCTGCCGACGCGCTGCGGCCCGGTGACGCGCCCCTGCTTCCTGGCCGATGCGCGGCGGGTGATGCTACCGGCCTTCGGTGCCTTCACCGGTGGGCTGGACATCACGTCACAGCCGATCGCCGCGCTGTTCCCGCGCGGCGGGCGCGCCTTCCTGCTGGGCAAGGACCGGCTGCACAGCGCCGCCGTCGGCCCGATGCGGCACCTGGCGGCGGCACAGTCCACCGGATCGGTGAACAGAATGGCGGATGCGCCGTTACACTCGTTATGAGCGCATCGCCTTCCCCCGCCATCCTGTGGTTCCGCAACGATCTGCGGCTGGCCGACAACCCCGCCCTGCATGCCGCCAGCGAAGGCGAGGTACTTCCGGTCTATGTGCTGGATGACGCGGCGGCCGGCCGTTGGGCCGCCGGCGGCGCCGGCCGATGGTGGCTGCATTACAGCCTGGAAGCCCTGGCCGCCGCGCTGAAGGAAAAAGGCGCCGAACTGCTGCTGTTGCGGGGTGAGGCGGCGACGCTAATCCCGCAACTGGCGCAGAAAATCGGCGCCTCGGCCGTGCACGCCTGCTCCCTCATCGCGCCCTGGGCGCGGGAACGGGACGCCGCCATCGCCAAGGCCATGGAACAGGCGGGCGGCGAGTTGGTGCTGCACAACCCGTTCCTGACGACGCCGGAGGCCATCCGCACTGGCCAGGGCAAGCCCTATTCCGTCTACACCCCCTTCGCCAACGCGGTGATGAAGCTGGGCGACCCGCCGCCCGCCATTCCCGCCCCCAAGCGCCTGGACGGCGTGAAGCCGCCCGTGAAGGGCGAGACGCTGGCGCAGCTGGGATTGCTGCCAAGCAAGCCGGTGCCCGACTGGGCCGCCGCCTTCAACGAGATGTGGGAGCCGGGCGAGGCCGGCGCGCACCGCCAGCTGGACCGCTTCCTGGAAGATGCGCTGGCCGACTACCCCGCCGGCCGCAACCGCCCGGGGGAGGATGGCTCTTCCCGCCTCTCCCCACATCTGCACTGGGGTGAGGTCTCGCCCCGGCAGGTCTGGCACGCAGTGCGGCAGCGCAAGGCCCCGGCCACCGCCACCGACACCTACCTGAAGGAAATCGTCTGGCGGGAATTCAGCCACAGCATCCTGTGGCACCAGCCCGAATTGCCGGACAAGCCGCTGCACGCGGAGTACGGCCACTTCCCCTACCGGCGGGACCCCAAGGCGCAGAAGGCGTGGCAGCAGGGGAGGACGGGCTACCCCATCGTCGATGCCGGCATGCGGCAGCTGTGGCAGCACGGCTGGATGCACAACCGCGTGCGGATGATCGTCGCCAGCGTGTTCATCAAGCACCTGCTGCAGCCTTGGCAGGATGGCGAGGCCTGGTTCTGGGACACGCTGGTGGATGCCGACCTTGGCAACAACAGTTTCAACTGGCAGTGGGTGGCCGGCTGCGGCGCCGATGCCTCGCCGTTCTTCCGCGTCTTCAACCCGGTGCTGCAGGGTGAGAAGTTCGATGCGGACGGCGCCTATGTCCGCACCTTCGTGCCCGAGCTGGCGAAGCTGCCGGACCGCTGGCTGCACCGCCCCTGGGAAGCGCCCGCCGACGTGCTGCGCGGCGCGGGCGTGACGCTCGGGCGGGATTACCCGGAACCGATCATCGACCACGCCACCGGCCGCGCCCGAGCGCTGGAGGCGCTCGCCACCATGAAGGCCCAGGCGGCCAAAGGGATGCCGGCCGAGGCAGAGCGGGGATGAACGTCGCCCCGGTCCATGCCCCCTACCCCTGGCCGACCCTGGCCCGCCTGAAGGCGGAATTCGCCGGGTTGCGCGTGGTGGGGGACGTGCATGGCGACGCCGTCGGCTTCGGCGTGGCCATCGAGGGGGCGCGGCAGAAGCGGCTGTTCACCATCCAGTTAGGCGACCTGACCGACCGCGGGCCGGACAGTGCCGCCACGCTGCGGATGGCGCTGGAATTGCGGGCCCAGCACAAGGGCCTGTTCCTGCTGGGCAACCATGACCACAAGCTGCGTCGGGCGTTGACCGGCGCCCTGGTCCGGCCGGACCCGGAGGGCCTGGGCGTCACCCTGCGGCAGATCGACAGTGCGCCGGATGCGGAATCGCTGCGGGAGCACGCGGTGGATGCCATCGCCGATGCGCCGGCATGGCTGCGGCTGGGGAGCTGGCTGTTCGTGCATGGCGGCTTCCATCCGCGCATGTTGCGGGAAGCGCCGCCGGTGAATGCCGGCAGCAGCAAGCCGGACGGGCTGGTGCCCCGCGCCCTGTTCGGCCAGGTGACCAGCCGGACGCGCATCGACGGCTATCCGGAGCGACTGCACAACTGGGTGCACCGCATCCCTTCCGGCATCACCGTCTATTGCGGGCATGAGACCCGCAGCGCCGATGGCCGCCCCTACGTTGCCGTGGCGGCGGCGGGCGGGCGGGCGGTGTTCCTGGATACCGGCGCCGGCAAGGGCGGGCATCTGTCCTGGATCGACCTGCCCTGGTGATGCGGCTGGCCTGACGGAACGCAGGCGCAGTTCGCCTAAGATCGCAGCTCTGGCCTGCAAGATTCGCCGTCAGCAGGCCCGCTTCAGCGCGCCACCAGCCCTTCGCGGTTGCGCTTGCGCAGGGCGGCGGACAGCCGCGCCTCTTCCCCCCGCCATTCGGAAAAGATCTGCGCGGCGAAGACGATGTGCTCGCGCATTGCGGCTTCCGCACCCGTCTCGTCGCCCTCCAGCACGGCGGTGGCGATGGCGCGGTGCTGGGCCAGCATCGCTTCCCGCACCGTCTGGCGCTGCCAGAAGCGCTCCCGGCTGTAGAGGATGCCCTGGCGCAGCAGCTCGGCGAACATGCGCAGCACGTGCAGCAGCACCAGATTATGCGTCGCCTCATGGATCAGCAGGTGCAGGCGGGTATCGGCGGCGGCTTCCAGCGCCGGGTCGGCGGCTTCGTGCGCTGCCTCCATCTCCCGCAGGCAGGCGGCGATCGCCTCGCGGTCCGGCGCGGTGGCGCGGCGGGCGGCCAGGGCGGCGGCCTGGGGTTCGATCAGGCGGCGGTACTCGAAGTAGTCCTCGCCGATGCGCGGGTTGCTGCCCAGCAACCCGGCCAGCGGCGCCAGGAACTGCGCCACGGTATGGCCCGCCTTCCCGCGTACCAGCAGCCCTTTGGCCTCCAGCATGTCCAGCCCCTCCCGCAGTGACGGGCGGGAGACGCCGAGCGTCTCGGCCAGTTCGCGTTCGGGCGCCAGCCGCTCGCCGGGGGCGAGCACACCTTCCAGGATCAGCCCTTCCAGATGCGTGGCAACGGCGGCGGCCAACGGGGGCGGTCGGAGCGGTTCGGTCATGGTCAGATCTTTTTACCAGCGAACTTCCCTGGTAAGAAGCCCATGCGGCACTGGTGCGCCGGATATTCCCCGCACCACGCCAAGACCATCGCGTGATCGGGCGAACCCGGCCATCACGCTTCAGACCACCACCACGTTCCAGCCTGGGAGGCGCGCGTATTCATGCCGACGGTCACCAATATCGAGGATCTGCGCGTCCTCGCCCGCCGCCGCATTCCGCGCGCCATCTTCGACTACGCCGACCGTGGCTCCTATGACGAGGCGACCTACCGCGCCAACCGCGAGGACCTTGCGGCGCTGAAACTGCGTCAGCGCGTGATGATCGACGTCTCTGACCGTAAGACCGAGACCACCATGCTGGGCGAGACGGTGCGCATGCCCGTCGGCATCGCGCCCACCGGCCTGACCGGGCTGTTCCACGCGGATGGTGAGATCCATGGCCTGCGCGCCGCCAGCGCCTTCGGCATTCCGTTCTGCCTCTCCACCATGTCCATCTGCTCGATCGAGGACGTGGCGGAGGTGGGCAAGCCGTTCTGGTTCCAGCTCTACGTCATGCGGGACCGCGGCTTCGCGGAATCGCTGGTGCAGCGGGCCATCGCGGCGAAATGCTCGGCACTGGTGCTGACGCTGGACCTGCAGATCCAGGGCCAGCGGCACCGGGACCTGAAGAACGGCCTGGCCGTGCCGCCGAAGCTGACCCTGGCCAACGCGCTGGACGTGATGACCAAGCCGCGCTGGGCGATGGAAGTACTGCGCGGCAAGCGCAAGACCTTTGGCAACCTGACCGAGGCGCCGGGCGCGAAGGAAGGCCTCGCCACCCTCTCCCACTGGATCGCCGGGCAGTTCGACCCGTCGCTGTCCTGGAAGGACGTCGAGTGGATCCGCCGCATCTGGCCCGGCAAGCTGATCCTGAAGGGCGTGCTGGATGTCGAGGATGCGGTGATCGCCGCGGGCCTCGGCGCCGATGCCATGGTGGTCTCCAACCACGGTGGCCGGCAGCTGGATGGTGCACCGTCCTCCATTTCCGTCCTGCCTTCCATCGTCGATGCGGTGGGCGACAAGACGGAGATCATGTTCGATGGCGGCGTGCGTTCCGGCCAGGATGTGCTGAAGGCACTGGCGCTGGGGGCGAAGAGCTGCCTGATTGGCAAGGCGTGGCTCTACGGCCTCGCCGCCGGCGGCGAGAAGGGCGTCACCCAGGCGCTGGAGATCATCCGCAAGGAGCTGGATGTCAGCATGGCGCTGACCGGCACCAAGGATGTGCGCCACGTCACCGCCGACGTGCTGCACGCGCCCCGGCATGGCGAGGTGGTGCGCCCGCCCGGCGGGCGCGAAGCGGCGGAGTAAGCCGGCCGCGCCGCCCGGTTTAGGTCCGGTCCGTTCTGTATTTGTCATACAGGACGGACCGTTGCCCCCGTTACAGCCGCGCCCTGGCGTGCCACATTACTGCGATGCGGCAATTGCTCCTGCTGCGGCACGCAAAATCGTCCTGGGACGATCCTGACCTGCCGGACCACGCCCGCCCGCTGAACGCGCGTGGAAAGCGCGCGGCTGCCGTCATGGCAGCGGTCATGCAAGACCTCGGCCTGGCGCCCGATATCGTCCTCGTCTCCTCCGCCCGGCGGACATTGCAGACGCTGGAGGCGATGACACCCCTGCCCGACAGCCCGATGATCGAGCCGCTGGACGACCTGTACCTGGCCACATGGCAACGGATGCTGGACATCCTGCGCACGGTGCCGGAGACGGCGCGCAGCGTCATGCTCATCGGCCACAACCCCGGCATGCACGACCTGGCGCTGAGCCTGGCCGGGGCCGAGGCGATGGAACGCGGCGGCGCCCCCGGCACGCGGCGCCTGGCCGGTGGCTACCCGACCGCGGCGCTGGCCGAGTTCTCCGTACCTTCCACTTGGAAGGGGCTGGAAGCCGGGCAGGCAAGGCTGGTGCGCTTCATCGCCCCGAACGACCTGCCCGAAATGGCGACCTGAACCGGAACCCCATGACCGATACCATTCCGTTGCCGGACCCGGTCCCGCCCGCGCCAGAGCTGGCGGAGCCTACCCCACCGGTCGCGGTCACGCCGGTTCCGCCTACCCCCCTGGTGATGCAGGTAGCGCTTGACCCCGCCGTGGTGCCGGCACTGTGGCGGCACCCGTTGCTGGTACGCCATGCCGGGCGCAAGCCGCGCGGCAGCGTGGATGAATGCGTGTGGCTGGACACCGCCGAAGCCGCCTTGGCCCGCAAGGGCCAGGCGCTGGAGGCACCGCGCAAGGGCGCCCGCCTGCACCTGCACAGCCTGCCGGCCGTGGGCTTCTGCCTGCCCGGCACCGTGCCCGCGCCGCTGCGCGAATACCCGCCCGAGGAAGGTCCGGACACCACGGCAGGCGAGGTGCTGCTGCCCCTGGCTGCCTTCACCGGCCGCCGGGTCGAATTGCAGGCCGGCGACGTGGTGCTGACCCTGCGGCACGGCAATCTGCGCTGCGTGGCCGCCGAGGCGCCGGTGGCGCGGCTGGAGCTCTCCGGCCCGCCCGACTCCGTGCTGGCCCTGGCTGCCGGGCTGGCCGAGGACCTGCCGCTGCTGCCGGCCGCCGCCACGCTGGCCGAGACCGCCCGCGCCCTGGCGCGCCAGGAAGCTCCCCGCCCCCGCCGGCTCGGCCCGCCGGACCTGGGCCAGGTGGAGACCATCGAGGCGGCGCTGGCGCTCGCCATCGCGCATCTGACGGAAGTGCTGCTGGTGCAGGCACCGCGCGCGCGGCTGGAGGTGGGGCCGGAAGGCGTGCACCAGTCCCGCGTCGCCGCCCGCCGCCTGCGCTCCTGCCTCAAGCAGTTCCGTACCGTGCTGGATGGCCGCAACCTGCGGGAACTGGATGCGCGGCTGGCCGATTTCGCCCGCGCGCTGGGCGATGCGCGGGACCTCGATGTGTTCCTGCTGAACCTGGGCGCCGAATTGGCCGATGCTGTCGGCCCGGGCGAGCGGCGCGTGGCGGTGTTGCTGCGCACCGCGCGGCAGAAGCGCGAAGCCGCCTACCTGGCCCTGCGCGCCATGCTGGACGGCCCGGAATTCCGCCAGTTGATTTGGACCGCCACGCGCATCGCCGCCTTGCGGGACTGGGGTTCGGACCGGCCGGTCGATGCCGACGCGCCGTTGCGGCCTTTCGCCAAGGCCACCCTGGCCCGCCGCTGGCGCCGCCTGTTGAAGCGCGGCGCCGATATCGAGGAACATGCGGCCGAGTCGCTGCATGAATTGCGGCTGGACGCCAAGCGGCTGCGTTATTCCGCCGAATTGTTCTCGCCGCTCTGGGCCGGCAAATCCACCCGCCGATTCCTCAAGCGCCTTTCCGGCGTGCAGGACGCGCTGGGGGTGGCGAACGACACCCATGTCGCCCGCGTCCTGGTGGCCGGGCTCGGCGGGCGCGGCGGTGCGGGGCCGTGGGCGATCGGGCTGGCGGAAGGCTTCGCGCTGGCCCATGGCGCTGGTGCGCGGGACCAGGCGCTGGAGGCGTGGAAGGAACTGGAGGGGCTGAGCCCCTTCTGGGAGAACTGAGCGATGGATGGGCACATCCCCGCTTGAACCGCCCCCCACCCCTGGTTTAACGCTTGGCCGCGTGTTGAACCGTCGCCGCATCTTCCGCTCTTCCTACTCTCCCCCCAGCCGCTGGCGGGGGGTGGCGCTCGGTGCCGCCTTCTCCTTTGTCTGCGTGGCGCTGGTGGGCCTCGGCCTGCCGGCCAACCTGTTCGGCTCCGCACCGCGGGAGCAGGACTGGCAGGCCAGCGCCGCCACCGTCCTGGTCGTCGATGGCGATACGCTGCGGCTGGGTGAGCGCACCCTCCGCCTCTCCGGCCTGCTGTCGCCCGAGCGGGGGCAAACCTGCCGCACCTCCTCCGGCGTCGGCTTCGATTGCGGTGCCACGGCCGCCCAGGCGCTGGCGCGGCTGGTGCAGGGCCGGGACCTGACCTGCAAGGTGCAGGGGCGCGACCATTTCGGCCGGCCACTCGGCACCTGCGTCGCGAATGGGGAAGAGGTGAACGCCGCGCTCGTCGCTTCCGGCTGGGCGTTGGCCGATGGCAATGCCGATATGGCAGGGCTGGAGGCCACCGCACGCGCGGCTCAGCGCGGCCTTTGGTCCTATCTGCAAGGCGCGCCAGAGCGTTGGCAGCAACGTTGAGCCACAAGGCCCGCCCGGGGCCGGATAGACAAGCGGCAGCACCGCTGACTATCTTGCGCTGCATCATGGCGGCGCCGCAGCACACGACGGCACCGCCCCCCTAAAGGAAGACGCCATGAGCAATACGGCAAAAGGCTCCGTTACGGTCACGCTGGACGGATCGAACAAAAGCGCCACGCTTCCGCTGCTTCAGGGCTCGATCGGCCCCGATGTCTTCGACATCCGTAAGCTCTACAGCGACCTCGGTGTCTTCACCTTCGATCCCGGCTATGGCGGTACGGCGGCTTGCGAAAGCGAGATCACCTATATCGATGGTGACCAGGGCGTCCTGCTCTATCGCGGCTATCCCATCGAGCAGCTGGCCGAGAAGAGCGACTTCATCGAAGTCTCCTACCTTCTGCTGAACGGCGAGCTGCCCACCCCCGAGCAGCGCAAGAAGTTCGAGCACGACGTGACCATGCACACGATGGTGCATGAGCAGCTGCGCTCCTTCTTCCAGGGTTTCCGCCGCGACGCGCACCCGATGGCTATCCTCTGCGGCGTCGTCGGCGCGCTCTCGGCCTTCTATCACGACAGCCTGGACATCAACGACCCGGCGCAGCGCGAGATCAGCGCGTTCCGCCTGCTCGCCAAGGTGCCGACCATCGCTGCCTGGGCCTATAAGTATTCCATCGGCCAGCCCTTCATGTACCCGCGGAACGACCTCTCCTACGCGGAGAACTTCCTGTACATGATGACCGCCGTCCCGGCGGAAGACTGGAAGCCGAACCCGATCCTCTCCCGCGCCATGGACCGCATCCTGGTCCTGCACGCGGACCATGAGCAGAACGCCTCCACCTCCACGGTGCGGCTGGCGGGCTCGACCGGCGCCAACCCCTTCGCCTGTATCGCCGCCGGCATCGCGGCGCTGTGGGGCCCCGCGCATGGCGGCGCCAACGAGGCGGTGCTGAAGATGCTGGGCGAGATCGGCAGCGTCGAGAACATCCCCGACTTCATCGCCAAGGTGAAGGACAAGAACAGCGGCGTGAAGCTGATGGGCTTCGGGCACCGCGTCTACAAGAACTTCGACCCGCGCGCGAAGATCATGCAGGCGACCTGCCATGAAGTTCTGAAGGAGCTCGGCATCAAGGACGAGCCGCTGCTCGACCTGGCCGTGGCGCTGGAGAAGATCGCGCTGGAGGACGAGTACTTCGTCAGCCGCAAGCTGTACCCGAACGTCGATTTCTATTCGGGTATCATCCTGAAGGCGATGGGCATCCCGACGCATATGTTCACGGTGCTGTTCGCCGTGGCCCGCACCATCGGCTGGGTCAGCCAGTGGAAGGAAATGATCGAGGACCCGGCGCAGCGCATCGGCCGTCCGCGCCAGATCTATACCGGCCCGGCGCAGCGCGACTACCCGACCCGCTGAACCGGCGACAGGCGGCCCGCCCAGGGCCGCCATCCTGGCGACAAGACCCCGTCCGGCGCTGCCGGGCGGGGTTTATTTTTGTTTTCTAGCTAAACTTTATGTCAAGCCTCAGGAATATCTTGCAGACCACTGATACGTCTTGAATTCCAGCTGATTTATACTCCACGAAGACTTTTCGCGACTTCGATTCGGTCATTTGATCCACAGAAAACTCGCTAAAAAGTGAACACTGGCTCTTGATCACAACTGCGCGATTGGAGTTGATGGTACCAGATTGCCTCAAAGGTCCGGAACGCTCTCCGATGATTCAAGTCGACAGGCCAGAACTCACCTACCGTTCGCTGGACGACCTCGTGCGTCGCCGTCTCCGCACCTGGCCCCAGCGGCCGCCCGGTGCCATCGAGACCCCGAAGCAGCGCGGCGTCTGGATGCGCGCACGCCCAGGGGAGGCCGATACCAGTACGCATCCTTTCCTGCGCCTCCCCGGCTCCAACCGCCTCCGCACGCTGCCGGACGGGCTGTGGCTGCATTTCAGCCCCGACCCGGCGGATGCCTTTTGCGACATCCTGTGCATCGAGGCGTGCTCCACCCTGCAGAACCTGCTGGACAAACGGTCCCGCTTCGCGCCCTCCACCAACTCGCTGCTGGTGGTGTGCCCGGTGCCCTGGCTGCTGGCGTCGCAGGACAACCGAGCCACGTCGCCGCCGCGCTGGAAGACCATCCGCCTGATGAAGGAGGAACCGACGACGCCGCTGGTGCTGCCGGTGCGCGACGTGCGCGTGCTCTACGGGCTGAAGCAGCGGCAATACGATGGTTTCGCCCGCACCCAGATGCCGCAGGCGCATGAGTATTTCTGCCCGATGGACGCGCTGACGGATGAGGACGGCCATAGTAACCCGGCGATGCAGGCGTTGATCTCCCGCGCCTCCGGCGCCGCCAACTTCATGCGGCTGCCCTGGTAGAAGCCTGGAGCGTGGAGATGCCCGCCGCATCTGCCGCGGCGGGCACGCCCCAGAGGCGGCGCAACCTTCCGGCGCCGGCGCCGGTTGAAGGAGCAACAGAAGGAGATGCTCCGATGACCGACAAAGCCAATCTGGAAGGCCTGAAGAACTGGGGCACCGGGCCCGCGACCGGCCGCCCCACCAGCGTCGGGCCGCACGACATCGACAAGGACCAGACCGACCCGAACAACAAGGGCCTGGACCCGGAGACCGACTACAACGGCCAGCCGGGGGACAACAAAGGCCTCGGCATCACCGGCAAGCCCGGTGGTCCGGTGAACATCCAGCCCAAGAAGTAGAGACGACCCTGCCACGCGATGTGGCAGTTCCATGATGTTTCCGCCGGGGCGATTGCACCGCCCCGGCAGCCGGCGCCAGCCTCGCGCCATGCAGGACACACAGCTTCACCGCGAACCGGACACCGCCAGCAAGACCCTGGGCGAGACGCCGGCCATCCACCCCGACGCCCAGATCCGCGATAGCCGCTTCGGCCGCTATTGCGAGGTCGGGCCACGCAGCAAAGTCGCCGAGACCACCTTCGGCGACTACAGCTATGTCGGGAACGACAGCGACATCATCTACAGCACCCTGGGCCGCTTCTGCTCCATCGCGGCGCAGGTGCGGATCAATCCAGGCAACCATCCGCTGGAGCGTGTGGCGCTGAACCACTTCACCTACCGCGCATCCGCCTACGGGCTGGGGGAGGATGACGCCGCCTTCTTCCAGTGGCGGCGGGACCATCACGTGACGCTGGGCCATGATGTCTGGATCGGTCACGGCGCGGTGGTGCTGCCGGGCCTCCGCATCGGCAACGGAGCCGCGATCGGCGCGGGCGCCGTGGTCACCAAGGATGTGCCGCCCTTCGCCATCGTCATCGGTGTTCCGGGGCGGGTGCTGCGCTACCGCTTCACGCCGGAGATCATTGCCTCGCTGGAGCGGATTGCCTGGTGGGACTGGCCGCATGAGCGGCTGGGCGAGGCCCTGGCCGATTTCCGCAACCTGGGCGCCGAGGCTTTCTGCGCCAAGTACGACCCAGCCTGACAACCGGCAGCCACCGGGCGGTATTCCCGCCCGGTGGCCCTTCGTCACAACGGCTTCAGGCCCTTCTCGATCTGTGCCCGCTTCGGCTCCAGGAACGGCGGCAGGGCAAGCTTCTCGCCCAGCGTCTCCATCGGCTCGTCCGTGGCGAAGCCGGGGCCGTCGGTGGCGATTTCGTACAGGATGCCGGAGGGCTCCCGCACATACAGGCTGCGGAAGTAGAAGCGGTCCACCGGGCCGCTGGACCGCAGGCCGAGGGTCTCCAGCCGGGTCACCCAGTACTCGTATTCGTCGTCATTCACGCGGAAGGCCACGTGGTGGACGCTGCCGGCACCGGGCTGGTGGCGTGGCAGGTTCGGCTCCACCCGCATGTGCAACTCCGCCGCCGGGCCACCCTCTCCCATCGCATAGACACGGGTGACGATGCCGTCCGCCCCGGTCACCTCCCGGTCCAGCCGCATGGCCATGACGCGGGTGACGAAGGCGTCCGAATGCGCCGGGTTGGCGACGCTCATGGTGATCGGGCCGAGGCCGCGGATCTGGAAATCCGCCGGCACCGGGCTGCGGTCCCACGGATGCGCCGGGCCGGTGCCGCCATCGTCCAGCAGCGCCAGGCGCTGGCCCTCGAAATCCTCGAAGGCGAGTTCCAGGCGTCCATCGACCTCCTGCACCGGGCCATGCGTCACCTTGTGCTCATCGAGCCGCGCCGCCCAGTAATCTAGCGCCGCGCGGCCGTTCACCCGCAAGGCGGTGCGGACGATGCTGTTGGTGCCGCGCTGCTCCTTCGGGGTCGGCCAGTCAAAGAAGGTCAGGTCGGTGCCGGGGCTGGCTTGGCCGTCCGCGTAGAACAGGTGGTAGGCGCTGACATCGTCCTGGTTGACGGTCTTCTTCACCATCCGCATCCCCAGGATGCGGGTGTAGAAATCGTGGTTGCCACGCGCATCGGCCGAGACGGCCGTCAGGTGGTGAATGCCATGGAGTTGCATTGGTAATCCTCCTGCCGGCCGCCTGGGGATCTACCCCCGTGCCGGTGTTGCTAGAGCCTGTCCGCCGCGGGGCTCCGCGGCGAAGATGCTCCAGCCCTGTGTTCAGTCCTGCGCGTCACGTGCCGCGCGTCAGGCGCGGCCGCGCACCAGCGCGCCGGTCACTTCCGCCACGTGGCGGCCCTGGCTCTTCGCCATCTCCAGCTCCGCTTCGCTCGGCTGGCGGGAGCCGTCGCCGGCCGCGATCGTCGTGGCGCCGTAGGGCGTGCCGCCGGCCACCGTCGCGACATCCAGCATGCGCTTCTCGGTGTAGGGCAGCCCAACGACGGTCATGCCGAAATGCAGCAGGTTGACGATGGTCGAGGTCAGCGTCGTCTCCTGCCCGCCATGCTGGCTGGCGGTGGAGGCGAAGACCGAGCCGACCTTGCCCACCAGCTTGTCCTGGAACCAAAGCCCACCGGCCTGGTCGAGGAAGTTGGCCATCTGGGACGCCATGCGGCCAAAGCGCGTCGGCGTGCCGATGATGATGGCGTCGTAGTCGGCCAGCTCGTTGATGGTGGCGACGGGGGCGGCCTGATCCAGCTTGAAGTGGGCGCCCTTGGCGACCTCCTCCGGCACCAGTTCCGGCACCCGCTTGATGGTCACTTCGGTGCCGGGCACGGCGCGAGCGCCTTCGGCCACCGCGCCTGCCATCGTCTCGATGTGGCCGTAGCTGGAATAGTAGAGGATCAGAACCTTGGTCATCGCGTGCTCCTGCGCCGGTTTCGGTGAGCCACAAATTGCGTTCTTGCCGGATATCCGCAATGCCTTGCCGGGGAACGCTGCGTTCGCTAATCGAGAACGATGCGACCTAGTGCGGACGACCTGGCCACCTTCGTCCAGGTGGTGGATAGCGGCACCCTGACAGCGGCGGCCTTGCGGCTGGGGCTGGCGAAGTCTGTCGTCAGCAAGCGAATGGCGGGGCTGGAGGCGCAGCTGGGCGCCAAGCTGCTGCACCGGGCGCCGCGCAGCGTAACGCCGACCGAGACCGGCACGCTGCTCTACGCCCGCGCCCGCGCCGTGCTGGCGCAGCTGGACAGCCTGGCGGAGGATGTCTCGGCGCAGTCCGGCGCGCTGCGCGGGCTGATCCGCATGGCGGCGCCGATGAGCTTCGGCACCCGCTACCTCGGCCCCGCCATCGCCGACTTCATGAAGCGTTACGAGAGCATCGAGATCCACCTGGATTTCGACGACCGCCATGTGAACTTGCAAGGCAGCAGCTACGACCTTGCCTTGCGGATCGGCCGGCTGGCGGATTCCTCGCTGCGGGCGCGGCGGCTCGGCACCAGCCGGCGGGCGCTCTGCTGTTCCCGCGACTATGCCGAGCGCGCGGGGATGCCGGAGACGCTGGATGCGCTGACCGCCCATGAGTGCCTGGGTTACGCCAATGCGCCCTCCGGCCATGTCTGGCGGTTCGCGCCGGAGGGCGATCCGGGCGGGCCGCACCGCTCCGTCGCGCTGCGTGGGCGGATGATCGCCAACAATGGCGAGGCGCTGCTGGATGGCGCTCGGGCCGGGCTGGGGCTGACGGTCCTGCCCAGCTTCATGGTCGGCCCCGCCGTCGCGGCCGGGGAGTTGGTGCAGATCCGGATTCCCGGCTGGGTGCCGGTGCCGGATACCATCCACGTGGTCTATCCGGAGACGCCGTTCCTTCCCTTGAAACTTCGGGCTTTGATCGAACATCTGGCGCAGTGCGTCAGCGAGCCTTTCGCCTGGGACTCGGCGCTTTCCTGAGGATGGCGCTACCGAGCGACACGGCGAGGCGTTAGAACACCCCCTGGCTTCTGCCATCACTGAAAGTTCCGAATTTGCAATTGACCGAAGCCCAAGTGGCCACTGCCGAGGCCCAGGGATGCCGCTTCGTCCCCGCGAGCGAGGGACAGGTGCGGCAGTATTCGATGCAGCGTCGCGTCTTTCAGGTGAAGGGCCAGGCTTTCCTCATCATGCGACATGACGGCTTCTATGAGACAGCCGGCACCTTGCTGGCGCTGATCGCCAACGCGCCGATGCCAGCTACCCCCGCCCCCACGCCCCCACCACCCGTCCTGCCGACCGAGCCAACGCCTGAACCGGCGATCGAAGCAGCCCCGGAAGCCGAGCAGGTTTCAGAAGCCGAGACCGAGGCCGAACAGCCGGCAGCGCCCGATGCCGATGCCGATGCCGATGCCGATGCCGATGCCGATGAAGACATCGTCAAGGCTGCCGAGCCCGCCAAGCCCCTGAGGCAGGCCACCCTGTCCCTGCCGGAGCCGCAGGCCGGCAAGCGTGGCCCGCGCGGCAAGGCCAGGGTCGAGGCCGCGGTCGAAGCGCCTGTCCCAGCGTCGCCGGAGGCGCAGGCGGATGTATTGGCGGCGATGAAGACCATCACCACCGGCTACGTCGCCGGCCACCAAGTGGATGCGGCGCAGCTCACCGATCTGCTGACCACCGTCCATCGCTCGTTGCGCGCGCTGCCCCGCAAGGGCTGAAGCGGTTTTACGTTGCCGGGGCTTCCGCCCCGGCGCCGGAGGGGGTGAAATCGGCGCCTCCCTGCCGCAGGACTCGCGCCGATGCCAGACTGGACCCGTGCCACCGCCCTCGCCGCCGCCCTGACCGGGGCGTGGGCGGAAGCCAGGGGGCCGGGCGGCGCCATCGTGCTGTTCGACGCCAGCGGCCCGCAGGCCAGCCTCGCCGGCGGCTTCGCCAGCATCGAGCACGCGCTGCCCTTCACGCCGGAGACGACCAACCGCTACGCCTCCATCAGCAAGCACTTCATGGCGGCGACGCTGCTGCTGGAAGGGATTCCGCTGGAAGCGCCGCTCGGCACCCTGCTGCCGGAGCTACCGGCCGCCATCGGCGCCGTACCGCTGGTGCGGGCGCTGGATATGACCGGCGCGCTGCCGGACATGATGGAGGTCCTCTGGCACCAGGGCGCGCCCTATACCGCCAGCCTCTCTGCCACGGACGTGGAGTCGGTGCTGCGCCGCCTGCCGGGGGTGAATGCCGAGCCCGGGACCGAGATGGCCTATTCCAACACCGGCTGGCGCCTGGCGCAGTCGGTGGTGCAGGCGCAGCGTGGCGTCCCGTATGCCGAAGCCCTTGCCCGCCGCCTGCTGCGGCCGCTGGACCTGCGCATCCACTTCCCCGCCGATGAGGCCGAGCCAGTGCCCGGCCTTGCCACCGGCTACTGGCACGATGGCGCGGCATGGCGGCGCGGTCGCTACGGCATGCATTTTTCCGCCTCCGGAGGGCTGGCGGGCAGTGCGTTGACCCTGGCGCGCTGGGCTGCGGCGCTGCTGGCTGGGCGTGGGCCGCTGGAGGGTGTGCTGGAACAGCTGGCAGCCCCGCGCAGCTTCGCCGACGGCTCGCCCAGCGCCTACAGCCTGGGGCTGGTGCACAGCATGCTGGGCACGATGCCGGTGGTGGGCCATGGCGGCTCCCTGCCCGGCTACCGCAACCACATGCTGATGGCGCCGGAACTCGGCGTCGGCGTGGTCGTGCTGACCAACCGGGAGGAGGACGCGCTGTGGCCGGCGCTGCGCGTGCTGGCGGAGCTGGTCGGCCAACCGCTGCCGGCCCCGGCACAGGGCCTGCCAACCGGCCTGTTCGCCACCAGCGAGGGGCCGTTCTGGGCTGAACTGACGGCCGACGCAATGTCCTTCATGGGTGGGTTCGAGAGGCTGGTCGCGGCACAAGGTGGCGGCGCGCGTACCCTGCCGGCCTATCTGGATGCCAGCCTGCAACCGGCGGCGGATGGCAGCCTGCATGCGCGCATCGGTGGTGCCGCCCGCATCCTGCACCCGGTGCCACCGGCGCAGACGCTGGACCCCGGGCTGGTGGGGCGCTGGCGGGAACCGCTATTCGGTGCCGTGCTGACCATCCGCGCCGACGGTACCGCGACCTGGCCCTGGGCCGGCGGCTTGGGGGCGGAGACGCGGCTGACCGCCCTGCCCGGCGGCCGTGCCCTGGCGGACCTGCCGCATGGCCCCTGGCGGCACCGCCCCTGCCTGATCCTGACCGAAGCTGGAACGTTGCGGGTTGCCAGCCATCGCGCCCGGGTGCTGCAATTCGAACGGGACGACGAGAAGCAGGACAGGAATCCAACGTGATGACACCAACCGGGTACGTGCGGCTGATGCTGCTGGCGGCCACCGCCCTGGGCGGCGCCGCGCTGCCACAGGCCCAAGCCCAGCAGCCCGCCGCCAACCGCGTGCTGCGCGTGGCCCCGCATGCCGATTTGCGGACGCTGGACCCGGTGGTGGCCTCCATCCTCGTCACCCGCATGCACGGAACGATGATTTACGAGACGCTGTTCTCCTGGGACGCGCAGCTGAACCCGCAGCCGCAGATGGTGGACCGGTTCGAGGCCTCTCCCGACAACCTGACCTGGACCTTCCGGCTGCGGGAGGGGCTGCGCTTCCATGACGGGCAGCCGGTGACGTCGCGCGATGTCGTCGCCTCCCTGAGCCGCTGGATGGCGCGGGACACGGTGGGGAGCAAGCTACGGGAATACACCGCGTCGCTCGACGTCGTGGATGACCGGAGCTTCGTGTTGAAGCTGAAGCGGCCGCACGGCGCCGTGCCGTTCTCGTTGGGCTCGGCCGTGGGGCAGATCCCCGCCATCATGCGGGAGAGCGATGCCCGGACGGAGCCGACCACGCCCGTCACCAACACGATCGGCAGCGGCCCGTTCCGCTTCAACCGGGACGCGTGGCGGCCCGGCGCGCTGGTGGTCTACGACCGCAATGCCGATTACGTGCCGCGCAACGAGCCTGCCAACGGCATGGCCGGCGGCCGCGTCGTGAAGCTGGACCGCGTCGAGTGGCACATCATGCCGGACCCGGCGACCGCCGCCGCCGCGTTGCAGACCGGCGAGATCGATATCTGGGAGCAGCCGGCGCAGGACCTGATCCCGGTGCTACAGCGGGCACGCGGCATCCAGGTGGAGAAGTACACCACCAACCAGGCCATGCTGCGGCCCAACCACCTGTTCCCGCCCTTCAATGACCCGCGCGCCCGGCTGGCCATGGCGTATCTGGTGAACCAGCCGGATGCGCTGACCGCCGGCGTGGGCGACGAGCAATGGTGGACCGCCTGCGGCTCCTACTTCGTCTGCGGCAGCCCGAACGGTACGGCGGTGGGCTCGGACGCCTATGCCCAGCCGAATGTGGAGACCGCCCGGCGACTGCTGGCCGAGTCCGGCTACCGGGGCGAGCGGGTGGTGCTGATGACCACCAACGACATCCCCGCCATCGGCCGCATGGCCGAGGTCGCCGCCGCCGCGCTGCGGGAGGGCGGCATGAACATCGACCTGCAGTTCCAGGACTGGGGCGCTGTGACCACCCGCCAGCCGAAGAAGGACCCGCCGGACCAGGGTGGCTGGAACCTGTTCGTCACCTTCGCATCCGGCGCCACCATGCAGTCGCCGATCACCAATATCGGCACGAACATGGCCTGCGACCGCGCCTGGGCCGGCTGGCCGTGCGACGAAGAAGCGGAGCGGCTGCGCAACGCCTATGTCGAGGCGGTGGGCGACGAGGCCCGCCAGAAGGCGCTGGAAGCCCTGCACCTGCGGCTGACGGCGATGCAGCCCTACCGCCTGCTGGGCCAGTTCAACCAGCCCTATGCACGGCGCGCCAACATCACCGGGCTGCTGCCGGGTTCGGTGATGACGTTCTGGAATGTCGAAAAGCAGTAGCGGCGCGCTGCCTGGAGCACGCGCCGGTCGCGGGGCGTGCTCCAGGTGTTCGGTGATGGTCCGATGCTCAGAAGCCGTAGAGGCGCGCCGGGTTTTCCACCAGCACCCGGTGACGGGTGGCTTCATCAGGCGCCCAATCCGCCACCAGATCCAACAGGTCGCCCACCTTCGGCATGGTCCCCCAGTGGGTGACATGCGGCCAGTCCGAGCCCCACAGGCAGCGATCTGGCGCCACTGCCAGCAGGGCGCGCGCCAACGGCACCACATCCGCAAAATCCGGCGCCAGCTGGCTCAGCCGGAAGGCGCCGGAGAGCTTCACCCAGGCGCCGTCCCCTACCAAGCCGACCAGGGCCTGGAATCCTGGGTGCTGCGGGCCTTCAGCCGCGGGGAAATTCGCCATGTGGTCCAGCACCAACGGCACTGGCAGGCGGGACAAGGCGGGGGCGAGTTCCGGTAGCTGGCGCGCATCCAGCAGCAATTGCAGGTGCCAGCCCTGTTCCTTGCACAGCGCGGCGGTGTCCTGCAGGCCATCCAGCCCCAGCCCGCCGCCTTGCAGCAGGTTCATGCGCAGGCCAGTGACGCCGGCTTCCTTCAGGCGGCGGTACTCGGCATCCTGCAGGCTCGGGGTGGTGACGGCAACGCCGCGCAGCCGCTGCGGGTTGGCCCGCAGCACGCTTTCCATCAGGCTGTTGTCGGTGCCGTGCACGCTGACCTGCACCAGCACGCCATAGGTCATGCCGACCGCATCGAGCATCGCCAGATAGGCCTCGGCAGTCGCTTCCTCCGGCGTATAGGCGCGGTTCGCGATCCAGGGCCATTGCGGCGGCAGGCCGATGACATGCGCATGCGTATCCACCGCGCCGTTCGGCACGGTAAAGCGGCGTGGCGCGGCCGGATGTGGGTCTGGCCCTGGGCAGGCGGGCGGCTGGTTGGGTGCCATGCGGGGACGTTTCCTTGGTGCTTGCGCACAGGGTCGCACGCCGGGCCCGCCGGTCAAGCCAGTGGTCGTTCAGCCCCGCTGGTAATAGTGCTTCTGCAGGCGTCGATGCAGCCATAGCCATTGGCCCGGCCGTTCCCGCAACCAGGCCTCGATGCGGCTATTAACGGCGATCGTCAGCAGGCGGGCATCCTGGTGCCGGTCCCCCGTCTTGGGCCAAGGCAACGGCGGCTCGACCACGATGCGGAAGCGGCACGGCCCTAGCCGGATGACCTGGGCGGGAATGAGCGGGCAGTCGAAACGGAGCGCGAGTTCCGCGGGCGCCGAGGTGGTCATGGCGCCGTGCCCGAAGAAGGTCAGTTCCAGACCCTCATTCAGCTTCTGATCCGCGAGTACGCCCAACGCGCCGCCCTGCGACAAATGCTTCAGTGCCATGCGCGCCCCAGCGGAGCCTTTGGGAAACAGCGGCAGCGCGGCCTCGGTCGCGCGCATGTCCCGCAACAGGCGATCGACCAGCGGGTTGTCGGGGGCACGGTAGAAACCGCCCATGTTCAGCCCTGCCCGTGCCGCCGCCAGCGGAAGCACTTCCCAGTTGGCCATATGAGCCGAGACCAGAACGGCACGCCCGCTGCTGGGCAGGTGCTCGGCGCCGACCACCTCCCAGCCCGGGCCCTCGGCGCTGTGCGGCAGTTGGGCGATATGTGGCAGTTCCAGCATGGTACGGCCAAGATTGTCCCAGCAATCCTTCAGCACCTGCTCCCGCCACGCGGGGGTCTGTTCCGGGAACGCCAGTTCCAGGTTCCGGCGTGCGATGCGCGAGACAGGAATCCAGGGGCCCAGGAAGCGGCTGACCCGCCCCCCCAGATTGGAGGCGCGCAACGGACCCAGCAGGCGCGAGAAGCCGAGTAGGGCCTGCACCAGCGCCGCCTCAATCCGCCACTTGAGTTGCCTCATCGACCCCCGGTCCTGCTCGAATGGGGCGTTTTGCCGGGTTTCGGGCTGGGTGGCCAGTGCGGCGGCGCCCACTCGACCGAATCGCCCGGCTGTGCCCTGATTACGCGGTGGGAAGCTGAGGACGATGCATCACGATGAAACTGGACTTTACTGGCAAGACCGTCGCCGTCAGTGGTGCCGCTATCGGCATCGGAAAGGCGATTTGTGGCTTGTTCCAGGCTGCTGGCGCGCAGGTCCATGGCTGCGACATCCAGGAGGATGCACTGCATGAGTTGGCCCGGATGGGAGTCAACACGCAGGTCGTTGACCTGACGGACCGCCAGGCGGGCGGCGCTTGGATTCATTCTGTCGAGGCCGCTTCCGGCGGCGCGGTCGATATCCTCGTGTGCAATGCCGGCGGCGTCGCCGGGCAGAGCCCGAAGCCTTTGGAAGAGGTCGAGGACGCCGATTTCGACCGGATCATGGAGATCAATCTGGGCGCTGCCTTCCGCCTGTGTCGTGCTGCTGTACCCGCCATGAAGCATGCCGGCCACGGAGCGATCGTCACCACGACGTCCGGCGCTGCCCTCCAGGCTTCGCTGACAGGTATCCAGGCCTATTGCTCTGCCAAGCACGCCCTGTTGGGACTGACGCGGCAGTTGGCGCATGAGCTGGGGCCGCATGGCATTCGGGTCAACAGCGTCGCACCCGGCTTCATCCGCAGTAATGCCGCGACCGAACGCCAGTGGGACGCCTATGGGCCGGAGAAGCAACGCCAGCTGGTACAGGGCATCGCGCTACAGCGCCTGGGGACGGTGGAGGAGATTGCCAAGGCGGTGTTGTTCTTGGCGTCCGACATGGCGAGTTTTGTGAACGGCCAAGTCCTGTCGGTGGATGGAGGCCGTTAGAAACGCGAAATCCGCCTGCGGAGGTGTTTCCGAGGCGGTTGTGGTGGTGGTTGTGGTGATGGGATGCG
>NZ_JACTVA010000045.1 GCF_014490485.1 Teichococcus aerophilus | reverse complement strand
GCCCCCGAGCCAGCCGCGGCGCCGGCCACCGCGGCCGCAGCCCCGGCCGCCGGCCAGGGCGTGGTGCCGCCCCAGACCATCCGCGTCTCCGTGGATGTGCTGGAAGACCTGATGACGCTGGTCAGCGAGCTGGTGCTGACGCGCAACCAGCTGCTGCAGCTGGTGCGCGCCCGCAGCGACGCGGCGCTGACCGTGCCGTTGCAGCGCCTCTCCCACATCACCTCCGAATTGCAGGAAGGGGTGATGAAGACGCGTATGCAGCCGATCGGCAATGCGTGGCAGAAGCTGCCGCGCATCGTGCGCGACCTGGCCAACGAGCTGGGCAAGAAGATCGAGCTGGTGATGAAGGGCGCCGAGACGGAGCTGGACCGTCAGGTGCTGGAGCTGATCAAGGACCCGCTGACGCACATGGTGCGCAACAGCGGCGACCATGGGCTGGAGACGCCGGACCAGCGCCGCGCCGCCGGCAAGCCGGA
The DNA here is from genome assembly GCF_014490485.1 of Teichococcus aerophilus. GTDB lineage: Bacteria > Pseudomonadota > Alphaproteobacteria > Acetobacterales > Acetobacteraceae > Pseudoroseomonas > Pseudoroseomonas aerophila. The sequence goes on along the minus strand of NZ_JACTVA010000045.1, from coordinate 46,479 downwards.
AACCGGCCGGGTGATGCTGAACGCCTATCATGAAGGTGGCCACATCATCATCGAGATCGGCGACGACGGGCGCGGCCTGCCGGCCGAGAAGATCAAGCAGAAGGTGCTGAACCAGGGCCTGGCCACGGAAGCCGAGCTGGCCGGGATGAGCGAGCGGGAGATCCAGCACTTCATCTTCCGCGCCGGCTTCTCCACCGCCGCCGCCATCACCTCCGTCTCCGGCCGCGGCGTGGGCATGGACGTGGTGAAGACGAATGTCGAGAAGATCGGCGGCACCATCGAGCTACGCTCGGTGGAAGGGAAGGGCACGACCTTCTTCATCAAGATCCCGCTGACGCTGGCCATCGTCTCCGCCCTGATCGTCGAGGCGGGGAAGGAGCGCTTCGCCATCCCGCAGATCGGTGTGGTGGAGCTGGTGCGCGCCGGCAGCGGCGGCAGCACCATCGAGCGCATCGACCAGACGCCGGTGATGCGGTTGCGGGACCGGCTGCTGCCGCTCGTCTCCCTCTCCAAGCTGCTGAAGCTGGATGATGCGGAGATGGTGCGGGAGGAGGATGCCGGCTTCGTCGTGGTGACGCAGGTGGGGCCGAACGTCTTCGGCATCATCGTCGACAAGGTGTTCGACACCGAGGAGATCGTGGTCAAGCCGGTGGCGCCGATCCTGCGCCACGTCACGATGTTCAGCGGCAACACCATCCTTGGCGATGGCAGCGTCATCATGATCCTGGACCCGAACGGCATCGCCCGCGCCACGGGCGTCGGCGCCGATGGCCCGGCCGAAGATGCCGGCCGCACCGATGGCATGACCGGCTCCCGCTCCACCGAGCGGACGGCGCTGCTGCTGTTCCGCGCCGGGGACGAGACGCCGAAGGCGGTGCCGCTCGGCCTCGTCTCCCGCCTGGAGGATCTGCCGGCGGAGAGCATCGAAATGTCCGGTGGCCAGCCGTTGGTGCAGTATCGCGGCAAGCTGATGCCGTTGGTGCCGATGTCCGGCCACTGGATGGCGCCGGCGCCGGGCACCCGCCAGGCAGTGCTGGTATTCAGCGACCAGCATCGCGCCATGGGCCTGATGGTCGATGCCATCCTGGACGTGGTGGAGGAGCACCTGGAGATCGAGGGCAACCACGACCGGCCGGGCTTCCTGGGCGGCACCGTCATCGGCGGCAAGGTGACCGACGTGATGGATTGCGCCTGGTGGCTGCGCCAGGCCGGCGACGACTGGTTCAAGCCGCAGCCGACGCGGGAGAATTCCGGCAAGCGGCTGCTGCTGGTGGAAGATAGCGCCTTCTTCCGCCACCTGCTGGTGCCGGGTCTGACCGCCGCCGGCTACGACGTCACCGCCGTGGATACCGGCCTGCAGGCGCTGCGGTTGCGCGAGCAGGGGGCGATGTTCGACATCATCGTCTCCGACATCGAGATGCCGGAGCTGGACGGGCTGGGCCTGGCCCGCGCGGTGCGGGAAGGCGGCCCGTGGCAGCACCTGCCGATGATCGCGATGAGCGCGCGGGCGGAACCGGGCCATGCGCAGCGCTGCCGTAACGCCGGCTTTACCAACAATGTTGGAAAATCGGACCGCGAATCGCTGCTCTCCGCGCTGCGCGAGAACCTGGCCACCCCGGCAACCTTCTGAGGAGCAAGACCGATGCAGACCGAAGCGCGTGTGTCCGGCCTGCCGGGCGCATTGCCCGGCGTGCCCCCGGTGGCGGACGCCGCCGCCGAGATGTTCCTGACCCTGACGGTGGCGGGGCAGTTGTGCGGCGTGCCGGTGCTGGCAGTGCGGGACATCCTGTCCTCCCAGGCCATCACCCGCGTGCCGCTGGCGCCGGCCGAGGTGGCGGGTAGCCTGAACCTGCGAGGCCGCATCGTCACGGCGATCGACCTGCGCCGGCGCCTGGGGCTGCCGAAGCGCCCCGCCGGCAGCCCTTCGCCGATGAGCGTGGTGGTCGAGCAAGGGGGCGAACTCTACAGCCTGCTTTCCGACTCTGTCGGGGAAGTGGTGCCGCTCTCCGCCGAGGGCTTCGCCGGCAATCCGCCGACGCTGGACCCGGTGTGGCGGGAAGTTTCACGTGGCGTGCACCGGCAGGGCGACAGGCTGCTGATCGTGCTGGACGTCGACCGCATCCTGGCGATCGGCTGAGAGAGGAACGAGCAAAATGAACACTGCGGTGAACTGCCTCGTGGTGGATGACAGCCGGGTGGTGCGCAAGGCCGCGCGCCGGATCCTGGAACGGCACGGCTTCCTGGTGCGGGAGGCGGCCGATGGCGCCCAGGCGTTGGAAGCCTGCCGGGAAGCGCTGCCCAGGCTGGTGCTGCTGGACTGGAACATGCCGGTGATGGACGGCTTCGAGTTCCTGCAGGCGGCGCGGGCCGAGTTCGGCGCCGAGGAACCGCTGATCATGCTGTGCACGACGGAAAGCGAGTTCGAGCGCATCGTGATGGCGCTGGAGGCCGGGGCGCAGGAATACATCATGAAGCCGTTCGACGACGCCATCCTGACCGGCAAGCTGGCGCAGCTGGGGCTGGTGAGCGAAGACGCGGACGCATGACACCCGCCTCGCCGCAGGCATCGCCCGCCGTGCGCGTGATGCTGTGCGATGACAGCCCCACCGCGCGCACCGCGATGGGCCGGGTGCTGGAGACCGACCCACAGGTGAGGGTAGTGGCCCGTGCCGGAGATGGCAGGCAGGCGCTGGAGATGCTGGAAGCCATGCCGCCGGCCAACCGCCCCGACGTGGTGCTGCTGGACCTGGAGATGCCGGTGATGGATGGCATGACGGCGCTGCCGCTGCTGCTGAAGGCGCAGCCGAAGCTGGCGGTGATCGTCGCCAGTGCGCTGACGCAGCGTGGCGCGCAGGCGGCCATGGCGGCGATGCGGGCCGGTGCCGCCGATTACCTGCCGAAGCCTACCGCCGAGGGTGGCGGGCTGCGCGACCCTGCCTTCCAGGCGGAGTTGCTGGCAAAGGTGAAGGGCTGGGCGCGCATGCAGGCCCGGCCGGTACAGCGCCCTTCCGTGCCGACGGTGGCGCGGCCTGTCCCACGACTGGGCGGGATGGTGGCGCGGCCGAAGGTGCTGGCGGTGGGCTCCTCCACCGGGGGGCCGCAGGCTTTGGCCAGTTTCGTGCGTGCCCTGCGGATGCCGGTGCCGGTGCCGATCGTGATGGTGCAGCACATGCCGGCAGGCTTCACCGCCATGCTGGCCGACCATCTCGGCCGGCTGGGCGGCCCCGCCGCCGCCGAGGCGCTGGATGGCGAGACGCTGAAGGCCGGCCGCATCTACCTGGCGCCGGGGGACAAGCACCTGCTGGTGGAAAATCATGGCGGCAGCCTGGTGGCGCGGCTGGATACCGGCCCGCCGGAGAATTTCTGCCGCCCCGCTGTCGACCCGACGCTGCGCAGCCTGGTGGCCGCCTGCGAGGGGCGGATGACGGTCGTGATCCTGACCGGCATGGGTTCGGACGGGATGCTGGGCTGCAAGGCGGTGGCGGCGGCGGGCGGGATGGTGCTGGCGCAAGATGAGGCCTCCAGCGTCGTCTGGGGGATGCCGGGCGCCGTGGCGCGGGCGGGGCTGGCACAGGCGCTGTTGCCGCCGGACCAACTGGCGGAACGGGTGATGGCGCAATTCAACGCGGTGGGAGGAACGGCATGAACGCCGAAGGGTTTGCTTCGATCGCGGCGCTGGTGAAGGCGCGGTCGGGAATCGTATTGACGCCGGACAAGGAATACATGCTCGACACGCGGCTGGCGCCGCTGATGAAGCAGGCCGGCATTCCCAACCTTGATGCCCTGGCCTTGAAGTTGCGCGACCCGCGCGCCGACGCGCTGGCAAGGGACGTGACCGAGGCGCTGACGACGAATGAGAGCAGCTTCTTCCGCGACGGCAAGCCATTCGACCATCTGAAGCGGCTGCTACCGCCGCTGATGGCCAAGCGTCCGCCGGGGCACCGGCTGCGTATCTGGTCCGCCGCCTGCTCCACCGGGCAGGAAGCCTATTCGGTGGCGATGATCCTGCAGGAGCTGGGCATCAAGAATGCCGAGATCCTTGGCACCGACCTGTCCCGCGAGGTGGTGGAGCGGGCGCGGGACGGCGTGTTCACCCAGTTCGAGGTGCAGCGTGGCCTGCCGGTACAGATGCTGGTGAAGCATTTCCGGCAGGAGCGTGGCAAATGGCGCGTCGGCCCCAGTTTGCGGGAGATGGTGCGCTTCGAGGAACGCAACCTGCTGGGCGACCACCGGGCGCTGGGCAAGTTCGACGTGGTGTTCTGCCGCAACGTCCTGATCTACTTCGACCCGCAGACCAAAGGGCGCGTGCTGAATGCCCTGGCGGCGCAGATGGCGCCGGATGGCGTGATGTATCTGGGCGGTGCGGAAACGGTGCTGGGGCTGACAGACAGGCTGGCCCCTGTCAGCGGAGAGCGCGGTGCCTATGCGCTGGCGGCAGCGGGCCAGGCGCGCATGGCTGGCTAGGGCGTCATCGCCGCAGGTCGGGCCGACTGACAAGGTGGGATACGCGGTGGCTGGTGCGGGCTGCCGCATCCGCCAGTGGCGGATATGCGCAGGGCCTGCGCCGGCCGCGATTCACGCTGAGAGAGAGGCTGTGCATGAATCGCGGCAAGGTGCGCACCAGCCCCGCAAGGGGCCGGCGCGCACCGTCAGGCGCCTAAGGCTGGAAGGGTCAGGCGGCGGCGTGGGCACTCAGCGGCGCGGGGGCCGGCACTTCGGGGATGCCGCCGAAGCGGTTGGCCAGGGTGTTCGGGTCCCGCAGCACGTAGCCGCGGCCCCAGACTGTGCCGATCAACTCACCGGCGCCGGCCTGGGCTAGCTTCTTGCGCAGCTTGCAGATGAAGACGTCGATGATCTTGGCTTCCGGCTCGTCGATGCCGCCATACAGGTGGTTGAGGAACACTTCCTTGGTCAGCACCAGGCCCTTGCGCAGGGTGAGCAGCTCCAGGATGGCGTATTCCTTGCCGGTCAGGTGCACGTCCCGGCCATCGACGCGCACTTCGCGGGAGCCGAGGTTCAGCGTCAGCGGCCCGACCGAGAGGGTCGGCTGGCTGAAGCCCTTGGCGCGGCGGACGATGGCCTGGATGCGGGCCAGCAATTCCTGCTGGTCGAACGGCTTGGTAATGAAGTCGTCGGCGCCCATGCCGAAGCCCTTCACCTTCGCCTGCGGGCGGGAGAGCCCGGAAAGGATGAGGACGGGGGTTTCGACCCGGTTGCCGCGCAGGCGGCGGACCACCTCGTAGCCCTCCATATCCGGCAGCATCAGGTCGAGGATAACGATGTCGTAGTCGTAGAGGGCGGCGAGTTCGAGCGCCTCCTCACCAGTGGTGGCGATGTCCACCATCATGGAAGCGGCCTTGAGCATCATGGACACGCCACGAGCGGTGGTCAGATCGTCTTCAACCAGGAGTGTACGCATTTTTGGGTGCCTCTCAATCTATGCGTGTATTGATACCACCCAGAGGCGAGTTGCGAAGATGTTTTTCATCTTTGAGACGTATCAAGAAATATGTTAAGCGTAAAAAAAGATACTAAAAAGGTAGGTCTGCGGGTTTAGGAGCTGATAAATAACGCTTTAGGCGGGACAGCCTCTGTTCGAAGAAGCGCGAAAAATTTTCGCCTTAAAGTTGTATAGCCTGTCGCACAGAGCTCAGCAGGAACACAAAACAGAGATTTACGAAAAATGAGACGATTTTGGTAAAGGGATCTGCGCTCTCTCACCGAATCGCCGCCAAGCAAAAGGGCGCCGGATCTCTCCGACGCCCTTCCTGGCCAACATGCCGCATGCCGTTCAGGCGTGGCGGCTGCGCGGTTCCCTTAGCGCTCCAGGCAGAGCGCCACGCCCATGCCGCCGCCGATGCACAGTGTCGCCAGGCCCTTCTTGGCGCCGCGGCGCTGCATCTCGTACAGCAGGGTCGTCAGCACCCGGGCGCCGGAGGCCCCGATCGGGTGGCCCAGGGCGATGGCGCCGCCATTGACATTCACCTTGGACGTATCCCAGCCCATGTCCTTGTTCACCGCGCAGGCCTGGGCGGCGAAGGCCTCGTTGGCCTCGATCAGGTCGAGGTCGTCGATGCTCCAGCCGGCCTTCTTCAGCGCCAGGCGGCTGGCGGGGATCGGGCCGGTGCCCATGATGGCGGGATCGACGCCCGCCGTCGCCCAGCTGACGATGCGCGCCATCGGGGTGATGCCGCGCTTCGCCGCCTCGGCCGCGCTCATCACCACGGTGGCGGCGGCGCCATCGTTGATGCCGCTGGCATTGCCGGCGGTGACGGTGCCTTCCTTGCTGAAGGCCGGCCGCAGCTTGGCCAGGATTTCCCGCGTCGTCTCCGGCTTCGGGTATTCGTCGGCGCTGATCACCGTGTCGCCCTTGCGGCCCTTCACGGTCACGGCGGCAATCTCGTCGGCAAAGCGGCCGGCGGCCATCGCCTCGCCCGCCTTGCGCTGGGAGTTGTAGGCGAACTCGTCCTGCTCATCGCGCGTCAGCTGGAATTTCTGCGCCACGTTCTCGGCCGTGTTGCCCATGTGGTAGCCGTTGAAGGCGTCCCACAGCCCGTCGCGGATCATGGTGTCGATGAAGGCGAGGTCGCCCATCTTCTGCCCCGCGCGTAGATAGGCGGCGTGCGGCGCCAGGGTCATGCTCTCCTGCCCGCCGGCCACCATGATGGTGGCATCGCCAGTGGCGATCTGCTGCGCCGCCAGCGCCACGGCCCGCAGGCCGGAGCCGCAGAGCTGGTTGATGCCGAAGGCGGTGTGCTCCACCGGGATACCGGCGGCGACCGAGGCCTGGCGGGCCGGGTTCTGCCCGGCGGCGCCGGTCAGCACCTGGCCCAGGATGACCTCATCCACCTCTCCGGGCTCGACCTTGGCGCGGGCCAGCGCGGCCTTGATGGCGGTGGCGCCCAGTAGATGGGCCGGCACGCTGGCGAAGGCGCCGTTGAAGGCGCCCACAGGCGTGCGGGCCGCCGAGGCGATGACGATGTCTGTCATTGGAAGTCTCCCTGATCTGGGCCGTGCGACAGGTTTCACTCTGCGCTGCGGCCCGGGGCGCCACAAGCCTGTGCGAGGGCGGGCCGGCAGGCCCCAGCGCCTGGGCGCGCGGACGGCCGGTGCCTAAAGGCGCGACAGCCACTGCAGCAGGGGCGCCCACAGGGCTTGTTCCGCCCGGCTGCCGGCGGCCATGCCGATATGCCCGGCCGGCGTCATGTGGATGTGGGCGTGCGGGATCTGGCCCGCCAGGGCCAGGGCGGAGGCCGGCGGCACGATGCGGTCCGCCTGCGGAATGGCCAGGAAGCAGGGCAGGGTGAGCGCCTCCGGCCGCACCGCCGCGCCCGCCACCTGCCAGCGGCCGGAACCTGGCTCGTTGCGACCATACCAGCCGCCCAGGCATTCGCGGGCGACCGGGGCGGCCAGCGGGACGCCGTCGTTCAGCCAGTCCTCCAATGCCACGAACAGGGTGGCGCGCCGGTCGGCGGGGTCCAGCCGGCCGAAGGCGCGGAACTTGCGGGCGATGGCCCAGGGGTCCAGCCCGGCGAACAGCGCTTGCAGCACATCCACCGGCAGCGCGCCCTGCGCCTGCAACAGCGGTTCCAGCATCGGCAACATGCGGGCGGCGCCCTGCGCGCGGGCGGCTACGTCGGCACCGCCGGCGGCGAAATCCCACGGCGTAGCCAGCAGCGCCAGCGCGCGCACCCTGTCCGGCCGCCGCAGGGCCTCGGCCAGCACCAGCAGGCCGCCCATGCAGTAGCCCACCAGCACCGCCGGCCCCAGCGCCGCCACGGCGGGGGCGGTGAGGGCGCGTTCCAGCCGCCCGGCGATGTAGTCGGTCAGCGTGAAGCGGCGCTCGGCCTCTCCAGGCCAGCCCCAGTCCAGCAGCAGAACGCGGGTGCCCTGCGCCGCCAGGTGGCGCAGCATGGAATGGTCCGGCAGCAGGTCCAGCACATGGGCGCGATTGACCAGCGACGGCACCACCAGCAGCGGCACGCCATCCCCGCCATAATCCAGCAGGCGGCTGCCGCCTTCCTGCCAGAGCACCGGAGCCTCCGCCGCCTGCCGCTGCCAGGGGTGGCGGCGATAGGCCGCGATGCCGCTGATCAGCCCGCGGTCCTGCCGCGCCAGCCGGCGCAGCACGGCGGCGCGGAAGGCCTCAGGACTGTGGCGGCCGCCGGCGAGGGCGGCGCCGATCCGCTGGCTCTCCACCTGTCCCGGCTTCGAGAGCGGCCAGCCGGCGTTCAAGCCGTTCGATGTGCTGGCGTAGGGCGCTGTCGCCACCGCCGCCATCCCCCGGTTCAGGGCGAGGCTCAGATGCAGGGGCAGCGGGCGTGGGCCGCGGCGGAGCGGCGGTGTCATGCGGCGGGGCTCCCGCAGGCGGGAAAGGCCAGGCTGTTGCCGTGAAGGGGGGCATGCCCATGTTGGGCTGCATGGCTAAGCCGGGCCAGGCCTGGGGCCAACTGCCCGGCCAACCGCTTGGGCCCTGGAAGCCTTGTTGCGGAAAGCCCATCGGCGGCGGTCCGCCAGCGCCCTGCGGCGTCATTCCCGCGCGCATCCAGCCGGATGCCAGCGCCATGCCGTGCGCGGCCCAGTTGGCCCAGCTTTCCGCCAACTCCCGGTCGGCCGCCAGGGCGGAGATTTCGCTCTGCCAAAGTGCGATCCAATCGTCCGCGAGCCTTTCCAGTTCCTCCGGGGTATCGCCCGGCCCGTCCGTCTGCATCCGCTTCCTTTCGGTCCGCCGGCGCCGGTTGTCCAGCCGTGGTCCGGCACAGGAACGGAACGTGCCAGAACTGACACAGTTGGTTCGCACTGCACCAAAACGCGTGCTAGGCTTTCTGCGCGCGAAAAGTTGCGCGCGGGAAAGAAGGGCGGAACCCCCATGGGCGAAACGGCGAAACAACGCGAGAGCGGCGATCAAACCCTGCCGCCCGTCGTCATCAAGAAATACGCCAATCGGCGCCTCTATAACACCGAGGCCTCCTCCTACGTCACCCTGGAGGACCTGGCCGGCATGGTGCGGGAAGGGCGGGACTTCGTTGTCTACGACGCCAAGTCCGGCGACGACATCACCCGCGGCGTGCTCACCCAGATCATCGTCGAGGAAGAGTCCAAGGGCCGCCACCTGCTGCCGATCCCGTTCCTGCGGCAGTTGATCGGCCTGTATGGCGACAGCCTGCAATCCCTGGTGCCGCGCTACCTGGAAGTGGCGATGGGCAGCTTCTCCCGCCAGCAGGAGCAGATGCGCCAGTCGGTCGAGCAGGCGATGGGCGGCTTCAACCCGTTCGGCGGGTTGGAAGAGGTCAGCAAGCAGAACATGGCGATGATGGAGCGCGCCATGAGCCTGTTCAGCCCCTTCCCGCGCAAGGACTTGCCCGGCGCCCCGGCACCGTCGCGCGAGGCAGAGGAGCTGGAGGTTCTGAAGGCCGAGCTGCTGGCCGCCCGCCAGCAACTGGCGAAGCTGCGGCGCGAGGCCGGCAACCGGGATAGCTGATCCGCCAGGGCGCGGTCACCGCCACGGCGCGGTGGCCACGCCCGCCAGCGAAGACGGCTGTCTTGGCCTGTATGACCGCGCTGTGGCGGCAGGGCGTGGCGGCGGCCTCACGTATTGTTCACGCGCCGATTTAGCCTTCCAGGCATCGGGGTGCGCCACGGCATCCTATCTATGGTTGAATGACACATCGGATAGCAGGCATGGCTGACACGATGGCCGGATCTTCCACGGCCGCTGAGCAAGATGACCGTCCCACCGCCCGGGCGAAGCAGGCAGACCGCCATGTCGGTGCCCGCATCCGCGAGCGGCGCCTGATGCTGGGCCTTTCCCAGCAGCAGCTGGCTGCCATGATCGGCGTGACCTACCAGCAGGCGCATAAATACGAACGTGGCCTGAACCGCATTTCCGCTGGGCGCCTGTTCGAGATCGGCATCGTGCTGGACGTCCCTGTCTCGTGGTTCTTCGAGGGGCTGGGCGAGGACGGCGCGGCGCAGCCCCTGGGCACGCGCCAGCGCATGTGCCTGGAACTGGCCCGTAATTTCGCGCTGATCGATAACGAGAAGCACCAGGAGGCGCTGAGCCAGATGGCCCGTGCCCTGGCCGCACAATCCCAAGGCCGCCCGGTCGATTAAGGCGCGCCCGCCGCGGCAGAGCAGCCGGCCCTTGCTGGTTGATGAAGCGCCAGGAAGACCGATCTGGCCTGCGCGTCTGTCCGCAGCTTGAGAGGTTCGGATATTTCGAACCTTGGGGTGTCCTTACACTCGATAGTGATTGATTAACCCCCCGCGCGGCCTATCCTGGGCCCGTGCCAGATTGTCGCGACCTTTTGATGTCACGGATGCGTGGCCGGCTTCCGCTCCAATCGCTCAGGCGGTGGGGTATCGGGGCGATCTGTGCCGCCAGCGTCGGGCTGGCGCCGCTGCCCGGCGCGGCGCAGGCACCGCAGCCCGTCGCCCGGCTCACCGCCGCCAGCGTACCCAGCGTCAACCGGCTGGCGGTGGTCGGCGGCCTCGCCGGCGTCCGGCTCTACGAGGATTACGAGCGGGTCTTCTGGCGAGAGACGCTGCCGCAGCTGACGGGTGGGCGGGTCCAGGCCGACATCGTCGCCTTCGACAGCAGCGGCATCCGTGGGCAGGACATGCTGCACTTGATGCGGCTGGGCGTCGTGCCCTTCGGCACCGCGCTGTTGAGCCTGGCCGCCAATGACGAGCCGGAACTGGCGGCGCCCAACCTGGCGATGCTGGCGCCGGATCTCGGTACGCTGCGGCGTGTGGTGCAGGCCTACCGGCCGCATCTGGCGACGCTGCTGAAGCAGCAATACGGGGTGGAGATGCTGGCGGTCTACGCCTACCCCGCGCAGGTGTTGTTCTGCCGCCAGCCCTTCTCCCGGCTGGAGGAATTGCGCGGCAAGCGCGTCCGTGTCTCCAACGCCAGCCAGGGCGATGCGATGACGGCGCTGGGCGCCATCCCGATGGTCACGCCCTTCGCGGCGATGATGGAGGAGATCAGCGCAGGGCGGATGGATTGCGCCATCACCGGCTCGCTCAGCGGCAACCAGCTCGGCCTGCATCGGGTGACGGCGCAGATCCACCCGATGGCGATCGCCTGGGGCCTCTCGGTCTTCGGCGCCAATGAGCAAGCCTGGGCCGCCCTGCCGCCCAACGTACAGCAGACGCTGCGGCGCGGCCTCGCGCGGCTGGAATCGGATGTGTGGTCCGCCGCCGGGCAGGACACCGAGGACGGTTTCCTCTGCAATGCCGGCCGGCCGGAATGCCGCGCCGGGTCCGTCGGCCAGTTGCGCTGGCAGCCCGTCATCTCGCCCGAGGACGAGACGATGCGCCGCCGCCTGCTGGCCGAGACGGTGCTGCCCGCCTGGGTGGAGCGCTGCGGCGAGGATTGCCGCACCGCCTGGAACACCTACCTGGCGCCGATGACGCGCATCTTCCTGTCGGAAGCCGGCAAGCCGGCCAGTCAGGCCGGCTCTGCGATGCTGACAGCGGGGCCGCCGGCCTCAATCACCGCGCCGACATCCAGCAGCACGTCCTCGCGGTAGCGCCCGGCAATCAGCTGCACACCGACCGGGGCGCCGCTCCTGGCCTGGCCGGTGGCGACCGTCAGGCCCGGCAGGCCCATCAGCGGCAGGCCCACCTGCGTCAGCTGCGCTTCCATCGCGCGCCGGAAACCCTCCGGCGATTCGACGTCCAGCAGGTCGGGGAAGGGTAGCTCGGCGCAGACCGGCACCAGCAGCACCGGGTAGTTCTTCAGGAAGGCCTGCCACTGGCGGGTGAAGCCGGCGCGGGCCTGCAAGGCATCCTGGAAGGCGTTGAGATCCGGCTGGGCGCAGAGCGCTTCCATCTGCGCGAAGACGAAGCTGGCATCCGGGTCGCCCTCCCGCTCCAGCGCCGCATTCAGGCCGCGGCGGCTCTCGGCCAGCCACAGCATGGCCTGCAGGGCGGCGGGCTCGCGCAGCGGCGGGCAGGCGGTCTCGACGATGCTCCAGCCGGCGGCCTGCAGGCGCAGGGCAGCATCGCGCAGGGCGTGCTCCACCTCCGGGCTGGTGTTCAGGCCTTCCGGCCGCACGCAGAGCGCGGCACGCTTGGGGTAGGCCGGGCCTTCCAGCGGCGCCGGCACCCACCAGGGGTCGCGCAGATCCTCGGCCGCCATCGCCGCCAGGGAGAGGCGGATATCGGCGATGCTGCGCGCCATCGGGCCGGATACAGCCATCAGCTGCGCGCCCACCGCGCGTTCAGGGCCAGAGGGGTTCCAGGCCGGCACGCGGCCCAGGGTCGGCCGCAGGCCGTGGATGCCGCAGGCATAGGCCGGGTAGCGGATGGACCCGCCGATATCCGTGCCATGCCCGATGGCGCCGATGCCCGCCGCCGTGGCCGCGGCCGCGCCCCCCGAGGAGCCGCCGGGGGTGAGGGAAGGGTCACGCGGGTTCAGCGTATGGCCGTGCAGGCTGTTGCGGGTGAACCAGCGGAGCGAGAAGGCTGGCGTGTTGGTGCGGCCGATGATGATCGCACCGGCCTTCTTCATGTTGGCGACGACCGGGTTGTCCTCCGTCGCCACCAGGTCCTGCTGGATGCGCAGGCCGTTGGTGGTGGCGAAGCCCTGCTGGTCCACATTGACCTTGATGGTCACCGGCACGCCGGCCAGCGGGCCGGGGTTCTCGCCACGCGCGATGGCGGCATCCACCGCATCGGCGGCGGCGAGGGCCTGCTCCGGCATTTCCTGCACGACGGCGTTGATGCGCGGGTTCACCGCTGCCAGCCGTTCCAGCGCCGCCTGGGTCACCTCCCGGGCCGAGACCGCGCGGGATGCGACGCGGGCGGCGGTTTCCGTGGCGGTCAGGCGCCAGAGTTCGGTCATGCGAAGGCCTCCGTAAGCTCGGGCGTCAGTGTGAGTCCGCTGGAACGATCCGTCAAAGGGGCAGAAGCTGTGCAACGGATCGAACATGAATGTTTTGTCATGTTTGCCGAACACGAATAAGGAGAGGAACCACCATGAGCGCACCCATCGCTACCGAGCGCCGCATCCTGACCGACAGCGAGTTCGAAGCCGTCTCCCGCTCCCACTACCCGGCCGTCAGCCAGCTGGACCGCCCCGGGCTGGTGGAACTGGCCCGTGTCGTGCGCGAGTTCCGCGACAAGGCGCGCGATGTCTCCCGCCAACGCCGGCGTGAACTGCGCGGCAAGGCCGAGCCGCGGGGCGCAAACGTGGCCCGGGACGAAAGCGGGCTGGGCCGCAAGAAGGAAGTGTTCGTCTCCGCCCTGAAGCGGGTGAACCGGGAGATGACCCGGCAGGCGGAACTGGCCCGGCCGCGAAGCCAGGGTGAGATCAGCCAGGAAGCCCTGGCGCTGCATCGCGCTTCTCTGCTGCGCCACTACCCGGCGCCAGGCCGCACGCCGGACCAGGGCATGCGCGCCGTACCGAGCGGGCGGCGCCGTATGCAGGTTGATCCCCGCAAGGTCGGCAGCGTCTCGCAGGCCAACAGGAACGCCCAGGCGCGCCGGGACGGCTGACCGGAGGGGGGCCTGGAGAGGTTCAGGTTTGGAACCGGGGGAGAATGAATTCTCCCCCCCCGACCCCTGGTCCTTTTCTTTTTCAATGACATAGTCTTGCAGCCAGTGCTCGCTTCGGCAGCCAGGGAAGGGCTCTGGTGCGGCGCAGCCGTGGGCTCTCTTTGGATCACGAACATAAGGGTGCACGGGCTTAGCCCTGTTCTCAAGAGCAACGCCTCTGGCTCACAGGCCTTCGCTTTCCGAAGCCACGCCCGAAAACTTCCAGAAAAGAAGAAGGGGTCTGGGGAATTCCTTCCCCAGCCTTGCTCTCCCCGCCGGCTTCAGCCGCCGGCCAGTTCCCGCAGGCTGGCCAGCATGGCGGGCGAATCCCACTCGGCCTCGCCCTCCAGCCGGGCTAGTTCCTGGCCTTCCCGGTCGATGATGACGCTGGTGGGCAGGCCGCGCGCGCCCAGGGCGCGGGTGGCGGCGCTGCGGGGGTCCAGCCAGATGCCGAGGTTTTTCAGGCCGGTCCGCTCGTAGAACGGCGCCACCTGGGCCTTGCCGCCACGGTCGGAGGAGAGGGGCAGGACGGTCCAGCCCTCGGCTTCCAGGGCTTTCTGCGCGCGGTCCAGCGCCGGCATCTCAGCCACGCAGGGGGCGCACCAGGTGGCCCAGAGATTGACCAGCAGCATCTTTCCGCGAAAGGCGCCGAGGTCGTAGGGCTTGCCGTCCGCATCGGTGAAGGTGAGGGGCGGCACAGGCTTTGGCGGCGCGATGTTGAGCGTCCGCATCGCCGCCATCCCTTGCCGTGCCGGAAGCAGCGTGGTTAGGGTCGCCCCTGCGGCCAGCGACGAGAGAAGCGGGCGGCGTCCGATCGGCAACACGAGGCGAATCCTTCCTTGTCCACTCAGCAGCGCAGCCAGGGCAACCAGCAGTGGGGAGGCCGGTATAGCGGCGGCCCCTCGGCCATCATGGAGGCCATCAATGCCTCCATCGGCTTCGACCGCAAGATGTGGCGGCAGGATATCCGTGGCAGCCTGGCCCACGCGGCCATGCTGCGGCATGTAGGGATCATTTCCGCCGATGACGAGGCCGCCATCAAGGAAGGCCTGAACGCCATCGGCGCCGAGATCGAGGCTGGCGAATTCCCCTTCAGCGAGGCGCTGGAGGATATCCACATGAATATCGAGGCACGGCTGACGGAGCGCGTGGGCGAGGCCGGCAAGCGCCTGCACACCGCCCGCAGCCGCAACGACCAGGTGGCGCTGGATGTGCGCCTGTGGGTGCGCGATGCCATTGACGGGTTGGATGGCCAGATTGCCGACGTGATGCAGGCGCTGGTGGAACGGGCCGACGAGCACGCCGCCACGGTGATGCCCGGCTTCACCCACCTGCAGCCCGCCCAGCCGACGACGCTGGGCCACCACCTGTTGGCCTATGTGGAAATGCTGGGGCGGGACCGCTCGCGCCTCGGCGATTGCCGGGCGCGGATGAATGAGAGCCCGCTGGGTGCCGCCGCGCTCTGCGGCACCGGCTTCCCCATCGACCGGCACATGACGGCGCATGCGCTGGGCTTCGATGGCCCGACGCGCAACAGCCTGGATGCCGTGGCCTCCCGCGACTTCGCGCTGGAGTTCCTCTCCACGCTGGCGATCTGCGGCACGCATCTCTCCCGCTTTGCGGAGGAGGTGGTGCTGTGGACGAACCCGTATTTCGGCTTCGTCAAGCTCTCCGACGCTTACACCACCGGCAGCTCCATCATGCCGCAGAAGCGCAACCCTGACGCCGCCGAGCTGGTGCGCGCCAAGGTCGGCCGCGTCTCCGGCGCGCTGGTCGGGCTGCTGACGGTGATGAAGGGCCTGCCCATGACCTATGGCAAGGACATGCAGGAGGACAAGGAAGGCATCTTCGACGCCGCCGAGACCATGGCCCTCTCCCTGGCCGCGACCGCCGGCATGGTGCGGGACATGAAGCCCGACGCCGCCCGGCTGCGCGAAGCGGCGGGTGCCAGCTTCTCCACCGCGACGGACCTGGCCGACTGGCTGGTGCGGGAGCTGCGGATGCCGTTCCGCGATGCTCACCACGTCACGGGCCGCCTGGTGGCCAAGGCGGAGGCGAAGAATGTCGACCTCGCCGGCCTGTCGCTGGACGAGATGCAGGCGGAGGAGCCGCGCATTCATAACGGCATCTTCCAGGTGCTGAGCGTCGAGGCCTCGGTGGCCTCGCGCACCTCTTATGGTGGCACGGCGCCGGTGAATGTCCGCCGCATGGCCGCCGAGTGGCGGGAGCGACTGGCATGACGCGCGGTATCCTGGCCCTGCTGGCACTCAGCTTCCTGGTGGCCGCCTGCGGCCGCCCGGGGCCGATCCGCCCGCCCGGGCCGCCGGACCAGATCACCTATCCGCGGACTTACCCGAACCGCTGAAGCGGAAGCTCGCGGCGGGCTCCCACGGCCCGCCGCGATAGTGCCAGAGGGCGAGGCCCTCGCCCTGGCCCTCCCATGGCATGAAGCCGTCCTGCAACTCGGCCATCAGGGCCTGGGCCTGCGGCGTAGTCACCTTGTTCTGCACGGTCACATGCGGGCGGAAGCCCTGCTTGTCCTGCGCCCCCAGCACCGCGTGCCAGGCAGAAGCCAACAGGCCGCGCAGCGCCACCAGCGCCGGGCTCTCCACCGTGAAGGCGACGCCGCCGCCCAGCCCCCGCAGCCCGGCGAAGCGCAGTGCCATGGGCGGCGTACCTGCCGCGAGCGTGGCCAGGTTGGCCGAAATCTCCTCCAGCATCGCGCCGGGCAGGGCGTGGAACAACGTCAGGTGGGCAGAGAGGTGGTTCCGCTCCGGCGGGAAATGCGCCTGGCGCAGCGCGTCCAGCCTGGCGAAGGAGGCCGGGTCCAGTTGCAGGCAGAGGATGAGGGCGGGCTGAGACGTCTGCAAAGGGTGCGGCATCCGGTTCGGGGAGAGATGGACCGCAGCATGAAGCGGCTGCGCGGTCTTTGACAGCCGTGGTCCTCATGCGGAACCCGCCGGCTTTGGGACAGGCCCATCCTGGCGGGGATCACCGCCGTTGCGCGGATGGCGCACGTGGCGCTTGTGGCCTGATGCGGCGAAGGCCTGGTCGCCGGCGCGGCGCCGGAAGAGGGGCTGCCGGCACGGTGCAACCGCACTGCTCTTCCATCCGGCCCCCGGCGGCCCCAGAATAGGGGGATCATGGCCGCCCCCCTCCCCATCGCGCCCGACAGCGCCGATCCGACCTTCGACGAATTGCTGGCTGCCCGCCCGGCGCTTTCCTGGCACGCCCATGACGGGCTGCTGGTGGAGGACGTGCCGCTGGCGCGCATCGCCGCCGAGTTCGGCACCCCCACCTGGGTCTATTCCGCCGGCACGCTGCGCCGGCGCTACCGCGCGCTGAAAGCGGCGCTGGAGGGTGCGGGGCTAAATGCCGGCATCCACTACGCCACCAAGGCGAACGACAACCAGGCCGTGCTGCGCGTGCTGCGGGCCGAGGGCGCCGGGGCGGATATCGTCTCCGCCGGCGAGCTGCGCGCCACCATGGCCGCCGGCATCCCGGCGGGCGCCACCGTGTTCTCGGGCGTCGGCAAGACGCCGGAGGAAATCCGCTTCGCGCTGGGCCACGGCATCTACCAGCTGAATGCCGAGAGCGTGGAGGAGATCGACATGATCTCCGCCATCGCGGCGGAGATGGGCGTGCTCGCCCCGGTCTCGCTGCGGGTAAACCCGGACGTGGACGCCCGCACCCACGCCAAGATCACCACCGGCAAGGCCGAGAACAAGTTCGGTATCGCCTTCGACGACGCGATGCCGCTCTACGCCCGCATGGCCGCGCTGCCCGGCATCCGGCCGATCGGCATCGCCACCCATATCGGCAGCCAGATCACCGATGGCATGTCCGCCTACCGCGCCGCCTATGCCCGGCTGGCGGAGATGATCCAGGCCCTGCGCAGCCGTGGCCTGCCGGTGGAGCGGGTGGATTGCGGCGGCGGCCTCGGCATTCCCTACCGGGACGAGGTGGCGCCGACGCCGGAAGCCCTGGCCGGTGCCATCAAGGCCACGCTGGGCGGCCTGGGCATCCCGGTGATGCTGGAGCCGGGGCGCTGGCTGGTCGGCCCCGCCGGCGTGCTGCTGGCCTCCGTGGTGTTGCAGAAACAGGGCAGCCTGCATGGCAGTGGCGGCCGCCGCTTCCTGGTGCTGGATGCCGCGATGAACGACCTGATCCGCCCCGCTATGTACGAGGCCTGGCATGGCATCCTGCCGGTCTCGCCACTGGCGCGCGCGGCACGGCTCTCCCCCGCCGACATCGTCGGCCCGGTCTGCGAGAGCGGCGACACCTTCGCCAAGGGCCGGCTGATGCCGTCCATGGCGCCGGGAGATTTGGTCGCATTCCTGGATGCGGGTGCGTATGGTGCGGTGATGAGCAGCACCTACAACGCCCGGCCGCTGGCCGCCGAAGTGCTGGTGGATGGCGCCCGCGCCGCCCTGGTACGCGTGCGGCAGACCCATGAGGACCTGCTGGCCCACCAGCGCCTGCCGGAGTGGCTGGCGGGATGAGCGCGGCGCGCGAACCCTTCTCCCGTCGCCTGGCGCGCGGGCGAAGGCTCGCGCGTCTGGCCCTGGGGTGGGAGGCGCTGTGGCCGCGCCTCTGGCCCGTCCTGGGCGTGGCCGGGTTGTTCGTGGCCCTGGCTCTCTCCGGCCTGTTCCTGCATCTGCCCGGCTGGCTGCATGCACTGCTGTTGCTGGGCTTCGCCCTGGCCCTGGGCGCCGCCATCTGGCGCGCCGCGCGCGGTTTCGCGCTGCCGCGGAATGCCGAGGCCGACCGCCGGCTGGAACGCGAATCCGGCCTTTCCCACCGCCCCCTCTCCACCCTGACCGACCGCCCGGCGACGCAGGACGACCCGATGGCCGTCGCCCTGTGGCAGGTGCACCAGGCGCGGGCGGCAGCGGCGCTGGAGCGGCTGCGCGTTGGCACGCCGCGCCCCGGCCTGGCGGCACGGGACCGCCGCGCGTTGCGGATGGGCCTTGTGGTGGCGCTGGTCGCCGCCCTGGGCATCGCCGGGGGTGAGGCGCCGGAGCGGCTGCGGCGCGCGTTGCAGCCGGCCCTGGGCGGTGTCGGCACACCGATTCCAGGGCTGCGGCTGGAAGCCTGGATTTCCCCACCCGCTTATACTGGCGCGGCGCCGTTGTTCCTGCCGTTGAGCGGTGGGGCGTTGAACGTGCCGGCGGGCAGCCGCCTGCAGGTCTCGCTCTCCGGCGGCCAGGGCGGCGTGCCCGAACTGCAACTGGGCGAGGCGACGACGCCCTTCCGCGCCCTGGATGCCACCAGCTTCACCGTGGAAGCGCCGCTGGAAACGGCGGCGCGCATCGTCGTGCGGCGGGATGGGCGGGAGCTGGCGCAGTGGACGCTTTCCACCCAGGCCGACGCGCCCCCCACCATTGCCTTCGCCGAGCCGCCGGCCGCGGCCTCGCGTGGGCTGGCCATTCGGTTGCCCTGGCGGGCCGAGGACGATTGGGGCGTGACCGCCGCTCAGGCCGAGATCCATCTCTCCGTCCGGCCGGACGCGCCGCCGCTGGTGCTGGACCTGCCGATCTCTGGCCAGGCGCGGCAGCCGCGCGGCGTGGCCCAGCCCGACCTTTCGGCGCATCCCTGGGCCGGCCTGCCGGTGCGCATCCGCCTGCTGGCGCGCGACGCCGCCGGGCAGGAGGGACGCTCGGAGGAGGTGGAGCTGGAACTGCCGGAGCGCAATTTCACCCACCCCGTGGCACGCCAGCTGGCGGCGCTGCGCAAGTCGCTCTCGCTGGACCCGCTGGCGCGGGGCGGGGTGCAGCGTGGGCTGGATGAGCTGTCGCTCTCTCCCGACGCCTTCGACAATGACATCACCACCTTCCTGGCGCTGCGCAGCGCCCGCTACCGCCTGACGCATGACCAGCAGCCGGAAGCGGTGCCGTCGGCGCAGGAGCTGATGTGGCAGATTGCCATCGCGCTGGAGGAGGGCCGTACCGACCGCACCGCGCGCGCGCTGGCCGAGGCCCGGCAGGCGCTGCGGGAAGCCATGGCCGAAGCCGAGCGCAACCCGCAGGACGCCGAGCGGCGGGCGGAGCTGGAGCGGCGCGTGCAGGAGCTGCGCGAGGCCATCGCCCGCCACCTGCAGGCCCTGGCCGAGCAGCTGCAGCGCGAGAATGGCGAGACGCCGACACCGGACGCCGAGGCGCGGATGATCGACCCGCAGGAGTTGGACCGCCGCACGCAGGAGATGCGCGACGCGGCGCGCGAGGGCCGTACCCAGGACATGCAGCAGCAGCTGGCCGAGCTGGAGCAGATGCTGGAGGATTTGCAGAACGGCCAGATGGCCCGCCAGGAAGGCGGCCAGAACCGGCAGCAGCAGCAGCGCCAGCAACGCGGCCAGCAGCAGATGGGCGCTATCCAGGACATGGTGCGGCGTGAGGGCGAGATGCTGGACCGCAGCCACCAGCGGGACCAGGCCGAGACGGCCGAGCAGCAGCAGCAATCCCGCCGTGCCCCCCGCCGCCAGCCGCCGCAGGAAGGGCAGAGCGCCGAGCAGCGGGCGCAGGAAGCCCAGGGCGATGCCCGCCAGCAACGGGCGCTGCGCCGGGCGCTGGGCGAGTTGATGCAGCAATTCGGCGACCTGACCGGCGAGGTGCCGGAGGCGCTGGGCCGGGCGGACCAGGCGATGCGCCAGGCCCAGGAAGCGCTGGGCCAGGGTGGCGACGCCACGCCGCACCAGCAGCAGGCCATCCGCGAGTTGCAGGAGGGCGCCCAGCAGATGGCGCAGACCATGCAGCGCCAGTTCGGCCAGGGCCAGCAAGGCCAGGAGGAAGGCGAGGGCCAGGGCGAGGCTCGCCAGGGCCAAGGGCGCGACCCGAACGGCCCGGGGCGGGACCAGGCGCGTGGCCAGCGCGAAGGCCGCGACCCGCTGGGCCGGCCAACGCGCAACGAGCCCAATGCCAACGACCAGGGCAGCGACACCGTGGTGCCGGGGGAGGCCGAGGCACTGCGCACCCGGCAATTGCAGGAAGAACTGCGGCGCCGGGGCGCCGAGCGCGAGCGCCCGCCCTCCGAGCTGGATTACATCGAGCGGCTGTTGAAGACGTTCTGAACCGGACGGCCCGGCGGGGCCGCCGGCAGCGGCTGGAACCTTGGCCCCGCCGCCGAGTTCAAGCCCGATGAATCTGAAACGTGCGCTTCCCCTGCTTCTCATCACCGGCGCCGCGGTGACGCTGGCGGCCTGCGGCACCTTCTCCCGCGGCCCGGTCGGCAACACTTCGGTGCCGGAGCCGGCCAAGCCGGTGGAGCTCAGCCGCTATACCGGCCTGTGGTACGAGATCGCCCGCTACGAGAACAGCTTCGAGCGGGGCTGCGAGGGCGTGACGGCCGTGTATAGCCTGCGCGATGACGGGCTGGTCGGGGTCCGCAACGCCTGCCGGCAGGGTGGCGTGGACGGCGAGGAGAAGGTCTCCGAAGGCCGGGCCAGGATCGTCGAGGGCAGCGAGGGGGCGAAGCTGAAAGTATCGTTCTTCGGCCCGTTCTTCGTCGGCGATTACTGGGTACTGGACCGGGCGGACGATTATTCCTGGTCCATCGTCGGGGAGCCGTCCGGTCGCTATCTGTGGCTTCTGAGCCGGACCGCGCAGCCCACGCCAGAGATTCGCCAGACGATGCTGAACCGGGCGCGGGAGCTGGGCTACGACCTGTCCCTGCTGCGCGAGACGCAACACTGAGCGGAGCCGCCCCGGGCTGAGGCGCGAGCAAGTGCCTCGCCGTGGCGAATGGTGATGGGCCTGCGGGACTGGTGAGGGCCGGGCTATGGCAGTGGAAGCTGCCTCACAGGCGGCGTTGATCTGCGTAACCGGAAGGACGCGCACTGTAAGGCCATGCCCTACCGTCGGCCCGGCCGTGTCGGGATTTATGACAGGTCGCAATTCGTAAGCTTCGCTGATCGTCTACATAATTGATAAATCGCTATTCTATCAGCTGGTATGGTTTGTGCTTCCTGCCTTTTGCTGATGCAGGGGAGGCAAGGATGAGCCGGTTGAGGAAGATGGTCTTCGGCGTGATGGCAGCCGTGGCGCTGGCCGGTGCCGCCCCCCGGGCCGAGGCGGCGTATCTGAAGGTCGATGACTGGAATGCCGCGTTGGGTGCCCTGCCGGCCGTTGCCGCGAGCCCCCTGCCGCTGGTGGCGGAACAGTTCAGCGACACCTATGGCGGCTGGACCCGCGCCACGGCAAACGATCCGGTCTATGTCGGCCCTGGGGCAAGCCCCTATGCCCCGAGCGGCTACAGCGACCGCAGCCTGGCCGCACTGCCGCAGCCGCCGGCGGAAGGGCGGCTGTCGGGCGTATTCAATTGCCATCCGCTGTTCAACGGCTGCCTCGGCGTCAAGGCCATCACCTACAAGCTGCCCTACGAGGTGGTCGGCCTGTATGGCATGCTGGATTACCGGTTCGAGGGCTCGGGCTGGGGCAACGTGCCGTTCTTCGGCTTCCGGCTGGAGGATTTCTCCGGCCCCAGCCCGTTCCGCTACCAGGGCTTCTGGGGTGAGCTGTTCGCGCCGACCGATACCATCACCATCTTTCGCACGGCGGATACCGACAACTTTGCCTCGTTCAAACTGAACGAGGCCATGGTGCTGAGGTACACCCCTGTGCCGGAACCGGGCTCGGTCAGCCTCTTGGCGGTGGCGCTGCTGGGGCTTGGAGTAGCGCTGCGGCGGCGCCGGGCGTGACGCTCCGGCCTTTGGGAGCGATGGCTTAGCCGCCTGGCCTGCTGCCGCATGATGCCAGCAGTAGCGCGGGGCAGATCGACATGCAGCCTTGGCAGGAAGGCCGGGGAAGGAATTCCCCGACCCCTTCTTTTTTTTCTGCGAGTCGTTCGGGAGTAGCTCTGAGGGCGTCGGCCATTCTGGGCCCAGACCAACATCACGTCGTTGGTCAGAGCCGCCGGAGGCAGGCGGTTCCGCCCGAGCGGCCCATGATCTTGCTCACGGCTACACCCACCAGTCCTGAAGCCCCGCGCCAACGGACAGAAAAAGATGGCGTAAACGTATACGTTTACGCAGGGAAATTCGTCCCCCGACCTTCTTCCCCGCCCCACGTTGAATTGTCGATCGGTTCCAGCCCGGCATCACCCTTATCAGGCGTTGCTGTCCGGGGCACAGCTCCTCAGCCAGCCGTCCCCGCCAGTTCCTCTGGCGTGGCGCAGAAGCGACCGCGCCGCAGCCAGGACGACAGAGTGGGAGAAGCAGTGGCGACGCAGAACGGGATGGCCAGCAGCAGCGGCAGCAGAATCGGCGCGCCCCAGAGCGGCGCCGTACCGCCGGCCAACAGCAGCGCCGCCAGGCCGGCGGCCCCCAGCAAGGTCTGCGGCCAGAGCAGCCGCGCCGCGTCCGCCCAGGCCACGCCGCGGGCCTGGCGGTTTTGCGGTGCCCAGCCGGCGCCACCGCCAAAGGGCAACGCCAGCAGGTGCAGGCCCTTGCTGGTCAGGCTCACTGGCTCGAACATCGTGGTGAAGGCAATCTCGGCCACGATGCCGCGTAGCAGCATGCAGCGGCCGCCGAAGCTGCGCGCTAGTGGTGTGCGCAGCAGCGCTTCCAGGTAGCCAGTCAGCTTCGGCGCATAATAGGCGAGCCAGGTGGCGACCAGCACCGCCGCAAGCGCGCCGGGCGGCGTGGTGGCGCCGCCGCCGGAGACGGCGTTGCCCACCGCCGCCGCCAGCAGCACCAGCCAGAGCGGCGCGGTAACGAACAGCAGGATGGCCTGTGCCAGTTGCCAGCGGCCCATCGGCCGCAGCCAGGGCAGCGCCAGCAGCGGCCAGTACTGCATGTTGCCGGCGCCCCAGCGGCGGTCCCGCAACAGGAATTCCGGCATGGCGGGCGGGCTGGCTTCCAGGCTGCCGGTGTCGTCCGGCAGGCAGCGCACCTTCCAGCCGGCGGCATGCAGGCGCACGGCCTCGATCTGGTCGTGGCTGAGCAGCTGGTCGCCATTCGGCAGGTCGTCCAGCCGGGCATGGGCGCGGAAGGCGGGGATGCGGATGATGGCGTTATGGCCCCAATACGGGCCTTCATCCGCCTGCCACCAATCCTGCCCCGTCGCCCAGCTGCGCATGCCGGCGCGCATGCCGAACTGGAACAGGCGCGCGAAGGCGGCCTCGGCCGGCCGGCCGGCGATAAGCTGCTGCAGGATGGCCAGCTTCGGGTCGGCATCCATCGCCGCCACCAGCCGCAGCACAGCGGCGGCGGACATGGCGGAGTCCGCATCGAGGCTCAGCATGAAATCGAGGCCGGCGGCGTGCTGGTCCATGAACTCCATGACATTGCCGGCCTTGAAGCCGGTATTGTGCATGCGGCGGCGGTAGCGCACCGGAATCGGCCGGCCGGCGCGCTGGGCGAGGAAGCCGGCGATGGCCGTTTCCTCCCGTGCCGCCTTCACCGGGTCCTGCGTGTCGGAGAGGAACCAGAGCACGAAGCGGTGGCCTTGCCCGGCCGCTTCCAGCCCATCCAGCAGGGCGGGAAGCGGGGCCAGGACATCGGCCATCGTCTCATTGCGGATGCAAAGCGCGATGGCGGCGCGGGACGTGCCGGTGTGATGGCCCGAGGGGGAGGCGTCTTGCGCCGTGCGGTCGGGCAAAGGCGTGGCGTGTGCCCGGTGCAGGGAAGGAGCGGGCTCCAGCGGCGGCAGCGGGCGGGAGAGGCGCAGCACGAACCCGACCAGTGCATTGGCGGCGGAGATGGCGGACCACGGAATGGTGCCGGCATAGGCCAGCAGGATGGCGATTTCCCATCCCGTCCAGCCCCCCGGGGCCAGGGCCCGCCACAGCAGCGCCAGCAGCAGCAGCCCGATGCCCAGGCAGAGCAGGGTGAAAGCCAGCCGGCGCCGCGCCACGGCCGGTGGGGTGGCGACGCGCATGCGGCCGGCCTCCTGCAGAGCGTGTTCGCCTGGGGCAGGAGCGCCGGGCAGCGTCGGTCACGCAGATCCATGAAGCCGGGGCGGCGCCATGCGCCCGCCCCGGCCCAGGGTTCTTACACCGCGGGTACGGCGACCCCAAGGGTCGTCGCGGTGCGGCGCAGGTCTTCCCAGATGCTGGCGGGCAGGTTCAGGCCATCGCGCAGGCGGCTGGCGCGGTAGCGGGCCTCCACCTCGCCCGGCAGCAGGACGCCGGCGGCGGGGTCGATCGGCCGGCTGGCGGCCACCCAGTCCACGTATTCGCGGCCCATGCGCTGGAACTCCGCCTCGGTGCCGAAATGCGCCGGGGAGAGGTAGATGGAGAGCAGGCCGTTGGTGATGCAGCCGCGCGTCTTGGTCGGGCCGGCGCAGCCGCCGGCGGTGAAGGCACCGGCCAGCAACTCGCACATCAGGGCAAGGCCGGAGCCCTTGTGGTCGCCGAAGGCGCGGATGGCGCCGGGACCGTTGCCGGGGATGCGCGGACCCACCGCGGCATAGTCGCCATACAGGGTGTGCGGGTCGCTGGAGTAGCTGCCATCGGGCTCGATCAGCGCGCCGGCCGGCAGGTCCTTGCCGCCATTGCTGGCCACCAGCACCTTGCCTTCCGCCACCAGGGAGGTGGCGAAATCCAACACCACCGGGCGGCCTTCCAGCGGCATGCCGATGGCGATGGGCGCGGTGGAGAAGCGGCGGTCCACGCCGCCGAACGGTGCCACCAGCACCGAGCCGGCGACGTTGACGAAATGGATGGAGAGCAGCCCGGCGGCGATGGCCTGCTCGGCATAGGTGCCGATGCGGCCGCAATGGCCGGTGTTGCGCAGCGCCACCACGGCGGCGCCGTGCTGCTGCGCGCGCTCGATCCCCAGCGCCACGGCCTTCTTGGTCACGGACTGGCCGAAGCCGTGCCCGGCATCCAGCAACAGGAAGGCGCCGCCATCCGTCACCACCTCCGGCGTACGGCCGACCACCAGGTACCCGGCCTTGTGCCAGTCCACATAGCGCGGCACCCGCACCACGCCGTGGCTGTCATGGCCGGCGAGGTTGGATTCCACCAGGTGATTGGCAATGGTCTGCGCTTCATCCGCATCGCAGCCGATGGCGGAGAAGATGCCGCGGATCATCTCCTCCAGCGCGGCGGGCTGGATGGAAATGGCGGGTTCAGATGTCATGGACAGGGCCTCGGTTGGTATCTGGAAAAGCGAGCCGGGAGATGCTGCAGCATGGCGGCGGTGCTGGACAGGCGAGCACTTCGCGATGTGTCGGCAGGTGGCGCCGTGAGCGGGGCGCACAGGCGGATTCCCCCGTAAAGGCGTAGGGGCGAGCCGGGAGGGTGTGTCCGTGCGCCGCCGCGTGGCGCCTGCCACCGATGCGGCATGGCCGGGGAGGCGGGGGGACGGGCGAAGCCCATCCCCTAGCCAGCATCGTTTCAGGCCGGTGCGCCACGCTCGGCATGACGGTCAGGGCAGACTGTAGACGGCCTTCGCCCCTGCCGCGTGCTCGCGGTTGTAGGTGGGGGTGATGACGATCTCGTTCAGGCAGACATGCGGCGGCATGTTGGCGGCGAACAGCACGGCGGCCGCCACGTCCTCCGGCTGCAGCATGGTGGCGCGGTCCTCGGCCGAGGGCGGCGTCGGGCGCAGATCCAGGATCGGCGTCGCCACCTCGCCCGGGCAGATGCAGGTGCTGCGGATGCCGTGGATGCCGTTCTCCGCGTTCAGCGAGGCGGAGAGGGCGACGAAGCCGGTCTTGGCCGCGATATAGGCGGGGCCGGAGACGGGCGAGGCACCCTTACCGGCCACCGAGGCGATCTGCACGATCAACCCGCCGCCACGCTGCTTCATGCCCGGCAGCACCGCCAGGCTGGTGAGGAAGGGTGCCGTCAGGTTGGCATCCACCAGCGCCCGCGCATTGGCGGGCGAGATGTGGTGCCAGTGCCGCTTCGGCGTGTTGGCGCCGGCATTGTTCACCAGCAGCGAAGGCGCTTCCGGCAGCCGCGCGACGACGGCTTCCACCGCCGCGGAGTCGGTCAGGTCGGCCGGCAGGATCAGGGCGTCCGCCCCGCCGAGCATCGCGGCGGTTTCCCGCAACGCTTCCTCCCGCCGTCCGGTAAGGGCGAGGCGCCAGCCGGCCTTGGCCAGTGCGATCGCCACCGCACGGCCGATGCCGGAGCCGGCACCGGTAACCCAGGCGAAGCCGCTCACAGGACGCGGCCGCTTTGCGGGTCGAGGATATGCATGTTGTTGAGGTCGGCCGCCATTGCCAGCGGCTGGCCGGGATGCGCCGGGGCGTTGGGGTCGACGCGGCCGCAGATCTCGGCGCCGTTCATCTTGAAGTGCACCAGGGTCTCCATGCCCATCGGTTCCGTCACTTCCGGCGTGGCCGGGAAGCGGGCGAAGCCGGGACGTTCCAGGTTCTTCTCTTCCGTCAGGTGCTCGGGCCGCAGGCCGAAGATGACCTCCTTGCCCGCCAGCGCCGCGTAGCGGGCGGTGCGGGATTCCGGCACGTTCAGCACGATGTCGCCCGGCAGGTGCACGCGGAGCGCGCCGGACCCGTTTTCCAGCCGCCCGGGGATGAAGTTCATCGCGGGGCTGCCGATGAAGCCGGCGACGAAGCGCGTCTTGGGGTTGTGGTACAGCTCCTGCGGCGGGCCGACCTGCTCGATGACGCCGTTGTTCATGACCACCACGCGGTCGGCCAGCGTCATGGCTTCCACCTGGTCATGCGTCACGTAGATGGTGGTGGTGTGGACGGCCTGCTGCACCTTCTTGATCTCGGTCCGCATCTGCACGCGCAGCTTGGCGTCGAGGTTGGAGAGCGGCTCGTCGAACAGGAACACCTTGGGGTCGCGCACGATGGCGCGGCCCATCGCCACGCGCTGCCGCTGGCCGCCGGAGAGGGCCTTGGGCTTGCGGGCCAGCAGGGGGGTGATGTCCAGGATGCGGGCGGCGTTATCCACCCGGCGCTTGATCTCGTCCTTGGGGAATTTCCGCAGCATCAGGCCGAAAGCCATGTTCTCGGCCACGGTCATATGCGGGTAGAGCGCGTAGTTCTGGAACACCATGGCGATGTCGCGGTCCCGCGGCGGGACGTCGTTGACGACGCGGCCGCCGATGGCGATCTCGCCGTCGCTGATTTCCTCGAGCCCGGCGATCATCCGCAGCGTGGTGGACTTGCCGCAGCCGGACGGCCCGACGAGCACGACGAACTCGTGGTCCGCGATATCCAGGTCGATGCCCTTCACCGCCTGGACACCGCCCTCATAGGCCTTGACGACCTTCCTCAGCGTCACCTGCGCCATTCTTGTCTTCCCTACCGTTTGTCAGCGTCCGGCCCCCGTTCGCGGGGGTCGCGGCCCCGGCTCCCATGCCGCCAGCAGGTGGCGGGCACGGGCTCCGGCTCAGTGTCGTATCGCGCCTCGCGCCCTGGGTGATGCCACCCCGGGCGCTCGCGCCTAGCCCTTCGTCGCACCGGCGGTGAGGCCGGCGATATAATAGTCCATGAGGAAAGCATAGACGAGCAGCGGCGGCAAAGCCGCCATCAACGCGCCGGCCATGATCTTGCCCCACTGGAAGGTGTCGGCGCGGATGAGGTCCGACACGATGCCCACCGTCAGCACCATCTGGTCCGAGCTGACCAGGAAGGCGATGGGGTAGATGAACGCCGCCCAGGAGACCGTGAAGGCGAAGATCATCGCCGCCAGGATGCCGGGCAGGGCCACGGGGATGAAGATCTTCAGCAGCATCTGGATATGGCTCGCGCCGTCGATCAGCGCCGCCTCGTCCAGCTCCTTCGGGATGGAGGCGAAGTAGCCGATCATGATCCAGGTGCAGAAGGGCACCGTCAGCGTCGGGAAGATCAGCACCATGGCCCAGAGGTTGTTGTAGAGGCCGAGGCTGCCGACGATCTGGAACATCGGGATGAACAGCAGCGTCTCCGGCACCAGGTAGGTGAGGAAGACGCCGGTGGCCAGCGTGGCGCTGCCCCAGAACTTCATCCGCGCCAGGGCGAAGGCCGCCATGGTGGAGATGATCATGCTGATCAGCACCGTGCAGACCGTGACGATCACCGAGTTGCGGAAGTGGATCATGTAATTGCCCTGGGTCAGCAGCTCCCAATAGTTGGACAGGGTGGGGCTGCGGACGATCCAGGGATTGCCGGAGAGGTCGGCGATCTCGGCACTGCTTTTCAGGCTGGTCATCAGCATGTGGAAGGGCGGGATCATGAAGAACAGCACGAACACCGCCAGCGCGATATAGGCGCCGATCATCGCCCAGCGGCGTTCGTTCTTTAGGCTGCCATGCTTGATCTCGGCCGGCACGAAGGGAGTGGGGGAGGCGGCGGTGGAGCTCATCTCACGACATCTCCTTCGTACGCTTGTTGACACCGCGGAGCGTGAAGATCGCGAAGATCGCCAGCAGCGGGAACATGAACAGGCTGACCGAGGCGCCGAGCGGAATGTCGCCCGACTGGATGCCGACCTGGAAGGCGTAGGTGGCGAAGACATGCGTGCTGTCTTGCGGGCCGCCATTGGTCAGGATGCGGACGATGTCGAAATTGGCGAAGGTGACGATCAGGCTGAACAGCACGGTGATGCTGATGATGTTGCGCATCATCGGGAAGGTCACGTAGCGCAGCTTCTGCCAGCCGGAGGCGCCATCGATGGCCGAGGCCTCGTAGAGTTGGTCCGGCACCGATTTCAGCGCCGCCAGGTACATGATCATGAAGAAGGGTGAGCCGTACCAGACATTGACCAGGATGACGGAGAAGCGGGCCCAGCCCGTCGCGCCCAGCCAGGGCACCGGGTCCACGCCGATGCCGGCGAGCGCCCAGTTGAAGGCGGAGTAGGACGGGTCGAACAACCACCACCAGGCGAGGGTGGAGATAGCGGGCGGGATGACCCAGGGCACCAGCAGCATGCCGCGCCACTTGCGCTGGCCCTTGGCGGGCAGGGCGTGCAGCACATGCGCCAGGATGAAGCCGATCATCGCCTTCAGCAGCACCGCCGTCACGGCGAAGAGCACGGACTGGAACACCACGTCCCAGAACGTCTCCCGCCCCAGCAGGAAGGTGAAGTTGTCCAGCCAGACGAAGCGGGTCTGCCGCTTGTTCAGCATGGAGAGGTAGACGGCGTAGAGGAACGGATAGACCACGAGGCAGAGGATCAACAGGATCAGCGGCAAGGTCAGCAGGAAGGCGGTGGTGGAGTTGCGCCGCGCCAGCCGCCGCATGGCGCTGTTGCGCGCCGATGGCGGTGCGACGTTGGAGGATATGACGGCCTGGGACATGCCAGCTCTCCCCTGTCAGGCTTCGGAAAGGCCCGGCGGCGGAGCATGCCGCCGGGCGGGTGCGTCAGCCGCGCTGGAAGCCTTCCAGCTCCCGCGTCACCCAGGCGATGGTGCGGTCCACCGGCTCCTTGTTCTGCACGACGCGGGCGATCATCTTGGCCTGGATGCCCTGGTTGTACATCTGCACCGCGATGGCCGGCGGCGCCGGGTATGCCGCGATGAACTGCTGCGACTTGTGGTGCGGCCGCACCGGGTAGTTGTAGACCACGCCGGTCGGCGGGCCTTCCTTCGCCCAGGTGTCGAAATCCGTCATGCTGGTGAAGGGCGGGATGTCGTAGCCGCCGCTGGCCGCGACCATGGCCTGTGCTTGGTCCCGTTCGCTCAGATGCTCCATCAGCGCCTTGGCGGCGCCCTTGTTGCGGCTGAAGCCCCAGACGCCCCAGAAATACGGCAGGTAGGGCGTGAATCGCCCGGCGGCGCCGGCGGGGGCGGGGAAGGTCCAGCACTGCTCCGCCACCTGCGGCGCATCCCGCTTGGCCACCGCCCAGGCGCTGGGCGGATTGAAGATCAGCGCCGACTTGCCGGAGATCAGCGCGCGGTTGTTGGAGGCATCGTCCCAGGAGAACACGTCGTTCGGCAGGAACTGGCAGAGACGCTGCGCGTAGGCCAGCACGGCGCGGACATTGTCGGAATTGGCGGTGATCTCGCCCTTGGCGTTCACCAGCTCCGCGCCGAAGCTGCGGAACAGGCTGCCGACCCAGTCATTGGCGTCCGGGAAATTGCCCAGCGGCAGGCCGAAGGCGAAGCCGGCCTTCTGGCAGCCTTCCGCCGCCTTCAGGAACGTTTCCCAGTTCCATTGCTCGGCGGTATTGGCCGCGCTGTCGCTGGCCGGGTACATCGCCTGCACGTCGATGCCGCCATGCTGCTTCAGCAGGTCGATCCGCCCGAGGGAGGGCTTGTTCTGGCTGCCCGACACGGCGGGGATGGCGCGCCACTTGCCATCGATCTTGCCCAGATATTCGACGATCGGGTTGATGGCGCCGTATTTCTGCGACAGCCGGGTCATCACGTCGTCCATCGGCTCCAGGAGCTCGGACTGGGCGTGAATCTCCCACGTGGGGAAGGAGAGGACGTCATGGCCCTGCTTGGCCTGCGACTCGGCAGCGATGGTCAGCAGGTTCTTGTTGCCGACGCTGGTGATGAAATCGAGCTGGATGTCGACGCGGTTCTTCTGGCCCCATTCGGTGACCAGCTTCCGCATCGCGTCGTTGCCGACCGGGACCCAATGGTCCCACAGGCCAAGGGCCAGGCGGCCGCCGCCGGTCTGGCCATGCACGTTGACGAGCGGCAGCGCACTGGCCGCCAGGCCTGCCGCACCGGCGCGCAGCGCCGTGCGACGGGTGAACCCGTTGCCTTCCATGTCCGTTACTCCTCTCCCGCGCGGGCGGTCGTGCCGCCTGGGGCCTTGATGGCCCGTCGTCGCTGGCGGGAAGGTTACGCAGCCGGGGTGGCGGCTTGCAATGGTTGTATGACCTCTGCGCGGTGCTGGGACTCGCCGGCCGCCGCTTGTCGCCGCCCCGGCCGGAGCACAGGATGCGGCGCATGAGCACGCTTCCCACCCATGAAGATGTCCTGGCCGCCGCGGAACGCCTGCGCGGCCGCATCGTCCGTACCCCGATGCTGCGCCACCCCCTGCTGGACGAGCTGGCCGGCGGCACGCTGCTGATCAAGGCGGAGCCCTTGCAGCGCACCGGCAGCTTCAAGCTGCGCGGCGCCACCAACGCCGTCCTGGGCCTGGACGCGGCGCAGCGGTCGGCGGGGGTGGTCACGCATTCCTCCGGCAATCACGGCCAGGCCATCGCCTGCGCGGCGGCGGCGGAAGGCGTGAAGGCGCTGATCGCCATGCCCAGCAACGCACCCGCCATCAAGGTGGAGAGCACGCGCCGCTGGGGCGCCGAGATCACTTTCTTCGACCGCGCCACCACCGACCGCGAAGTGCTGGCGAAGCAGCTGGCGGCGGAGCGGGGCGCCGTCGTGCTGCCGCCCTTCGACCACCCGGACGTCATCGCCGGCCAGGGCACCCTGGCGCTGGAACTGATCGAGGATGCGCGCGAAGCTGGCCTGACGCTCGATGCGCTCGCCGTGTGCACCGGTGGCGGCGGGCTGGTGGCGGGCTGCAACCTGGCGGTGGATGGCGCTTCCCCCGGCACCGAGGTCTGGGCGGTGGAGCCGGAGGGGTGGGACGACACCGCGCGCTCCCTCTCCGGCGGCAGCCGCGTCGCCAATGACGGCCAGGGTGCGCAGCTTTGCGATGCGCTGCTCTCCATGGCTCCGGGCGAGATGACCTTCGCCATCAACCAGCCCCGCCTGAAGGGCGCCGCCGTGGTGACGGAGGCGGAGGTGTTCCGCGCCATGCGCCTGGCGTTCGAGGCGCTGAAGATCGTCGTCGAGCCCGGTGGCGCCGTGGCGCTGGCGGCGGTGCTGGCGGGCAAGGTGCCGGCCAAGGGGCGCACGGTGGGCGTGGTGCTCAGCGGCGGCAATGTGGACCCGGCGGTGTTCGCGCGGGCGCTGTCCGCGTGATCATCCCGCTGCGCTACCGCCCGCTGACGCTGCTGGCCCTGATGGCCGGCCTGGCGGTGGGGGCGGTGGCGCGGGGCGTGGGCGATGCCTGGCTGCATGCCGCCATGTTCGGTTGGTGCGCCTTCGTGCTGGTGCATGCCGTGTTGCTGCTGTTCCACATGTGGCCGGCGGATTCCGCCAGCATGCGCCGCCATGCGGAGGCGCTGGACCAGGGGCGGATGGCGGTGCTGCTCCTCTCTCTGGTCGCGGCCGCCGCATCGCTGGTGGCGGTGGGGCTGGACCTCGCGGACTCGACACCGGGCTACACGCTGCTGGGCGTGGTAACGGTGGTGCTCTCCTGGCTCTACGTCCATCTGCTGTTCGCGCAGGATTACGCGCGCGAGTACTGGCTTTCCGGCGGTGGCATCCAGTTCCCGGGCAGCCACGACTCGCCGCCTTTCTCAGATTTCCTCTATCTGGCGTTCAGCGTGGGCACGACCAATGGCGTGACCGACATGATCACCCATTCCCCCGCCATCAGGCGCGTGGCGACCCTGCATTCGCTGATCGCCTTCGCCTTCAACGCAGTGATCGTGGCGGGTACGGTCGGCATCGTCACCGGGTTGCTGAACGGGGGGCGGTAGTACATGTCCGTTGTTGGCGGATGCGGCGGCCATGGTGTCGCCCGCTGCCTTGTTGCGGCGCCGCCACCGGTCGGTTCAGCCATGGCACGTCCGCCGTGGATCGTCGCAGCGGACTTGTTCCAACTTTGTTTGACCGCGTGCCTCCTGTTTCCCGCTGATCCAGCCTGCAACGGTCACGCCCTGAAGAGCCTTGCATGATCCTGCGTTCCCTGCCGCATTCCTGGGCCCTGTTGTTCATCCTCCGCGGCTCCATCGTGCCCATCGTGGCGCCGCGCGTCATCGCCGTGGCGCTGCTGGGCGCCGTGGTGGTGCTGATCGACCGGCGCTGGCCGCATGTGATGCCGGAATTCCCGCTGGGCGGCTTCGCGCTGTTCGGCCTGGCGCTCTCCGTCTTCCTCGGCTTCCGCAACAACGCCTGCTACGACCGCTGGTGGGAAGGGCGGAAGCAATGGGGCCGCCTGATCATCGAGATGCGCGGCCTGGCGCGGGAGGCAGGCGCATTGCTGGGACCGCGCCCGGTGCTGCTGCGGCTGGGCATCGGCTACACCCACGCCCTGTGCGCCCGGCTGCGCAAGCGGGACGTGGTGGCCGCCGCCACGCCCTGGCTGCCGCCCGCCATCGCCGCCACGCTGCCAACCAGCCCCAACCCGCCCGACGCCATCCTGCGCGCCATGAATGCCGAGCTGGTGGCCGCCTGGCGCGACGGAGCGCTGACCGACATCCTCTATCGCGGCCTGGAAGCCCGGCTCACCGGCCTCTCCGAAGTGCAGGCGGCGTGCGAGCGCATCGTCACCACGCCATTGCCCTTCGCCTACACCCTGCTACTGCACCGAACGGCCTTCCTGTTCTGCCTGCTCGTACCGTTCGGCATGGTTAGCGCCATGGGGCTGGGCACGCCCCTGGTGGCGGCCCTGTTGGCCTACGCCTTCTTCGGACTCGATGCCCTGGGCGACCAGTTGGAAGAACCCTTCGGCGAGGAACCCAACGACCTGCCGCTGGACGCCATGACCCGCATGGTCGAGATCGAGCTGCGCGCCGCCAGTGGCGAGACAGACCTGCCGGCCCCGCTGGTGCCGGTACGGTATTATCTGGGTTAGCGGTTGCTTCGCGTATGGCTTTGATGGATGGAGTGAAGGCCGGGGAAGGAATTCCCCGGACCCCTTCTTTTCTTTTTCGAGTTTTTGGGCTGTCGCTGTTGAAGGGTTGAGCTTGAGAGACGGCTGGGTGCGCCAGAGTCCCAGGACCTCCGGCGACTGACGGTTCAGCCCTTGTTGCCCATATTTAAAATCATCAAGCAGCGTCCGCTCTCAGTCCTGCAGCGCCAATGCCAAGCTCGAAAACAGAAGATGGGGTCCGGGGAATTCCTTCCCCGGCCTTTCCACACCGGCCACCCACGCTCGCGCAGCCTGTAGTCCGCGTCTCCACGTCCAAATTCCCCGGCACACTCAGGCGAGGCTTAAGGCGCGGGGTACCGAAGCCACTTCCAGGCCGACTTCCCACCATCCCGCAAGATAGCCTTGCCATCCACATGCGAACGATAATAAGAATCACTCTCATATAAATCTTGCCGGAGAGTTGCCCATGCCATTGCTGGAGGTGAAGGACCTCACGGTTCGCTTCGATACGGGGGGCGGCACCGTCCATGCGGTGAGCGGGGTGACCTATGCCCTGGAACCGGGCGAGACGCTGGGCGTGGTGGGGGAGAGCGGCTCCGGCAAGAGCGTGCATGTGCTGTCCATGCTGGGGTTGATCCCGAAGCCGCCCGGGCGGATCGCCGGCGGCCAGGTGATCTTCGAGGGGCGCGACCTGCTGACCATGCCGGAAGGCGAGTTGCGGGACATCCGCGGCAAGAAGATCGGTGTGATCTTCCAGGACCCGATGACTTCGCTGAACCCCGTGCTGACGGTGGAGACGCAGATTGCCGAGGCCATTACCAGCCACGGCCTGATGTCCCGCAAGGCCGCCAAGGCGCGGGCGGTGGAGCTGCTGGATCTGGTGGGGATTCCGGAGCCGCAGAAGCGGGTGACGCAGTATCCGCACCAGTTCTCCGGCGGCATGCGCCAGCGCGCCATGATCGCCATCGGCGTCGCCTGCGAGCCAAAGCTGCTGATCGCGGACGAGGCGACCACGGCGCTCGACGTGACGGTGCAGGCGCAGATCCTCGACCTCATGAAGGATCTGAAGAAGAAGCTGGGCATGGCGATGATCTGGATCACGCATGACATGGGCGTGGTGGCCGGCCTCGCGGACAACGTGCAGGTCATGTATGGCGGCCGCATCATGGAGCGCGGGCCCTCCCGCGCTGTCTTCAACGATACGCGCAGCGCCTATACCTGGGGCCTGCTGCGCTCCCTGCCCGACCATAGCGAGGGGCGGGTGTACGAGACGCACACCCCCGGCCAGGCCAAGAAGCGCCCGCGCCTGCAGCAGATTGCCGGCGCGCCGCCGGACATGACCAACCCGCCGCCGGGCGATCCCTTCGCCCCGCGCAACCCCTTCGCCACCGAGCGCTGCCACCGGGAGGTGCCGCCGCTGGTGCAGGCGCGGGATGCCGCGCCGGGGCACCTCGTCGCCGCCTGGTACGACCTGCCGCAGGCACTGCTGACCAACCCCACGGGCGCGGTGCCCGCTGCCGCAGGAGAAGCCGCATGAACGCCAAGGCCGCACCGCTGCTGCGCGTGGATGGGCTGACCAAGCACTTCCACACCAGCAAGAACCTGTTCGGCAAGCCGACGCATACCGTGAAGGCGGTGGACGGCGTCTCGTTCGAGATCGGCTATGGCGAGACGCTGGGGCTGGTGGGCGAATCCGGCTCCGGCAAATCCACCACTGGCCGGCTGATCCTGCGGTTGGAGGAGCCGACGGCGGGGCAGGTGCATTTCGAGGGGCAGGAGATCGGCAAGCTTTCCAGCAGCCAGCTCTCGCCCATCCGCAAGAAGCTGCAGGTGGTGTTCCAGGACCCGTTCTCCTCGCTCAACCCGCGCCTGCGCGTGGGCGATAGCGTCGGCGAGCCGTTGCAGACGCACGGGCTGGTCAGCGGCGGGTCGGACAAGCGGGACAAGGTGGCGGCGCTGTTCAGGCAGGTCGGGCTGGACCCGAAATTCATGGACCGCTTCCCGCACCAGTTCTCCGGCGGGCAGCGGCAGCGCATCGGCATCGCGCGGGCCATCGCGCTGGGGCCGAAGCTGATCGTGGCGGATGAGCCGATCACCGCGCTGGACGTCTCCATCCAGGCGCAGATCGTCAACCTGTTCCTGGACCTGCAGGAGGAGCTGGGGATGGCCTATCTGTTCATCGCCCACGACCTCGGCATGGTGCGCCACCTGTGCCACCGGGTGGCGGTGATGCTGCGCGGGCGGATCGTGGAAATGGGCAGCACGGAGCAGGTTTTCGCGAATCCGCAGCACCCCTACACCCAGGCGCTGATCTCCGCCGCGCCGATCCCGGACCCGGACCGGGAGGCACTGCGCCGCCGCATTCCCTACGACCTGGTGCCGCCGCCGCCGGGCGCGGTGCTGCGGGAAGTGGACCCAGGCCACTGGGCCCTCTCGGCAGCTTGAACGCGGGGGCTGCCTGGCACCGCTGGGCAGCCTGCCGGCAGGTCGGTAAACCAGACGGCATGAACGGATCGTCCTTTCGCCGCGCCGCCCTGATGGCAAGCCTGGCCGTGACCCTCACGGCCGGCGCCGCCCTGGCCGAGGGCAGCTTTCCCAACACGCTCTCCGACACCGACCGGCAGGGGCTGGAGGCGTTCGCCCACACCCGCTTCCGGGCCATCGACACCGCCCGTGCCGAGGGCGATCCCGCCGACGTGGACCAGTTGGAACGCGCCCTTCAAGGCGAGGCCACCGCGCTGGCCCCCGCCGCCATGGCGGGCGACTGGCGCTGCCGCTCCATCCAGTTCAGCAAGTACCTCGCCGTCGTCGTCTATGCCGAGTTCCGCTGCCGCATCACCGACGATGCCGCCGGGTTGCGGCTGGAGAAGCTGACAGGCTCCCAGCGCACCTCCGGCACCTTCTACGACATTGGCGAGACCCGGCTGGGATACGCGGGTGCCGAAGCCTGGGGGGACAACGAGCAACCCTACCGCTACGGCCAGGACCCGGAGCGGAACCAGGTGGGCTATCTGGTCCCGGTCTCCTCCCGCCATCTGCGGCTGGAACTGCTGGACCGGGGCGGACGCTCCTTCTCCATTCTCGATCTGCGGCGCTGAAGGGGGCGGGGTACCGCTTTTTTGTCGCACGGGGAGAAGGCCGGGGAAGGAATTCCCCGGACCCCATCTTTTCTTTGTTCGAGTTTTGTTGGCGTGGCTGTTGGCAGGTTCGGTCCTGAGACACGGCTGGGTGCGCGGAGGTCCAGGACCTCCGGCGACTGACGGTTCAGCCCGCGCGGCCTATATTAAATGCATCAAGAAGCGTCCGCTCTCAGTCCCGAGCCGTGACGCTTAACTCGCAGAAAAAAGAACGGGACCGAGGAATTCCTTCCCCGGCCTTGTCTTCTACCCACAAATAGTCCCGTCTCCTGCCGGCCACAGCACCGCCCTCAATGCGCCGCGCCGGTCCCGATCTGCACATCCGCCGGTGCGAGTGCCTTGTTGATCAGGATGCAGTCGATTTCGACAAGGACCGGGAACTTGCCTTCGTTGTTGGGAACGAAGGCACTGACGACGAAGCCCTTGTCCTGGCAGGCGGAGAGGGTGGCGGCGAAATCGGCCGAGCCGTCATAGAGGCGGAGGATGGCCAGCTCCGTTTGCAGCCCGGCGAACGCGGCCAGGCTGTCCCCAGCGCCTTCCATCACCGCAAGGTCGTTGCCCTGGGTGTCCATCTTCAGGAAGGGGCGCTTGAAGCCGAGCTGGGTCTGCCAGCGCTGCATCTGCGCCTGGACGGTGGAGCGTTCGACCTGGATATCGCGCACGATGTCGTTGGCGGCGGCGAAGGTCCCCGGTTGGTTTCCGGCCGGGCGGCGGAGGGAGCTGAACTCGTTCTCGCGCATGACGTGGAAGGTGGCCGTGCCGGCTTCCCGGTCCAGTGCCATGGCCTCGATGTGCCAATCCGGGTCCTGCGCGGCGCGTTCGCGCAGAGAGGCGGCGAGCTCAGGGATGGGTTCGAAGGAGATGATGGGGCCACGATAGCCGACCTGTTCGCGCAGCATCGTCGCGTACTGTCCGGCATTGGCGCCGACATCGAAGACGCAATCGATGTCGAGATAATCGAACAGGCGCCGCAGGTGCAGCCGCTCGGGCAGCAGGTGCAGCTCGTGGGCGGGGATGATCAGGTTGCCGGACATACGCTCCAGCAAGTTCGCGGCCTGTCGCTTGAGGCTCATGGATCAATCTCTCCCAGGGGCGCCGGTACGCTTCGATTTACATGGCGATGTATCGGAGCGTAAAAGCCGGTCAGCGTTACAGATTTGGCCTGTTGATTTGGTTCGCTTTGGCCATCTTTTTCTCAAGTCTTATAGACCAGATACCCGAGATGCTATGGAGCGCGCGCTATTGTGTCTGGAACGGGCGATGTTGCCGAGGGCATTCGGTACGCCCGGCCGGTAAGGCATTCAGGCCGCCACGTCCGCCCAGCCTGGGCATGACCGGCAGGCGGGTCCGTGACACTCTGCCGCCTGCGTGCCGCAGAGCTTGCCTGCCCCAGAGCTTGCGTGCGCCAGAGGAAGACCGATGCGAATCCTGCTGCTGAACGGCAATACCGATACGGCCATGACCGCCCGCATGGCCGCATTGGCAGACACGGCCCTGCCGCGCCTGGGCCTGCCGGCCGTGACCCTGGTGGCGGCGACGGCGCGCTTCGGCGCCCGCTACATCGCCAGTCGCGCCGCCGCGGCCATCGCCGGCCATGCGGTGCTGGAGGCGGTGGCGCAGCACCAGGGACAGGTGGATGCCGTGGCCATCGCCTGCTTCGGCGACCCCGGCCTGGCGGCCGCGCGGGAGATCTCGGCCGTTCCCGTCACCGGCATGGCCGATGCCAGCCTGGACCTGGCGCTGGAGATGGCGCCGCGCGTGGCGCTGCTGACCGGCGGCACCGCCTGGGTGCCGATGCTGGAGGAGTTCTGCCTGCTGCGCGGCCTGGGCCGGGACCGCGTACGGGTCCACGCCGTCACCCCCACCGGTGACATGATCGCGCGGGAGCCGGAGCGCGCCCTGGGCCTGCTGGCCGATGCCGCGGCCCAGGCGGTGGCGCAGGGTGCCGGGGTGGTGGTGCTGGGTGGCGCCGGGCTGGCCGGGCTGGTGCCCCGGTTGCAGCCGCTGGTGGCCGTGCCGGTGCTGGACAGCCTGGAATGCCTGCTGCAAGTCGCGGCCCAGCCCGGGCGCCGACAGCCTGCCCCGCCACCGGGACCGGCCCCGACGCTGGGGCTGGCGGAGGCGTTGGCGCATTGCCTGGAGCATCCCCGCCGGGCCGAGGGCTCTTGACGGCAGCCTCCACGCCGGGCACCCAAATGTCATGTCCAGCGACCCGAATCCCGTGAAGCATTCCGCGCCCTACCACCGCCTGCTGGGCATGGAGGTGGATGAGTGGCGCGAAGGCTTTGCCCGCATGGTGATGCTGGCGGGGCCGGACCACATGAACCGCAGCAACATCGTCCATGGCGGCGCCATCCTGTCGATCATCGACCAGGCGGCGGGCATGTGCGGCCTGTGGTGCAGCGTGCCCGGCAACACCCGCAAGGCGGTGACGATCGACCTGGATTGCCGCTTCACCGGCCAGGTGCCGGCGGGGCGGGTGGTGGCGGAGGCGAAGATGGTCTCGCACGGCCGCAATATCTATTTCGTCCGTACCGAGGTGTTCAACGCGGCGGGCGAGATGGTGGCCTTCGGCAGCTCCACCCACCGCTGGCGCAAGGGCAGCGAGACGGTCGAGGGCAGCCCGGCCACCTAGGCGTGATGGCCTGAGGTGGAGGCACCGA
Organism: Teichococcus aerophilus; assembly: GCF_014490485.1. GTDB lineage: Bacteria > Pseudomonadota > Alphaproteobacteria > Acetobacterales > Acetobacteraceae > Pseudoroseomonas > Pseudoroseomonas aerophila. The sequence goes on along the minus strand of NZ_JACTVA010000045.1, from coordinate 6,627 downwards.
AAGGCCTGAATGACGCGATCAGATAGAGGCTGAGAGCAGGCTGCGTGCACGATAGTGACCGCATCATGCTCCAGGGTTTGATCGTTGCGGACCGGATCGGCCGAGCGCGGACGACATCGGCTCGAGCATAGGTCTGAAATACCTCCCGTGGCTTTCAGGGGCATGGTTCACGCTGCCGGGCGGCCAGGGAGCGCAGGCGCAACCGGATGACGGGCGGGCCGTTCCTTCCCTGACACAGCAGGGAGACATCGCCATGGCCAATGCCGAGCCGCCGCGCAACGAGGATGAGATGCGCATCAAGGTGCGCGAGATGATCCAGGACATCCAGGTCGCCATGATGGTGACGACGGATTCCAATGGCCACCTGCATGGCCGGCCGATGCGGGCGCAGAAGCCCGATGCGGACGGCAAGACGCTCTGGTTCTTCACCCGCGACGACAGCCCGAAGATTGCCGAGCTGGAAAGCGACCGGCACGTGCTGCTGGGCTACTCCGACCCCAAGGGGCAGGACTTCGTTTCCGTCTCCGGCACTGCGCGGGTGGTGCGGGACAAGGCGAAGAACAAGGAACTCTGGACCGAGGACCTGCGCACCTGGCTGCCGGAAGGCCCGGAAGGCGATGGCATCGCGCTGATCGCGGTGCAGATCGAGCAGGCGGAGTACTGGGACGCCATCTCGTCCAACCTGACCTTTGCCTTCGGCTACGCCAAGGCGCTGGCCACCGGCAAGCCGGCCCATTCGGGTGAGAATGCCAAGGTGGGGTTCACCGGGCGCTAAGGCCAGGGAAGCATGAAGCCCGGGGAAGCAGCGAGGCCGGGGAATGAATTTCCCGGCCTTTTCTGCGTGCGGGTGGTGGCGTCAGCCGGGCTTGCGCCATGCCCCGCGTACGACCTCGGCGGGTCCCTGGTGCTTGGGGCCTTCATCGAGATGCACGCAGCCCTCCAGACATTCCAGGACATCCAGCGTCGCGAAGGCGCTGTCCGCCAGCTCGCGCGTCCACAGCAGCGCGGGATCGCGCGGCCCGCCGCTGCGGCGGCCCTGCTGGGCGGGCGAGAAACACTCCAGCACCAGCAGGCCGCCGGGCGCCAGGGCGCGCAGCGCGCCTGCCACCACCGCTTCACGGTCCTCCGGCGGCAGGTGCAGGAAGATCCAGGCGATGACGTCGAACCGCGCTTCCGGCCAGGACCATTGCGTCAGGTCGGCAGTCTCGGTGCGCAGCGCCACCCCCTCCGCCGCCGCCCAGGCGGAAGCGCGCGCCATGCCGGTGGCGGACCAGTCCACCGCCGTCACCGCCAGGCCATGGCGCGCCAGGAATAGTCCGTTGCGGCCCTCCCCATCGCCCAGCGCCAGGGCTTCGCCCCGCGCCGGCAGGCGGGCCGCAAGGCTTTCCAGGTAGCGGTTGGGCGCCTGCCCGAACATCCAGGGCTGGGCGTCGTAGCGGGCATCCCAGGCCTGGCTGTCGCTCATGGCGCGGGTTGCCAACTGGGCGGCGCCAGCTCGAACCCGGCGAAGTCGAAGGCCGGGCTGACGGTGCAGCCCACCAGCGTCCAGCCCGCCAGCGGCCGCGCCGCCTGCCACCAACCCTGTGGCACAAGGCCGAAGGGCTGCTGGCCGGCGGACAGATCCGGCCCCACAAGTTTCTCCTCGACGCCCTGGCCATCCGAGATGGAGAGCGCCAGCGGGCCGCCGGCATACCAGTGCCAGCATTCCGTAGCGTCCACCCGGTGCCAGTGGCTGCTCTCACCGGCTGCCAGTAGGAAGTAGATGGCGGTGCCGCTGCCACGGCCGCCGCCAGCGGGTGTGTCCCGCCAGATCTCGCGGTAGTGGCCGCCCTCCGGGTGCGGGGCGAGGCCCAGCGCCGCGATCACCGCCGCCGCCGGCAAGGCAGGGTCCCGCAGGTCCGGCGGAATCACGCCGGCACCGTCTCCGCCATGGCGGGATGGCTGGCGGCCTTGGTGAACCATGCCGCCAAGCTGGGCCGGCTGTCGCGCCAGGGCTCCGCGCCGAAGCGGAAATCCAGGTATCCCAGCGCGCAGGCGACGGCGATGCTGCCGATGTCGCGCAACGGCCCCGGCGGGTACTGCTCCAGCCAGTCCAGCGAGCGGTCGATGGCGGCTTTCTGCCGGGCGTCGAAGGCCTGGCGGCCCTCGTCCCGCGGCCAGGGCTGTTGGATGCGGCGGGCCACGGCCGCATCCATGATGCCGTCCCCCAACGCCTGCAGCACCAGGGAGCCTGTCCGCTCCGGCCCCGGATCCGGGAAGAGGGGGGAGGCGGTGCCGAGATTGTCCAGGTACTCGCAGATCACCCGGCTGTCGAAGATCGGCAGATCGTCCGATGGCACCAGGCACGGCACCTTGGAGAGCGGGTTCTGCGCCAGCAGCTCCGGCGGGCTGACATGCGGGTTGGTGGTGAGCAGCTCCAGCCGCTTGTCCAGCCCGCGCAGGATGGCGCAGATCATGACCTTCCGCACGAAGGGGCTGCCGGAGGAATAGAACAGCCGCAGCGTCGGCTGGCTGAGGGGCTCAGCCACGGAAATTGTCCTTGGCGCTGCGGATCTCGGCCAGGCGCTCCACCGTCGCCGCGCGCAGGAACGGGTTGGTCTGCATCTCCTCGCCCAGCGTCACCGGCAGGGTAGGCTGGCCGGCGGCACGGGCGGCGGCGACGGCCTCGGCCTTGCGGCGCAAAGCCTCGTTCTCCGGCTCCACCGTCACGGCGAAGCGGGCATTGCTCTCGGTGTATTCATGCCCGGCGCAGACCAGGGTCTCTGGCGGCAGCGGCTTCAGCAGGGAAAGCGCCTTGAACATGTCGGCCGCCGTGCCCTCCAGCAACCGGCCGCAGCCCAGCGAGAACAGGGTATCGCCGCACAGCAGCACGTCGCCATCGGCGAAGTGGTAGGCCACGTGGCCCAGCGTATGGCCGGGGCTGTCGATGACCTGCGCCTCCGTCTCCCCCACCTTGATGGTGTCGCCGGGGATGACGGATTGGTCCAGCGCCGGCAGCCGGTGCACATCCGCCTGCGCGCCGATGACCTTGGCGCCGTACTTGGCCCGCACCTCATCCACGCCGTTCACATGGTCCCCATGGTGGTGGGTGAGGATGATCAGGTCGCAGCGGCCACCGGCGGCGTCCAGTGCGGCGATGATCGGCGTGGCCTCGCCCGGGTCGCAGATGGCCACGGTGCCGGTGGCGGTATCCCGCAGAAGCCAGGCGTAGTTGTCGGAAAGGCAGGGCACTGCCTGGACCGTCACGGTCATCGCATCGTCCTCTTCTTCATCGTCCCGCAGGAAGGACGTGTCAGGTCACGCTTCCCTCCCTATATCGGGTGCATGCGCGCGGAGGTCCACGCCCCCCCCGAGTCCCATCGGCGGGAGGTCCAGCACCGGGAACATTCCCAACGGGAATTCCCCCACCGGGATTTTTACGCATCGCCCACCGGCCGGGTGGCGGCGCGGCTGTTGCGCGCGCGGCTGCAGGAAATGTGGCCGGACCTGACCGGGCGGCAGGTGCTGGGTCTGGGCCATGCCAACCCCTACCTGCGCCTGTGGCGGGACCATGCCGAACGCACCCTGGCCGCCGGCACCGCCGAGGCCGGCGTGCTGCCCTGGCCGCGCGGCGAGCCCAACCTGGCCACGCTGGTGGAGGAGACGGAACTGCCCTTCCCGGACTTCTCCTTCGACAACGTGCTGCTGGTGCATGGGCTGGAGACCGCTGAGAACGGCCGCCGCCTGCTGCGCGAGGTGTGGCGCGTGCTGAAGGAGGATGGCCGCCTGCTGGTGGTGGTGCCCAACAGGCGCGGCGTCTGGGCCCACCTGGATACCACCCCCTTCGGCCAGGGCCGCCCCTATTCCCCCGGCCAGCTCTCCCGCCTGCTGGAGCGCACCATGTTCACGGTGGAGCGCCGTCGGGTGGCGCTCTTCGTGCCGCCCTTCCGCACCCGGCTGCTGCTGCGCGGCGCCGGCATCTGGGAACGCGCCGGGCGCGCCCTGGCCCCGCGCTTCGCCGGCGTGGCCATCGTGGAAGCCCGCAAGGAAATGTTCGGCGCCATGCCGGTGAACGCCCTGCCCGCCAAAGGCCGGCGCGTGCTGATGCCGGCGGCGATGCGCTTCTCACCGGGCGAGGAGCGGGAGGAGAGGTAGGGGTTTTGCGGCCTGAAGCCCATAACCCTGGGGCCGATCGACATTCGGCGGGGGAGAAAAGGTCAGGGGAAAGAGTTCCCCTGGAACCCCATCTTTTTCTGTCAGTTGGCGTGGGGCTTCAGACTGGCGGGTGCGGCCATGAGCAAGGACGTGAGCCATCCGGGCTGAATGATCGGCCTCCGGCGGTCACGCACCTTCGGCGTACTCCGGCCTGGCCCGGAATGGCCGACGCCCCCCCGGTATTCACACCCAAAAGACTCGGAGAAAAAAAGAAGGGGCCTGGGGAATTCTTTCCCCAGCCTTTCTGCCCGCGGCTGCATGTCGATCCGCCCTGACGCGAAACGCGCGGGGAAGAGGCGCGGGTGATCACTTCCCAGCCTTCAGAGTACAACCTCAGACCATTCATGAAGCCGGTTGGCATTCCACTGTCAGATGCGCCAGTTCGTGAACGGGCGCCAGACGGGCGCGGATGGTGCCGGCATCCGGCGTGCCCGTGACGCTGACAATGGCGGCATGGGCTTCCGGCCCGACCCGCCAGACATGCAGGTCGATGATCAGGGCATCGCCCGGACCTTCCACATGCTCGCGCATCTCGGCTTCCAGGGCGGGGTTGGACGTGTCCAGCAGCACGGCGGCGGTCTGCCGCATGAGGGACCAGGACCAGCGGGCGATGACCACCGCGCCAACCACGCCCATCAGCGGGTCCAGCCACACCCAGCCCAGATAGCGGCCGGCCAGCAGCGCCACGATGGCCAGGACCGAGGTCAGCGCATCCGCCAGCACATGGAGGTAGGCGGACCGCAGGTTGTTGTCCGTGCCATGGGCATGGGCATGGTGGTGATCTTCGCCCGGGCCATGATGGTGGTGGTGGCCACCGGATAGCATCAGGGCGCTGACCAGGTTCACCGCCAGCCCCAGCACGGCCACCAGCGTCGCCTGGCCGAAGGCGACCTCGCGTGGCTCCAGCAGCCGCATGCCGGATTCCAAGGCAATTCCTAGCGCCACCAGGCCAAGCACCATGGCCGAGGCGAAGCCCGCCAGATCTCCCACCTTGCCTGTGCCGAAGCTGAAGCGGCGGTCATGCGCATGGCGGCGGGCGAAGGCATAGGCGCCGGCGGCCACCGCCAGGGCACCGGCATGGGTGGCCATGTGGAAGCCATCCGCCAGCAGCGCCATCGAGCCAAAGACCGAGCCGGCGACGATCTCCGCCACCATGGTCACGGCCGTCAGCGCGACGACCCAGCGGGTACGCCGCGCATTCTCGTCATGGGCGTGGCCGAGGAAGACGTGGTCGTGCGCATGGGCGGCTTGCTGGGTCATGGTGGACCTATTTGGAATAGCGGCGAATGACGACAGCGAGTTCCTCGGCCCCGGCGGCACGTTCCGCGTCGGTCAGGCCAGGGCGGGCGACGTGGTCGTGCAGGTGTTCCTCCACGATCTCATCCATCAGGCCGTTGATGGCCCCGCGCACGGCTGCCACGCGTTGCAGAGTGACGGCGCAGGGGGCGTCATCCGCCAGCGCGCGTTCGACGGCCTCGATCTGCCCGGCGATGCGCCGCACGCGGTTGAGCAGATCCTGCTTCTGTTGGGAGGAGCTGAGATGGGACATACCATACCCAGGTAGGGTATCTGCTGGCGCGCGGCAAGGACGAGGCGAGCACGGGCCATCCGCGACAACACGATAGCCCCGGCCGCGATGGGGGGAGAGTCCGTAGGGTTGGCATGGGCTCGCCTGCCAGCCCTGGCTGCCTGGTCTTGCGAGCGTCTTCACCGGGCCAGGCCATTCCGCCTGACCCGGGTATGCTCTAGCTCACTTCCTCATACAGTGTCCGCGCCTCGGGGGCCGGCCCGCGCCGCTCGGCCAGGGCGACCACCCGCCAGACGCGCACCACCCCGGTTTCCGCGCGGCCGAAGGCCAGGGTCAGGATATCGCCCGGGCGCAGCTTGGCGTGCGGCTTATCCACCGGTTGGCGGTTGAGGCGGATGCTGCCGCGTTCGACGAAGCGGCTGCACTCCGCCCGGGTCTTGGCCACCCGGGCGCACCACAGCCACTTGTCCAACCGCTGCCAGTCACGGTCCTCGGTTTCCGCCACGCCGGAGAAGCCTCAGCCCTTGCCGAGCTTCAGCTTGGCCAGCACCGCGAAGGGGCTGTCCGGGTCGGCCTTGGCAGGCTTCGGCGCATCGAAGCTGTAGGTCCGGCCCTCGTTGCCGCCGCCGCGCTGGTCGCGGTCGCGGTTGCCGCCACGCGGGCGGTCATCGCGCGTGCCGCGATTGCGGTCGTCCCGGTTGCCATCCCGCGGACCACGCGGGCGGTCGCCCTGGCGGAACTCGGGGCGGCCTTCGCGGGGCGGGCGGGGGGTCGCGTCGCGTGCCTCGGCGGGCTGGCCCTCTTGCGGGCGGGGGGCGCGGTTGCCGTCCCGGTTGCCGTCTCGGGGGCCGCGGTTGGGGCGGCCGTCCCGGCGGGGCGGGCGCTGCTGCGTCGCGGCGTCGGTG